>DASPPG010000001.1:0-9503 GCA_035625625.1 Solirubrobacteraceae bacterium
TCAATCCCGTCGCTGACGAAGTGGAAGGTGGTGCCGCCCTGCATCTCGAGCGGTTCGCGCGGGTGGTGGGTCAGCACGAAGACCGGATGGTGGTAGGGGGGATCCTCGCCCCACCAGCCCCGCCAGGACTCATCCGGCCACGGGCCACGAACCGGCCCGAACATGTTGCGGCCCATGATGGTGGCGCCGATGTTTGCCCGGCGCTCCTCGACCACACCAGAGCTGGCGTTGACCTCGCCTCCCTCCTCGCCGTGCATCTCCGGAAGGCCTTGAGCGGGAAGAACCACTCGTGCAGCTCCATCCCGCCGATGCCCAGTGGGTTCTCCTCGCTTTGGTCTGGGCCGGCGACGTAGCCATCCAGCGACATCGTGATGCTGAGACTCAGCTTGCTCATCTTCGCTCCGTTCTGTGTCGCAATCTGCGGTATCAGACTTCCGGACCACGCCAGACTCATCGGACCAGGGCTCCCGCCGACGGGAAGCAGACGTTGGTCGCGAACGCTCTGGTATCCGCGCAAAGCTGGTCAGCGTCGTTCGAGCTCGGGATACTCGTCTCGTACGCAGAGCAGGTCTCTCGTGACGCGCAGCCGTCTGCGCTGCCGGTTTACGCCTTTGCAGTAGCGCGGGTGCCGTGACTGCTCTCGTGGATAGGAGTGGCAAACGGTTCCACGGCGCCGGCTATTGCTCTTCGCGACTGCGATCACGCGGACGGCCGAGCCCGGAGGATCGCTCTGGGGGCCGAGGGACAGGCCGACGCTGGAGGGCAGTAGCCCGGCGGTTGTCGCTGGCAGCACCCATCCCGCTTGTGCATCGCCGGGCCGAAGCAGTCGTCCGCCAGCCGCGGCGAGACAACTGAGGCCGGGGCCAAGCTCTAGCGCGGCCGGCGCCCCGTTCGACGCGAAAGCAATGACGCGGGTCCTGCCACTACGCGACGATCCGCGTAATCGAGATGTGACGGCGCCCTGACCTCTAGAGCCAGATTCGCGACGTGAATCCCGCGGGCGATCGGAAGAACTCGATCTGCCAGGTCAGCTGCCGGGCAACCCACAGACCGCTGCCGATCCCTTCGCGGGGTGCAAGGTATCCGGCGACAGGGTCGTCGAATCCAGGACCTCGGTCCTCGATTTCGCAAACGAATCGCCCGTGGGCGTGTCCGACCCGGACGTCCGCGATGCCGCCGCCGTGCCGGATGGCGTTGTCGGCGATCTCGGTGGCGGCGAGGAGCATCTCGAGCGTCCGGGTCTCGTCGATGCCGGTGGCAGTCAAGACCGCCGCCAGGCGCTCGCGGACCTGCTCGGTGTCGATGTCGTCGAACGGGATCTGGCGAAGCTGGGGGATGAGCTCAGGAGTCGGGGTGATCCGGCGCAGCAAGCGATCTGGATCCTCGAATCGACCGCTCGACGTCCACCCATCGCCGTCGACCACCTCGGGATGAGTCCGCCAAACGCCCTCGATGATGGGATCCGGCGTGCCGTTGGCGTTGTAGGAGCACAGCACCCAGGCGGGTAGATGACCGAAGGACCGATTGAAGACGGCCTCGTAGCCCGTCCATAGGTCCCATTCGCGGGGATCGGGACCGAATTGAACATCGGCGACGGCGCGGAGCTTCGGCGTCCTGCGCAGCTGCTCCGCGTAGACCTGGTGATACGCCGCCAGGGTTCGTGCCGGACGGGTGTAGGCGGAGCCGACGTCGACGAACGTCACGCGTGTGGCGTCGGCGCCGAACGCCTCGCGCATCATGCTGATGCCAGCCTTGGTGTGGGCGACTATCGCCCCTTCGCCCTGCTCGAGCCCGTGCCTCAGGAATGGGACCGCGCGCGTGAGGTACTCGTCCACCGACTGGTAGACCAACGCGTTGTGCCGGAGCGCTGGGTTGTCTGGGGTCATCGCCGGTTCAGGCAGGTAGCGTGCTGCGGAGGCCGCCACTGGCTGGAGTAAGCCGCAGCGTCGGCAAATCAAGTCCCAGTGAGTGCAATTGTTGCGGGCTGGGCGAGGTTCTCGCGGAGTTTGTGGAGCGCGGCGGACTCGATCTGGCGCGTGCGCTCGGCGGTCAGGCCTAGCGCGGCACCGATTTGGCTGAGCGTTCGCGGTTCCTGCCCGAGCCCGTAATGGCTGAGGATCACCATGCGCTCGCGCTCCTCGAGCGCGTCGGTCAAGTCGAGCACGTGGTCGATCTCGAGCTGATCGAGGACTTCCTGGTAGGCCTGCTCGGCACGCGGGTCGACGATTGTCTCCCCGAAGGTCATGCTCGCCGGCTCCTGCTCGATCAGCCGCTCGTCGGTGCTGCGAGCCGTGCGGTCGGTCGCGCGCAGGCTCTCGATCTGTGCCGGGGTCAAGCCGGTCGCGGCACTGAGTTGCCCGTCGGTCGGCTCGGTGCCGTGCTGCTGCAGATAGTCGTTGCGCGCGGCGCGTACATGCGACAGGTCCCGGACGGCTCGGTCCGAGAGGGCAACCGGTCGAGTGAGCTCAGCGACGAGTTCCTGCATGGCCTTGCGCACCCAGAAGGAGGCGTACGCCCAGAACGGCGTCTCGAGCGCCGGGTCGTACCGGCGGGCCGCGAAGAGCAAGCCGGCGACGCCCTCTTGGAGGAGCTCTCTGCGCTCGACCCGGCTGCCTTGAAAGCCGCGCGCGAGGTGTCCGATCGCGGGGAGAAACGCCTCGACCAGCTGACGGCACGCGTCAGCGTCGCCGCATTCGGCAGCGATGACCAGGTCCCGTTCTTCTCGCCCAGTGAGTCGTCGCCGCTCCAGCGGGATCCTCCGGTCCGCAAGTCAAGCGAATTCTCGCAGGCCGCTTGGGTTGGCCTGTCGGCGGCTTACTGAGGCTCGTCAGCGCATGCGCACGGAACCGATTAATGGCACCGAGACGACCCCGAGACGGTTTCGGGGCCGATCAAACGAGTGCGCCGTCCTTCACCGCCTGATGGATGATGCGCGCGGAGGGCACGGCAGTGTGCTCGTGGTGCGCGGTGAGGCGGGCGTCGGCAAGACGACGTTGCTGGATTATGCGGCTAGAGAGGCTGCCGGGTTCCGTCTCGCTCAGATCGCCGGGGTGGAATCGGAGATGGAGCTGGCATACGCCGGGCTTCACCAGTTATGTGCGCCCATGCTCGGTCAGCTGGGCGCGCTGCGTCGTCCGCAGGCAGATGCGCTGGAAGTCGCCTTTGGCCTCACCACCGGCAGCCCCCCTGATCGGTTCCTGGTGAGCCTGGCAACCTTCAGCCTGGTCGCTACGTCCGCGCACGATCGACCGTTGTTGTGCGTCGTGGACGATTCCCAGTGGTTGGACCATGGCTCGCTGCAGGTGCTCGGCTTCGTCGCGCGGCGCCTGCTGGCGGAACGCGTCGCGCTTTTGTTCGCCGTCCGCGACCCCAGCGATCTGCGTGAGTTGACTCGCCTGCCGGAGTTGCGAGTGGACGGTCTCGCGCCACCGGACGCCCGAGCATTGCTGGCGTCGGAACTCGCGGGACCGATCGACCCGGCCGTCCGCGACCGGATCATCAATGAGGCACGCGGCAACCCGCTTGCCTTGCTCGAGCTGGCGAGAGGGTCTGCTCCGGCGGATTTTGCCGGTGGGTTCGCCATGCCGGACGAGGCGGCGACGTCGCGAAGCGTCGAGCGGACCATGCACTCTCGGCTTGAAGGACTCCCCCCGGATACCAGACGCCTCGTGGTGCTCGCCGCCGCGGAGCCGGCGGGCGAGCCGGGATTGGTATGGCGCGGCGCCGAACATCTCGGCATCCCTCGGGAGGCCGCCTGGCCGGCCACCGACGTTGGACTGATCGAGTTCGTTCCCAGAATCCGATTTCGGCACCCTCTCGTCCGCTCCGCCGCTTACCGCTCGGCCTCTCTTCGCGAACGGCAGGCGGCGCACGGAGCGCTTGCCCGGGCCATCGACCCGGAGCTCGAACCTGACCGGCGAGCCTGGCATCTCGCGCTGGCAACAATCGAGCCCGTCGAGCAGATCGCCGCCGAGGTCGAGCGCTCCGCGCCTCGCGCCGGGCGGCGAGGCGGCCTGGCCGCCGCAGCGGCATTCCTCGAGCGCGCGGCGGTCCTCACCCCTGACCGGCCGGACCGGGCTCGGCGTCTGCTCGCGGCAGCGGACGCCAAGCGCGAGGCAGGCGCGCTTGACGCGGCGGCGCGTCTGCTGTCCGACGTCGAGATCGACACGCTCGACGAATTGGCGCGTGCGCGCTGCGACGCGCTGCAGGGCCGGATCGCCTTCGACCAACGCAAGGGCCGAGAGGCATCACGCTCGCTGGCGGCCGCGGCGCGGCGACTCGAGCCTTTGGCCATCGGCGTCGGGCGGCGGGCTCATCTAGAGGCGCTCAGCGCGGCGATGTGGACTGGCGAGCGCCTGGGGCCCGGCGGGATTCAGGAGATTGCCAGAGCAGCGCTGGCGGCTCCCCAGCCAACCCAGGATCCAGACATGATCGACGTGCTGCTCGATGGTTTGGCCCGCCGGTTCGTGCACGGCTACCAAGCGGCGGCCGAAACGATGAGTCGGGCGCTCGAGATGGCACTGCGTGTGGTTACACCACCGGACGACTCCGATCAACAGCTATGGACGACGGTACCCGACAGCACGATCACCGTCACTCATGAGCTTTGGGATGCGGAGGCTTGGCATACGCTCGCCGGTCGACGCAAGCAGTCCGCGCACGAGGCCGGCGCGTTGGTACAGCTCCAGTTCGCGGCTCACTCGCTGGCGTGGTCGCACATCCTTGGTGGCCAGTTGGAGGCGGCAGCCCAGTTGGTCGAGGAGAATCGAACGCTGGCGGCGGTGACCGGAAACCAGCCGCTCGTCCGCACGGACATCCTGCTCGCGGCCTTCCGTGGCGAGGATGCCCAGGCCACCCGATTGATTGATGACACCGTGCGCGATGCGACATCGAGCGGCCTTACGCGCGGGGCTGTGTTCGCGAGATACGCCAGCGCGGTGCTCAACAATGCGCTGGGCCGCCACGCCCTCGCTCTAGACGCCGCGAGCTACGCATTCGAAGGCGATCACGCCGGCTACGGACCGTTCGTCGTCCCCGAGCTGGCCGAGGCCGCGGCCCGGACTGGCGATGCGGCGGTGCTCGCGTCTGCGCACCGATGGATCATCAAGCGAACCTGCGCCATGCCGACGGACTGGTTGCTCGGCATCGAGGCGCGGCTCCGGGCGCTCCAGAGCGATGGGTCGGATGCCGATGCCCACTATCGCCAGTCGGTGGAGCACCTGCGTCGTACTCGCGTGCGGACCGAGCTGGCTCGGACTCATCTGCTCTACGGGGAGTGGCTGCGGCGTCAGCACCGCCGAGTCGATGCTCGCGAGCAACTCAGCGTCGCCCATGACATGCTCGAAGTGATGGGGCTGGCGGCATTCGCCGCGCGCGCCCGTCGTGAACTCGCCGCGACCGGCGCGACCGCGCGTAGACGAGTCGTGGAGACGCGCGACGATCTCACGCCGCAGGAACGTCAGATCGCGCGACTCGCACGCGATGGCCTGTCCAATCCCGAGATCGGTGCACAGTTCTTCCTCAGCCCGCGCACGGTTGAATGGCACTTGCGAAAGGTGTTCGCAAAGCTCGGCATCGCCTCGCGCAAGGAATTGAGCGAGGCGCTACGCGAAGACCGCATGGCGATTAGAGGAGAACACGACGGAGTGTCTTGTTCGATTTGACGTGACCATTTCGGACGGGACGCCGGAGTCGGAGGTCAAGCAGCGTATGGCCGACCAAGCCGCCGCGGCGGCTCGCCTGGCCCGCGAAGGACGTCTTGTGCGGATCTACGAGACCTACCTTGTCCAGTGAGCCCCGGTGGCGATCATTACCGGCGCGTCCCACGGCATCGGTGCCGGGCTTGTCGCGGGATACCGCAGTGCCGGGTATGCCGTCGTCCGCGTTGCGCGGTCGTTCCCGTCGGCCGATCGAGACGAGAGGGATTACATCGCGGTCGCCGGCGACATCGCCGATGCGCAAACCGCGCGAACTGCGGTCGATCAGGCTCGCGATCGGTTCGGGCGGATCGACACGCTGATCAACGACACCGGCGTCTACATCGGCAAGCCGTTCACGGAGTACACGCTCGATGATTTCGCGGCGATCACGTGGTCAACCTGACTGGGTTCTTTCACATCACCCAACTGGCGATCGCGGAGATGGTCGACCGGGGCGCCGGGCACGTCGTGAACGTGTCCACCGGCCTGGTCGACCACGCGGACAGCACGAGGCCGTCCGCGCTACCCGCCCTTACCAAAGGTGGACTCGTCGCGGCCAGCCGTTCGCTGCGTTGACGAGGGATCCCTGTCGGTCAGCGTTGCTTCGACATCACGGTGTCGAACCACCGCGCGGCAGATCACTTGATCGGAATGGTGGGTGGCGGTTGGGGGTTTCGTGCCTCGGCCCGTGGTCGGCCAGGGAGAGACCCGCGGCCGACCAGGGGACGTCCCTGGCGCGACCGCGCACTCGAAGTGGGACCGTGCCGAGGCGTAAGGCCAGTTGATCAGCTCTGCGACGAAAGGAGCAACCGTGTCCGAAGAGAGCGGCGGCAATGGCAGTCCCACTGACGGCAACCTGGCTGCGCCGGCTTTGCCGGACGCTGGGTTCGTGTTCGACAGGGATCGGGCGGCGCTGGTCGTGATCGATCCCCAGAACGACTTCTTGAGCCCTGATGGTGCCGGGTGGCCGTTTTTTGGTCAGAGCGTGACCGAGAACAATGTGGTCGCGAATCTCACGAGGCTGTTCGAAGCGGCCGAGTCGAGCGGCATGACTGTTGCCGTCTCGCCTCACTACGACTATCCGGCTGACTGGGAGTGGCGATTTGGGGGCCCGGGGGAGCAGCTCCTGAAGGCAATTCGTATGTTCGAGCGCTCGGGACCGTTGACGGTTGAGGGCCTGGAGGGGTCTGGTGCCGACTTCCTCGAGCAGCTCAAGCAGTTCATCCTGGGTGGGTCGGCAATCATCGCTTCGCCGCACAAGGTGTGGGGACCGGAGAGCAACGACCTGGCGCTGCAGCTGCGAAAGCGCGGCGTCTCGCAGATCGTGCTCGCTGGCATGGCCGCGAACCTGTGCGTGGAGTCCCACCTGCGTCACCTTCTGGAGGAGGGGTTCGAGGTCGTGGTGGTTCGTGATGCGACGGCGGGGGCACGGGTCGCTACCGGCGATGGGTATCTGGCGGCGTTGACGAACTACAGCTTCCTCGCCAATGCCGTCTGGGTGACCGAAGAGGCGGTCTCGCAGATCCGTGATGCCGGACAGCGGTCAGCCGTGCCAGTCGACGATCTCGTCGCGACGACCTAGCCCCGGCTCTTTGATCCGTGGCTGGCCAGGGGAGCTCTCTAGTGGATGACCGCGGGGCCAGGGGCGAAGGCGAGAAAAGACAACGCGCGTCATGGTCAAGCTGACGTTCTGAGCCGTCAGACCTGAGCGTGATGACGGTGACAGGCATGCCGGTACCACCGGTATGGCCATGAGAAGGAGAAAGGGTTCATGAGCATCATCGACGACGCGCTGAGCGCGAATGCAACCATCGCAAACGACTACGACCGCGACCTAGGAAAGCCGCCGGCGCCCAAGATCGCAATCGTCACTTGTGCGGATCCCCGCCTAAGCAACATCGAACACATGTTGGGTCTCGCCGAGGCCGATGTCGACATGATCAGGAACTTCGGCACCGTAATCGATGACGACGCGATCCGGTCGCTTGTTCTCTCGACCAGGTTGCTGGGGACCCGGGAGATCATGATTATCAATCACACCGACTGCGGGATGCTGAGGTTTACCGACGGCGAGCTGGAGGAGCGGCTTCGCAAGGAAACGGGCGAGTCGCCGATTGCGCCGGCGAGGTTCTATAGCTTCACCGACGCCGAGCAGAACACCAGGGAGCAGATCCAGAAGGCCAGGTCACATCCATGGATCTCCCCGGATGTGCCGATCAGGGGCTTCGTCTACGACGTCGACACCGGGCGGCTGAGCGAGGTGTTTGCGGAGGCGGAGGTCGTGGCGGCTTAGTGAAAGTGCCTCGGCTTCGGCGCGGCCGCGCAAGACCCCACTCCGAGAGGCTGGGCTGGGTGCCGGGGCGGCCGTTCGTCGGTCCGTGCAGCTAGGGCGCACTCACCGGCTCCGCGGCCGAAGAGTCAGCCAGATGGGTGGGGCCAATCGCCCAACCGAAGGAAACGCCGTCTAACTAACGGTCACGCCCCGGCGCGCGCAATCGGTCGAATTGGCGGGAGCGGGATGCGAGGTCAAACAACCACAGGAGGCAAAGGCGATGAGTACGACTTGGAAGCCGCACGAGAAGCATGGTGAGCCGACCGAGCGAAGCGACTTGCCCGATAGCGTTTTTGCATTTCCGAGGGAACGGAAGGAGCCTTTGACCGATGCAACGCACGTCAGAAACGCGATTGCGCGCTTTGACCAGGTAATCGGCGTCTCGGACGAGGAGCGGGCCTTGGCTTTCGCGAACATCAAGCAGGCGGCCGACTATTACGGCGTCGACATGAGTGAGAGCGATTGGGAGGACCTGGGCAGCCGGCCGCATACCGGACGAACTGCCGAGGATCGACGCGAGGCGGCTCGCAAGGCTGTGGAAACCAAGAGGGAAAGGGGTGAGCTCTAAGCCGAGCGGATCCCCGCTTCGAGTTGGCCGAAGCCTTGGCACAGATGCCACACCGTTGCGAATGGGCGAAAAGGGACGATGCCCTTTTGGTCGCCTACCACGACGAGGAGTGGGGCACGCCCTCGCATGAGGATCGCCACCACTTCGAGCTCCTAACGTTGGAGGCAGCCCAGGCCGGGCTCTCATGGAGGACGATCCTGCACAAGCGGGACGGCTACCGGTCGGCTTTCCAGCAATTCGACCCAGCCCGAGTCGCGCGCTTCGACGCTCGCAAGATCGAGGCGTTGTTGAGCGACCCCGCGATTGTTCGCAATCGGCTGAAGGTTGAATCTGCGGTCAACAACGCGCGCTGCGTACTCGATGTGCAGGGCGAGCTCGGCAGCTTCGATGCTTACATCTGGCAGTTCGTCGACGGCGTGCCGATCGTGGGCCGCAGGCGTACGGCGCGTGATCTGCCGTCAGAGACTAAGGAGTCAAAGGCGATGAGCGACGATCTCAAGAGGAGAGGCTTTCGCTTTGTTGGGTCAAAGGTTTGTTACGCCTACATGCAGGCAGCAGGCCTGGTTGACGACCATGTAACGACTTGCTTCCGCTACGGTGAACCATCGCATTGAGCCGGCATTCGGGAGGCGACGGCGATCGCATGGGCGGTGACCAGCACCCGCACGAGGCCTCGCGGCGCCAGGAGACCGACCCAGCGCCGGGCGCCCCGCTGCCTGTGGGCTCTCTACTTAGTCGTCGCGACATAATTAACGCTCTGGTGGGAGGTGTCGGGGGTTACGCTGTCGAAGTGGCGGTTCATGATCGATGAGCGTGCGATGACAGAGCGGTGGGAGTCGATGAAGGGTTGTCTGGATGAGCGGCAGCGTCGGCTGTACGCGGCGGCGGAGGCGCGGTCGGCTGG
>DASPPG010000002.1:0-4468 GCA_035625625.1 Solirubrobacteraceae bacterium
GAAGATCGCCTCGATCGCCTCCGGGAACCCTCCGAGGCCGTCGACGCAGCAGATCAGGATGTCTCTGACGCCGCGGGTCTTCAGATCGTTGAGGACCTGCATCCAGAACTTCGCGCCTTCGGTCTCTTGGAACCACATGCCGAGCACGTCGCGGTCGCCGTCGAGCCCGACGCCGAGGGCGAGGTACAGGGCGCGGCGTTGGACCGTGCCGCCCTCGCGGATCTTGAGCACCATGCAGTCCAGAAACACGATCGGGTAGACGTCCTCCAGCGGCCGCTTGCCCCACTCGCGCACGTCGTCCATGACCGCGTCGGTGACCCGGCTGACCAGATCGAGGCTGACCTCGACGCCGTAGATCTCGCGCAGGTGCGCGCGGATGTCACGGACCGACAGGCCGCGGCTGTAGAGCGCGAGGATCTTGTCGTCAAAGCCCCGGAAGCGGCGCTGGCGCTTGTTGACGATTTGCGGCTCAAAGCTGCCGTCACGGTCGCGGGGAGCGTCGATCTGGACCTTCCCGTGGTCGGTGATCAGCGTCTTCGGGGTCGTGCCGTTGCGCTGCTTCTCAGCGCCGCCGGGCGGCTCGCGGTGCGGCTCATAGCCGACATGGTCGGTCAGCTCGACCTCCATCGCGCGCTCCACCAGGCGCTTGGTCAGCTCGGCCAGCAGCCCGCCGGGCCCGGCGATCTCCTCCTCCGTCGAGGCGCCGGCGAGCAGCTCGTCGACCACCTCATCGCTGATCCGCCGATCCGATGGCAGCCCCAGAGCCCGGTGGACCCGGCGGCGCTCCGCGGCGCGATCGACGGCCTCGTCGACCAGCTCCTGGGAGAGCGCCGGCCGGTCCGGGGGGTCCGCCGCGGGCGCGCCGCGCCGGCGTTGCCCAGCGCCGATGTCGGGTAGCCGGGACGGTTGCCCGCCCCGGCTCCCACAGAACCGTACGTACGCTATTCGTATACGGCTCCTCGGGACGGCGGGTTATGACCCCCGCCGCCGGCCGGTTTGCGACCTCGAAGTCATCCCCATAGCGCCAGTTGTGGCGACTCGGGGGCGGCGATGTGCTCACCATCGTCGCAGGCGCTGCCCTCTCGGTATTGCCGATCGCCTTCGGCGCTCCCGCCCGGATGGCCCCAAGCCGGTCCCGGGTCCTCCTGCGGGTGGCCCCATGCGGGTTTTCTGCTGTTGCGATCGGCAGGCTGAGCTGCACCGCCGTTTCTTCGACCGGGACCGCCTTCCCTTGCCAGCCGGGGCTCGACCCGGCGCGCTCAGCGGACATTACACCCGCCTTCCAGTACTACGCGATCCTCCGACTTCTGCTGGGCCATCAGCCGTCGTCCTCTTCGTTCTCGGGCCTACCGAACCGTCGGAACCCAGCAGATCTCCTGGGGTGAAACGCTGAGATTTCGCCGTGATCACGTCGCCACTACGCCCTCGGGCCCAGCGACAGGAATCGGGCATCGCCGCCGGAGGCCGGCTCGCCCACCCGAGGAACGCCTTACGGCGCTTCACTTTCGTTCGCCACCACGACGCATCTATGGCCTCCTTCAGACCCGCCCTCACGGAAACTCCGCAGCGCAACCAGCCGCACTGGAGCCACCCGGTCAATTCCGGGCCGCGCCCTTGCCTCTTCGATGTTGGATTCCCCCTGTCAGGGCTCCAGGACAGGATTCACACCTCCGATCTCAACGTCCGTACCCAGCACACCTCCGCTCGCCCTACGGGCTCGCTGCGATCGTCGCCGGGCAACGCCGGCGCGATCCCAGCCCCCAGCGCTTCGAGCCCCGGGTCGCGCTCCAACACACAGCTGCTGCTCTTCTCGGTGGTCCTGCTTCTCGTAGTGGTAGGCATGGCGATCTCTTTCGCTCGTGCCTACACAGTTCCTCGTACAAACCCTTAGCTGTGGGCGAAAATCGTGGGTTGCGGGCTGAGTGGCGACGGGCCGACTCGTGTGTCGTTGGTGGGGGAGCGTTTTTGGTGTTGGGACGACGTGCGTGGAGTTCACTGACTTCGACGGGGCCGGTTGTTGGGTGGCTGACGCCGAGCCGGTGGGCGGCTCGGCGTGAGCGCGGGTCTGGATGGTGTTAGCTACTTGCCCCGGGGAGGGCTTTTAGGACGGGAAGTAGGTGAGGGCGTCGAGGAGGCGGAAGAAGATCCCTAGCCAGGGGTTCCAGGCTTGGATGCGCCAGCGTATGTAGCGGGCTGTCTTGACGATCTGACAGGGGATGTCGATCAGAGTGGCTTGGAAGGTGCGGAACTCCATCGTGAGTATTCGGTCGCGTTGCTGTTCGTGTTGTGTTTCCCAGCGTGGCGAGATGGGTAACATCAGGGCGCACCACGCCTTGAGGGTCCAGGCAAGCGAGGTCATGGTCATGTAGGCCCAGTTGGCGTTGAGGGTGTTGACCGGTGCGTGCAGGGCTCGGACTCCGGTTTTGAGGTTGCTGATGAGGTTCTCTTGGTTGCAGCGCCGGTGGGCTTCGTTGATCACCTGCTCGGCGGTCAGCTGCCGGTCGTTGGTGATGTAGAAGAAATAGCGATGTTCGTCAAACAGGACTTCCTCGCCGCGCTCGATCGAGAGGTTCTTGCGCACGGCGACCACGCGGTAGTCCTTGTTGCAGGCGCGAGGGCGGTAGGAGAACTCGACTACTTCTTGGGTCTTGGGTCGGATCGTCTTGTAGCCGCGCTCGCGAACGATCTCGTCTTTGACGTTTGTGGGGCGCGCGCGGGGGCGCGTCTGAAGCTCGCGGTCGGCGTTGGCTGCCAGCTCGTGGTAGAGATCCTGATCTTGGTTCTCGGCGAGCTTGATGAGGTTGGCCTTGGCGTCGTAGCCGAAGATGAAACGGACCCCGTCGGCGTCCCAGCGGTCAAACTCTGTGGTCAGCGAGAAGTCGGTGTCGCCCCTGAGCAGGATGTCGGTGAACCCGGCCTGGCGGCACAGCTTGATCGAGCGGTCATACAGCGGCACGACTCCCTCGTGGGAGGGACGGTTAGCCCCGTGCAGCGCCAGATACAGCGGCTCGGCGGTGTTCGCGAGGGAGACCACCGGTGCCGAGTAACCCCAGATGCCGTTGTAGGAGATGTCCATTCCCTGCTTGCACTGCCCGTCGGTTTTGATGATCGAGGCGTCCGCGTCGATCCGAGCGGTCTGGGCGCGAAACGACGCCGGCTGGCGTGACCAGACCTTCAGCCGAGTCTGGTTGATGGCCTCCTGCAGCGCGATGATTGACGCTTGGTCCAAGCGGCGGCAGAAGTCCCCGGCGGTAGTCGGGTCAGGCAGCGCGGCCGTCCCGAGGCCGTCCAGGAGGACCGCGTCGCGCCGGCGGGTCTCGATGTCCTCCAAGCGCTGGCCGCCGCACAGCGCGTTGTAGGCGATGTTGAGCACGTGGTCTGACTCGTGGTAGGGGCGGTGGACCTTCAAAAGCTCGACCGAGGAGTTGATCTCTGGCACCAGGCCGACCGCGTCGACGAGCCGGGCGATCATCCCGATCCCACCATGCGCGACCCCCCGGTCGCGCTCTGACCACTCGTAGCGGATCGGGGCGCGATCAAGCAGCGGACCGGCCAAGTTCGGCCCCACCGCCGCTGCGAGGCGACGCTCTATCGCCAGCTGCTCGCGGTCGAGCCTGCGTTGCAGCCGACGGTTCGTGTTGCCCATCTCATCCTCCTTGAATCACCTATACTATATTATCCATAGCTTAGCACAGCTATGGGTTGTGTCACTATAAAAGTCACTACCACACAAGGAGAAAAAACCGATGGCAAGCGAAGCCGAACTGACCGACCGGATCCAACGCATCAAAGCCGCGCTGCTCACGCTCGGCGACGTGCGACCAGGAGCGCTGTCTGAGCAGTACAACACCTGCCGCACCCCAGCCTGTCGCTGCAAAGCCGACCCGCCCCAGCGCCACGGCCCATACCACCAACTCAGCTACAGCCACCACGGCAAAAGCCGCACCGAGAACATCCGCCCCGAACACATCACCACGGTCACCACCCAGATCGCCAACTACCACAAGCTGCGCGACCTCATCGACCAATGGATCGACACCGGCATCGAACTGGACCGCCTCAGACGCCACCGCCCCCGATAGCGGCCGCGGCCACGCCCAACACCAGCGTCCCTTCACTTCAAACCAACACGAGCCAGTCAGGCTCGCCCCCTAAACCCGCGGAATACCAGGCCTTCTGCCCTTCGACGCCCAGTACCCCAATCCTGCGCTTGGTTGAGGACTAGATCGCGCCGCGGGCGCGGTCAAGGTCGTCTCGGCTAGAGCGACCGCCTCACTGATCCGCAGCCCGGCGCGCCAGGGCACAACAATGATCGCCCGAAGCCCGAGCCCCGCCCGGTTCTCGCCGGCAGCGCGTATGACAGCGACGATCTGCTCGATGGTCGGCCGGTCAGCGGGAAACCTCAGGCCCTTGTTATGTTGCGGGGTGGTCGACCCTGGTGGTATCCGGACAGGGTCGCGGGTGACCG
>DASPPG010000003.1:0-5107 GCA_035625625.1 Solirubrobacteraceae bacterium
GTGAGAGTGGGGGAGGCCAAGGCTCCGAAAGTCTCCGGATCGTCCAGGCGAGGGTGCATCGGCCTCGGACCTGGTCGAAGGGGGCGGCGGCTCGCTCTGTCAGCCGAAGCGCCCCGGTTTTCTCCTCGAGCATCCCGGCGGCGATCAGCCGGACGGCGGCGGACTGCCATTTATACGCTGCCGGCTGGCACCATGTCCGAGCCTGACGATTGCTTCATCGTCGCGCGCAACCCCGATCTCGAGAGCACGCTGCCGTACCTGCTGCGCGTACCGGTGGACGGCGGGGTCCTGCTAAAGGCGCGCGAGCGCTGGCCTACAACCAGCCGCGTCTACTGCCATCCGCTCGAGGAGTGGCCCGTCGACGCGGAGATCGTCGAAGCGGTCGGCGTGCGCAGTTGTCGCCGGCAGGGCGCAGCGATCGATCTGGTGCTCGACCGCGCTCGTAACAACCGCTCGCAGATCGTGTTCACGAAGCCGACGCCAGGCCGCGCCAAGGGCCGGCCGATGATCTTCTGGCAAACCGCTCGCACCGCCCAGCGTGCCCGCCCCGGTCAGCGCGTCCCAACCCGTCGCGCCTCCCAGCTCCGGCAGCTCACGATCGAGATCGACACCCGCGAGCGCTACCCGTACAAGTTCGCCGGCCGGCCGGTCGACAGCCGCCGCACCGCGCTGCCCGTCGGCGACTACGCCGTCCGCGACGGAGAGCGACTGATCGCCGCCGTCGAGCGCAAGACGCCCGAGGACTTCGCTAAGTCGCTGGTCGACGGCTCGCTCAACTACGCGTTGGCCGAACTCGCCGCACTGCCAGCCGCCGCGGTTGTCGTCGAGCAACGCTACGGCGCGCTACTGAACCACGAGCACACCCAGCCAGGCTGGCTGCTGGAGCTCGTCGCCCGCCTGCAAGTCCGCTACCCCGCCGTGCCCATCGTTTTCGCGGACTCACGCAAGCTCGCCGAGGAATACGCCTACCGCTACCTCGCAGCGGCGCTCGTCCACCACACCCCCGACGACGCATCGCCCGCAGACGGCTCAGCTTGAGGACTCGGACTCGGGACCAGGGCCACTGTCATTCGACGGTCGCCCTACACGAGCGACCCCGTCAGGCGAGCTTGTGGGTGCGCGCTTTCGTGACAGCGGTCTGCGCGGCTGGATGACAGCGGATGCGCGCTCGCTGTCAACGCTGGTCGCCAGGTGAGAGTGGAGACCAGGGTTCCGAGAGCGCGACGGACCCACTGTCATTCGACCGTCGCTCTGCACCTGCGGGGGCCGTTCCAGCCACTGCGCCGGAAAGGCCGGGCGGGCCGTGGGAAGCGGCGGCCGGGCGGCAAAGGCAGCGAGGAAGGGGGGAGGAGCCGGTGCTGCGGGCGCGTACCGCGCACCGCCCCCCGCCCGCTCGAGACGGCCGGACGCCTGGGCCGCGACCCTACCTGCGGGGAGCGTTTCAGCCGTTGAACCGGCCGGTCGGGCCGGGTCGTTTCGGTAGAAGTGGTGTAACGAGCGTCGGGTAGGCCGAGCCCCTTTCTGTTGGCAGGGGTCGGCCACCGTGGCGCCGAACTCGTCGGCTGTTCACAGCAGTCAGACGGTCTGCTATCTGCCTAACCCCGCCGTCGGCGAGCGGGGGATCTACCAGGCGCTGATCTGCACGCTGGGCGGGCGGGTTCGCTTTCACAAGTCGGAGCTGATCAACCGGGCCTATGAGCTGTTAGAGCGCGAGGCGCAGGAGCGCGCAAAGCAGGTCACGCTCGCGATCGACGAGGCCCACCTACTCTCGGCCCAGCAGCTCGAGGAGCTGCGGATGCTGACCAACTCGCAGATGGACTCGCGCTCGTCGCTGGCGCTGATCATGCTCGGCCAGCCGCAGCTGCGCCGGTATCTACGGATGGGCAGCTTCGCCGCGCTGGACCAGCGGATCGCGCTGCGCTACGAGCTCTCAGGCATGGACGCCCAGGAGTCGCTGGCGTATGTTCGCCACCACCTCCAGTTCGCCGGGCGCTCGGATGCGCTGTTTTCAGACGACGCGCTCGACGCGATCCACCAGACCGCAAGGGGGATCCCGCGCCAGATCAACAACCTCGCGCTGCAGGCGCTGATCGCCGCCTACGCGCAGGGCAAGGAGATCGTCGACTACGCCTGCGCGCAGGCGGCGATCGCCGAGGTCGCAGCCGAGTGAGCGAGGTCCAACACCGCGCGCAGGCGCTGCCCGCGCGCGCCTCGCGCGCGCCCGACGGCCCGGTCGACACCAGCGTCAGCGATCGCCCTCAAGCAGCCAAGATGACCAGCGCGCTCCCGCGCCACCCAGACAACGAGCGCTGCGGCGAGCATGCCGCGGACGCCGGCGCGGGCGAGATCCTGCCAGCGCCTGAAGGGTTCCCGGCGCCGCCCGGCCCAGCCGCCTACCAAGGGCTCCTAGGCGAGATCGTGACTCGCCTGGCCCCCGAAACAGAGGCCGACCCGGTCGCGATCCTCTCCCACCTACTGGTCGCGGTCGGCGCAGCGATCGGCCGCAGCGCCTACTTTCAGATCGGCGACAGCCGCCATCACCCGAACACCTTCTTGCTCGTGGTCGGCGACTCGGCCCGCTCGCGCAAGGGAACCGCCTGGGACCACGCGCGAGCGCTGATCTGCCAAGCCGACCCAGCGCTCGAGCCGCGCATCCAGGCCGGCCTGCTCTCAGGCGAAGGCCTCGTCGCCGCCGTCGCCGACCACGACAGCGACGATCCCGGGATCGGAGACCCGCGGCTGTTGGTGATCGAGCCCGAGTTCTCAAGCGTGCTCAAGGCATCTCACCGCGAGCTCTCGACGCTCTCGCCGATGCTGCGCCTAGCCTGGGACGGGCGGCCGCTGCAGCTGCTCACCCGCTCTGCCCCCGCGCGCGCGTCCGCCGCGCACATCTCGTTGATCGGCCACATCACCGCCGCCGAACTACGCGCCCACCTCACCACGCTCGAACTGGCCAACGGCATGGCCAACCGCTTCTTGATCATCGCCTGCAGACGCGCCCGGCTGCTGCCCGAAGGCGGCAACCAAGACCCGCTAGCCAGCACCGGGCTAAGACCCGTGCTCGCCGGCGCGATCGAGCACGCCCGCCAAGCCGGACGCCTCGCCTTCGATCACCAAG
Source organism: Solirubrobacteraceae bacterium (assembly GCA_035625625.1). Classification (GTDB taxonomy): domain Bacteria; phylum Actinomycetota; class Thermoleophilia; order Solirubrobacterales; family Solirubrobacteraceae; genus Palsa-465. The sequence continues at coordinate 3,119 of DASPPG010000003.1, forward strand.
CCCGACAGCTGTGGCACTGGGCCTACACCCGCCTGGCCGAACCCCAGCCAGGCATCGCCGGCGCGATCCTGGCCCGCGCTGAGGCCCACGCGCTGCGCCTCGCGCTCATCTACACGCTCGCGGATGGCGAGCGCACAATCAGCCCCGAGCACCTACGCGCAGGCCTCGCGCTATGGGACTACGCCGCCCGCTCGGCCACCTGGGCCCTCCAAGGCGCCACCGGCGATCTCCTCGCCGAACAGATCCACCAAGCCCTACAGCACAACCCGGCCGGGCTAACCCGCAGCCAAATCTCAGACGTGCTGGCACACAACCGCCCCGCCGCCCAAATCCACCGCGCCCTCGCCGCACTAGCGCTGGCCGGCCGCGTCACCCACCGCCAAATACCCACCGCCGGCCGCCCCGCCGAGCTCTGGACCGCCACCTCACCGGGCACCTAAAACCCGACCCCCTCCCCGCCGCGAAAGCCGCGCCAGACCGCCAGGCAGTCAAGGTGGAGCGCCCCACCGGACGAACGACCTTGACGGCCTGGCGGCTGGCGCAAACATGACAGGCGGGAGAGGGTCGGGATTCCCTCCGGCGCGTCCATGACGTCAACCCGCGGACACCACCGGCATCCCGACTTCTTTCGTTACCTCGTACACGCCCCTCATCACCACATTCAACGACGCCGGCGTGGTCAATCCTCGTGGCGCCCTACAGCAAGGACCGTGTGTCGGCGTTGTGCCGGGCGCTGGATGAGCAGGTCGAGCTGTTTCGCGGGCGGCCGTTGGACGGCGCCTACCCGTATCTGTGGCTCGACGCCAAGCAGGTGAAGGTCAGAGACCGTGGCCGGGTCGTGTCCAAGGCGCTGGTCGTCGCCTACGCGGTGCACGAGTCCGGCGTGCGGGAGGTCATCGGCCTTGACATCGGCGAGGTCGAGTCGGGCGCGTTCTGGGTCGAGTTCCTGCGCTCGCTAAAGAAGCGCGGACTGTCGGGCGTGCGGCTGGCGATCTCCGACCAGCACGAGGGGCTCAAGGCCGCGATCGCCCGCGTGCTGGGCTGTCCGTGGCAACGCTGCACCGTGCACTTCACCCGCGACATGGTCATGCACTGCCGCCGCGACCAGCGCGGGCTAGTCGCCGCCGCGCTGCGGGAGATCTTCAACGCCGAGCACTACCAGCAAGCCAAGCAGCGCGTCACGCACGTGCTCGAGCGCCTCGCGCCGGTAGCGCCGAAGGTGTGCGAGCTGCTGGAAGCCGCCGAAGAGGACCTGATCGCCTTCTACACCTTCCCGGCCGAGCACTGGACCAAGATCCGCTCGACCAACCCGCTCGAGCGCGTCAACAAAGAGATCGGCCGCCGCACCGACGTCGTCGGGATCTTCCCCAACGACCAAGCGGTGATCCGGCTCGCCGGCGCCCTGCTCTCAGAGCAAAACGACGAATGGCTCATCCAGCGCCGCTACCTGTCGGTCGAGTCGATGACGACCGCGATGGCCCAGAGCACCGAACCCGACGAGCACCAAGCCACCCAGGAGGCGCTCAGTCTCACCGCCGCCTAAGTCCGAACCGCCCGCGGGGCCGGGCGGGCTCTCCCGCCACCCTCTTCGCAATGATGGTGGCGCCCGCCGGACGAGCCGTCAAGGTCGTTCGTCCAGTAGGGCGCTCCACCTTGACTGCTCGCCCGCGGGCGCGATTTGGCAGCGAAGAGAGGGCGGGGAAAGTTGAGGCACCGGTCGACCAACGCTGGACAGCCCGCGCGAGCCAACCGCTTCACAACCAGAACCCCCAGAAGGGAGGTGCGCAACTGAAGTCTGGGGCGCCTTGAGCCCTTCGCCGACGAGCTTCCCGAGTTACACCACTACAACCGACTTGACTGGAGCGAAGGGGGATGTCCGGGCCTCGCTGCCGAGGATGCGGGCGTGGCGCGCGAACGGCTGCGGCTGCGAGAGCAGCCCGGGAGCGTCGGCGCCGCAGCGAAGACCGCACATGACCTTCGGGCCGCTGC
>DASPPG010000004.1:0-19146 GCA_035625625.1 Solirubrobacteraceae bacterium
CGCGACGCGGACCGGTCGCCGCAGACCGGCGCACAACCCGGCCGCCGCCAACGTGCCGCCCTTCATCGCGAACGACCTCAACTCGCCCGTGTCCGCGTCCAAGACCGCCGCGACGATCTTCGTCGCGTGCACATCCAGACCGACGAGAGTTCTAGCCTTCGCCATGGCTGGTTCCTCCTATGCGGTTGTGGACCGCCGCGCGGGGTGCCACCCGCACGGCATGACTTCACCCCCACACCAGCGCGGGGAACCGGCCTCTTCTACCGCTCAGACCGGACGGACCGACAATCCATATGGTCTATGCACGACGTGATCGGGCTCGCTTGGCATCGGCGATCCAGCAAACTCGGGGCGACCGTCGCCTTCGCCCACATCCAGGCCTGCGGGGCCTGGAGCGCGGCACGACTGCTCCGGCTCTCGCGGCTGCTCCCGCCTCGCTATGCCTTTGCTACGCGAGCGGCAGCCAGTTGCGCTTGCGGGTCACGACGGATCGGGACGCTAGCAAGCACATTCGAGACTGCCGGAACCGCTGTCGAAGGAGAAGTCGTCGATGTCCGTCGGCCGTCAGCGTGATCGCGAGGAGGCGCGGTGCCGCATATCGAGGGAGGAAGCGTTATGCGAGACCGCTGGTCGTCGTCCGGCGGCGCGCTCCGCCTCGACCCGCACACGGAGGAACCGGGGTGGCCGTTCAGCGGTTCGATCACGGCGGACACCATTGCCTGCGTGTGCTGGGAGGGTGATCCGAGTCGCTTGCGGGCTGAAGGTAAGCCGATGCCGTCTCAGCCCAAGGCCGAGGTCTGGCGGTTCAAGGTGACTGGGCTCTTGATCGTTACCGAAGGGGGTGGCAGCATTCAGCGCGGGTGGATCGGGGTTTTTTGCGGTATTTGATGTCGTCGCGCTGGGGCGGACAGTTGGCGCGTTGCGGCCGGTCGGGTCCGCGTGGCGCAGGCGCTGTCAAGGCGGATCGTCGCGTTCGAGACGGGCGCACATCACGAGGATCGTGTGGTTGATGTCCGAGCCGAGGGTCGCGATCGTTGGCGGGGGGATCGGCGGATTGGTCCTCGCGCTCGCCCTGCGTGACCGCGGGGTCAGCTTCGATGTCTATGAGCAGGCGGCCGAGCTGCGCGAGATTGGCGCCGCCGTGTTTCTGTCGGCTAATGGCACACGCGAGCTTCGGCGGCTCGGGATTGGAGAACAGGTCGAGGCCGTCTCGGTTGTTCCGTCGGCGCTGGTCATCCGGCGATTCGATACCGGCGAGGTCATCGCCGATCATCCGATCGGCCGGAGCTCGGTGTATGAGGCGACGTTCGGCGCACCGTGCTACGGCCTGCACCGCGTCGCGCTGCTCCAGGCCCTGGCCGAGCGGCTGGGCGGTGAGGGGCTAAACCTTGCCCGCCGGTGCGTTGGTGTCGTTGAGCACCGTTCCGGAGTCGAGCTGGCATTCGCGGACGGCACGACTGCTGAAGCCGATGTGGTCGTCGGTGCCGACGGCGTTCACTCGGTCGTCCGCTCGCACATTGTGGGGGAGGCTCGCGGCAGGTACTCCGGGACTGTCGGCTACCGCGGGCTGGTGCCGGTCGAGAACACGCCTTCGCTTCCTGACGCCACTCCGCTTCAGTTCTGGGCGGGTCCTGGGCGGCATCTGCTGCACTACGCGATCGACGGCGGCAGGACGATCAACTTCCTGGCCGTCGTCCGGGTCGCGGAGTGGACCAATGTGGCGTGGATGGAGGAGTGCGCGATCAGCGACGCTGTTGACGCGTTCGCCGGCTGGCACCCCGCCGTGACGGAGATGGTCGGCGCTACCCAGGCGGGGACACGCTGGGCGCTGCACGATCTCGCGCCTCTGGCGCGTTGGCACACCGAACGCGTCGTGCTGATCGGCGATGCCGCGCACGCAATGGTGCCCCACCAAGGGCAGGGGGCAAACCAGACGATCGAGGATGTGATCGTCCTTGCTGACTATCTGGCCGACGCTGATCTCCCGGGCGATCTCGCGTCGGTACTACGCCGCTACCAGGAACGCCGGCGCAGGCGCACCATCGCGGTCCAGTGGCTCTCGCGCCGTACCGCCGACTTGATGCATCTCCCCGACGGTCCACAGATCGCGCATCGCGATGCCCTACTGGCAGACCTGTACTCCAGCCTGGCCTGGATCCATTCACACGACGCCCACGCCGACTACATCGCGCAACGACCGGCGGTCACCGTCGCCTCCCGGCGCACCTAGCCACCCCTTTCCTAGTCGAGCGAGTACGTGCGGGCTCCTGGGTTCCCGCGCGTACTTTGCCGGGGCGAGCGGAAGGCACGGGGACGGCCGTTCTGGTGCCAGCCATGGACGACGATCGTCGGTTTCGGCGGCGTCGCCAACCTGCTGCCGCCGCACGTCGATTCGGCGGTCTTCGTCGGTACGCCGAGACCTCTCGCGGCGGACTTCCGGATCCTCGGGAAGCAGCGGAAAGCCGGGCAACTGGCAGGTCAGCACTGGTCCTCGTCCCAACTCGGGTGTTTCGTCCGGGCTGGGTCAGGCGCCCGTGTTCGTGACACAGCTGCCGCCAGCCTCGATCCGCCGTTATCGCGGTGATGGTGACCGCGGTGTGAACGATCAGGCCGTCAGGAACTGCGCGCCAACAATGCGAGCAGGGACCGCTCAAACCGAGCATGCTGTCGCAGCCGTGTCCGTCCCGCGGGTGTCAGGACGTAGCGTCGCCCGCGCTGGTCGCGGCCGCTTCGGAGAAGACCACCACGCTCGCAGTGCCTGAGCGCCGCATACAAGGTTGCGTCGGCACCAGGTCGAGTCTGGGCGAGAGTTGCGGCGAGACGACGGATCGTGCCAGCGCGAACGGCTCGGAGCGCCGCAGCCTCGTGTCTTGACAGCAGCTCAGAATCAGCCATCAACGCAAGTTAGCGCCCGTGGCGGGTCCACACAAATCGTGTAGGCGTCGTTCGGTTCACAACGCGATGCGAGAACGGGCGGCCTTCGGGGCCCACGGTGCTCAGCAGAGCGCTGGGATTGCGCGCAGACTGGTGAACGCGTCGGCGAGCGTCTGCGCCCAGGGCCAGTCAACCTGGAGACGAAGCCGGGTGCGGCGGCCGTGGCGGACGAGGCGGCCGGCGACGTGCAGCAGCCGGTGGCGCAGCCGCTTGGGTTCGGCGACGGCGAGCTCGCCGGTCAGGCAGATCAGCTTCATCCAACAAAGCAGGTCTTGGGCGATCAGCGATAGCTCAAGCCAGGTCTGATTGTGCTCGAAGCCGTGGTGCGGGAGGTTGCGCATGCCGGTGTCCTCGCCGGCCCGGATGCTGTCCTCGACCCGGGCACGGCCACGGTGTCGCAGCTCCAAGCCGGCGAGATCCGCGCCGTCCCAGTCTGTGAGGAAGCACGTGTACCGGTAGCCGCGCTCATCGAAGATCGTGAATTGCGCGCCCGGGTGAGGCCGCTCGCGCCTGACGATCAGCCGGGAGCCCACAGGCCATGCGGACAGGTCCACATGGTCGGTGACCTCAGCGACCCAGGCGCCCTCGCGCTCGGCAGCGTCAGCGTTGATCGCCTGCACCCACGCGGCTTCCGGAAGCTTGAGGATCGCTTGGCGGACCGTGTCGGTCAACTCCTACCCGACTGAGAAGAGCACGTTCGCCTCCCGGCAGTCGGCGGTGAACCCGTGCGTCGCGCCGCCGATGTCCGCCCGCACAAGGATCTCCCGATCGAGGTCCTCGGCGGGCACCTGAGCGAGCGCCAGCCCGAGCACAGTGAAGTGATCCTCAGCTGGTTCGAGCCCGGGTTCCCGGGCCGCAGGATCGCCCCGAGCGCCTCGCCGGTCTCATCAAGCCAGCAGCCGAGCGGGTGGAACCCGTACCCATGCTTGTAGTTCCCGGCCGCCCACTCCTTGTCCGAGTGCGCGCTCAGAAGCGTCGCGTCGATGTTCAGCGTGATCGTGTCCGGGCGGGCGCCCGCGTCCCACACCCGCGCCCTAGCCGCCGCACGCGCGAGCAGCACCTTGGCAAGCAGTCGCTCATCGATCGACTTCAGCACTCGATGGTCGTCGTCTCCGACGCCCTCGCACCGAACAGGCGCTCCTGACCGCGGTACGCGTCCAAGTCGCTGACGCAATCGCTGCCATCGGCGAGCATGACCGCCACGTCCCGCAACACCCGCCCCGGATCGTGCGCCGAGCGACGCTCCCGCGTCGAGGCCAACGCATCCGACAACGCCGCGGTCAGCCCGACCCGATCGGCCAGCTCGACCAGCAGCGCAACCCCGGCGTGCGACACCACCCCCTTCGCCGTCCGGCGTGACTTCTACCGTTTCAAAGCGAGCCTTCGGCTTCACCAACTCGGTGTCACCTGGGTCGAGCATCGAGACTTCAGCAATCCCGATTCTCACGGCCAGGGAGGACGTTCCCTGGCTCCCGGCTACATCCTTACTGGCGGATCGAGGCTAACGGCCGGTGGCGCGCCGCGGCGCTTGCCCGCCACTACCGCGCCCAAGAGAAGAACCTGACAATTCCGGAGATCGCCCGCCGGCTCGGACGCGCAGAGGCGACGATCAAGGTGTACCTGTACGACCCATCCCAGGCTAACAAAAGACCTAGGCGTTGCCCACGCGCTAACGCAAGCCCCCGCGCGACGCGGGCCGTGTATGGCGCCGCCCGGCGCACAAAGCCGCCCGGGGCCTCTCCAGGGCCGAAACGCACGCCGCCACGGCGTGGCTTTCGCCAGCCCTACGCCCGATCTCGGCCGGTGCTCGAGCGTACGCCAGGGGCCGCCCCTTGCGCGCGCAGGGGGCCGCGGCGCGCCGGCGCCGCTCCGGTTGGGATGCCCAGGCTGACAGCGCCGCCGGTAGCTGGTGTGTACGAGGCCCCGGGACACTCGGGCGTCGCGACGCTACGAGGCGTGCGCCTCCCTGCACCGGCAGGCGGTGTCCGTCGGCACAATCACCCGCCGGCTTCTAGTCGAGCTGAACGACTCGGGCTGTGCTAATCGTGCAGATCTGCCGACAGCTCACAGCGTTCGACGCCGTCTCGGGCTGGAGTTCCACAACCCCGAGACGCAGCAGCTCGAGATCGGCGTTCCCGGTGTTGCGAGGTCCGTTGGGGAAGCACGGCCCCGACTAGGCGGTCGTCTGTCAGCAGCCGCCCGTTGTTCGGAGCGCACAACTCGGCGATCGGGACCGGTCAGCGCCGCGCGGTCGCCGCGGCTACCGCAACCGTGGCAAAGCACAAGCCGCCGGCCGATCCGATGGACCGCGTCTGAGTGCTAACTGACTCGCCGGCGTTCAGCTAATTCCGGCGCCGCTCGGCGTGACCGCCGCAGCGGCGGAGCAGGTGTGGGACCCGCGCCGACCGAAACGACCCCTTCTGGAGGGAGCAATCGCGCGACGAGCGTTGACGCAGAGCGCTGGCCCTCGTCCGTGTGGTCAGGGCCGATCGCGAGAGCCGGTCCGAGGCTGGTGTGTCAATCGTAGTTCGCGGAGAAAAGGGCGGGCAATCGCGAGGGAGTTCACGCGGCAGCCCTGGCGCCTGACGCAGCGAGTTCCGTCTGCCAGGCCCGTGCCGCAGCGACGCTGAGCGCCTGGTGGGCTGCCAAGCGCCGCTGCTGTGCGCGCATGCACGCGCCGCAGGGCACAGGGCGTGAGTTGTGCGCATGAACGTCGCAGCGCGCGGGTGGGAGATCGCCAGATTGGGTGTGCCGATATTTCGTCACAGCTTTCCGCCTCTAAACTGAATTCAGTTCCCGATAGTCAGGCGGGGCCACTTTGTCAAGCCTTCCGTCGCCGTGTTGGTCCTCTGGTTTCCGGCCGATCCCAGGGAGTCGTGCCAGTGAGTGGTGAACCTGAACTGGTGTCAATGACGGGCGGCGGCGAAGCAGCGGCACCGGCCCGCATCGCGCGACGACCGGCGCGCTCGCCCGTGCGCGAGGAGGAAGCAGTCCGGCGCGCCGCGGGCGGATCCCCGGCTGGCCGATAGATCGCCGTCACTGGGTGGCTCCTTTAGGCTGGTCGTCCCCGAAAGCGGCCATGTGGCCGGTCGCGGCAGAGCGGGTGTCCGGCCCGGCCGATCGAGACGCCTGCTTCTGGGCGAACAAGACGACACGTGAGGGTGCTCAGCACCCGGATCGTGACGCGCAGTTTTGCGCACATCAACGAGACGGCCAAAGCGGCGATCGCGACTGGCGAGCCGGTGATCAGCGTAGACGCCAAGAAGCGCGAGCTGATCGGTGATTTCAAGGCGGTCGGCCGGGAGTTTGAGCCTAAGGGCCGGCCAGTTGAGGTTCGCGGGCACGACTTCAAGGACAAGCTACTCGGGCACGCGATCCCCTACGGGGTCTACGACCTCGCGATGGATGAGGGGTGGGTGAGCGTTGGGATCACCAGCGAAACCGCGCAGTTCGCGGTCAACACGATCATCAGCTGGTGGGAGCACATCGGCCAGGCCCGCTACCCGAACGCCCAGACGCTGACGCTCACCGCCGATTCCGGCGGGTCCAACAACCCGCGGACCCGGGTCTGGCGCTACGAGCTGCAACGCCTCGCCGACACGATCGGCCTGAACCTCCGCGTCTGCCACTTCCCGCCGGGTCCTCGAAGTGGAACAAATCGAGCACCGCATGTTCAGCTTCGTCAGCCTCAACTGGCGTGGACGGCCGCTCGAGAGCCTCGAGATGATCATCAGCCTGATCGCCGCCACGAAAACCACCACCGGTCTCAAGCTCTACGCCCAACTCGACCAACGCACCTACGAACGCGGAGTCGACGCAACCGACGAGCAACTCGCCGCCGTAAACATCACCCGACACGCCTTCCACGGCGACTGGAACTACACCATCAGCCCTTCAATAATTCAGTCGTGAGCCCTCACAGCGGCCTGAACCGGTACCGCCACTGCGCGCTCTCCGAGATCTTGGTCGGGACACGCTCGCGGGCTTCCTGGCCGGCAGCTGTCGCTCAACGCTGCCGTGCTTCGCGAGTATCTCCTGCTCGGTGGTCGTCGCGATTGCGCGGCGAGGCGTTGCGAACCGTTTGCCGCGACTGTTTTGGCGCGCCGCAGACGGCGGCAAACCGTTTGCCGTCAGCACGCCGTTCCAGCAGCGTTGGCGCGCGATCAAGAAGCAAGACGTTCCCCGGCTCCGTCTGAACGGCCTTGGCGGGCCCAGCCGCGGTCGTAGCGCAAGGGAGGCTTAGCACCGCGCGTTTGGCACCGCGTTGGGTGGGGAGTTAGTGCGAGGGTCGCATCGGGGGTCCGCCGTTGCTTCGAGATGACCGCGCCGTCTTCCCTTAGATCCGTTCAGCGTAGTGACGCGTCAGCGCCCGCCGCCGCAGCGTGGCTGGATCGCACGAACGAGCGGGGGCGTGTGCGTCTGGGAGTGTGGCTGCTGAGCGTTCTGTTCAGAACAGCGTCTCGGCCTGCTCGAGACGCTTCGTCGCTTCGTCTAGGTCGTTGTGACAACGTTCAACCCACGTGTCTCCCCAGAAGAAGTTGCAGCTGGTCTCCGCCCGCAATATCAGGGCAAGCGCGTCCTCGAGCTGGCGGTATAGGCCAGGGTTGGAGGCGCCAATCGCGATCGCGTTACGCCGGGCGGCGTTGACGGCCTCGCTGAGTTCCGCAACCCGGGTGAGCGCGGCCTCTTGAGCCGGTGATCCGTTCCATTGAAGGAACCCGGTGCCGTCATGCCAGCCGGTGTTCCAGGCTCCGGGTCCTACTGTGACCCAGCCGTGTGGTCCGTATCGCTCTAGGTACTCGGAGATGAAGGTAGGGCGGATGCCGCCGGCGGACTCGGCGCGTACCCTTTCCATCAGTTCGGCATGGAAGCTTCCCCAGAAGTTGTAGCTGGGCTCGGTGCGCCGGAACCATTCGCCGTTCTCGCCGGTGGTTGCGGTCGTGACAAGCGGCGGGAACTCGCAGTGCTGTGTGCGGGCCTTGACCTCGGTGATGAACCAGTCGGTGTCGATGCCGGCTGCTTGCGCGTTCGACAACTCGCGGTCGCGTACGACGACGACGATCTGCTCGCCCCCGAACTGGGCCAGGTGGGGACGGTAGCGGAGCTCGTCCCATCGCATCGGCGTGAGTGGCGAGACGTGGCCGCTATCGACGATCACGTACTGGTAGCCGTGGCGATGAAGGGTGGGGATCATGTCCATCGAGAATCCAAGCTCTGGCGGCCAGAACCCGGGAACGCGATCGCGTGCCAATAAGTGCGCGGCGATCGTCTGACATCGATCGAGTTGCTCCTCCCGATCGCCGGGGCGGATCAGCGGTAGGACGGGGTGGTAACAGCCGGTACCGAGGAGCTCGATGATCCGGCTGTTCTGCATAAACCACAACAGTTGCTCACAATCGACGATTCCAGAGACGCGGCGCTGAAAGTCGGGATGGGCGAGCGTCTCGAGGAGAGTCCCGGAGAGCGAGACGTGAACCCGCGCCAGGTCCTCGTACTGCCAGAGCGACCGCGGGATGCGGTCGATCGCCCACAGGATCTCCTTCGCCTCCGCGCCGTGCTCGGAAAGCAACTGCTCGAGATTGCCGGGCGGCTGATGCAGGGTCAGAACCAGCGCAACTCGATACCTACCACGGGGTCTCCTGCGCCGGCCTCAGGCGTACCGGGGCGCCTGGGTCCTTGCAAATCGCCCCCTGCTAGGGAGCGTGGTTTCGACACGGTGTCGTTGCGGAGCCGTAGCCATGAGGAATCCTCTTACGACTCTTCGCTTTGCTCGCGGATCGTCACCCGCGTGTGCGAAGACGCATCTCGGATCGTTCCCCCGTTCTTTCGATCGGTAATCCGAGCCCAGTGTGTGGGTTGGGTTCATTTGTGCCGGATGTGCTCGTAGATGTTCAGGTAGTCCGTCCCGGGTCCGGCCCATGAGTGATCCGTGCGCATACCGTTGAGCTGCAGCTCGCGGAACTGCTCTGGATAGGAATACCAAAGGCCGATCGCGCGGCTGAGCGCCGATTCGAGTCCACGAGCGTCTGGCTCGTGAAAGACGTACCCGTTGCGCTCCCAGCCCGACGCGTGATCGCGGTCGAACACGGTGTCGATCAGTCCCCCGATCGCTCTAACAACCGGCACGGCCCCGTACTTCAGAGCGACCATCTGCGTCAGCCCGCACGGCTCGAACAAGCTCGGCATCACCAACATGTCCGCTCCTGCGTAGATCAGATGCGCTAGCTCAACGCTGAACGCGAGTTCCAGATGACAGTCCTGGTTGTCGTTGAGCTCACGCTTCAGGCGCCAGAAATCCGCGGCGATCGCGGGATCGGGGCTACTGCCTAGCAGCACAAACTGTCCGCCTTCAGCCAGCGTGTAGTAGATCGCGTGACGGATCAGCTCGACGCCCTTCTGGCGGTCCAGACGTCCGATCGACGCGACCAGCGGCTTGAAGCTGTCGGCGAGAAGGAATCGGTCGCGCAGCGCCCGCTTGTTCCCGAACTTGCCGTCGAACCATTCGCTGCCGTACCGGACCGGGAGGAATTGATCGGTCTCCGGATTCCAGAGATCGTAATCGACACCGTTCAGTACCCCGCCAAACTTGTTGCGGTGCATGTGCAGTGCGTGACCGAGACCCTGTCCCTGGTCTGTGTACTGCGCCTCCCAGGCATGCTGGGGAGACACAGTCGTCACGAAGTTCGCGTAGACGATGCCACCCTTCATGAGGTTCAACGCGGACCGGTTGAAGTCGTCCCGTAGACGCTCATAGTCGTAGAAGTGGTGTGGCCGCGTCAGCCCCGTGGCCCATAGGACGGTCTCGCCCGTGACTCCCTGATGTCCGAAGTTGTGGATGGTGTAGCACACCCGCTGATCGTGCATCCCCAGATGTTGGTAGATCTCGTACAGGAGGACGGGCACAAGGGAGGTTTGCCAGTCATGGCAATGAATCACGTCAGGTCGTTTGTTCGACTTGAGCATGAACTCGAGCGCGGCCTTCGACAGGAAGGCAAAGCGAAGCACGTCGTCTGAGGAACCGTACAGGTGCCCGCGCTCGAAGAAGCGGTCCTCACAGTGCGGCTCGATGAAGAAGCATTTGCGTCCTTCGACAAACCCGAACCAGACGGTACAGCGGACAGCACCGCTAAACCAGGGAACCCAGAGATCGTGATAAGCGACGGTCAGGTCGTAGATGCGGTCGTACCGCATGCAGTCATACTTGGGCAGGATGATCTCGACGGCGTGACCGCGCAGCTCCAACTCTCGGCTGAGACCGAACACCACCTCGCCCAGCCCTCCGGCCTGGGCGACGGGTGCGCATTCGGATGCGATCATCACAACGAACAGCGCCACTTCCTCGCTTTCAGGAGGTCGGGCGAATCAGTCGGCCCGAACCGGCCGGACGGGAGGTCGGTACCCGCCGGGACCGCGACCCGATGCGGCAGGGGCCCCGCAGCCGTTCACTCACCGCTCCAGCACGGTTTCCGCTCCCGCAAAGTCGTGATAGTCGAGGTACGGGAAGATGTTGTCCGACGCTTCGACCGTGGATAACAAACCCTCGTCGATCGCTCTATTCTCGATCTGGCCGAGGAGCTGGGTGAAACGGTTGATGTGCCTGCGCACCCGCGATTCGGCGTATTCAACCGTGGTCCCCATACTGATCATGAACGGCCAGTCGCTAGCGGTGGCGAGGAGAAGTTCTCTGGCGAGTTGGTTGAGGGCACGGAGCACGAGCCCCTCTGCGCGTACGTGCTCGCTGGCGATCCGTGACATTTCACGTGCCGCGTGGTGCACGTGTGGCCAGATCCACTCGTTGTCGCTGTTGAGCCACACCTGGCTGTGCCCGTATGCGCCCCAGGAACTCGCGGCCGGCATCGCGATTTGAAACTCGAGGCCGCTTTCGAGCACGTCGGATGGGGTCGACAGGCGATACGCGGACTGGGCGCAACTCTTGCGGACGACGAGGTCGAGAAACTCTGGGCCTTCGAACCACCAATGCCCGAACAACTCCGCGTCATACGGCGCGACGATCACGGGCGCCCGCCCCGTCGTGGCCCGAATCTCGTCGATTCTGTGCGCCCGAGCCAGCACGAAGTGCTCGGCATGGTCGTTCACCGCGTCAAGGGCCCAGGCGCGGTGATATGGCTCCTTGTCGTGAAGCGGCACGTCGCGACCGGTCACGCGATGGTATTTCAGACCCACGTTTCGTCTGGCACCGTCGGGGAGGAGGAAACGTTCGATCGTGCCGCTGTCGAGGTCGTGGCCGATGTCGCGATAGAACTCGCGATAGCGAGGGTCGCCCGGATAGCCAACCTCGGCGCTCCACACCTGTGCTGACGCTTCCGGATCCCGCGCAAACGCCGCCACACCGCTGGGGCAGATGATCGGTGCGTGGGTGCCGAGAGCGGGCCGCGGGTCGGCGAGCTCCAGGGCGTGAGCATCAACTATGAAGTAGTTGATTGCTTCGCGGGCCAGCAGCCGATCGATTCCAGGAACGAAGCCGCACTCGGGCAGCCACATACCGGGCGACCGGCGGCGGAAATGGTGCTCGTAGCACCTAGCGCCGAGGGCGATCTGGGCTCCGGCGTAGGCCTCTCCGAACCCGGGAAGGAACGCGTGCGTCGCGCATGACGTGACGAGCTCGAGCACTCCCCGATCCTGGAGCTCGGCAAACGCGGCGGTGAGATCGCGAGAGTACCAGTGCTCGAAGCGGTCGATGGCGTCGGCGATGCGCGCACGATTCATAAGAGCCGTCGAGCGGAACCGTTCGTCACTCGCGGTCCTGCGCACCTCAGAATCGGCAAGCTCGAGGAGCGCACGTGTCCGATCGACGTAGCGCGTCACCAGTAGCTCGTCTCTAAGCATCTCGAGGAGGGGCGGTGACAGCGAAACCGTCAGTCGCGCCGGCAGACGGTCGCGATGCCAGCCCTCGGCCATGGCCAACAGCGGGATGTAGGTCTCGGTTAGGGCCTCGAAGAACCAGCCTTCGGCGAGACCGTCTTTGTCGTCAGGATCTCGCACGTAGGGCAGGTGGGCGTGCAGGAACACGACCAGATGCCCGGGTGCGGCCGACTCGCCTCCGTGCGCGAGTCGCGGTAGCGTGCAATCCGAGCTAGAGCTCGTGGCGCACCCCGACAATGGCCGCTGCCGATCGCCCACGGGAGACGTCAACGCCAGCCGAACGCACCGGACTGTACGTGATGAAGTTACCGTCGCGGTCGGTGACGGTAATGGAGCCATCGAGACTCTCACTCACCGTGTATGCCTCGCTGCCCGGTGAGGACGTACGTGACCCGGCTGGCTCTGGCGGCGCGACATCCGGCCCCGGAGGGTCGAGGATCGCTACCACTGGTCCAGATGGCATCCCTGCGTCGGCCAACGCGCTAGCGAGCTTGCTTCCGGCGTGGAGCACGTCGATCGGATCGCGTCCAAGCCACACAGCCGCAGCAAGCGCGCCGAGTGCAGCAGCCGCCGGGGCCGTGATCGCGGTACTCCCGGGCATGACGAACGGTATCCCAACCGGCTCGCGGAGTCTGAGTCGAGCCTCCGAACCAGCCCGGGCGAAGGCTAACTCCGAAGCGAGGCGCGGCTCCGAGCCCGCCGGAGCCGGTCGTGTCTCGGACCCGATGCGCGCGGGCGCACCCATCCTCACTGGCGCGCCAGCCTGCCGCTCAACAGGACGAGCACCTCGGGTCGGCGCTGGCACGAGATCACCGCTGGCGCGGTCAAGCTCACGCTCACGACTCTCGGCCAATAGCCGAAGCTGCTCCGCACGGCTCACGAACACCGGCATACTTGCGACCCTCGCCATCGTGGGGGGCGCGTGGACGACGTTTGAGCGCGCGAGGACGACCCACTGATAGTTATGCATCACGGCCAGTTCGACCAGATACGAGCTATCCGCCTCCGGCAGAGCCACGGCCTGGCTCCCACGTTCAGCACGCACCTTATACTCGGCCAGCACGTATCCGCCCGGAACCCCGATCAGGCGGAGAAAAGCCCGTCGGCGATCACTAGGCCCCACAGCAGCATCGATGCGATCGACACTTAGGTCCCAATACGCGTGCCCCGACCTAGGGTCACGCACCATCAACTCGAGCGTGCCGCTCCCATACCCGAGCGGCAAAGAAGCTTCAAGGGGCCCGGCAAGAGTGCCGCCCCCAACCAACCTATCTGCGTTAGCTTCACCGTCCACGCGCGCGGGTCACCGCCGTCAGATTGTATCCGGACATCCGATCTCGACGCGGCCTCGTCGCGTGGTGTGCGGTCAATTACGGATACTCGCGGACTACGCCAGGCGATCGCGCAGGAACCGAACTGTGTAAGCCGTCCACGCACGTTGAGCATCAACGGCCGCCCCGGCGGCGATGACGTTGACATGTGCGAGGGGCGCCGGCGCGCGGGACAGCACCAGTAACACCGACCCCGCGGCGCGGCCTGCCACATTCCGTCAGGTTGCTCGGCGCGAGCTCGCTTTCCCGTCCGAGTGAGCGTCCGTCGTGCCAGTGACGACCGATATGCAGAGATGGGCGATGAGCGCCTGATATCCGTTCTTCTCGACACTGGATTCGCGTTCGCTCTGGTCATCTGCCCGCGGGCGTAAGTCCAACCCCCAGTAGCCGCGACTAGGCACGACCACGACCGCCCGAAGTGGTGTGTAACCGGCCGCCAGGCTCACAAGCTCTGGGGTCCACTGCGCGACGGTCGATTCGCCCCGTCGGCCGGGCAAGGGTTCCGCCAACCCGACCGCACCACGGCCGCCGGAGCCTGTGAGCGGACCTGAGATCAGTCTCACGGCGCCTCGGTATGCGCTCCTCACACCTCGAATCGTCAGCGACGCGCTGAAGGTCTGGCTGCGCACGCCCGGCAACCACGCTCTGCCCGAGCCCAGTAGCGTTGCGAGCAGCGAATGATCGTCTACAACCTATTCCCCCTCCTGGCGGGCCGATTCCCCGCGTGGATTCCGTACGTCGAGCGGGCGGCCGAGATGGGTTTCGATTGGGTATTCGTCAACCCCGTGCAGCGTCCAGGAGCGTCCGGCAGCATCTACTCGATCGCCGACTACTTCGAGCTCAACCCGGCGCTGATTGAGCCAACCGACCCTCGGTCAGGCGACGATCAGCTGAGATCGGTTCTCCAGGCGGCTCGGGATCATGGGATGCGGACAATGGCCGATCTGGTGATCGATCATTGTGCGGTCGACTCCGTGTTGGTGAGCGAGCATCCCGAGTGGGTGGCGTTGGATCCCGAGGGTGCGGTCATGCACCCCTCCTGCAAGCAGGACGACAGCATCGTCGTGTGGGAAGATTTGGCGGAGCTCAATCATCGGGGAACCGCCGATCCTGAAGGGCTATACCAGTACTGTCTTGGCGTTGTCCGCCACCTCCTTGGGCTCGGGTTCGACGGCTTCCGCTGCGATGCTGCCTACGGAGTCCCGGCCGAACTATGGCATCGGCTGATCGCGGAGACCAAGGACGATCGACCCCTCACAGTGTTCGTGGCTGAGACGCTCGGCTGTACACCGTGGGAGACCGCCGCGACCGCGGCCGCCGGTTTCGATTTCGTGTGCAACAGCGCGAAATGGTGGGATTTTCGCAGTCACTGGCTTCTCGAGCAGCGTAAGTTAATCGGGGAACAAGTCCCCTCGATCGGATTTCCAGAGAGCCACGACACGCCACGCCTGGCCGAGGAGACGTACGGGAACCCCAACGCATCCAAGCTGTGGTACCTGTTCACCGCCCTGTTCTCGGCGGGCTGCCTGATCCCGATTGGATTCGAATTCGGTTTCCGCCGTGCGCTGAATGTCGTCAGCACCCGCCCGGAAGATTGGGAAACCGTTTCGTTTGACCTTCGCGAGTTCATCGCTGCGGTCAACCAGCTCAAGACGGCGATCAGCCTCTTCTCCCAGGAGTCCTCGATGCTGCTGCTGCCATCCTCCAATCCAGCAGTTCTGATCATGTGGCAGGGCTCCGCGGCGCTTGGTCAAGAGGGCCTGTTGTTCTTCAATACCGACATCTGGCACGACCAGCACGTCGAGGTCGGTGATCTGCGGGCCTTTGTGCAGTCCGGCCGGCCGTTGGTCGACGTGTCGCCCGAGTTCCGGATGGACTACGTGGCTGTCGCTCCATTCTCCTACGATCTGCGGCCCGGGCAGGGCATCGTCCTAGTCACGCGCTCCCCGCGCACCTCACAGTGATCCGTTCGCGAACACACCTCTAACTCGCGAGAACGCGTACACCCCGTTTGCCGGGCGTGGAACTGTCACGACTTTCGAGGACATCAAGAGTCGGCCGTGAGATCGCAGCGAAGAAATTGCCGACGATCACAACACGCCCCCCAACATGATCGTCGCGCCATCAGGGTGCCGCCCGCGGTTCGATGTAGCCCAATGTCCTCCCGCGGACGCGAAGGACCGCATGACCACCGCCGAGCCAGGGCGGGTGATGAAGCTGCCCATGTAGAGCCTGCTCCCACGACCGCTTCCTTGAGCGCTCGGCAGCCACTCGGCAACGGGTTGATTCTCCGTCCTGAGCCGACGGTCCCCTTTCGTGCGCCGGCGAACCGATTCGCCGGTTCCGTCTGCTACGAACTGCGCCACCACAGCCGCGCGGCCATCGGGGGCGCCGCGCATCACGGCATTTGCGCGACGGCGTCGGTCGGCTTCTTGAGGGACTCGGCGGTCGCACTCAATCCGACCGTTCGGCGACTTCGTCAGCTTTGGCTTGGGATCCGTGTGCCCGGTCACGCTGCAGGCCGAGGAGCATCTCAAGCTCGACGGGGAGCTCACAGTCGCCGCCGAACTCGTCTCCGTGTTCCGACACTCTACCTCCATCTCCACCGTCTCAATCCCGACACCACCGGCGTCCATGACGGCCGGGAACCGAGAGGTTCGAGGCATCTTCGCTAGTCGCTCTTTGCTGGACGGCGCCGAAAACGAACCGGGTTGCGACCTCGCGCTTCGGCCGCTGGCGGTTTCGCCCAAATCTGCCTGCCCGACCCCCGTGCAATCGGGAGTCCTGCCGGCCGCTGAATGGGCCCGACTCGCGGGAGGCGCCGGCTCTTCTGCACTCCCGAGAGACGAGGCGTCGCGGCCATCGCCGGTCTTGCTGCGGCCTAGGGCGACCTGCAGCAAGCACAGCAACGGTCGGACGAAGATTAGGTATCCATACCAACGACTCGAGGTGAGGACGGGCGGACGTTCCGGTCGAACCCTTAGCCTTGGCTCGCCCGAGCGTGCCACGATGCCGGGCGAGCCAGGCCGCGTGGGTCGAGCCGCATTATCCAAACCAACCGTTGGAAACCATTGCCTCTCGGGGATCAAGCCTGGGGGGCGCACTTGCTCGCAGAGACGGGGCCTCGTGTGCCTCAACCGCCCGGTCGAGCGCGCTGCCGAGCTCCCGTGCCTCGCTCCCCGGAATTTGGTCGAGGTCAGACCGGTCGAGTGGCGTCGCTGGGCCAGCACGGATATCGACAGTACCGTGAGCCTTTGAGATTGCCGTCACCTCCTTCCTCGTAGTCGTCTTGGTCTAATCGCCGCTCTCGGTGCCATGTTCACCGGTGATTAGCCGACGCCGAAGCAGTCGGATGATCGTCTCAACCCGTCCGTCGCGGGCGGGCATAACCTGGATCCATCGCAGAGCGTGACCCGGTAATGAGCCTCGGTCAACGGCCTGAAGCCGGTTCGAGACTGACCAACGCGGAAGTAGGCCAACACGGGCATGCAAAGCTCCAGCGAGATGGTGGCCGGAGGCTAGAAACCAACATTGGTGCCCAGCAGCCGTGAAATCAGGCAGTCCTGGCGTGGGTAAATACGGTCGCGCACCGCTGCGGACCTGCGCTGCGGCGGCATCCCGCTGACCTGCCCTTGGTGAACCACGTCAGCTCACGGATGCTGCGGAGGCACAGGAGGCGGAGGGCGACCACAGCAGTCCCAGGCTTCGCAACTGGTGGCCGGACCGGGTCCAGGCCAACTCGACCAAGACCGTTGTTGTGCTCCTCCGCCAGCAATTGCGAGAACGAGCTGGAGGTTGGGACGGCCGCACAACTGGGCGAGACCGAACGCGAGCTTCTCCTCCGCACGGATGCAGAAGTCGCAATCGGCTGCTGGTCGCAGAGCGCGCCAGAGATCTCTGCGATTTTTTTTTTCCCCCCCCCCGCACGCGCCAAGCCAAGCCGGCGGACAATGCGCAGGGCGCCGCTCCACCGCGAGCTAAAGCGAAACGGCACGCTTCGACCAACAGTGTCCGACCCGGTGCCTACGCACGGCCGGGATCGTTCGACGGTCGCGACCCCGCTCGACCTGGCTGCTGCTTCCGCCCAGAACGAGCCGTCTCGGGTGGCCGTGACCAGACAACGGCTCTGCCGCTGTACCAGCCACGCCGAGCGGCGCCGGAATTAGCTGAACGCCGGCGAGTCAGTTAGCACTCAGACGCGGTCCATCGGATCGGCCGGCGGCTTGTGCTTTGCCCATAGGTCGCCCGGCGGACGACTCGGCTGGTGATTCGCCCCGCGGCCGCTCAAGCCATGGCGGGGAGCGTCGTTGAGCACGGGGCTTCCGAGTTATCGGAGGCAAATAAGAGTCTCACCACCGTCGGGCCGAGACGCTTAGTTCTCCTCTGGGGCGGCAGAGACTCCACGGCCGATTGCGAGTTGCTCTCCCTGCGAAGGGGACAGTCTTGCTCAGCGATGTGCCCGGTGGACTGCGGGAAGGGCGCGGTGTGCGCGTGCCGAGCGAGCTGTCGTCCGAGGGAACTGCATCAGGCGTTGCGGGCTTTTCCGGATGCTCACTGGCGGGCGCGGATCTACGGTGGCGGCGTGAAGTTCCGAGGACGCCCGTGGGGTGGTTGGCATCGCTGGTTGGGGTTCGCCTTGCCGCTGGCGGCCGTCGCGAGCGTGGCTATCACGGTCACGCCAGCGTCGGGGGCGACGTCCAAGCACACCGTCAGGGTGATGACCCGGAATCTCTATCTGGGCGCCGACCTGACGCCTGCGCTCCAGGCCACGAGCTTCTCACAGCTCACTGATGCGGCCGGGGACATCTTCAACCAGGTCGAGCAGAACGACTTCCCGGTCCGGGCGAAGGGTCTGGCGGGGGAGATCCTCAAGACGAGTCCTGACCTTGTGGGGCTTCAGGAGGCTGCCATTTGGCGCACCTCGTCGACTTGCGAGCTGTTCGTCCCGCCGGGGCCTTACACGGCGACGCACGTCGCCTACGACTACGTGAAGCTGCTGCTGGCGCAGCTAAACAAAGGCAAGCGGCGCTACCGGGTGGTGGCCACCGAGCCGGAGTTCGACTTCGAGGCCGAGGCGAATACCGATGGCGGTCCCGCCGGCACCTGCAACGAGGACGTCAGGCTGACGATGCGCGACGCGATCCTCGCCCGCGTCAACGACGGCGTGCAGGTGAAGGACGTAAAGAAAGGCCATTACAAGACGCTGTTCGCGCCCAAGCTGCTCGGCCTGATCTCAGTGCCCGTCGATAGAGGCTGGATCAGCGCCGACGTCAGTGTCCGCGGCAGTCGCTGGTTCCGGTTGATCGACACGCACCTAGAGTCCTACGACGACCAGGCCAACACCCCCACTAATCAAGGCACCGAGGTCGGCAACGGCCAGATCCGCGAGGCACAGGCTAAGGAGCTGATCCAGAAGGGCGGCCCAGCCACGGGGAAGCTGCCGGTGATCTTGGTCGGCGACCTGAACTCCGACACCAAGACCCCACTCAAACCCGGCGACCAGCTGGCCGATCAGGCGCTGCTGAACGCGGGGTTCCGGGAGCGAAGCACGTACAAGCCGCTTAGCTGCTGCCTAGATACCAATGTGCTGACGTTCCCGGCCGGCGGGGGCATGGCCAGCCAGTTCAATCACAAGGTCGACCACATCATGACCAACGACCCGAAGCAGATCGAGCTCATCAGCTCCACGATCACCGGGCGTCATCCCGTGAACGGGTTCTGGGACTCCGACCACGCCGGAACCTTCAGCGTCCTGACGCTCCCCTAACGGAAGACATCAGCCTCGGCGTCCGAATCAGCGCGACGCCCCCAATTGCAAGGAGAGCATCAGCGCTGACCTCACCGACCATCGATTGCGCAACGGACGGGCGAACTCGATGAGTTCATTGCCCGCTGGGGCAACTGGCTCGCTGCCGCATACGAGGGCAACTGGGCCCACCCAACGGAATTGCCAGAACAGAGCGCGACGACGTTGCCTGTTGACTTCTGGATCCTATGA
>DASPPG010000005.1:0-17568 GCA_035625625.1 Solirubrobacteraceae bacterium
TAAATCCCGAGGAAGCCGACGTCGGTACTGCCGACGCTCCCGGCGAGCTGCTGCCGCCGCCTGCCACGCAGCCGGATGAGGGTCGCGACTCCACACGTGGAGAGCGCGTTGCTGCTTCCAGATCGGCGAGCAGCAGGACAGCGAGGGACAGCACGACGTTCCGCTGCCCGTCCTCAGGGTCAGCGCTGAGAACGACCATCGGCGTCCGCGCAACGGCTCGCGAAGGAGGAGTAGACCACGGCGGCGCGCCGACAGTCACAGTTGTGGTCCGCGCACAATTGGACGTCGCTCGGCGTACTAGCGGTTAGCGGGATGTTCGTTCCCCTCAGGCCGCGACCAGCGGCCTCGCGAGTGTCCGGCTCGGTCGTCCAGTCGCGTCGTCGGTGCTAGGGGTGACCGGGCGGGTGCCCGTGATCGTGTAGGTGCCGGTGCGCCGCAACCAGGCCGGATTGGAGATCGGTCAGGCTGTGTGCGGTCGCCTCGCGGAGCACACCTGCTGGGTCCTCGAGTAGCCTCCTGGCGCGCCCAGCTTGTTCGGCGGAGAACCAGTCGACGAGGGCGGTGCGGTCTGGCGCCGACCGTGGCTCGTCGAGCGTGAGAAGCTCTCCGAGGTCGGCGGCCTCTGCGATGCGCCGACCGACGCGGTGCGAATGACCCCTCCCGCGCTGAGGCGCTCGACCGCCGGCGTCCGACCTCGTGTCAAGCACCGTCGGACAGAAGCGTTTCAGGATCGTCTTTGGGATGGTGGCGTGGTCGACCAGCTTGTGCGAGACAGAGCGCGGTCTAACCCATGGGGAGATCACGAACGCTGGCACTCGGACCCCGTAGCGGGTGAATACTGTCGGATTGTCATCGGGCGGATGCTCGGGCGGTGTGACGTGGTCAAAGAACCCCCCGTGCTCGTCGTAGAAGACGATTAGGAGTGTCTTGTCCCATCGCGGACCGCTCGCAAGCGCGTTGTAGACAAGCAGCGCTAGCTCCTGCCCGTGTATCACGTCCGATGGTGGATGATCATCGTTCGGCGGAGATCCGATGAGGTTGAAGTCGTTGAAGTTCGGGTCGATCCACGAGACCGCGGGCAGTCGACCGTACGCGGCGTCCTCGAGGAAGCTCGCAGCATCCTCATTGAGGTACAGCAGGCCTCTGCCGCGTGTCTTGAACACGAGCTTGAGCTTCTGCAGATAGGCGAAGTGTTCGCGGTGTCCCACCCGGTACGTGACATCAGCGAGACGGAGCGTGGCGATGTCGTGGGAATACCAGCGCCAGGAGACGCCAGCCGCGTCAAGGTAGCGAACGAATGAATACTCGTGATGAATCGGCACCTTCAGATCGTCGCGGCTCGCGCCCGCGCTCCCCGCGATCGCGTATAGGCGGTTCGGCCACGTCGCTCCCGCGACCGAGCTGTGCCAGCGGTCACACACACAAAACTCGGCCGCGAAATGGTCGAACACGGGCAGATCGGAGGCGTTGTAGTAGCCCATCACGACGCCGGGATCTCCATCGTCAACGCCCCGGCCTGCGAGCGTATCCGCGTAGCTCGCGGGAAAACCATCCATCGCGCCACCGTTGATCTGCCGGTCGGTCGCCGCCGCCGTGTGTTCCGGATCCCAACGCTCATCGGGGAAGTACGTCGCCGCCAGATGGTGGATCGGGTAGCGCCGACCTCCGTGATCGTTGGCCATCCCTGGCCGAAGACCGTCCACCTCGTCGCGGCCACCCTCCAGCGAGAGATAGCCGAGCATGTGATCAAAGGAGCGGTTCTCCAACATCAGCACGACGACGTGCTCGATCCGGTCAAGACCGCTGTTTGCCGCGCCCGCCACAGTCCGCCTCGCTCACCCGATGGTCCGGCGCCGACGTGAGGCGATCAGGCGCTCAGGATGCGCGCCTTTTGGACCTCAAACTCGGTGTCGGTTAACACACCCGCGGCTCGCAGCTCACCGAGCTGCTTGAGCTGCTGGAGCTTCTCGCCCATGTCGGGCGCCATCGGCGCCGCCGCTGCCGGGGCCATAGGCATCGGCGCGGCCGGCACCGGCTGCGCCACCGCAGCCGTCGGACCCAGGTGACCTTGCGCGGCCGCGTGCTGCTCCTGACGTGCGAGGACGCGTTCGTGGATCACATCGGCCGTCTTCACGGCAACGGCCGCTTTCAACCCTGTCTTCAACAGTCCCATGTGCCTCTCCGTTCAAAAAGGAAGGTGGTCACGCCGGATCGGGGGCGTCGAGCGCCGCCATCAGATCGTCGGCGCTGATGCGCCCCGCGCCGACCAGCCGGGCCGTGCTGCGGTCGAGCGCCGTCCACATCGGGACGGCCCAGACATTCTCATAAACGAGGATTCCCGCGAGGCTGCCTGGTTCGATCGCCGCGCCGACCTCGTCGATGTCCGATTGGTCGAGCAGGCCCGAGGACAGTCCCCACAGCCGTGTGTCGAGTGCGTCGGAATGCTCCACGTCAGCCACGTCGACCTTCGAGACCTTCCCGTCGGCGTCCTTGGCGATGAACAGGAGGTCAAGCACTCGGACGATCTCGCGGTCGACGAGGTCCATCAGCAGCCGGAACCCCTCACCGGTCACGTGCCTTTCCGGCCACTCCACCGCCAGGTAGTCGACCGGTCCCAAAATGGTATCCCCCACGAAACTCTTCTCCCCTCTGGTCGAGCTCCGGCGCGCCCCAGAGCCCGCACTCTAACGCGGCGCGCCTAGGTAGAACCTGCCGATATTCTCAAATGTTGCGCCGTGCGTCATCCGGTGGGACCGCCTGATTTACCGGATCGTCTCCTGGCTTCTGACGCCGTGGTGTCGCGCCGCTGTTGTCGGGGTCTTATCAGTGGAGGGGTGTGGCGGGGGGTGTCCTCGGTCCAGGAGCTCCAGTCGCTGCGTGGGGCGTCGGTCAGGCGACCGAGGACCGTGAGCAGATGCTCGTAGCGGGCGCGCAGAGCTCGAAACGCGACCCAGGCGGCGTGTCGATCATCACGCATCGGGACGCCGATGCTCTGAAGATGGTTAAACGCCTCATTGAACTTCTCCTCAGAGAGGAGCGTCTCGGCGCCGGGTTCGGGTGGGCGGTGAGAAATGGCGAGGAAGTCGGCGATCGAGAGCAGGGCGTGGATCCCTGCGTGCAGACATAGCTGGGTGCGGGTCGCACGCGGTACGTCGCAGGCCGTGAGCAGGAGCGCGGCGCCGTCCAGCACCGCTTCGGAGGCGAGCACCCAATGATTGTTCGCGCGAGGCGAGCGGAAGAAGACCAGTTGCGGATACGACGTGTGGGATTCGCCGAGCTCGATGAACCAGTCTTCCCAGGGCTCCCACACTTCCTCCAGCTGCTCAAACCGGCCGAGTTCCCAGGTGCTGGAGAGCAGCGCCGGACCCGATGCCGGGGCGCCGGCTCGAACCGTGAGTTTGGTGATCAGCTGCTCGCGCCGGGAGAACGTGCCGTAAAGCGTCGGCAGATAGGCGATCACCAGGGCCAGGAGCGTTAGGCCGACCGCTGCCGCAGCGAACGCGGCGAGCTGTCGCAACAGCCCGTGGGGAGAATCGAAGCCCAGCGTGAGCATCGAGGACCCCGAGAGCTCCAACGCGTGTGAGATGCCCGGGCCGTCGATCGTCGAGGCGGTGAGAGACCAGAACAGCGCGGCGAACAGAAGCCAGATCAGCACGCCCCAGGTCGCGAGCTGAGCGAACGGTCCCAAGGGCGCCCCGACCGCAAATATCCGATCCCTAGTCGCGTAGTCGGACCGACCCGTCAGCCGCAGCCGGAGCTGGAGCAGAAAGTAGAAGGCAAGGAAGGCGGCGCGCGCGAGCCGCGCCGGCACACCCCTGGGCACGACGACAGTGCGCAGCATCGACCCCAGGACCGCGGCGACTCCCACGAGCGCCAGAACGCCAACGATGACCCTTACGACGATCACGACCTGGCCCATTCCTCCACGAGCGTGATCGTCTCAGCTACCGGCGTCGAGAGACACACAGGTCGTTGCAGGAATCGGTGCATGAAAAAGCCTTCGTCTGTTGGCGAGGCTTCGGCGTGCTCGTGTCACGCGGTACAGCGGCGGAACGGGCGCCCCGGAAGGCCGTTTCCCCTCTGGCGGAGCCCGTCCCTCGAGTCGCGAGCGCCGCGAACCCGGACCCGCCTTTCGACCAGCCCGCAACGCCGGCTGCGGTTGAGCGCGCGGCCCAGGCCAAATCTGGTTCATTGCGGTCGGGTCTAGACTCTGGCTCGCGCATCGACGCGACTCGGTCTTGTTTAGGTCGGTAGGAGTGCGATGGCGGATACGGTCGACACGGCAGCCTCTCTGTCGCCGGCGGACGAAGCCGACAAGCCCCCCGACGCTCCGCCCGCGGACGAAGCTGAAACGCCGCAGGACGCTCGGTCAGACGCGCCGGAGGACGAACCGGAGCGGCCGGAGGAAGAAGCCGAGGAGCCGGAGGAAGAAGCCGAGGAGCCGGAGGACGCTCGGTCGGTGACCGAGCTCCTCGAGCAGCTCAGCCGTGAGCTGAGCGACCTGGTCATGTCCGAGGCTCGGCTCGAGGCGGCTCGGAACATGCCCGAGGTCCGGCGATCAGCCCGTGACATCGCCGGCGCCCTCGTCGTGGCGGTGGCGGCTCTCGCCGCGTTCGCGTTCCTCAACGTCGCGGCTGTCGACGGGCTCTCGCACGTGCTACCCAGCTGGCTGGCGGCGCTCGTGCTCGCGGCATTCTGGACGGCTGTTGGTGGCGTGCTCTTATTCGGCCTGATGGGACGCGCTCGACGATGGCTGTTGTGGATCGTCCTCAGGGAGCCGCCGACGAAAGCTCTCGATGAGCTCGAACAGGAACGTGATTCCGCCATCGACGCCGCGCGTCGCACGCTCGAGCAGCTCGGGCCGGCGATCGCCATCCAGATCGCCGTGGCAGCGGTTCCCAAGGCGGGCGAGGTCGCGAGCGGCGTCGTCGGGGCAAGTGACAGCGTGCTTGACGCCACCGACGAGATCGTCGAGGAATTTACCGCGGAGATCCCCGGCGGCGGCGCCGTCAATCAAGTCTGGGGTGTCGTGCTCATGCCCGGACGCTTGGGCATCAGAGTTGCCTCGACCGTTCTCAGACGAGGCAGGCCTGCAGATTCATCAGGCGGGGCTGCGGATACGAGCGGTCGCGGGAGGAACGGTAGAGCCGGGGCGTCTTAGCCGGGCAGCGACGTATCTCCCGAAGCACGTCTAAGTGCCGCCAGTGCCTAGTCGAGGTGCCTCGTCGGCGATCCTGGCCGCTCGCAGCGCGCTTGATCCGCCGGGGAGGTTGAGAATGTCCCCGTTTCCGGAGACGGACGGGTAGGCTCCTTGAATCGCACGTGACCGTCTATCGATGACTATGGCTGACGTTACTTCCACAGAGGCCGTTCGCGTTTGAAGTGCGGGGGCGTGGCGACGATCACGAGGTGTGAAGATAAGGCCCGGCACACTGCCGGTTGGCAGGCTCCGCCTGTGGTCGAGTGATGAGGTGTTCGGTTTCAGCTGTCGGGATGTCGAGGACGAGTGGCGGCCACGATCCGTATCTGTGTTCGGCCTACAGGGCCTGCAGCCGGATGCAGCGCCGTTACGATCCGACGTATTACTGGGCCACGATGCGTCTCCCTCGAGACGTGCGTCCCGCGGTGTACGCTCTATACGGATTCGTCCGCGGTGCAGATCAGCTCGTTGACGGGCCCGATCGTCCGCCGGATCCGGCTGCGCGCCGGCTCGCGCTCGACCGCTGGCAGGCCGAGCTCGAACAGGGCATGGCGACCGGACGCTCGCGGCACCCGGTGATCGCGGCACTGGTTGACGCCGGCCACCGACACGACCTGCCGCTTTGCGAGTTGTCGGTTTACATGGACTCTATGCGTTTCGACTGCGGTCGCGTGCGGGTGGCCAGCCGGGCGGAGCTTGATAGCTACATGCGCGGCAGCGCGGGGGCGGTGGGACTCATTATGGCGCCGCTCCTGGGCGTTCCCCCCGAGCTCCATTCAACTGTGGCCGAGCTCGGTACAGCATTCCAGCTTACGAACTTCATCCGTGACGTGAGTGAGGACTATGGACTCGATCGCGTATATCTCCCTGCTGAGGATCGAGCCCGCCTCGGTGTGAGCGATCAGGACATCGCTGCGCGGCGGATGACTGAGGGATTCCGAGTGCTCTTGGCGGACGAGGTGACGCGGGCTCGGCGCCTCTTCGCGACCACCGCGATTCTCGACGACGTCGTCGATCCCGCGATACTTCCGGGGGTTCGCCTCGCCCGCTTGGTGTACGAGCGCGTGCTAGACCGAGTCGAGGCGCTCGGCTTCGACGTTCTCAGGCATCGCGTCCGGCTGCCTCCGTGGCAGATGGGTGCCGTCGCCGTTGCCGCGTTGTCGACCACGGGTCGGCGTACACGTGATCCCCGCGGCCTCGGCGCGAGGCGATGACTTGCGGGGCTGTCGGGCCCTGGAGGGTCGCGTGACCGTGCGAGCGACGGCTCGGGGGGCCGAACGTCATGCGCTCGACGGGACGATGGTGGATGTGCTGATCTGTGGTGCCAGTTTTGCTGGCTTGGCCGTGGCGCGTGAGCTCGCGGGCTGCGGCGCCTCGGTCCTCCTCATCGACCGCTACGAGTTGGGCGAGCGCGCGACCTCGGCGTGTGCGGCACCGACGCCGTGGCTCCAGGCGCTAGGCCTAAGCGATGCAATCCGACAGGAGATCCCGCACATGCGGTTCACGACGCCTCACGGCTCGGTGCGCTACCGGCTGCCTTGGAGCTGGTCGGCGTTTGACTACCGCCACCTGTGTCACCTCCTGTATGAGCAGAGCGGATCTCGGTTTCAGACAGCCACGGTCAAGGGGCGCCTGCCGGTCGAAGGGACGCGTGCCGGCGAAGTGATCTCAGTCGTCACTGACCGTGGGGTGCTTGAGGCGCCGCTTGTGGTTGATGCTTTGGGGTGGCGGCGCGTGCTGGGGAGCGGGTACCAACCTCCGGCGGCACCGTTGTCGCGCGGACTCGAGGTTCATCCGGATGGTCAGGGCGAGGATCTCGACGTTTGGATCGAGCGCTCGCTCGTACGGCGCGGGTACGGCTGGCGGGTACCTGCGGCCGGGGAAGCCCGTGTGGGGGTGGCCTCCTACGCGCCCGGCGGTCATGTGCGCCGACCGACCGACCGACTGGCTGAGCGTCTGGGGCTTGAGACGGTTCGGTACCAGGGAAATTGGTTTCCGCACCGCCTGCGGCCCGCCGTTGAGGACTCGGTCTTCTTTGTTGGAGATTCGGCCGGTCACTGCTTCCCCCTCTCAGGCGAGGGCATTCGGACGGCCTTCTACTTCGGCATCGCTTGTGGTCGGGAGCTGACAGCCGTGCTCGAGCAGCGACGTTCGCGGGCTGCGGCCCTTGAGCGCTACGCGTCGTTCAGCGCCGGGCACGTGCGTGCCTTCGCTATCGCGGGGACCCTGCAGCGGACAATTCCTGCGCTACCGCCGGTGCTACTCATGTCCGGGCTTCGGCTGCTGGCTCGTCAATGGTTGATTGACCGCTGCTTCGGTTGGTACCTTGATCAGGCTCATCCTTCGTTCGCGTTGACCGAGGCTCGGTGAGGCCCGTAATCAGCGCTTCGCGTAGGACGACAGCATCAGCGTCCTTGTCGATGCGGGTCGTGGGCGGTCGGCGCGAGTGCCAAGATCGTCGCCATGGATGATCGGCCCCGGCCTGCGCCTCCGACGGACGCAGAGCGTCAGTCCCGTCAGTCGCACGAGCTCGACACCGTTGCGGCGGCGCTAGGAGCCGTGACGGGCAAGATTCATCAGGCCGCGCGCGCGATCCCAGGCGTGACTCTGATTGAGACCCAAGCCAGCGCGGGCCAGCGGTTTGTGCTGCGAGAAATCAAGCGCCGGCTGGACCAACTCGACCCGCGAAGACTCACATCCGAGCCTCCTCCTCGACCCATGCTGGTCGCGCCGCCAGACGGATCGAACCCGCCACCCGATGTCTCGGCGCCGACGGTAGAAGAGAAAATGAGGGCGCTCCTCTTGCGTTCGGTGCACGACACGCCGAGTGAGAGCCGGCGGATGCTGCACGAGGTCCTCGTCGGCGAGCTCGTGCCCGACGAGGCGAGGATCCTCTCGGCGCTGTCGGACGGCTCGAGCTATCCGCTGGTGCACATCGCCAGGCCCGGGGTCGGGAGCTACCAGAAGCTCGTCTTGGAGAACGCCTCCAGTGTTGGGCGAGCGGCGGGAGTGGCGCTGCCAGATCGCGTGCATCTGTACGTCTCCCATCTACGCCGTCTCGGCCTCGTCGAGGCCGGGCCAGAGGATCATTCGCTCAAAGATGAATACGACATCCTGCTCACCGAGCCCGGGCTGAGAGCGATGATCGCTGCGATGGGGAAGGGCCCGCGGGGTGCGCGCATCATCCGCCGGACGGTACGGATGTCCGATCTCGGGCGCGAGCTCTGGGAGGCGGCTCGTCTGCCGCAGGACGGCGGTGGCGACCACGGCGACGCCCCCGCCGGATGACGAGGAGCCCGCTCTCTTGACGGCGGGCGGCGGTCGGACACGGTCGTCCGTGAACCGATGACGACGTTCGGCGTCCTCAGCTTTCACGAGCCGCTCTGGGTGTACATCTCGATTCCGGTTGCGGCCGCCCTCGTTGGATGGTTCACGAAGATCGTCGCGGTGAAGATGATCTTCTACCCGGTCGAGTTCAAAGGCATCCCCCCGTACCTCGGCTGGCAAGGGCAGATCCCGAGTCACGCGGCGAAGATGGCCTCGATCGCTATCGATTCGATCACTACCACAGTGCTCAAACCGGAGGAGCTCTTCGCCCGCATAGATCCTGACGAATTGACCAGGGAGCTCGAGGGCCCGTTGCACGACGCAGCCGAGGAAATCGTCGACGGAGTCATGGTCGAGTATCAGCCCCGGTTGTGGGCCGCCTTGCCAGTGGCTGCAAAGCGCGCGGTGATCGCCAACGTCGAGCATCGGGCACCCGCAGCGACAAGGAACATGATGGCCCAGCTGAGCAAGAACCTCGACCAGGTCTTCGACCTCAAGCACATGGTGGTTTCCAACTTGGTCCACGACAAGCGGGTGCTAAACCGTATGTTCCAGGAGGCGGCGGGCGACGCGTTCAAGTTTCTAATCAGGTCTGGCCTTTACTTCGGCTTTTGCATTGGGCTGGTCCAGGTGACCGTGTTCGGGATCACGGGATGGCACTTTGTCTTGCCGTTGTTCGGGCTGATCACGGGGGGTTTGACCGACTACATCGCGCTGACGATGATCTTCCGGCCTAAGCAAGAACAGCGGATTGCCCCGGGGATCAGATGGCAGGGCCTGTTTCATAGCCGCCGCGAGCAGATCACGCGCGACTACAGCGCGTTAATGGCCAAGGACATCATCACGCCCGCCGCGATCCTCGACAGCCTGCTCACCGGACCGATGTCGGACAAGTTCTACGAGATGATCAGGGACGAGATCCACAAGACGATCGACGAGCAGACGGGGGTCGCCAAGCAGCTGATCGTCCTTTCGGTGGGCTCGCGCAAATACAACGCGATGAAGGAGTCGATCGCCAAGCGGGTGCTCGAAAGGATGCCAGAGGCCTCCTACCAAGCACAGGCTTACGCGGCCGAGCGCCTCGACATTGAAAACACAATCGTCGAACGCATGAGGATGATGGACACCGATGATTACGAGAACCTGCTCCGCCCGGCGTTCAAGGACGATGAGTGGATCATCGTTGCGCTCGGGGCGACACTCGGATTCCTGTTCGGGGAGGTCCAGGTGCAGATCATTACCCACCTAGCGTCCTGATCAGCACCGACTGCGGCGCGCCGAGGACAGCCGGGCCGGATGACGTGCGGCACGGCCCGTCTCGGCCGCCCGTCCCAACGATCGCACTCATTCACGCGACTGATCGTGGATGCGCTCGTCAGCGGCACCCCCGGTCAGCGCGCCCGCACGTGCCCTGAGGCCATCCGCCCAAGCTCGAAGGCCGCCGTTCCCGTCGTCACGACTGGGTCCTGCGCGGCGAACTCGCGGAGCCCCTGCTCGTCGTCCGTCTCCACAACCGCGAGACCGTACGAGTCGCGGTCCGTGAGGACGGGTCCGAACACAACCATGTCGCCGCGCTCGAGGTACGGGCCCCAGTGGGCGGCGTGGCGGGTCATGATCTCCCGCTCCGAGTCGGTCAGGGTCTGAGCGAAGTTTGGGCGCGGAGCAATGAGGCGCAGTACGAAGGTGGGCATGTTGTGGACTCTACGCCCGCCCATAAGATCCCAGGCCCCGTGGCACTCCGGTGGGAGGGGGCGCCAGACGCCGGTGCTCGCGTCCTCACCGCGTGCCGATCCGTGCCAGGCCCGTCCTGAGTCTGGCGAGAGCCTGTCTTCCGCAGCCCGCCCGAGAGACCCGCAATGAGCGCCAAGCGGCGGCAGGTGCGAGGTGCCGCGAGCCCCTTGCAAAGTCGCGGGTGCGGGTCTTGTCGTGGTCCGGCGAGCGCTGGTGCCTTACACGCCTCAAGGAGTCACGGCGGCGGCGCGGCTCCCTTGGCGACGAACCGGCAGCCTCCCTGTTCGGTTGTCGATGCGCTGAGTCTGGTCTAGCGCTGCGGCGAGTTGGGGCCGAGGTGGATCGGCGCCTTGCGGTTCAGATCGGCAGGGCGGCCTGGTTCCTCGCCTGCGGGGTCGAGCGCAGGGAGCTTGTAGACGAACCGTCGGCGGGCCTGGTGATAGCTGGGGTCGGGACCGAAAAAGCATCGGTGGCAGCGGGCCAGCTCCTCGTGGCGGTACGCCTCGAGTGGTTTGGCGTGCTCGTCGTGCGCGCGTCGGCGTAGCTTGTCTTGCAGGCGCGGCTGATACAGCCCGTCGTGGGCGACGCGTTCGGCGAATCGAACCGTGCGAGCCCGAAAGTCCTCGGGGTCCACCCCGAATGCGACGTTGAGCAAGCCGATCCTGACCGCCTCACGCGTGCCGATCGCACGGAACGGCGCCTCAGTCAGCCGCGCGGTCGGGCCTGGGCCGATGCGCCGTGGCAGCAGATAGGTCCAGTACTCCGACCCGTAGAGCCCGCCCATGTGCTGGTAGTAGGGGTTCAGGACGATGTCCTCCCGAGCGAGGACGTAATCGCCGGCTAGGGCCAGGGGCACGCCGCCCGCGCCGGCGTCTCCGGCGAGGGCTGAGATGACGAGATGCGAGTCGGTCTCGACGATGTCCTTGACCAGATCGTCGATCGCGTGGAGGTTGCGCCACGACTCCTCGGCTGGGTCCTCGGCAGCCTCGATCTCGTTCAGGTGAATGCCGTTCGAGAAGTAGTCTTCCCCGCCGAGCAACACGATCACCTTGGTGTGCTGCTGTGCGCGGGCGTGCGCGTATGCGTCACGGAGCCGCAGGCACTGCTCGGTGCTCATCGCGCCGTTGTAGAACGCGAACCGCAGGTAGCCCACTGCGGCGTTCTCGTGGTAGGCGATCTCACGGTAGGTGTGTCCGTCGGGAACCTGCGCGTCGAGGGCGAGTCCGATCTCGGGAATTTCAAGCTCGATGCCGGCGAGCGCGAGTGCGCGCGCGGCCGGCAGCTTGAAGTGCCTCTGGGTCGCGGAGTCTTGGCGCTTGAGGTGCGTTACCCACACCGCCCCATCGACCGTGGCTCGGCAGATCGCACCATTGCGCTGGGCCAGAATTTCGCCCGGCCGGCCACGAAGAGTCCGTTCGGGGTGGGCGCCGAACAGGTGAAAGTGTTCGCCGCAGAGCGTGTCGAGCACCCCTGGGGACCCGTCGCCGGCGCGTATCTTGCGTAGCACGCGCTCGGTCCGGTCGGACCTCCAGTCGATGGCGCGGGCCTCCTGGCTCATCAACGGCAGGCAGAGCCCCGGCGCCACAGCCGCCGCGTGAGCCCTTGCCGACGGCGACGGTCCCACCAGCAAAAGTCGGTCAACCGCGTCGACGACCGCCTCGATCGCCGCGCGACGAACCTCGTGCCGGTACAGGCTGCTCTTGGTTGCCGGGCGCAATCTGAACGACCCCGCCGCCCAGACCTCTCCGGCGTCGACCTCGCCCGTGGCCTGCAGCACCGTCACCCCCCAGTCTGGCTTGTCGAGCTCGATCGCCCAATCCAGCGAGGACGGCCCACGATCGCCCGGCGGCCCAGGATGGACGATGAGGCAGCAATAGCGGCTCCAAATCGATTCGGGGATCACCGTCTTGAGAAACGGACACACGATCAAATCTGGAACATGCACATGCACCGCGGTTTCCATCGCCGAGGCTGAGTCGACCACCGCGATCGCCACGTCGTGACCGAGTTCGGTCAACCCGATCCAGGCGCGCTGGCTCAAGCTGTTGTGCGCTGATACGAGAAACAGAATCTGCATGGCGGTATGGACTCTGGGGTTAAGAGTGCGACGATGGCTTTGAAATACGCTCAGCGGCCAGGGGCGGTTCGCAACCGCTAAATCTGCGTCTGCCCCAGCAGAGGCTCGGCAGAGGGGCCGCATCCCCAGCCATGTCAAACTCAGGCCGGGCTGCGTGATGCCAGTCGCTGGCGCGGGTCTTGAGACTTGGGGTTGGTTTGGCCCGGCTGCGCGTTCGATACGGTCGCCGTCTAGCCGGCCTGCGTCGTGTGTGGCGTCAGCGCCTCAGAAGCGATGTCGGGTGTGGGTGAAGCCACCCTTGGTAAAGGCAAGGACTTCGGCTGGGCGAACGGCAAACACGAGCGCGGTCCCGACGTCGTGTCGAAAGGGCCGCGACGCTGCAGCGCTCAGCAGAGTCCGCTACGACGGCCGCGAGGACCCGAGCGCCGGCGTGCCGGCGATTTCGTAGGACCCCTCGCGGCAAAAGATTGAACCCCGTGGGCCGATGCGCGACGGGCCAGGTCGGGCCACACTCGCCTGCATGCAGAGTACGACTCCCACACGGCGTGTGATCCGCGACGCCGCAATCGAACGCTCCGTGATCCGCGACCCGCTCATCTGCCCCGGTGGGGAGCGGCGCGCGTTTCACGCCTGGCTTGAGTTGAACACCGCACTCGAGCCGATCCTCGACGTCCAAACAGGACGTGTGCCCGACAGCGCCGCTGGCGCGCCCACGCTTGACCGTTTCGGGGTCAGCTGATGAGCGGTTATGACTGTGACTTTTTGGTGATCGGTAGCGGGTTCGGTGGCGCGGTGAGCGCCCTGCGGCTGGCGGAGAAGGGGTATCGGGTGATCGTGCTCGAGCAGGGGCGGCGGATCGGCCCGGAGCAGATCGCCGCGGGCCGGCGGAGTGTGCGCGAGTTCGTATGGCAGCCGGAGTTGGGGATGCACGGGTTCTTCTGGCAGCGGTTCTTTCGCCACGTGGGGATCATCGGCGCGTGCGGGGTCGGCGGCGGCAGCCTGGTGTTCGGCGGCGTGCTGCTCGAGCCCGGGGAGGGCGTGTACCGGGATCCGGCGTGGACGGGGCTGGGGGTCGATTGGCGGGGGGAGCTGGGAGCGCATTACGAGACCGCGAAGCGGATGCTCGGCCGGACGGTCAACCCATCGCTGAGCGAGATGGATGAGCATCTGCGGGCGACCGCGGAGGCGATGGGCGCGGGCGACACGTTCGGGCCCGAGCCGCTGGCGATCTTCTTCGGTGCCGAGGGCGAGACCGTCCCAGACCCGTTCTTCGGCGGGGAGGGCCCAGCGCGGACCGGGTGCCGGCTGTGCGGCGGCTGCTTCGCCGGCTGCCCCCACGGATCCAAGAACTCGCTCGACTACAACTACCTGCATCTGGCCGAGCGGCGCGGCGTCCAGATCCGCGCCGAGCACCGGGTGGTGCGGATCGAGCCGCTCCCCGCCGGCGGCTACGCGGTTCACTCGCACCACCCGTGGCGCCGGCGCCGCCATTCGGTGGTGCGCGCGGGCAACGTGATCCTCGCCTCGGGGGTGCTGGGCACACTCGAGCTGCTGTTTAGATCGCGCGACCGCGACCGCACGCTGCCGAACATCTCACCGCGCCTGGGTCAGGCGGTACGCACCAACAGCGAGGCGATCACCGCGATCCTCAGTCCCGACCGCGCCACGGACCTGAGCCGCGGTCCGGCGATCTCCTCGCACTTCTCCCCCGACCCGAACACGCGGATCTTTCAGAACCGGCTGGCCGAGAATGAGGATTTCCTGCGCTTTCACTACGGGCCGCTGATCGACGGCGAGCGGCCCGGGGCTAGGGCGCGCAGGACAGTCGCGTCGATGCTCGCCCACCCGGCGAGAACGCTCGGAGTGTGGGGCGCGCGAAGGTTCACCCGGCGCATATCGGTGCTGGTCGCGATGCAGCAACTCGACAACGAGCTCGCGTTCCGCTACGGGCGCCTGCCGACCGCCCCGTGGCGGCGCGGGCTGCGCTCGACCGCGGTGACCGACCGGCGGGCGCCGACCTATCTGCCAGTCGCCAACCGCGCTACGCGCGCGTTCGCGAACGTGTCCGGCGGCGAGGCGTTGAACATGCTGATCGAGAGCGTCGCCAACAAGTCGACCACCGCGCACATCCTCGGCGGCGCTGTGATCGCCGCCAGCGCCGCGGAGGGAGTGATCGACACCCGCCACCAGGTATTCGGCCACCCCGGGGTGTATGTGGTCGACGCCTCCGCGATCCCGGTCAACCTCGGAGTCAACCCCAGCCTCACGATCACCGCGCTCGCCGAACGCTTCGCCAGCCTGATCCCACCCGCCGACGCTCCGCACGCGGACGGTACTCCCCGCAACCCCCAGGCAATCGCCCCAGCCAACCTCCGCGTCGTCCGAGCGACCGACGCTTAGCCGATCCGCCGTCGAACTCCGAGCCGCCCGACCCACCAACACCAACCGGACAATGCACAACGAGCCCGTCCGCCACCGACACGAACAACGCCCCCCGGCCGGTCGCATCGCCGCAGCACGACAGCGATCGCGCCGCCAGAGATGCGATCCGGTGCGCCAGTCGCATTCGGGTCCCCGCCGCTGGGCGGTCGTCCAAGTCTGGAATGGCGCCGTGCTTGCGACCTTCGCCGACGAAGCCAGCGCACGCAAAGCGATGAGCAGAGCCAACGACGACGAAGTCGTCGTCCTCAGCCTCGGTAACTGACTAACCCGAGCGGAGTCTCACCGGTGTACCCCCGCACCGACCCAATACGTCTGAGTAACAAGAGCCGCCCGAGCCCAACGCGGGAGGTGCGATCCGGCCCCTGGCTAATCAGGCCGTTGCGCCCGCACAGTATTCCAGCTCCACCGACTGGACGTTCATCGCACTTTGCCGGCGGCGGGACGGTTGTCTTGATCGGAGCCGGACTGGCGCCATCCCGAACGACTCGCCAGCCGTCGCGCACCCGCTGCTCAGGCGCGAGCGCCGCACACATCTAAAAACGGCCGTGCTCATTCGCAGCCACGCACGCCACAAACCTGGACGGACTCGATGGCATGGAGAAACATCGAGATCGACTTCCTAATCAACGGTGACCTCCTCGCGCGAGGTTACGTCAGGGCGAGTGACCAGCCTCTGGCACCGGTTTCGGGGGCGACCGACCCAGGGTGTTCGCTGACACGGACGTCAGCGAACACCCGCTGGTGCACGAGCAGGTCCCGCCGCAGCTTGACCGGACGACTCCTTCTGTGCTCCGTAACGGGCTGTCTGGAGTGGGCCCACGAGATGGCCGCTTAGGCGGCAATCCAGGTATCTCGCGAGCTCGATCTTCGCGCTGACGGCGCCCTTCCGGGCTGCTCGGCTCATCCGCACCGGTTGAGCTAGTGGCTAGTGGTTGGCCTCAAGGGTCGTTATCGGCTCGTCCGCGATCTTCCCGTTGGCGGATGGCGCCCGCGCGTTCAGGGGAAAGCGGACGCCGGTGAGCTGCTCGGAGACCTCCCAGAGCCGGTGGGCGACGTCCATGTCCTCGGCGGCGGCGGTCCGCTTGACCGGCTTGGCTCCGCCGCGCCACTCCATGAAGCCGGCCGGTCCGGCGAAGCTGTTGCCGGGGATGTCGGCGACGGCTGCGTACAGCGTCGGCAGCGCTCCGCCGTCCTCGCCCTGAGCGAGGAGGCGGTTCGCGACCGCGTTGAACGCGTCCATCGCCCGGTTCTCGGAGTGGAATTGGAGGTTCGTGGCGGCGTAGCCGGGGTGCGCGGCGGTCGCCTTGATGCTGGATCCGACCTCGATCAGCTTGCGCTGCAGTTCGGCGGTGAACAGCAGGTTGGCCAGCTTGGACTGCCCGTAGGCACGCCACGCCTTGTAGGGTCGCCGCTCCCACTGCAGATCGTCGAAGTCGATCGCGCCAAAGCGGTGGGCCGAGGAGGAGACCGTCACCACCCGACCGGTGACGTGCTCAAGCAGGAGGTTGGTGAGGGCGAAGTGGCCGAGATGGTTGGTCCCGAACTGCAGCTCGAAGCCGTCGGCGGTCAGCGACTTGGGCGGGATCATGATCCCGGCGTTGTTGATCAAGAGGTCGACTTCGCCGTCCCAGCCGGCGGCGAATTCCCTGATCGAGTCGAGGCTCGCGAGATCGAGCCGGCGCACCTCGGTCGTGCCGCTCATCTGCGCCGCGGCCGCATGACCCTTGTCGGTGTTGCGCACGGCGAGCACGACGCGCGCGCCCTTCGCGGCGAGGGCTTTGGCGGCCGCGCGTCCGATACCGCTGTTGGCGCCGGTGACGATCACGTTCCGGCCGGTCATCGCGGGAATGTCCTGTGTGGAGAAAGTAGTCATAGGCAACAATGTAGGCGCTGCCCACAATGTTGTCAAGAGCAACTTCGCTTCGCTAACCTGCCCGGTATGACTATCGACCGCGCGCAACCGCCGACCGAGCGGCCCTACCACCACGGCAACCTCCGCAGCGCGCTGCTGGCAGCAGCCGAACGGACGGTGCGCGAGCGCGGCGTCGAGAATCTGTCCCTGCGGGAGCTAGCGAGAGAGATCGGCGTCAGCCACGGCGCCCCGCGCCGCCACTTCCCCGACCGCCAAGCGTTGCTCGACGCGCTGGCCGAATCCGGATTCGAGCGGCTCGGCACCGAACTGCGAGCCGCTGCCGATCGCGCCGGGGACGAATTCCAGCCCCGGCTGGAAGCGACCGCGGCGGCCTACATCAGGTTCGCCACCGCCAATCCGGCCCTGCTCGACCTGATGTTCGCCTCAAAACACTCCGCGACCGAGCCGAGCCTGCACGATGCGATGGAGCGCGCCTTCTCGGTGATGATGGACCTCATCCTCCAAGGTCAGGCGATCGGCCGGCTCCAGCCCGGCGACCCCGAACGCGTCGGCCTCGTCCTGTTCTCGACCATCCAAGGCATCGCCGCACTGCTAACCGCGGGGATGATCACCCCCGATCAACTCAACGGG
The DNA here is from genome assembly GCA_035625625.1 of Solirubrobacteraceae bacterium. Taxonomy (GTDB): domain Bacteria; phylum Actinomycetota; class Thermoleophilia; order Solirubrobacterales; family Solirubrobacteraceae; genus Palsa-465. The sequence continues at coordinate 17,281 of DASPPG010000005.1, forward strand.
CTGACCACCGACGCGATCGCGCACTTCCTACGCGGGTCCCGCACCGCCGGCTAACCAACCGCCTCGCTACTCACACGGTCTCGAGCACGACGCGGTGAGGCCCGATCCTTCTCGGGCTTGGAGCGAACGAGGGTGGCCGTGGAGGTCCCGGACTGCGACCGGCTTAGGCCTGGGCCTGGAAGTCCTCGCTGAAGACGATTAGGCCGTGGAGGACCCATAGGCTGACGACGAAGATCCCGAGCGCCCACCACGGGTGCGGGCCGCCAATCGCGAACAAGGACTCGATCG
>DASPPG010000006.1:0-2765 GCA_035625625.1 Solirubrobacteraceae bacterium
CGACAACCTCGATCACCTCGGCTCGGAGCGCGCTGTCGAGGTCACTGAGCGCGAAGCCGGGTATTACGGCCTGTAGTAGCGCGAGCGTAGTGTGCGACGCTGCCGCCACCACCAGCATCGGGTCTGACGCCCGCTCATCGATGCCGCGCAGCCGGTGCAGCATTGCCTCGGACAGGGTCTGTGGGATCGCGAGATCGGCGAGGCCGGTCTGACTCTGATCGAGTCCGCGCGCGATCGCCAGCGCGTACAGCGGGTTGCCGCCCGACACCGCGTGCACACGGCGCAGCACCGGTCGCGGGATCGTTCGTCCCAGCTGGGTCTTCAGCAGCGAGTCGATCGCGCCCAGATCGAGCGGAGCGACCGTCAGGACACCGAGACCGTCAGCGCCGAAGCTCGAAGCGAGCTCCGGCCACAGAGCCCCGCCGCTCCCTACGCGGCGGGTCAGCAGCACGCAGACCGGCTCCGCGCGCACGCGGGACAGCGCAAAGGCGAGCACGCGGGCCGACGGTCGGTCGAGCCACTGCTCATCATCGATTGCCACCACTAACGGACCGGTTGCCGCCAATCGGCGAACGAGGGTGAGCACAGCCCGCGGTAGCGCCGTCGCTTCCACCGGCGTCTCGGGGACCTCCTCGAGCGACAGCGCCACGAATAAGGCGTGACGTTGGGGGCCCGGTAGATCAGTCCCCACCTCGTCGATCACGCCGTCGAAGAGGTCGCCCAGCCCGGCGAACGCCAATGCCGAGTCGGGCTCTCCGGGCGCGGCTTCAAGCACCCGGTAGCCGCGCCGACGCGCCGACGCGACCGCCGCGCGCCACAGGGTCGTCTTGCCGATTCCCGGAGATCCCTCGAGCGCGAGCCCAACAGGTCCCTCCCCGGCGCCGTCAAGCACCTGCTCGATCCGCGCCCGCTCAGGCTCTCGTCCGAACATCACCGTTCGTTACGGTCTCGGCCGACATCGTTGCCACGAGTTGCGCGCGGGAGCGCACGCCGTACTCGCGGTAGATCTTGGTCAGGTGGGCTTCGACGCTGCGGGGGCTCATATAGAGGGTGCTGGCGATCTCGCGGTTGCTCATCCCCTGGGCCACGAGCTCGGCGACGCGGGTCTGCGCCGGCGTGAGCCCTTCGCTGATCGTCGGCCGGCGCAGTCCGATCCGGTTGAGCTCGTCACGGGTCCTATCCACCCACATCGGCGCCCCGATCGACTCGAACATCGTGAGCGCACGTTCGAGCGTCCGTTTCGCGGCGCTCTTCTGCTTGGCTCGGCGCTGAAGCGTCCCGAGCTCGAGCAGGGTGCGCGCGATCTCCGGGGCCAGCGGCCGGCGCTCATGCTCGGCGACGGCGGCTTCGAGCGCCATGATCGCCGCGGGCACGTCGCCGCGGGCGGCGAGCACGAGGCCGCGGCAGCGCTCGGCAACGGCGATCGCGTTCGGGTTCTCGAATCCCTCCGCCCGCGAGCGCAGGTCATCGACCACAGCGTCCGCTTCATCGAGGCGTGCGAGCGCGATAAGCGCCTCGATGTCACAGACCCACAGGTCCAGCGTTAGGGAGCCAACGAGTCCGAACCCCGCGCTGAGAAACGACTCCCGGACTGTCCGCGCGAGATCGTGGGCCGCTCCGGGGAAGCCCATCCACAGCTCGACCCACGCGAGCACGCTTGTAGGGAGCGAACCCATCAGCGGGTCGCCGATCTGCTCGGCCAGGTCGATCGCGTTCTGCGCGAGTGTTCGGGCTGGTTCGAGGTCACCACGGCCCCCCGCAAACACCGCGTCGCCACAGGCCAGCCATAGGTCCAGCGAATGCTCGCCCTGGTTGCGGACCGCTTCGTCCGCGGCGCCGCGGTGGCACTCGGCGACGTCCCGGTTGCCGGCGTACCACTCGAGCATCGCCAACTCGAACAGCAGCGCGGCGGCGTCGTATTGCTCTCCGCGGTCGAGCGCACGCTGGATCGCCCGCTCGAGCGCCGGCCGGCCGGCTGTGAAGTCGTCGGACCAGAAGAGAATCTGCGCATACTCGCCGGATGGCGAGTAGGAGGTTGTCGCAGGGGCGCGGTCGTCGAACTCGAGGGCCCGGCGTAGGGAGTCGTGGTCGGTCGGACGTCCGTTGAAACATGCCGCTACCGCGTACCCGGTCAGCGCCACCGCGACCAATCCGGGATCTCCGGCCCGTTCGGCGAATGCAACCGCGCGGTTCGCGTGCTCGAGCATCGCGGCGAACTTCCCGCGGTTCGAACAGAGGAGCGCGAGTGACCATTCGATCTGCGCTCGTAGACGGTGCTGGTCGCCGGCCTCGGCGAGCGCTTGCTCCATCAACGCCTCGTTGACGGAGCTGTCGTCGGTTCGAGTCGGTGCGAGCTGAGCGAGCGCCCGCGCCCGAGTGGTTCCCGGTGGTAGCTCTGGGATGAGCGCTTCGAGGAGCTCACGCGCGTGCGCGGCGTTCCCGCTGACGAGGTGCCGCTCGGCCGCCGCGATCGTGCGTGACCATCGCACTTCGGTGGCGTCCATCGGCGCCAGCCTGGCGGCGTCTTCGAGGAGCAGTGCGGCCGAGTCGGGTGCTCAACGGGCGCTCGCGACCTCCGCCGCCTGCTCGAGCGCCAGTGCGATCTCCCGGTCGGGAGCCTCGGCGCCGAGCGCCAAGTGGCGCGCGCGATCCTCCTGGTCTTCGAGGACGTTGGCGAGCACGCGGTGAAGCTCTCGGCCCTTCGCCGGCGGTGCGCTTGCGTAGTGCGTCGAGGCTAGCAACGGGTGGGTGAAGCGCACGCGGTC
>DASPPG010000007.1:0-9893 GCA_035625625.1 Solirubrobacteraceae bacterium
GCCCGCACCCGAGCGCGCACGCTGTATGAGCGAGAGGGGTTCGTCGTCGCGTCGGAAGAGTTCGAGCCGCCGGACATCGGTCCCCACTACCGGATGGAGCTGCCGGTCGCCGCGCGGCACTGAGGCAATCGCCAAGGCGCCTGCGCGACCTCCCCGAGGTGACGGCGGGCAAGGCCGGCGTGCTCGGCTTCTGCCTGGGCGGAACGCTGGCCTTCGGCGTCGCGATCGACGGCGATCCAGACGTCGCGGTCTGCTTCGACAACCACGAGTCTCCGATGTTCCACCAGCCCGAGCCGGCCGCCCGGGCCTGGGAGATCACGCGCGAGTTCCTGGCGCGGACGCTGCCCGTCTAAGCAGGCCAGCCCGGCTCAGCGTCGCACGATCGCCAGCGCTTCCTCGTGCAGCAACCCGTTGGTGGCCAGCGCGTCGCCGCCCTCGGCGGTCGGCACGCCGCCTAGATCGGTGAACGTCCCCCCGGCCTCCTCGACGATCACCTGCGGAGCGGCCAGGTCCCACAGCGACACCACCGCCTCGCAGGCGACGTCTGCCACCCCCTCGGCCACCAGCATGTAGATCCAGAAGTCGCCGAAGCCGCGTGTGCGCCAGCACCGCCGGCTGAGGTTCAGCACGCCGTCGAGTCGCCCCCGCTCCTCCCACCCAGCCGAGTCCGAGATGCACAGCTGGGCATCCTCGAGCGCGCTCACCCCAGACACGCGCAGCGGCCGCGGCTCGTCGGCGAGCCCGTCCGTCGCGAACGCTCCGGCACCCCGCACCGCCCACCACCTGCGCCCGAGGGCCGGCGCCGACGCGACACCGACCGTCACCTGACCGCCTTCTTGGAGCGCCAGCAGCGTCGCCCACACAGGAATCCCGCGCACGTAGTTGGCGGTGCCGTCGATCGGGTCGACAATCCAGCGGCGGCCGTCGCCGGCGCCCTCCCCGGAGGAGCCGTACTCCTCGCCCATGACCGCGTCGTGGGGCCGGACCGACGCCAGCCGATCGCGCAGGGTGCGCTCGACCGCCTTGTCCGCCTCGGTAACCGGCGTCAGGTCGGGCTTGGTCTCGACGACCAGATCGGCGGCGCGGAACCGGGCCAGCGTGATCGCGTCGGCCACGTCGGCGAGCTCGAGCGCCAGCGCGAGGTCGTCTTCGGTGGCCGCCACGGGCGGTCATCCTACGCGGCGGGGCCGCTAGGCTGACCGCTCGATGGCCGCCGATGACCTCCAGCGCGAGACGACCGACGTCCTGCGCGAGCTGGTGCGCTTCAACACGGTCAACCCGCCCGGCAACGAACGGCCCGCGATCGAGTTCCTCGCCTCATACCTCCGAGACGCGGGGTTCGAGACCGACCTGCTCGCCGACGACGAGGACCGACCGAACCTCGTGGCCGACCTGAGCGGAACCGGCTCAGGCGACGACGATGGTCCGACGCTCTGCTACCTCGGCCACGTCGACACCGTCCTCGCCGATCCCTCGGAGTGGACGCACGACCCGTGGTCGGGCGAGGTGGTCGACGGGTTCCTGTGGGGGCGGGGCGCGATCGACATGAAGTCTCAGGTGGCCGCCGAGGCGGTGGCGGCGGCGACGCTCGCCCGCGGCGGATGGCGACCTCGCGCCGGAACGCTGAAGCTGGTGTTCGTCTCCGACGAGGAGACCGGCGGTGACGTCGGCGCGCACTGGCTCACCGACACCCATCCCGACCGGGTGCGCTGCGACATGCTGCTCAACGAGGGCGGCGGCGAGGTGTTCGAGTTCGACGGCCGGCGCCGCTACGGCGTGTGCTGCGCGGAAAAGGGGATCTTTCGCTTCAAGCTGACCGCCCGCGGCACCGCGGGCCACGCCTCGCTCCCCAAGACGGGCGACAACGCGCTGCTCAAGCTCGGCCCGGTCCTCCACTCGATCGCCGCCGCCCAGCCCTCGTTCGAGCTGACCGAGGCCCCGGTGGCGCTGCTGCGGGGGCTCGGCGCCGACCCGGATGATCCCGCCGGCGCGCTCGAGCGGATCGCCGCCGTCGATCCTCACCTGCTCGTGCTGCTCGAGCCGATGCTCGGCGTCACCCTGACGCCGACCATGGCCCACGCCTCGGACAAGATCAACGTGATCCCCTCGCGCGCGTACCTGAAGATCGACTGCCGCGTGCCGCCCGGCCTGGGCGAGGACGCCGTCCGCCGGCGGATCGCCCAAGTCCTCGGCGACGCCGCGGATCACCTCGAGGTCGAGTTCACCGAGCGGACGACCGGCAACTCCTCACCGCTCGAGAGCCGCCTGATGGACGCGATCGACCGCTGGGTGCGCGCCAACGACCCGGGCGCCGAGACGGTGCCGCTGATCCTCCCGGGGTTCTCGGACTCCCGCTGGTTCCGCGACCAGTTCCCCGAGTGCGTCGCCTACGGTTTCTTCCCCCAGCGCCACATGACCCTGCTCGAGTCCGGCCCGCTGGTCCACAACGCCGACGAGCGGATCGACGTGCGCGACCTCGGGTTCGCCGCCGCCTGCTACAGCGACTTGGCGCGCGAGCTGCTCGACGGCTCGTAGAGAAGCCTTCTCACAAACGGCCGAGGTGGGTCGTTCTACCGTCATGACCACCATGACCTCAGAAGTCAGCAGCGCCAAGGCGCCGCCGTCAGGCGCCGCCGACAATCCGACTATCCGTCACCGCGTCGACGGGCTCAACTGGGACGGGCTCGCACAACAGCTCGACGCCACCGGTCATGCGATCACGCCGCCACTGCTCAGCCCCGACGAATGCGAGGAAGTCGCCGGGCTGTTCGAGGGCGGGCGCTTCCGCTCGACGATCGAGATGGCCCGGCACCGCTTCGGCGACGGCCGCTACCGGTACTTCGACCATCCGCTGCCCGACACGATCTCAGCCCTACGCGCCTGGTTCTATCCGCACCTGGCGACGATCGCTAACCGCTGGGCCGAGCTGCTTCGCGGCGACAGCCCCACCTTCCCGCTCGAGCACTCCGAGCTCCTCGAGCGCTGCCACGCCGCCGGCCAGACGCGGCCCACGCCGCTGATCCTCCGCTACGGCGAGGGCGACTGGAACGCGATGCACCAGGATCTGTACGGAGCCGTCTATTTCCCGTTCCAGATCCTGACCGTCCTGTCGCGCCCGGGCGAGGACTTCGACGGCGGACAGTTCGTGTTGCTCGAACAACGTCCCCGCGCCCAGAGCCGCGCGCACGTGCTGACGCCGCCCCAGGGTGCCTTCGTGATCTTCCCGACCCGTGAGCGACCGAACCGCGGGTCGGTTGGTTACCACCGCGTTGGCCTGCGCCACGGCGTCTCGACTGTCACCCGCGGTCAACGGACCGCACTCGGGATCATCTTCCACGACGCCAAGTGACCTTCGTGTGATGCGGAAAGGAACTGCGGTGTCGCAGCGTCTCCCTCACCATGCTCTCCTCATCACCAACTCGTTCACCAGCCCGGATCGGGCAGGTTGCCCTGGGCCTGATCTGGATCGTCGATGGCCTCCTCAAACTTCAGCCGTACTTCTTCACGCACTTCGTGAGCGGAGTGATCGACCCCAGCGCGGCCGGGCAGCCCGGCGTGATCGGCCATCCGATCACGTGGTTCGGCAACCTGATCCGGCCGGAGCAGGCCGTGTTCGTGGTGGTTGCCGTGCTCGGGGAATTGACGATCGGCACCGGCCTCCTGATCCGCCGCACCGTCAAGCCGGCCCTAGTGCTCTCGTTCGCATGGGCGCTCAACGTCTGGCTGACCGGTGAGGGCCTCGGCTTCCTGTTCACCGGCATGACCCCCGATCCCTTGACTGGGATCCTCGGCACCGCGCCGCTGTACATCATTGCGGGCCTCCTTGTCTGGCCACGAGAGGGACAGGCACAGGAGACACAACCCGGGTTCGGCCTGCTCGGGGAAGGTGGCGCACGGCTCACCTGGACCGCGCTCTGGCTGGCCGCGGCGGCGCTCTGGCTGTTCCCCGCCAACGCCGGCCGCGACGCGGCGAGCTCGGTTTTCACGAACGCGCCGTCGGGCGCCGGCTGGCTCTCCAGCCTGCACTCGAGCGCGGCCGACCTGCTCGGCGGATCGGGGATGACGGTCGCCGTGCTGTTGGCCGTCATCTCGGCCGAGATCGGCCTCTGCGTACTGTGGGGGCGGGGCACGCGGATCGCCCTCATTGGCGCGATGACGCTCTCACTCGTGTTCTGGTTCCTGGCCGAGGGCCTCGGCGGCCTGTTCACCGGGCAGGCCACCGACGTCGGGACCGGCCCGCTGATGATCCTGATCGCCGCGCTCCTGTTGCCGCTGGCCGCCCGGCCCATTCCGGCGCGCGCGGCCTCGCCGTCACTGTCGCGCGCTCACGCGTCGCCCGTCCGACAGGCGCTCGGGAAGTAACTCCGAATAGTTCGGAGTTACTTCCCAAGACGGACGCGATCAGCCCCGGTGCACGTAGCCCGATCGCCACCGCCACCGATCGGCTAGGGCTGCACGGCGTTCGCATACCGGGATCGTCGGGCTGATAGCGCCAGCTTGGCCGAGTCCGCCGCCAGCGGCCTGGATTGCGCGCCGGCGGCCACGCCGCCGGCGGCCGCGCCCAGGATCAACAGCAGCACGACACCCACTCCCGTCGCAACGGCACGCCGCCCCACGCATGGCGGGCACGGCATCGCTCCAGCATGTTTGGCTGACTGAGGCGGCAACCGCCGAAAAGATCCCTAAGGCGCCAACCGCCGAAATGATGCAAGTCGACTGGTTGCAATCGTCACTCCACTCCGCGCCCGCTGCAACCAAACGTGCAGCGACAGGCAAGTCCGCCCGCACTGAGGGGCGGTCCCGACCACCTCACCTAGACTTCCGCCATGGCGACGCAGATCACGACGCGGCTCGACCCCGCGATCTTCCGGCTGCCCGTCGACCGCATCAGGCACGGCTACTACTCGGACGCGTACTTCGTCTACACGAAGTCAGTGCTCGAGACCGAGGGCCACCACCCCCACGTCACCATGCAGGTCTTCCAGAAGAAGGACTCGGTGCTGGGCGGCATCGACGAGGCGATCGCCATCCTCAAGCTGTGCTCGGGCTACGAGCGGGGCGGCACGTGGGTCCCGGGTTGGAACGACCTCGAGGTGTATGCCCTGAGAGAGGGCGACCAGATCGCCCCCCGCGAGACGGTGATGATCATCGAGGGCGACTACAGCCTGTTCGTCCACCTCGAGACCGTCTATCTCGGAAGCCTGGCCCGCCGCTCGCTGATCATGCGCAATGTCCTCCAGGTCGTGGAGGCCGCCCGCGGCAAGCAGATCTTCTACTTCCCGGCGCGCCACGACCACTGGCTGGTGCAGACGGGCGACGGGTGGAGCGCGCACGTGGCCGGCGCGATCGGCGTCTCGACCGACGCCCAGGCCTCCTGGTGGGGCGGACGCGGCATCGGCACCGTGCCGCACGGGCTGATCGCCGCCTACGGGGGCGACACCGTCAAGGCCGCCACCGTGTTCGCCGACCACTACCACGACGAAATGAACATCACCGTGCTCGTCGACTTCGAGAACGACTCGGTGAGGACGGCGCTCGAGGTCGCCGAAGCCCTGGGACCGAAACTCTGGGGCGTGCGCCTGGACACGAGCGAGACGCTCGTGGACCGCTCGCTGTTTGAGGAGATGGGCGGCTTCAGGCCCACCGGGGTCAACCCGCGCCTGGTCGAGAAGGTGCGGAGCGCGCTGGACGCCGCCGGCTACCCGAACGTCCGCATCGTCGCCAGCGGCGGCTTCACGGCGGCGCGGATCCGCGAGTTCGAGTCCCAGGGCGTCCCGGTCGACGCCTACGGCGTGGGCTCCTCGCTGATCCGGGGCGACAACGACTTCACGGCCGACGTGGTCCGCGTGGACGGACAGCCACGCGCCAAGTTCGGGCGCCACTATTTCCCGAACCCTCGTCTAGAGAGGGTTGAGTGACGGTCGGCAGGTGCCGATGATCCCGGTTGGCGCATGATCCAGGCGGCGAGCATCATCTATGGGGCGGCGACGCACGGCGCGGCCCCTCGTGTGAACGCCCCGCTCTCGCTGCCCGTGTTCCACGCCCCGAGCACCTTCCTCGGCTACTCCGATGTGACCGCCTTCCTCCAGGCCTGGCTGCCGATCGTGTTCATGGGCGCGCTGGTCATCGGCGTGTTCGCGCTGATGCGCTTCATGCCGCGCACGCGCCCCGAACAGATCAAACCGGAATCGGCTCCGAGCATCGGCTGGGCCGACATCGCCGGCGCCGACGAGGCCAAGGAGGAACTGCGCGAGGTGGTCGACTACCTGCGCGATCCCCAGCGCTTCCGCGAAATCGGCGCCAAGGTACCCAAGGGCATCCTCCTGCACGGGCCGCCGGGCACGGGCAAGACCCTGCTCGCCAAGGCCGTCGCCCACGAGTCGGGCGCCACCTTCTTCAGCCAGTCCGCCGCGTCGTTCGTCGAGATGTTCGTCGGCGTGGGCGCGGCCCGCATCCGCCACCTGTTCAAGGCGGCGCGCAAGAAGGCGCCGGCAATCGTCTTCATCGACGAGCTTGACGCCGTCGGCGGCCACCGGGGCTTCGACGTCTCCGGCGAGCGAGATCAAACCCTCAACCAGCTGCTCGTCGAGATGGACGGCTTCACCGCCCGTAAGGAGGTGGTGGTGATCGCCGCCTCGAACCTGCTCGAGAAGCTCGACCCGGCGCTGCTCCGTCCCGGCCGCTTCGACCGCCAGATCTTCGTCTCGCCTCCCGACGTCCAGGGGCGCGAGCGGATCCTCGCCGTCCACAGCCGCAACAAGCCGCTGGCGGGCGACGTCAACCTGGGCCTGTTGGCCCGGCAGACCTCGGGGCTCACCGGCGCCGACCTGGCCAACATCTGCAACGAGGCGGCGATCTTCGCCGCCCGGCGCAGGGTCGACCTTCTCCACATGCGCGACTTCGACGCCGCCCTCGAGCGCGTCGTCGCCGGCGTGCAGTCGCGCAAGACGATGACCGACCACGAGAAGCGCGTGGTCGCCTACCACGAGGCCGGGCACGCCCTGTGCGGTGAGCTCCTTCCTTCGGTCGACCGCGTCCACCGCATCTCGATCGTCCCCCGCGGCCGCGCGCTCGGCTACACGCTCAACCTCCCCGAGGAGGACCGCTACCTGAAGACGCGCGAGGAGCTGATCGACTTCATGACGATGCTGCTGGGCGGCCGCGCCGCCGAGCAGCTCGTATTCGGCGCGATCACCACGGGCGCCTCGGACGACCTCAAGCGCGTGTCCGAGATCGCCCACGCGATGGTCCACGAGTACGCGATGGGCACCGGCTCGGGGTCCATGCGCGCGATCAACGACGGCGCCGCCGAGGCGACCCGCCGCGTGCGCGACGCCGAGGTCCGCGAGCTGGCCGACGAAGCGTTCCGGACCGCCGTCTCGATCATCGACACCCACCGCGTCCAGCTCGACGCGCTGGCCGCGACGCTTCTCGCCAACGAGGTGCTCGAGCGCGCCGACATCGACCGGATCATGGGCGAGGTACCCCGCGCGGCGCCGCCACGCATCGGCGAGCTGTCGGTGGCGGCCGCCACCGCGATCAACCCAGCCGCGCCGCGCCCGCCTAAGGCGCCGCCGTCAGGCGCCGCCGACCAAACTCCATTCAACTAACCTGCCACGGGTGAAGCTCTCGGCCATCGACCACGTCGGCATCGCCGTCGAGGACATCGACGCCGCCCTCGCCGTGTACCGCGACAGCCTCGGCATGGTGCTGGTGCACCGCGAGGTCGTCTCCTCCCAGGGGGTCGACGCGGCGCTGCTCGACGTCGGCGACTCCCACATCGAGCTGCTCCAGCCCCTCGGCCCGGACACGACCGTCGGCAAGTTCCTGGCCCGCCGGGGGCCCGGGCTGCACCACGTCGCCTACCGCGTGGCGTCCGTCGAGGACACCTTGAAGGCCCTCAGCGCCGCCGGCGTCCGCCTGATCGACGAGCGGCCGCGCATCGGCATCCGCGGCTCCCAGGTAGCCTTCCTACATCCGAGTTCCACCGGCGGCGTTCTCACCGAGATCGTCCAGCCGGCGCATTGACATGGCAATCGAAAAGCCTCAGAAGATCAGCATTGGGTTCGAAGGCGGCCAGGTCCTGGGCGCGCGCGTCCATCCGGGCGAGCTGACCAAGCTCCGCGAGAAGCTCGGCAACGAGGGGTGGTGGGACCTGACCGCCGAGGACGGCACGGTGGCGCTCGACCTCAAGCGCGTGGTCTACGTCCTGGTGGACCACGAGGACCACCGGGTCGGGTTCGGCACCCGCTAAGGGGTTTACTGGGCCTCGCCTGCGGCTCGGCGTCCGTGGGGCCGTTCCGCCGGGCGTCCATGCCCGGCCGCGGTCCGCCGGCGCTGACCGCCACCCAGCAACACGGGAGGATGCGCCTTGCCCTTCGAGACCCTGCTCTACGACACCGCCGGTCCGATCGCGACGATCACGCTCAACCGCCCCGACCGGCTCAACACGATCGTGCCGCCGATGCCCGACGAATTCGAGGCCGCCGTCCGCGCGGCGACGCTCGACCCCGGCGTGAAGGTGATCGTGCTCCGCGGCGCCGGGCGATCGTTCTGCGCCGGCTACGACTTCGCGGGCGGCTTTCATCACTGGGACGACGCTGTGACGACCGACGGGCGGTGGGATCCCGGCAAGGACTTCGCCCTCGCCGCCTCGCCCTACGGGCCGACGCAGAAGTTCATGAGCATGTGGCGCACGCCGAAGCCCGTGATCGCCCAGGTGCACGGCTGGTGCGTGGGCGGCGGCAGCGACATGGCCCTTTGCGCCGACCTGATCATCGCCGCCGAGGACGCCCAGATCGGCACCCCCTACTCGCGCGTGTGGGGCTGCTACCTGTCGGGAATGTGGCTCTACCGCCTCGGCCTGACCAAGGCCAAGGAGCACGCGCTGACCGGCCGGCCGCTGTGGGGCCGGGAGGCGGCCGACATCGAGCTGATCAACGCCGCGGTGCCGTTCGAGCAGCTCGAGGACGCCGTGGCCGCGCAGGCACAGCAGCTCGCGAGCATCCCGGCCTCGCAGCTCGCGGCGATGAAGCTGGTCGTCAACCAGGCCTACGAGAACATGGGGCTACGGGCGACCCAGACCCTCGGTCCGATCCTCGACGGCCTGATGCGTAACACGCCGGACGGGCTGGCCTTCGTGGAGCGGGCGCAGACCGAAGGGGTCGGGGCTGCGATCGCACAGCGCGACGCGCCGTTCGGCGACTACAGCGCGGCCGACCCCGGCACCGGCCGCCGTCCCGACCCTGGACACGTCATCCGGGTCAGCGCACGAGATGCTCGTGGCGGCGGAGCATCCCCAGGCTGATCGCGTTCGCCATAGCCTGGTAGCCCGCATCGTTCGGGTGCAGGTGGTCGCCACTGTCGTAGGCCGGGTCGAGCACCTGAGGATCGGCCGGATCTGCCACCACCCTGGCGAAGTCGATCACGCCGTCGAAGGCTCCGCTGGTCAGGATCCAGCGGTTCACCTGCTCGCGAGTGATCTCCCCAGCCGCGGTCCAGTGTTGCGACCCGCCGAATGGGGTCATGGTCGCCCCGATGATCGCGAGCCCGGCCGCGTGCGCCTCGCGGATGATCTCCTCGTCGCCGGCGATGATCTGAGTGGCCGACACCTCGGTGTGTGGCGCCCGATGCCGGCTCCGTGGCCGGCCAATGCGATCGCCGCCTGCCCGATCACGAGCGGTGAGTGGCCGTCCACGTTCGTGAAGCGCACCCGCACGATCTCCCCACCGACGCTGCTGAACACGATGTTCCGAATGGTCTGGTTCGCAAACCCGCCGGCGCCCGAGCTTCCGGGAGCCGGCGCCTCGGGACTCGCCGCCCAGGTCGAGATCCAGCGGGCGCCGTTCGGCACATACGCCGCGCGCCTCACTCCACGCGACCGGTGGTGCTGA
>DASPPG010000008.1:0-29705 GCA_035625625.1 Solirubrobacteraceae bacterium
GCCGCACGGCAACCGCCCGCGGCCGCGAACTGCTCGCGCACTTCGCGCTCGAGGACGCCGCCAAGCGCGTGGTCAAGGCCTGGACGATGTGTTCCTCACGCTGAGCGGTCACGCCGCCGAGGAGCCGGCCGCCGAGGAGGAACCGGCGTGCCCTACGTCGAGTTCCTCCCGGGCCTCAACGACGACGTTCACAAAGGCCTGATCGACCGCTTCTGCTCACTGCCGATGGCACGCCCCGCGGTGCTGGCCGGCCGGACGTCCGCAGATATCGTCACCAACGCGGTGGCGATGACCATCCTGATCGTCACGGGCGTGATCATCGGCTTCTCGTTCCACGCGCCGTTCCTGCACGTGATCGCCGGCATCTTGCTGCTGCTCCTGTTCGGCTACGCGTGCTCATGGGTGTTCGCGTTCGTCGGCCTCGTCGCCTCGACGCCAGAGTCCGCCAACTCGATCGGCTTCATCGCGATCTTCCCGCTCACGTTCATCTCCTCGGCGTTCGTGGTGCCGGCGACCATGCCGGCTCCACTGCACTGATTCGCCGACGTCAACCCGTTCTCGAAGGTCATCAACGCGACGCGTGCCCTGTGGCTCGGACTGCCGGCGGGCAACAACATCTGGTTGGCCGTGGTCTGGTCGCTGGCGATCATCGCGGCGTTCGCGCCGCTCGCCGTCGCCCGCTACCGGCGTCAGGCCGGCACCTGACCGCTTCTCAGCCGCTAACGCAGCCGCTTCTCAAACCAGTACGCCGCCACCGGGTTGCCGTTGTAGTCGGCGATCGGCTGATAACCGTGCGAGCGAAACAGCGCCACCGAGGCGGGCTGCTTGGCGCCGGTGTCGAGCCGGATCGTGTCGTATCCGGCGTCGCGGGCCAGCGTCTCCAGCCGGCCGAGCAGGGCGCGGGCGACGCCGGCGCCCCGGGCGTCCGGAGCCACGTAGATCCGCTTGACCTCGGCCGTCCGCGCGTCGAGTCGCTTCAGTCCCGCGCACCCGACGCCCTGCCCGTCGCGGTAGGCCACCAACCAGCGGCCGTCGGGCGGCTCGACGTCGCGGGCGCTCATCCGCGGGGGGACGTCGGGCGTCCACTCGGGATACATCGCCTCGATCTCGGCGACGTAGTCGGACACGAGCGCGGCCGATACCGGGTCGTCGAAGGGCGCCTCGACGATCTTGACGGGCTCTGAGAGCCGGGCGAGGAAGCCGGCAATCGCGTCGATCGTCTCCTGGGGTCGTTCGGTTGGCGGCGAGTGCTGGCAGTCGAGGTGGACGCGGCGCACCGGGCCGCGGCCACGCTGCTCGATCGCGTCGAGCTGGGCCATCGTGCCGTACTGGTCGCGCTCCCCCTGGATCAAGAGCAGGGGGCAGGTGATGCGCTCGAGCTCGCCGGTGAGGTCCCACTCGGGGAAGGCCGGATCGAGCCACACGTCGTTCCAGCCGAAGAAGGCCGCGTCGGGGTCGCGGTGGTGGCGGCCCAGCCGCTCGCGCAGGTCGCCGTCCGTGTAGGCGTCTCGCGCCTTGCGGATCTCGGCCAGGCATACCTCCTCGACGAAGACGTGGGGCGCGATCGCGACCACGCCGTGCACCTGGTGGTGCGCGGCGTAGATGAGCGCGATCGAGGCACCGTCGCTGTGGCCGACCAGCACCGGTGTCTCGATCGCGAGCACGGCGAGTAGCTCGGGCAGCAACTCGAGCGCCTCCTCGTGCATGAACGCCGGAGTGCGGGGCTTGGGCGGCCGTTCCGACCGTCCATGGCCGTGGCGCGAGAAGGCCACGGTGCGCCGGCCGGTGGCGTGCGCGAGCGCCTCGGGGAATCCTCGCCACAGGCCCACCGACCCGAGGCCCTCGTGCATCAGCACGAGCGCGGTCTGGTCGGTGGCGCCGGCGATGTCGAGGAGCTCGAGCCGGGCGCCGCCAACGGTCAGGGTGGTGGGTGTCGCGTGGGGGGTCGTGGCCGGCGCCAGGTTAGCGCCGGCCACCGTTGGCTCAGTCGCCGCCGCTGCAACCCGCGCCGCTTGGCAGATAACTCGCACAGATTGTCACCAATCGTCACGAGCAAGCAGGTGACGTTGCGCTTCTGATCGGCTACGCGGCCGCCGCCGCGGCGCGCGGCGGTCGCGCCGATTCCAGCTCCTCGAAGTAACCCTGGGCGGGCTGGCTCCAGCGGGCGTGACGACCGGAGAACAGGTCATAGGCGCCCCGGCGGGGCCAGCCCGCCGGCAGGAGCTCGGCCGGCAGGTCAGGGTCGAGGAACGGGAACTTGCGCCACGCGTGCACGAGCAGGGTCTGCATCCGGAAGAACGCCTCCGCCGAGGAAGGCCCGATCGCGGAGAAGTCCTCGATGAACGTCTCGTAGTGCTCGCGCACTGCGTCGAGGTCCCACGCCGCCGCCGCGACTTCCTGCGGTGACCCAAAGAGACCGAGCGAGGCGACGAACGAGGTCGCCTCGGCCGCCGGCGCGTCGAGGACCGCGGCGCGGAGCTCCGCCTCGCGCTCGACGTGCGGCGTCAGCCACACGCCGCCGCCCATCGACCCGAGCCCGGCCCAGGCCAGGCGGGTGCGCAGCTGGTGGCGCACCTCGCGTCGCTCCTCCGGGACCCGGAGGATGAGCACCAGCCAGCGCCCGTCCCAGTCCCACGGATCGCCGAACGAGTAGATGCGCGAGGCTCCCGTCGCCAACAGCGAAGCCGTGCTCGAGCTCAACGACACGCGCGCACGCCGGCCGAAACGCTCCGTCGTTAGCCACCCGTCGCGCACGCTGCGCGCGAGCGCCTGACGCGCTGCCTGCTGCGTATAGCCGACCGACACGAGCGCGTCGACGAGCGTCTCCTGCCACACCGCCTCGTCCCGTGGCAGGACGAACTCGCCCAGGATCGTCAGCAGCAGCGATCGCGCCGCCGGCGCGCCTACCGATCGCCGACGGAGCTGGTCGTCCACGGCTCGGCGGCGCTTTCGAACTCGTCCCGGATTGCCTCGAAGTAGGTGTGGCACGCCCGGCAGCGCATCTGGCAGGTGATTATCTGGCCGCCCCAGGGCGAGACCTTCTCCACGTCCTCGGACGAGCAGAAGGGGCAGCTCACCGGCGTCGCGGCTTGTCCCAATCCGACCAGTCCGTCGGTTCGTCGAGCGACACGCCGGCCACGAGTGGCGAGAGCCAGTCGCGCACCCGGTCGCGGATCCCCAGCGGGGTCGAAGCGATCATCCCCTCCGCCATCGCCGCTCGGTAGCCCGGGTCATCATCCCGCCCCGGCCACCGCGCCGCCTGGGCCCACATCTCGTCGATCCGCTGCACGAGCAGCTCGAGGTCTTTGCCGCCGGCCCGGACGATCCGTCGCGACCAGGCCTCGGCGTGAACCCTGTGCGCGCCCTCCTCCTGGAGGATCTTGCGCGCCCGCTGCGCCAACGGCTCGATCGAGCTGTCGCGCGCGCCCGCGACGAACGTCGTCAACACACCGTCGACGACCAGGTTCGCCGCGATGACCGACGCCCAGTCCGGCAGCTCGGAGGCGATCACGAACATCGGATAGCCGGTATCGAGGCCGCTGTCCTCGCGGGAAACGCCGAGCTTGTCCAGCACCGGGTAGGTGGAGCGCGCGTGGCCGAGCTCGTCCTGGGCCATCGCCGCCGCCGCCACCGCCGACTCGATCGTCGGCGCGCTGACCGCCCACTCCCCGTAGCGGCGCCCGAGCGCGCTCTTGTTGTCGGCGAGCGACCCGATCAGCGAAATCATGGTTGCGGTCGCGGCGTCGACCCCGACCGATCCAGCGCTCATGAGCGGATCGCCTCCCGAATCGAGAGCCGCGGCACGATGATCATCTCGATCCACGGCTGCTCGTCGTAGATCGCACGCGCCGAGACTATGGCAAGCTCCTCGTCGTCCTCGGTCACGGTCCCGACGTGGTGCAGTGGCTTGGCGTACTCCTTGCGCGCGAACACCTCCCAGACCGTTTCGTCCGCGCGGCTCATACGGCGATCCCCAGCTCGCGCATCCTCGCGCGCGCGTCCGCCCGTAGGCGGTCCTTGGTCCACACCGGATCCCACACGATCTCGATATCGACCGCATCCACGTCGGGGTCGGCCAGCAGCGCGTCCCGGATATCGTCCTCTATGAACTCCGTCGCCGGGCAGCCCATTGCAGTGAACGTGATCTGCAGGTCGGCGCGCCGCTCCGACGCCACGTAGTCCAGAGACACGATCAACCCCATGCCGACCACCGACACCGGGATCTCAGGGTCTTCGACCCGGCGCAAGGCCTCCCACAGCCGGGCCTCGACGGAATCGGTCATGCCGCCTTCCGCAGTGCGAGTTGTTCGGGACCGATGCGTGACACTTGACTAACGCTCGCCATCGTATAGTCTCTCCACAGTGAGGTCAAGTGGCCACGATCGTTGAGTTCGACGGGGTCGCTCCGACCGTCGGGGAGGACGCGTTCCTGGCTCCGACCGCCGTCCTGGTCGGCGACGTGCGGGTCAGCGATCGCGTGAACATCTGGTTCGGGACTGTGCTGCGCGGCGACGTGTCGCACATCGCGATCGGCCCGGGCTGCTCGATCCAGGACACCGCGGTGATCCACTGCGCCGCCGACCTTCCGACGGTGATCGGAGCCGACGTCGTCGTCGGCCATGGCGCGATGCTCGAGGGCTGCACGATCGAGGACGGCGCCCTGATCGGGATGGGCGCGATCGTGCTCCAGTACGCGCGTATAGGCGCGGGCGCGATGGTCGCCGCCGGCGCCGTCGTGGCGGAGCGTCAAGAAATCCCGGCCGGCGTCCTTGCCGCGGGCGTCCCGGCAAGCGTAAAGAAGGAGCTCTCGGGCTCGGCGCTCGACTGGACGGGTCGTGCCGCCGCCCACTACCAGGAGCTCCGCGAGCATTATCTGAGAACCAGCCGCGTTCGCACCGTCGAGGACGAGCGCGTTTCCTGAGAGGAGAAACAGCGTGCCCGAGATGCTGATCGGAGGCGAGTGGCGCGAGGCCGCCGCTCACGAGGAGCGGCTCGAGGTGGTGAACCCGGCCACCGAGGAGATCGTCGACAGCGTTCCCGCCGGCTCGGCGGAAGACGTCGAGCTGGCGGTGGCCACCGCCAAGCGGGCGTTCGCCGAGTGGTCGCGGACCGACGTCGAGAAGCGCGCCGCGATCCTGGCCAAGGCCGCGGCGCTGATCGACGAGCACGCCAAGGAGCTCGCGGCGACGCTCACCTCGGAGCAGGGCAAGCCGATCGCCGAGGCGATGGGGGAGGTCAACCACCTCGCGCACGGCATGCACTTCTACGCCGAGGCCGCCACGAAGGTCCGCGGGTCCTATCAGGACCTTCCGAGCACGCTCGGCCCCGCCTACGGGATGGTGATCCGCCGGGCGATGGGCGTGTGCGCCGCGATCACCCCGTACAACTTCCCGCTCACGCTGCTTGGCACCAAGGTGGCGCCGGCGCTCGCGTCCGGCAACACGGTGGTGGCCAAGCCGGCGGCGACGACGCCGCTGGCGACGCTCGGGGTCGCGCGCCTGTTCTCCGAGGCCGGCCTCCCCGACGGCGTGCTGAACGTGGTCACCGGGCGCGGCCGTGACATCGGCGACGCGCTCGTCGGGCACCCCGACGTACGGCGAGTCGCGTTCACCGGATCGACCGCGGTCGGGCGGCACGTGGCGGCGCTGGCCGCGCCCGACCTGAAGCGCGTGACCCTCGAGCTCGGCGGCAGCGATCCCGTGATCATCTGCGCCGACGCCGACGTCGACGCCGCGGTCAAGGCGGTGATCATCGGCCGCTACTGGAACGCCGGTCAGGCCTGCCTGGGGTGCAAGCGGGTGTTCGTGCACGACTCCGTCTACGACGATTTCGTGTCCCAGCTCGTCGAGCGCGTGAGCCGGTACGAGCCCGGCGACGGCACGGTCAAGGCCGAGAAGCCGAAACTACGGATGGGGCCGATCCACACCGAGGCCGGCCGCGACGAGCTGCTCGAGCAGATCGACGACGGCGTCGCCAAGGGCGGTGAGCTCCTGATCGGCGGAGGAACGGGCTCGGGCGGCAAGGGCTGGTTCCTCGAGCCCGCGGTGATCGCCGAGCCGGGCAATGATTCGCGGCTCACGCAAGAGGAGGTATTCGGCCCAGTGCTCCCGGTGTTCCGCTTCACCGACTTCGACGACGCCATCGCCCGTGCCAACGACACCCCGTACGGGCTCGGCTCCTCGATCTGGACGCACGATGCCCGTCTCATCCACCGTGCCGCACAGGAGATCGATTCGGGCATGACGTGGGTCAATCAGATCCACTACGGCTACGACGAGCTACCGTTCGGCGGCGTCAAGGCCTCCGGGTACGGCAAGGAGCACGGGATCGAGGCCCTTGATTCCTACGTCGAGATCAAGTCGGTCGTGGTAGGAGGTCTTGCATAAATGGCTGTCACGTTCACAAACGAGGGGCCGATCGGCTTCATCACCCTCGACCACCCCCCGGCCAACTCGTACCACCTGGGCTTCATGAACGAGTTCAGCCAAGCGGTCGACGAGGCCACGAGCGACGCCACCCGGGTCGTCATCGTCCAGAGTGCCAACCCGAAGTTCTTCTCCGCCGGCGCCGACATCAAGCTCTTCCTCGAGGGCGACGTCGAAGGCAACATGGAGATGATCCGGCTGAGCCACGCCGCGTTTCGGCGGATGGCCGCCGCGCCGCAGGTGTTCATTGCGTTCATCGCGGGCCACGCTCTCGGCGGCGGTTTGGAGATCGGGCTGGCCTGCGACATCCGCTTGGCCGCCACCGGCTCCTACAAGCTGGGACTGCCCGAGGTGACCCTCGGTCTGCTGCCCGGCAACGGCGGTACCCAGCGGCTGACCCGTCTGATTGGTCCCTCGCGCGCGCTCGAACTGCTGCTCGCCGGACGGACATACGGAGTCGAGGCGGCGCGCGAAATGGGCCTCCTGGCCCACGTATACGAGGCCGAGGAGTCGCAGGCCAAGGTCCGCGAATATGCCGAGCGACTCGCGGCCGGTGCGGCGCTGGCGATCGCCTCGATCAAGCGCTGCGTGTACGAGGGGGCCCAGAAGACCCTGGACGAGGGGCTGGCCCTCGAGCTCGAGCTGATGGAGCAGCTGTTCCGCTCCAAGGATGCCGACGAGGGGCTGACCGCATTCGTCGAAAAGCGCACGCCGGAGTTCGTCGGCGCATGACGGCGGTGCAGACGGTTCTTCCCGGCTCGTTCATCGCCGGCGCCCACCACCGCAACGCGGGGGATGAACTCGAGGTCATCAATCCAGCTGAGGGTCGCGCTTTTGCCTCGGTGGCCACCGCCTCGGCCGCCGACGTCGACGCCGCCGTGCAGGCGGCCGCCGGGGCGCAGCGCACCTGGTCCCAGCTGGCCGTGTCCAAGCGCGGCGAGATCCTCGGGCGCGCCGCCCATCACGTCGAGGAGCACGTTTCCGAGTTGGTGGCACTGCTGACGCGAGAGCAGGGGAAGACGCTGCGCGACTCGCGGATCGAGATCAACAAGGCGATCGACACGCTCATGCACTACGTCGGGCTGTCCAAGGCCCTGAGGGGCGCGCACACTCCGGGGTTGGACCCGGGGGTCGAGGGCTACGTGTTGCGCCGGCCGATCGGGGTTGTCGGCGCGATCGTGCCCTGGAACTTCCCGACGACACTCCTGTGCAACAAGCTCGCGCCGGCGCTGGTCGCCGGTAACACCGTCGTCGCCAAGCCGGCGGCGACGACGCCGCTCACCACGCTGCGCTTTGCCGAGCTGTTGGCCGAGGGTGGGCTACCCGAGGGCGTGTTCAACGTGGTCACGGGCCGCGGCTCGGTCGCGGGCGACGCGCTCGTCACCCACCCGCTCGTCCGCAAGATCGCGTTCACGGGATCCACCCCGGTGGGCGAGCGGATCATGGCCCAGTGCGCCCACGGCGTGAAGCGGGTGACGCTCGAGCTCGGCGGCTCTGACCCGATGATCATCTGCGACGACGCGGATCTGGCGGCGGCGGCGAGCGCGGCGTCGATGGGGCGCTTCTACAACTGCGGCCAGGCCTGCCTGGCCATCAAGCGCGTGTACGTGTTCGAGTCGGTCGCCGACGACGTGATCGAGTCTGTCGTTGCGAAGGCGCGGCGGTTGAAGGTGGGCCGAGGCGACGCGGAGGCGACGCAGATGGGCCCGATGCACACCGACTCCCAGCGCGCCGAGGTCGCCTCCCAAGTGAATCGAAGCGTCGACGCCGGCGGTGAGCTCCTCACCGGCGGCGCTCCCCCCGACGATCCGGATCTCGCCGACGGCTTCTTCTACGCGCCCACCGTCGTGGTCGATCCGCCCCACGACTCGGCGATGGCCGCCGAGGAGGTGTTCGGCCCCGCGCTCCCGATCTGGCGGGTGGCGGACCTGGACGAGGCGATCGAGCGCGCCAACGCCTCGCCGTTCGGCCTTGGCTCCTCGGTGTGGACGCGCGACCTGGCCCGCGCTCGGGAGGCGGCGCAGCGGATCGAGGCCGGCTACACGTGGATTAACTCGCGCACCAAGGTCTACGACGAGCTTCCCTTCGGCGGTTGGAAGTCCAGCGGCTACGGCAAGGAGCACGGCGAGGAGGCGTTCGACTACTACACCGAGAGCAAGTCGGTCGTGCTCGGCAGCCAGGCGTAACCGAGGAGACCCCGGTCGCCCGAGGCCGTGGCTCAGCCGCCGCTACTGGCGCGTGCCCGCCAGCTCCCCGGCGGCCGGCGAGCCGGCTCCGCCGGCGGCGATCTCACACATCTGCGGAATTCGGACGAGCTTGACGCGTGGGCGCCCCGCGCGGGTGCCGAGCTCCGATTCGTGTGCGTCGATGGCCTGCCAGCCCTCCCAGGTGACGTGCCGGGGCGCGCGCTCGGTAATCCAGGCGCGGACGGCGTCGGCATCCGCCAGAGCGGGATCGGGCTCCGCGATGAAGCCCGTCGAGGTGTCCTCGAGGATCCGGGCCACGGTCCCGCCTGCGTCCTTCTTATTGGTGCCGATTACGCCGGAGGGTCCACGCTTGATCCAGCCGACGACGTACTCGCCCGGGCAAGTCTCGCCCTGATCGGTGATCACCCGTCCGCCCCGGTTTCGGATCAGGCCTCGCGCCTCCTCGAAAGGGACTCCGGCAACCGGAGTGCCCCGGTACCCGATGGAGCGCAGCACAAGCCCGCACT
Source organism: Solirubrobacteraceae bacterium (assembly GCA_035625625.1). Lineage (GTDB taxonomy): Bacteria > Actinomycetota > Thermoleophilia > Solirubrobacterales > Solirubrobacteraceae > Palsa-465. The sequence continues at coordinate 9,139 of DASPPG010000008.1, forward strand.
CGATCACCTCATCCTCGCCTGTGGGCTCGGCCCAGACGCGGCCATCCTCCGAGCTGACCAGGCGGTTGACAGCCAGGCGGATCCCGGTCACCGGGCCATCCTCACCCTCTCCGAGAATCTCGATCGGCGAGCGCAGAAAGCGCAGCTCCAGGCGGTGGGACTTGCCGCCAGGGCCGCTGTGCGCGTACTCGCGGAGAACCCCGACGTTGCGGCGCTTCGTCGTATCCTCAGGCTCCGAGACCCCCTCCAGCTGCCTCGGATCGACCACCACATCGGCGCGCTGGAGTTCGCCCAGCTCACGCAGCTCCGGGTTCGTGAATGCCGCCTCGGCCGGGCCCCTCCGGCCCAGCAGCACCACCTCGGTGACGCCCGCCAGCTCGAACGCGGCGAGCGCATGGTCGGCCGTGTCAGTCACCGCCAGCTCGCTGGGATCGAGCATCAGCATCCGCGCGACGTCGATCGCCACGTTCCCGTTGCCGACCACGACCGCTCGCGGACCGCTTAGGTCAAAACTCCGCTCGGCGAAGTGCGGATGACCGTTGTACCAAGCCACGAACTCGGTCGCGGCATGCGATCCCGGACGGTCCTCGCCCGGGACCCCCAGTCGGTTGTCGAGCGGGGTGCCGATCGCATAGACCACCGCGTGATAGCGGGCCAGCAACTCGTCGCGGGAGACATCGACGCCAAGAGCCACGCCGCCGAAGAAGCGGAAGGCTTCGTGGGCCGCAGTCTTGTCGTACACCCGCGTGACCGACTTTATCTTCGGATGATCCGGGGCGACGCCGGCGCGGACCAACCCATACGGCGTTGGCAGCGCGTCGAACAGGTCGACCTCGAATCCCTCCCGGAGCAGTTGGTCCGCGGCGTAGAAGCCGGCCGGTCCAGCCCCGACGATCGCCGCACGGCCGCTCATAGCGCAGCGGTCCGGCTGACCTCGCCGGCGGTGACACCGGCGAGGAAGATGCGCCCCGGCGAGCAGGTGAGGTCGCGATGCATGGTGTTGTGCGCCGAACGCTGCATCTCGCTCTCCTCTCCTCCGGTGGACCCCGTGAGCCCGACGAAATACTACTGTGTTGCGTGCGTCAGTCAAGTGTCATATCTCGACCTCACGCACCCGAAGCGGACGGCCGAGGGTCTCAGTGGCGCTCAGGCGAGCTTGGGTCGACCGGCGGTGGGGACGGCCGGCCCGCGTCCCAGTCGCTCCCGAGGATCACGTCGAGCCAGGCGGACATGAGGTCATCCCAGGCAGCCAGCGTCTCGCGAGCAACGAGCACAGGCCAGGCCACGCCGTACCGGACGATCGCCTGAGCGTGTGCAAGCGCCTCGAGCGCCGGGGCCGCCGCGGGGCGCGAACGTCTACCGGCGCTCACGTGGCGCCGTCCATCCGGAACGGTGCTCCGAGGGACCGGATCATGCGGCGGTTCGCTCCCCGGACTGCTCCGCAGGCATCGCCTCGCCGAGGAAGTCTTCAACCAGCGGCGCCACCTCGTGCGGGCTGTCGAGGATGAACAGGTGGCCGCCGCCGCGGATCAAGTGAAAGCGGGAGTTCGGGATCCGACGGGCGAGCAACGCGCCATTGGCGGCCGGCACAATCGGATCATCGTCGCCGCTCAGCACGAGGGTGTGATGTCGCAACGTGTGCAACCAGGGAAGGCTCGAGAAGGTCATCGCGCTCATCGCTTGGATGTAGTAGCCGAGCACGCTCGGCGGCTTGGCGCGCCTGGCTGCACCGTGTTCGCGGACGAACTCGCGATCCTTCCATTTCTCGCCACCCAGGAAGAAAGGTGCGGCTAGCTTGAAGAAGGGAGTCGAGTAGTAGCGCAAGGGGCTCATCATGACCCCCATGGCCAAGGGGCGGCCGGGCACCATGCCCAGCCCACATCCGGTCGCCACGAGGACGAGCCGCCGTACGCGCTCGGGAGCCTGCCGAGCGAGCTGTTGGGCCAAGCCGCCTCCCATCGACACGCCCAGAACGTCGAGTTGCCGGTAGCCCAACTCGTCGAGGATCCCCTCCACGACGGAGGCCAGTCCCGCCATGCTCATCGGCCGTCTCGGCGTCGACGAGCCCCCGCACCCCGGCAAGTCGAACATGACGAGCTCGGTCCGCGTGAGTGCTCGAGCAAACGGCTCGCACATCTCGGTGTTGGCGCCGATCCCGCCGATCAGCAGCAACGGCCGTCCCTGCCCGCGCACGATCGTCTTCAGGCGAAGCCCGTTTACGTGGATGCTTCGGACGACTCCCGCCTCGGCCCTCACGTTGGATCGACTCACCCCGGTGTTACTCCTCGTGCGAGCGCGAGGTTATCAGGTGGCGCCTCACTACCACGACGACCGCGCACGAGGCGGGCTCGCGCTCATAGGACATCGACAAAAACGTCGTCACGTGTTAGTCTCAGCAGCGCAAGAAACCGGGGACAGAGCACGAGGGAGCGGCGGCATGAAGTTCGATGATGTGTGTATCCCGCTGAGCGCAGCCTGGTCGTCCCCGTTCGTTCGATGGCAGGGGCCGGCCGCGGAGATCAACAGCCTCGACCTGGCCCATCAGGTGACAGAGCGAGCGCTCACGGACCGCGGTGTGGAGTGGCCCTTCGACGAACTCGTACTCGGAACGACGGTTCCGCAGCTGCACTCCTTCTACGGGGTACCGACGCTGGCGGCCAGGCTCGGTCTGGGGGAGATCGCGGGGCCGCTGATTGCGCAGGCCTGCGCGACCTCGGTGGCCTGTCTGCACTCCGCAGCGGCGAGCCAGAACGGGGCGCCAATGGGCGCCAGGCTGGTCGTGACCACCGACCGGACGAGCAACGGTCCGCACCTCGTCTATCCGTCGGCGGCGAGTTCAGGCGGGACGCCGAAGAGCGAAAACTGGGTGCTTGACGCCTTCGACTCGGATCCGAACACGGGTCATTCGATGCTGTACACCGCCGAGTGCGTGGCCCGCGAAGCGGGCTTCGAGAAGCAACAGGTCGACGAGGTCACGCTCCGACGCTGGCAGCAGTACGAGGAGTCCCTAGCCAATGACCGCGCGTTCCAGAAGCGCTACATGGTTCCGATCCGCGCCGGCAGCCGCCGCAAGCCCGAGGAGATCGCCGCCGACTGGGGTGTGCGTCCGCTCACGGAAGAGGGGTTGGCTGCGCTCGAACCGGTGCAGCCCGACGGCGTGGTCAGCTTTGGAGCGCAGACCCACCCGGCGGACGGCGCAGCGGGCTTTGTCGTCACCACCCACGCGCAAGTCCGCGAGCTCGGACTCGACGGACCTGTGGCGACGATCGTGTCCACCGCCTTCGCGCGCGTCGAGCCGGCCAGAATGCCCAGAGCCCCCGTACCGGCGGCAAGGAACGCCCTGGCCGACGCAGGGTTCTCGATTGGCGACATCGACGTGATCAAGACGCACAATCCATTCGCTGTCAACGATCTGTGGTTCGCGCGGGAGACGGGGTGCGACCTCGACGCGATGAACCCCTGCGGCTGCAGTCTGATCTACGGCCATCCGCAGGGTCCCACCGGAGCGCGCGGGATCGTCGAGTTGATGTGGGCGCTGCACGACCGTGGGGGCGGTCGCGGCCTGTTCACGGGTTGCGCCGCCGGCGACACAGGCGCCGCGACGATCATCGAGGTCAGATAAGTTCGGGCGCGAGGGCATCGGCGATCGCTCGCCTCGGAGGGTCAGATCACGATTGTCGAGCGCAGAACTAGGCGGCTCGAGCCACCGGACCCGCGAGAGGAGCAGGCGACTTGCTGGAAGGATTGATGCAGCACGATTACCCCTTGACCCTGATGCAGGTGCTCGAGCGGATGAGAACGGTAAACGCGTGCGCGCAGGTGACTACGGTCGGCGACGACGGGCACGGTTTAAACCGATCGTCGTTTCGCGATGTCTGCGCGCGCGTCGACGGCTTGTGCCAGGGCCTGCACAGCTTGGGCATCGACGCGGGCGATCGGGTCGGGACGTTTTGCTGGAACCGGCAGGAGCACCTCGAGGCATACCTGGCAGTTCCGTGCATGGGCGCTGTCCTGCACACGGTGAACCTGCGCTTGTTCCCGGACCAGCTTATCTACGTGATCAATCACGCCGAGGATCGCGTGATGCTGGTCGACGCCTCGCTGGTGCCCGTGCTGGAGCCGCTGGCCGCGCGCCTCCAGACAATCACCCATTACGTGCTCATCGGCGCGGGCGAGCCTGGCGAGCTCGCTCGACACGCCGACATCGTTCGTTACGAGGAGCTGCTGGCGAGACCTGGCGAGTTTGACTACCCGACGTTGGATGACCGGGCGGCCGCAGCGCTCTGCTATACGACCGGGACCACCGGTCGCGCCCGGGGAGTGCTGTATTCGCATCGGTCGAACTTCATGCATTCGCTGGCGATTTGCCTGCCGGACGCGCTTGGAGTCTGCTCAGACGACGTCGTCCTCCCGGTCGTACCCATGTTCCACGCTAACGCCTGGGGAATGCCCTACGCATGCGGCCTGGTCGGGGCCGACCTCGTGCTCACGAACCGATTCCTTGCGCCCGGCGTAATCGCTCGGCTGATCGAGGGCGAGCGCGTAACGCTCGCGCTCGCCGTCCCGACGATCTGGATGGACCTGCTGCGCCACGCGGACGAGTGTCATCCGGACCTCACCTCGCTGCGCATGGTGCCGTGCGGAGGGGCGGCGACGCCACGGAGCCTGATCGAGGCGTTCGAGGATCGCCACGGCGTCCCGATCGTTCCGGTCTGGGGCATGACCGAGACGAGTCCGCTCGGAGCCGTGACCCATGTACCGCGCGGCGTGACGGGCGAGGACCGGTGGACGTACAAGCTCGGCGCGGGCCGGATCGCTCCCGGCGTGCAGGCGCGGCTCGCGGACGAGCAGGGGCGGTCGGTTCCCTGGGACGGCGAGACGCCCGGCGAGCTCGAGGTCCGGGGCCCGTGGGTCGCTTCGAGTTACTTCAAAGATCCCGCGCCAGAGAAGTTTCATGACGGCTGGCTACGGACGGGGGATGTGGCCGTCATCACGCCCGACGGCAACATCCGGATAACCGATCGCACGAAGGATGTGATCAAGTCCGGAGGAGAATGGATCTCATCCGTGGAGCTCGAGAACGAGCTGATGTCCCATCCGGACGTGCGTGAGGCGGCTGTCATCGCCAAGCCCGACGAGCGCTGGACCGAGCGTCCGCTCGCGTGTGTGGTCCTGCACGACGGACGCGAGCCGGATTCGGATGCCCTCGCGGGCTTCCTCCGAACCCGCGTCGCGCGATGGTGGGTACCGGATGAGTTCGCGTTCCTCGACGAGGTCCCGAAGACCAGCGTTGGGAAGTTCGACAAGAAGCTCCTGCGGGCGCAGCTGGCGCAGGACCGGCTGCCGACGCGCCGGATCGTCGAGGGCGCGTCTGACAGGGTCGATGTCTGAGACGACGACTCGCCGAGCGAGGGACGCACCCCCCGAGCCCGAGTGGCAGCGCCTGGCTTCGGACGGCGCGGAGGCCGGCGCGCTGGATCTGCTGCTCACCGAAGCGGGGCGAAGCGCCGTCGCCCGTTTCGTCCCAGGCCTCGAGGCGGCGCGCCTGGCCCGCGCGCTGGCCCGCCGGCCGGGCGCCGTGGTGCGCCGCGGATCGTTGCTGGCGACGGAATTGGCCAAGATCGGCCTGGGCCGCTCTGACGTCACACCCGAGCGCGGGGATCGCCGCTTCGGTGACCCGGGATGGTCGGAGAACCCGGCCTTCCGGCGGTTGCTGCAGACCCACCTGGTGATCGGCGAGGCGGTCAAGAACCTCATCTCCGACGCCGAGCTCGAGTGGGCCGATGACCAGAAGGTGCGCTTCGTGGCGGACAACGTGGTGGACGCGCTCGCCCCCAGCAACTTCCCGTGGTCGAACCCCGAGGTTCTCAAGCGGAGCATCGAGGCGGGTGGGCTCAACTTCGTCCGGGGTGCCCGCCAGTTCGCGCGCGACATCAGGCAGCCTCCCCGATTGCCGAAGAGCGTCGACAGCAGCAAGTTCGAGCTCGGACGGAACATCGCCGTGAGCCCGGGCGCGGTGGTGGCGCGCGATGAGCGCTTCGAGCTGATCCAGTATCAGGCCTCGACCTCGGAGGTCCGCGGAATTCCGCTGCTGATAGTCCCGCCTATGGTCAACAAGTTCTACATCTTCGATCTGGCGCCGGGCCGAAGCATGATCGAGTACCTGGTGGGTCGCGGGCAGCAGGTGTTTGCGATCTCCTGGCGTAACCCGGACGAGCGACATCGGGAGTGGGGGCTGGACGTCTACGCCGGCGCCGTGATGGACGCGCTCGACGCGGCGGGCAACATCTCCGGGAGCGAGCGAGTTCACATGCTCGGGAACTGCGCCGGCGGCATACTCGCCGCGGCGGTGACGTCCCACCTGGTCGACGTCGGCGAGCAGGAGCGGCTGGCCAGCCTGACGCTCGGGGTGTGCGTGATCGACAACGAGCGCAGCAATCTGGTGACTGCGCTCGCCAGCGAGCGGACGGCAAAGCTGGCGAAGCTGGCATCGTCGCGCACGGGCTACCTCGATGGCCGCGATTTGGCGAGCGTGTTCCTGTGGCTGCGGCCCAACGAACTGATCTGGCCGTACGTCGTGAACAACTGGCTGCTCGGCAAGGATCCACCGGCCTTCGACATCCTGTACTGGAACGCCGATACCACGCGCATGCCGGCTGCCCTGCACCGCGAGCTCGTCGAGATCGCGACGGCTAACGCACTGAGGGATCCGGGTGCGGTGACCGTTCTCGGCTCTCCGGTCGACTTATCTCGGATCACGGTCGACACCTATCTGGTGGCTGGCCTCACGGACCACATCACCCCGTGGCAGAACTGCTACCGGACGACGCAGATGCTCGGCGGCACGGCACGCTTCGTGCTCTCCACGAGCGGGCACATCGCGGCGATCATCAATCCGCCGAGCAACACGCGCGCGACGTACCGAACCGCGGGCACACTGGCGCCGCCCAGCGCCGAGGAGTGGCTGCGCGAGGCAGCGATACACGACGGGACCTGGTGGGCCGACTTCGACGTGTGGATCGCGGAGCGCTTCGGGGATATGCGGCCCGCGCCCCGCCGGCTCGGAAGCCGCCGGTATAAGGCGATCGGAGCAGCGCCCGGCGAGTATGCCCACGAGCCGTGACGAGGAGGCCGTCCTCGCAAACCGATTGCATCGGTTCTTCAGGAGCTGCTGGGCGTCCGTCCGTCAAGAGCGATCGCGGTGGCGGATCCGTGCCGGCGATGTCCGCCACGCGCCACCGGTGAGCTGAGGAGCGAATCGCCGGGCCACGGCAGCAATCGTATGCGGGACACCGCGTCTGAAGCCGAGGAAGAGCACGACGACGAGGGCGCCGTAGATCAGTTCGCGGAGCTGGCCGCTGTTGACCAGAGCGTTGTCCACGAAAGCGAATACAACGGCTCCCAGCAAGGGACCCAGCAGGGTGCCGAGGCCCCCGAAGACGACAAGCACCAGCACGGTGACGTCGACCTGATCGAACGCGAACGTCGGGGGGCTGACGAACCCCTCGCTGTAGGCGTACAGGGCGCCGGTCAGGCCGATCATCCCCGAGCCGATCACCGCCGCGTAGATCCGGTAGCGGGCGACGTTGACACCGGCGAGCTCGGCCGCCAGCTCGTCGTCGTGCAGCGCTCGGAATGCCCATCCAAAGTGCGAGATCTGAAGCAGCCGAAAGACGATCAAGAACCCGATTACGGCGGCGGCGAAGAGGTAGTACCCGCCGAGCTGGTTGTAGGCGAGGCTGACGGCGGCGGCCGGTAGCGTCTGGCCCGTCGACCCTCCTGTCAGATTTTGCTGGCCGAAGAGCAGGTCTTGGAATGCAAAGGAGAACGCGAGGGTTAGGACGCCGGTGAAGATCACGCCTAGGGAGCGTCGCACCGCCACCCAGCTCAGCACCCCCCCGACCCCCACCGCAACGATCGTCCCGGCGATCATCCCTACCCAGATGGGCAGCGACGCATGGTTGGACAGGATTGCGGTGCCGTACGCGCCTATCCCGGCGAGAGCGCCGACGCACAGGAAGAGTTGGTTAGTGCTCCCGAAGATCAGGTTGAACCCGACCGCATACCCCGCGAACACCAGTGCCTGGACCGCCAGCGACGTCGTGTATTCGTCGTTCGCGAACCAGATCTGCGGGACGAGGAAGAGGATCGCCGCCGCCGCGACGATGGGTAAGAAGGCGCGGCCGCGTGCCCCGGGGAGCACGCCGCCCAGCCGCACGGAAATCGGCCCTGACGTCATCGTCTCACCGTTGAATAGGCCCCGAGGAGGCCGCGCGGACGAACCAAGATCGTGAGGGCGGCGGCGCCGAGCAGCACGATGTCGCTGACGTAGCTCCCGATGTAATACGCGCTCACGTCGTTCACGATCCCAAGCAGTACGCCGGCCAGGAAGGCGCCCGCGACGCTGTCGAGGCCGCCGACGACGCTTACGATCAAGGCGTAGACGGTGAGATTGAAACCTCCGGTGACGGTGACCGGCGAGGTCATCGACTGGGTAACGGCCACGAGTCCCGCGAGGGCGCCGCTCAGCCCGAAGATCACGGTGCGCACGAGCGAGGGGCTAATACCTACCAGTCGGGCACCCAGCTCGTCCTGGATCACCGAGCGGACACCGCGTCCAAAGGTGGTGGCGCCGAAGAAGACGAGCAGAGCGGCCCCGACGGCCAGCGCGATCGCGGCTGCCCACACGCTCCCAACCGCTAGCGGCACCCCCAGGAACGTGATCGGCTTCCCACTGATATCGATCGTCAGCCCGCCAAGCGGATCGCGCCACGTGAGCACACCCTCGATCACGAAGGCCAGGCCCAACGTCAGCATCAGGCCCAGCAGCACCCTGTGGCCACCGGTCTGACGGTAGACCGGCCGCATCAAGGTCAGGTCGAGCAGGACTCCGGCCGCGGCGGCCGCGAGGATGCCAAGGACAGCCGCGAGGACGGTCGGAATCCCTCCGGAGATTGCCTGTGCGACGATGATTGCGGCGAGCACCGCGAACTCGCCGTAGGCCAGGTTGAGGACGCCTCCCAGGCCGTAGCCGAGCGTCATGCCGACGCCGAGCAGTCCGAACCCGAGTCCGAGGATGATCCCGTCGAGGATTGCCGCGGTCATGCGACGCCCAGGTATGCCCGTCGAACCTCGGGGTTCTGGTCGAGGTCCCGTGGAGTGCCTTCCAGCGTGATGTGCCCGTTCTCGAGCACGTAGCCGCGGTCGGCGATCGAGAGGGCAAGTGGTACCTGTTGCTCGGCCACGAGCAGCGTCATGCCCCTCGCTTTCAGGTTCCCGAGGGCCTCGAACGCATCCTTGGCTAGCTTGGGCGCCAGTCCCGTCGACGGTTCGTCGAGCATCAGCAGCCGTGGCTGTGACATCAGTGCGCGCCCGACCGCCACCATCTGCTGCTGGCCGCCGCTGAGCGTTCCGGCGTGCTGCTGCAGCCGTCCCTTGAGGGCCGGGAAGATGTCAAACACTAGCTCGAGCGCCTCCCGGTTCGGCCTGCGTGGGTAGGCGCCGAGCGCCAGGTTTGTCTTGACGGACATCGCTGGAAACAGGTGCCGCTCGGCGGGAACGTAGGCAACCCCGGCGCTGGCCACGCGGTGGGTGGGCCAGCGTGTCACGTCCCGCCCGTCCAGGCTCACGCGGCCTTCCATCGGACGGAGCAACCCGACGATCGCGCGGAACAGTGTTGTCTTCCCGGCGCCGTTTGAGCCGATGATTGCCACCGCCTCACCTGACTGAATTTCGAGATCCACGCCCTCAACGACCTTTTGGCCGAGATATCCGGCCGCCAGCGTCGACACCTCAAGCAATCTGCGCCTCCCCCAGGTAGGCCTCGACGACCTCGGGGTGCCGCATTACCGCCTCTGGCGCACCCTCGGTGAGGATGTTCCCGAAGTTGAGGACGATGACGCGCTCCGCCAGCTCCATGACCGCGCTCATCACATGCTCGACCCACAGGATCGTAACCCCGAGTTCGTCGCGCACGTTGCGCACGATCTGTACCGAAGCCGCGATCTCGGTCTCGTTGAGGCCCGCCATCACCTCGTCGAGCAACAGGAGACGCGGCTGGCCCGCGAGCGCCTTACCCAGCTCGAGAAACCGCTGCTGATGCAGATTCAGGCTCGCGACCGGCGTCCATGCCTGCTTCTCCAGGCCAACGAAGGCCAGCGCTTTCAACGCTCGCTCCTCGGCCTCGCCTTGGGGTAATGCGCCTCCGTCGGACCCGAACATCGCCCCGAGCGTCGCGTTCTCCAGCACCGTCATCGACGTAAAGGTCAGCGGTGTCTGCATGACGATCGCGATCCCCTGACGGCGGATCTTGTGGGGGAGAAGACCGTGGACCGGCTGCCCTTCCAACCGAACCCCTCCCGATGTCGGTCGCTCCAGGCCGGCGATCATCTTCAGGAGTGTGCTTTTACCGGCTCCATTCGGCCCAACCAGGGCGACGATTTGTCCGTCCTCGACCCGGAGTGTCACGCCCTCCACGGCAGCCTCGCCGCCGAAATGCTTGGTGAGGTCGTCGACCTCAAGCAGTGGAGCCGTCTCGGTCCGCGTTGGTTGCGTGTTGACCATTCTCGGCTCTGAAGAGCCTACGCTCCGACCGCCCATGTCAAGGCGCTCGCTCGTGAGAAGGCGGTTGAATACGCCTCAGGCTCCGCCGCCCGCTAAGGCGTATACGGCGTCAGCGGCTTCGTGACATACAACTGCTTGAGGTACCAGGTTCCCCCGGTGTTGAGCCCTGCTGGTGCCGGACCCGTCGTGAGCAGATCGATGGCCTCCGTTGCGTCCGACAGCTCGCCCCAAGACGTCCACTTCAGCGGGTACGCGTACCCGGGGATGTTGAACGTGTTGGCGTGGAGGTAGGCGGCGATCTTGGCCGGATCGGTCCCGACCTGCCGGATCGCGTCCGCGACTATGTTGACGGTCGCGTAGCCGGAGAGGGCATCGTCTTCGAAGAAATGGTCCCCTGGATAGGCCTTGAGGAACTGGCGGGCGAGGTTCTGATAGCTGGGGCTGTTGACGTCCATGCACTTGATGTCGATGTAACGGTCAAATGCCGGCTTTCCCACCGCCTTGGCAATCAGAGACGAGGGAAAGTCCGGCCCGGTCACGGGGACCGTCAGGCCGAGCGCTTCCGACTGGACGATGATCGGCGGGGTGCCCGGCGGATGGCCGGTCGCCATGATGATCTGCGGCTTGGAGCCGCTGAGCGCCCGCAGGTAGGTGCTGAAGTCGGTGGCCGTCACCGGCGCGACCTCGATCTTCAAACTAATCCCGGGGGTCGCCTTGGCCGCGGTCGTGAGTCCCGATCCGATCGACTGCCCCCACGCGTAGTCGGCGTCGATCGCGCCCACCCTGGTGAGACCGTGGCTCGCCGCGTATTGCACGTAAGCCGCGGCCACCTCCGGAGCGGCCGGCAGGCAGGTACGGAAGGTGTACCGGCTATTCGTGGTGAGAATGTTCGCTGCCCCGGCCTTGTCCATGAACAAGGGGATGTGCGCGCGCTCGGCCAGGGGCGCCGTCGCCACGCCGACGTCGCTGTCGATGACGCCACCGACCGCGACGACGTGGTCCTGTTCGGTCAAGCGGTTGAACGCGGTGATGCCGGCGGCCGGTTCAGATGTGTCGTCGGCCAGCACGAGCTGGAGCTTGCGCCCGTCGACGCCGCCGGCGCTGTTGATCTGGTTGACCGCGAACTGCATCCCGTCCCGCAGCTCGAGGCCCCAAGGCGCGAACGTTCCGGTGATAGACGTGAGGGCGCCGATCGGGATCGGTCCCTTCGCGCTCGAGCTCGACGTGCTCGTGCTCGTGCTCGCGCTCGAGTGGCTCGACGAGCCGCAGCCGGCGATGAGCAGCGCGGCCGCGCTCAAAACAGCCAGCCAGCGCCACTTTACCTGGACGCTCATATCCTCTGACCTCTCGCTCCTGACGGGACGATGCACCGCTCCGCGCCACGCCCGCCGATGTCGACCCGGCTCATCGTGCCGGGCCTAAGAAATGACAAACGTCTGACGACCATGACGGTACCGTCTGACGCAACCCGAGTCAAGTGGTGGCGGCCTCGAGCCTCGCTCCGGTTAGGCTTCTCGCCGTCACGGCGATCAGTCCCTCGGACCTATCGAGTCCCACCTCCCCGATCGTGGTGGTGCGGCCGCTAGTTTCCTGCCGGGCCCGGCTGGAACGGGTTGTCCAGGACGACCGTGTTGCGGCAAGTGTGGCTACTGGCCTGGTCAGGGTCGCCGCCGGTGTACAACGCGTCCGGGTCCGGATAGGGGCACGGCGGCCACCGCGACCTGCTCGAGGCGATCGTGCGCGCCGATCCGGTGGCCGCCGAACGGGCGATGCGCGAGCACCTCGTCTACCTGCGCGACGTGGCCCACGCCGTCGAGCAGTCCCGCTAGTCGCTGACGGCGCTCGTGTCTCGGCCCTTCTCGATCGGGACGCCGATCAGGTTGCCCCACTCGGCCCAGGAGCCGTCGTAGTTCTTGACGTCCGGCTCGCCGAGCAGCTCGTGGAGCACAAACCAGGTGTGCGCCGAGCGCTCGCCGATCCGGCAGTAGGTGATGATCGGCTTACCACCGAGGACGCCCTTGGCCGCGTACAGCTCGCGCAACTCGTACGCGGACTTGAAGGCGCCGTCCTCCCTCACCGCCTGCGACCACGGGATCGACTTCGCGCCCGGGATGTGACCGCCGCGCTGTGCGCCCTCGTTCTCATAGCCGGGCATCGCGACCAGCTCGCCCGAGTACTCCTGCGGGGAGCGAACGTCGACGAGCACGTGCGGATAGCCGAGCGCGCGCAAGACCTCCTCGCGTTTCGCGCGAATCCCGTCATCGCCGGGCCTGGCCGTGAACGTCGTGGGCTTGTAGCCGGGACGTTCTGACGTCACCGGACGGCCCTCCGAGATCCACCGCTCGCGGGGGCCGTTGAGCAGCTTGACCTTGTCGTGCCCGTAGTACTTCATGTACCAGTACGTATACGCCGCGAACCAGTTGTTGCGATCGCCGTAGAGGATGATCTGATGCTCGTTCGAGATCCCTCGGCTGCCGAACAGCTTCCCGAACGCCTCGGGGCCGAGGAAGTCGCGTCTGACGTCGTCCTGTAATTCGAGCTTCCAGTCGAGGCCGATCGCGCCCGGGATGTGAGCCTCCCGGTACCAGGCAAGGCGGTAGAGCGAAGGATTCTCGTCGACCTCGACGATCCGGATCGAGTCATCGTGCAGATGCCGCTCGAGCCACTCCGGCTCGACGAGAACGTCGCTTGCGTACTCACCCACTCCGCCAGCTCCTCTCAGCGTCACGATAACGCCTGGCGGCCGGCCGCAGGGCGTCGTGTCCCGCGGGGTGTCAGGAACGAGCGAGCTCGCGCAGCGCTCGCGCCACGTGAACCATGACCATCCGCCGACGGTAGGCCAGCGGCAGGTCCACCGCGTCCATCGGCTTGGTGGCGGACATCGCCGCCTCGGCGGCCGCGGTGATCGTCTCCTCTCCCAGCGGGACGCCCACTAGGACCTCGGCCGCCTGCGGCACCGGCAGCGGCGCCGTCGCCACCGCCCCGAGCACGATCCGTGCCTCGGTGCAGGTCCCAGCCGCATCAGTGCGCACAGCGGCCGCCACGCCGAGGAGAGGAAAGTCGATCGCCCCTCGGCGCCGGAACTTCACGTAGGTCGCCCGCAGGCCGTCGGCGGGTGGAAGTGCGAGCGCCGTCAACACCTCGTCGGGCTGCTTTTGCAGGTAGTCGATGCCGTCGTCCATCGTGTACAGCTGCGCGACCGGCAGCGTCCGTTCACCGCGCCGGCTCACGAGCACGACTGACCCGCCGAGCACGTGCGCCACCGGCGCGAGATCGGTCGAGGAGACCGCCCAGCAGCGGTCGCCACCCGGCGCCAGGCGGCACACGTCGCCGCCGGCCTTCATGCAGAAGCCGTGCGCACAGCGGCGGTCGTACGGAAGGTCGTAGTAGTTGCAGCGGGTGTCGACGCACAGGTTCCCGCCGACGGTGCCGGCGTTGCGGATCTGCGGGCTGGCGACGAGCGACGCGGCCCGCGCAAGCGCCGGATAGCGCCGGATGATTTCCCGCGCCGAGGCCAACTCGTGCAGCCGCGTCCCCGCCCCCACCGTGGTGCCGCCGTTCACGCGGATGCCGCACAGCTCGGACACCCCCCGCAGTCCCACCAGCACCTTGGCCTCGATCTGGCGCCGCTTCATCTTCGGGAACAGATCCGTGCCGCCGCCGACTAGCTGTGCGCCGGGATGCTCGGCCAGCAACTGTGCTGCTTCGGCGATGCTCGACGCCGGCAGGTACGCGAACCGCGGCAGCCGCATCACGGCGCCATCACCTCCCGGAACGCCAGCTGATCGGGCGGGTCGACCTTGATCGGCTCGCCGTAGTCGAACTCCGGCATCGCCTTGGGGCCGACGCGGGGTTCCTTGCCCTGCGCCTTCTGCTGGAGCGCCTTAACGACCTTGTCGGGCGAGATCGGGACCTCGTCGATCCGCACCCCGACCGCATCGTAGATCGCGTTGGCGACCGCCGGGATGACGGGTAGCAGCGGCCCCTGGCCGACCTCCTTGGCGCCGAACGGGCCTCCGGGATCATCGGTCTCGACCAGGAACGTCTCAACTTCGGGCATCTCCAGGAACGTTGGGCTGCGGTACTCGAGAATCGATGGGTTCTTCAGGTAGCCGCGGCGGAAGGTCTGCTCCTCGAACAGCGCCTCCCCCAGCGCCATGTAGACGCTGCCGACAACCTGGCCCTCGACCGAGACGCGGTGGATCGGCTTGCCGATGTCGTGCGCGATCCACACGCGATCGACATCGACGAGGCCGGTCTCCGGGTCGCACTCCAGTTCGACGATCGACGCCGTGTAGCTGTAGGCCGGCGACGGTCCGACGCCCGCTCCCTTGTACGGCCCCGCGAGCTTCGGCGTCTTGTACGAGCCCGCGGTGACGAGTGGCGGCTGGAGCACCGAGGCGACCCCGACCGCCGCCCGCCAATCCATGCCCACCCGCGGATCGTCGCCGTCGAAGATGCGACCGTCCCGCGCCACCAGCTTCTCGACCGGGACGCCGAGGTCGGCCGAGACGGCGGCAAACAGCTTGTCGCGCATGCGCTGCGCGGCCTGCACGGCGGCGTTCCCGGCCATGAACGTGACCCGGCTCGAGTAGCTCCCGAGGTCGATCGGCGTCAGGTCGGTGTCGGCGGCGATCAGCGCGATGTCGCGCGGGCGCAGACCCAGCACCTCGGCCACGATCGTGACCAGCATGTTGTCCGAGCCCTGGCCGAGATCGATCGCCATCGAGTACACGGTCACCCCGCCGCCGCGGTCGACCTTGATCTGCACCTCCGACTGGGACATGTCGTTGAAGTAGATGGGCAGCCCAGCGCCGCACAGGTACGCGCCGACCGCGAAGCCGACGCCGCGACCGTAGGGCAGCTTTCCGTGCTTCGCACGCCAGCTCGACGCCGCGTCGACGAGCTCGATGCACTCACGCAGGCCGCACGTCGTGACCCGCATGTGATTGATGCTCAACGAGTACGGCTCGATCAGGTTGCGCAAACGAAGGTCGATCGGGTCGATGCCGAGGTCGGTGGCGATCTTGTCGAGGTGGCACTCCAGCGCGAATCGCGGCTGGGGCGTGCCGTGTCCCCGCTTGGGCCCGCACGGGGGCTTGTTGGTCAGCACGCGCACGCCCTCGAACTTGTACGTCGGGACGTCGTAGGTGACCGTCTGCAGCGCGCCGGTGTAGTACATCGAGGCGGGCCCGTAGCTGCCGAAGGCGCCGCCGTCGAGCATCGTCCGGAACGCCATCGCGGTCAGCGTCCCGTCCTCCTTGAAGCCGGTGCGCACCTGCATGAGCACCGGGTGCCGGCCGCGGTGGGCGTAGAAGACCTCCTCGCGCGTGAGGGTGAATTTGACGGGCCGGCCCGTGACCATCGCCAGGCGCGCGGCGCAGACCTCGTGCGAGAACGGGTCGCTCTTGCCACCGAAGCCGCCGCCGACCGGCGTCGCGACCACGCGAATCCGCCCGGGCGCCAGCTCCAGCACCTTCGCGAGCGTGCGGTGCAGGTAGTGGGGCACCTGGGTCGAGGACCAGAGCGTGAGCCGGCCGCGCGGCTCCGGCTCCCACTGCGCGACCGCGGAGTGCTCCTCCATCGGCAGGTGGGTGTTGCCCTCGAAAAAGAACAAATCCTCGTAGGTGCGATCGGCCCGGTCAAAGCCGTCGGCGACATCGCCAAACTCGAGCGTTCCGAGCCGGTTGATCTGGCGACCCACCCCATCGCCGTCGATCAGAGGCAGGTCCGGCTTCATTGCGTCCTCGATCGAGCTGACAGGGGCCAGCTCCTCGTACTCGACCTCGATCAGCCGCAGCGCCTCCTCCGCCGTCTCCTCATCGATCGCCGCCACCGCTGCCACCGGCTCGCCGTGATAGCGGACCTTCTCGAGCGCCAGCGCGTGCTCGTCCTGCGCGACCGGCATGATCCCGTAGCGGATCGGCAGGTCGGCCCCGGTGAGGACGCCGTGGACGCCGGGCCGTGCCGAGGCCCGGCTGACATCGATGCGCAGGATCTTCGCGTGGCGGTGCGGGCTGCGCAACAGCCTGCCGACGAGCATCCGCGGCAGGTGGATGTCATCGGCGTACACCGTCTGGCCCATGGCCTTGGCGTGGGCGTCGATCTTGGGGTCGCTGCCACCAACGACGGCGGTGCCCGGAGCCAGCGCCTGCTTGGGATCGGTCGTGACGGCCATTACGCCGCGCTCCGCATCCGTGCCGCCGCGAGCTCGACCGCGTCGATGATCGCGAGATAGCCGGTACACCGGCAGAGGTTGCCGGCCAGCGCCGCTCTGATCTCGCTTCGGCTCGGGGATGGGTTGCGCTCCAGCAGCGCCTGCGCCGACATCAGCATCCCGGGCGAGCAGTAGCCGCACTGCGAGGCGCCCTTCTCGGCCCACGCCTGCTGGAGGGGATGGAGTTCGCCGTCCCGGGCCAGGCCCTCGACGGTGCAGATCTCGCTGCCCTGCGCCTCGACGGCGAGCGTCAGGCACGAGAACTGGGGCCGTCCATCGACGAGGACCGTGCACAGGCCGCACTCGCCCTGTTCGCAGCCGTGCTTGGTGCCCGTCAGGCCCGCATCCTCGCGCAGCACCTCGAGCAGCGTGTGACTGGGCACGATCGCCAGCTCGTAGTCCTCGCCGTTTATGTTGAGCGCGACGAGCTGCTTGCTCGTGGATGTGGCCGCCATCGTCCCTCCCCGGGTGCTCCGAGCCGGCGCGAAGTCTGCGCGCCGGCGTTCATCACGGGTTCTGCCAACTCATACAGCCGCGCGCGGGCGCGCGTCTTCACGCAGGCCACCGAGATCGTCCCGATCGTTTGCCCCTCATGGTTGATCACCGGCGCGGACACCGCGCTCACGCCGACGAGGTACTCCTCGTTCTCGCGCGCATAGCCCCGCCGTCGCGTCTGCCCCACCTGTTCCAGATACGCGTCGGGATCGACGATCGAGCGGGGCGTGAACGCGGGCAGCTCGTGGCCGCGCACGATCGCGTTGGCCTCGCCGGGCTCCAGCGAGGCCAGCAGGACCTTGCCGACCGATCCCGCGAAGCGCGGCAGCCGGGTGCCGAGCGGGGCGACGACCTTTAGCTGGGTGGCGGGCTCGGCGCGCTCGGCGATCCTGACGTCATCGCCGCTAACGAGGTGCAGGATGGCGGTCTCGCCGCTGTCCCGCCGTAGTTGATCGAGGTGCGGACGGGCCGCCTCGCGGACATCGACGTCGGTCGAGACCGCCGCTGCGAGCTCCAGCAGGGCGAGCCCCAGTCGAACCCTGCGCGTGACGGGATCTCGCTGGACCAAGCCGTGCCGCTCGAGCGTGGTGAGCAGCCCCGACAGGGTGCTCTTGGAGACGCCCAGTTGCCGGCTGAGCTCCGAGGCGCTCATGCCGGGCCGGTGTGCAATGTCGCCGTGGTGGGCGCTCAGCGCGCGGAGAAGGCGGGCGGCGCGGTCAACCGCGGGCACCAGCGCGCCGCCGAGCCGATGTTCAGTCACGGGGACTGCGTTCACTATACGGAACAGTACTGGTCCTCGCGCGCCCCGTAAAGAGCGTGACCCGTGTCCTTTGCCGCGCCACGCGGCTAGAGATAGAGTGCTCCGGTGTGAACGCGGCGGCGTATCTGCTCGAGGTTGGAGAGCCTGAGAAGGTCGCCATCGAGTCAGACGAGGGCTCGTTCACGTACGAGCGACTGCGTGATCGCGTGGCCCGCGCGGCCGCCGTGTGGCGCACGCTCGGCCTGCGCACCGGCGACCGCGTGCTGGTGCTGGCGCCCGACTCAATCGCCTGGGTCGAGGCGTATCTGGGAGCGATCTGGGCGGGCGGCGTCGCGGTTGGGCTCAACTCGCGCCTGCTCGAACGCGAGCTGTCGGTGATCATCGGCGAGAGCGGCGCCCGGTTCTCGTGGTGCAGCTCTGAGACGGTCGAGTTATTCGAACGCTGCGTCAAGGCAGGAGGCGGCGGTCCTGAGCTCGTGCAGGAGGCCCAGTTCGAACCGCTACTCGACGATCAGACTCCGGTGCCGGCGGCCGAGCGAGACGCGGAGGACCCGGCGTTCTGGATCTGCACGTCGGGCACCACGGGGTTGCCGAAGGCCGCCATCCACGCGCAGCGGTGCGTGCTGGCCTCGACGGACATCGCAGCCGGCGTGCTCGGAGCGGGCCGCGACGACCGCTTTTACTCCTCGTCGAAGCTGTTCTTCGCCTACGCCCACGCCAACAGCTTCTGCGCCGGTCTGCGCAGCGGCGCGACGGTGATTCTGGATCGCCAATGGGCCACGCCCGAGCGCGTCGTCGAGATCGTGGCGCGGCATCAGCCGAGCGCGGCGTTCATCGTCCCGACGCTGTACCTCAAGCTGCTCCAGGCCGGTCTGGCGGCGCAGCTGCAGGGCGTGCGTCACTTCGTCTCAGCCGGGGAGAAGCTGCCGGCGCCGATCCGCTCCGCGTGGCTCGAGGCGACCGGGCGCGGCATCGTGGACGGCTACGGGACCAGCGAGACGAACTTTCTGATGCTCTACGACCCCGACGGGAGTGGCGTTCTGCGCCCGTCGCCGCGCGCCGAGCTGTCGTGGCGCGAGGCGCCCTCCGAGAAGCCGGGGCGGATCTGGATCCGCCACACGTCGGTAGCGCTCGGGTACTGGCGGCGAGCAGAAGCCACCGCGGAGTGCTTCCGGTCCGGCTGCTTCTCGCCCGGCGACGTGTTCCTCGACGCCGGCGACGGCCGCGTCGAGATCCGCGGTCGTCAGGACGACCTGTTGAAGATCGCCGGGCAGTGGGTCAGCCTCGCCGACGACGACGCCACCCTGCTGGCCGGCTGCCGCGAGTTCGTGCAGGAGCTCGGGACCGCGCCGCTCAAGACTCCTGAAGGTTTCAACATGATCGCGGTCTTCGCGGTCGCGAAGGAGGGGCTACGCGAGCAGGCCGTCGCGGCGCTCGACGCCGCGATCGAGGCGCTGCCGCGGCAACGACGGCCCCGTGAGATGCACTGGGTCGACGTCCTCCCCCGGACGCCGAGCGGCAAGCTTCAGCGCAACAAGCTGATCGATCTCCGGACCGAGCTGCCCGAGCGGATGCTCGTCGACTCCTAGGCCGGAGGCCGGTTCTCAGGCCGCGCGGGAGTGAAGGCCGTAGTTCGATTCCAGCTCGTCGAAGTAAGTGCGAGCGGCCGGCGCCCATTGCTCGTGGCGCTCGTTGAAGAGCATGTGCGCGCGGTCCCGCGGCCAGTCCGAGGGCAGAAGGCCGGCCGGCAGGTCCGGGTCGAGAAATGGGAATCGTCGCCAGGCGTGCACGAGCATGGTCTGCTGGCGAAAGCATGCCTGCGGTCTGGTCGGGCGCGCGCGGACGAAGTCCTCGATGAACGCGTCGTAGTGGTCCCTGACTGCCTCGAGATCCCAGGCCGCTGCGATCAGTTCGTGCGGATCGCCCATCGCGCCGATGTGTGCGACGAATGAGCGTGCGTCGGCATCCGGCTCGTCTTCGATCGCTGCGGTCAGCTCGCTCTGACGCTCGACGTGGGGGGTCAGCCATACGCCGCTCCCGAGCGAGCCGAGTCCGGCCCACGCGAGCCGGGAGCGGAGCTGGTGGCGCACGGCGCGTCGCTCCTCGGGCACGCTGAGGATCACGATCAGCCACCGGCCGTCCCATTTCCAGGGCTGACCGAAGGAATAGATCCGCTCGGCGCCTGCGGCGAGCAGGTCGCGGCTCGGGTCGGTCAGGAATACCCGGGCCCGCCTGCCGTGCCGTTCGGTTCGCAGCCAACCATCTCGTGTGCTGCGGAAGATCGCCTGCCGCGCGGCCGGTTCGGTGTAGCCGATGGCCGCGAGCGCGGCGACCAGCGTTTCCTGCCAGACGTTCCCGGATCCGGGGAGGACGTATTCCCCGAGGACCGTCAGCAGGAGCGATCGCGCCGCGGGCGAGCCGACGGAACGTCGTCTGAGCTGATCGTCGACCATTGGCGGGACACAGTAGCCGGTCGGCCCGCCGGACTCGCCGGGCGAGATGACCTCAGCCGTGGTCTCCGTGCTCCGTCCC
>DASPPG010000009.1:0-4440 GCA_035625625.1 Solirubrobacteraceae bacterium
CGCGAATGTGCCGCGGTGAAGGGCCCGAGGCGGGGGAGAGCATGGTCTAGGGAACTCCAAGATGGCGGCGCGTAGCGAGTTGAGCCCGCCAAAGGGGGGCTCCGGCGTGTGGTCTGTCCAGTCTGCGCCGTGGGCGATCACGTCAGCGGTGGGCGGAGAGGTGGCACATGATCGCCTTGACGGCATGGAGCTGCGGCCGGGGGTGGGGTCCATTTAGCCGGTGCGGAGGTCGTGGCCAAGCCCGATGTTGCGGTTGGCCGCCTGTGCTTTGGAGCAGACTCGTTGCGTTCCTGCGGTCGCTGTCTTCTCCTCCGGCGGCTAGGCGGTCTTCGACGTCGTCGAACCGGCGCCGGGCCGCGCATCCCGAAACTCTCGTCAATCGCGAACGAGATGCGCGTGGCAGGACGAAAGCAGGTGCCAGGCGAGCCTGTTAGGTGATGCTATCCCTCCCAGGGCTCCACTCTGCGTTATGGGGCGGAGTGAGCGCTAGTCTTGCGGCGCTCGCTCGGGGATCGCGATGCCGACCGCGGGCGCCGACTCTTGCCGGCTCCGACGAGTGGCGGCGGACAATCACGCAGAATGGATGATGCGGAGTCACCCGCGCCGGCGCGACGCTCCAGCCGTGAACGTCACAGCCCACGAATACGTCGGGGTGTCGGTGCCCGACGATCCCTCGATGATGTCGTCCACGACTGAGGCGATCGGCCGCATCGACGCGCTTGGGCTAATCGTCGGGGAAGGCGTGCGGCCGTGATCTCGCCTGCCGCGGTGGATGTGCATGCGCACTTCCTGCCGCCCAGCTACCGCGCGGCGCTCAAACGCGCTGGGATTGACCGCCCTGACGGGTTTCCCTTCGTGCCGAAGTGGAGCGCCGGCTCGGCGCTGGCGCTGATGGACGAGGTCGGCATTGGCCGGGCGCTGCTCTCCATCTCGTCGCCGGGGTTGTCCTTTGTTGCCGGAGCTGAACGTTCGGAGTTGGCGCGAACGGTCAACGCGGAGGGCGCCGCTGCCGTGCAGGACCATTGGCAGCGACTGGGGCTGCTTGCGTCGCTGCCACTCCCCGACGTTGAGGCTGCGCTTGAGGAGATCACGCACGCGAGCGAGGTGCTGCACGCGGACGGGTTCGTGCTGATGACTAACTACGAGGGCGTCTATCTCGGCGACAAGCGCCTGGAGCCGGTGATGGAAGAGCTCGATCGCCGCGGCGCGCTCGTAACGCTACACCCGACCGCGCCGCCCGAGGCCAAGGCCGTCGCCAATGGCTTGCCCTACCCGATGATGGAATTCATCTTCGACACCACCCGCGCGGTCGCGAACCTGGTCGTGACTGGAACGCTCGCGCGCCACCCGCGCCTGAACGTCATCGTTCCCCACGTCGGCAGTGCGCTGCCGTCCCTCGCCGACCGCCTGAACGGGTTCGCGAAGCTTCCGTTCACCCACAAGCCGTCCGAACGCATCGACGTCTACGAAACGCTCGCACGCCTGTACTACGACGTCGCCGGCACCCCGTTCCCACACGCGCTTCGCGGCCTACTCGGAATCGCGCCCGCCGAACAATTGCTCTACGGGAGCGACACTCCGTTCACCCCGAATCCGGCGATCCAGGCTTCAGCCAAAGCCCTGCTTGAAACCGACCTGCTCGACGACAACCAGAAGCGCGGGATGTTCACCGACAACGCCCAGCCGCTGCTGCCGCGGCTGGCCCAATCACCCGCCTGACCCGATAGCTGACCAGGCACACGGCGGGGACGCTCGTCACGCGCGGTCTCTGAGGCCTGGGCGGAAGCCGTCGCATGCACCATCGCGGACCCCGGTGTTCGCCGCGAGCAGGGCGACGGCGGTTGCCCGAGAAGGCCTGCCCAGCGACCGCAGAGGCTTTGGACGCGAGTCGTATCTCGCCGGCGTAGCGATCGGCGCCTGAGCCGGCAGTTCCGCCGATCACACAACCCGGAACGCGAGCGCCCACCAGCCATCGTGCCCGCGCGCGACTGACACAGGCGATTTCAAGCAGCAGTCCGGAGGGTCTCATCGTGGGTGGGTCTCCGCGCGTCTTCATCGATGAATCACTCGAGCGAGCGTCTGCCGGCGAACCGTGAGCTCGGGACGCTAGTTGGGCGACTGGAAGAAACGCTCGTGGAAAATTCCGCGCGGCGCAGGCTCGGCCGGCCGATCCTTCGAGGTTACGGTCACCGACGAAGCCTCCCCGTCCAACGGGTGAGCCGTCATCACGCAATTCGCGTGATGACGGGGGCTTCCGTTTTCAGATCGCGGCGGAGGCGCTGCTTCCCCATCGCGGTCCAGGGCGCTCGCCTCCTCCGGAGGGCTTCTCCTGGCCGACTGCGAGGGGCTCGATCCCAGCCCGCAGCCGCAGAGATGGGCGATAACGCAATTGCACCGGATGCTCAAGGCTCGTGTCGGTTTCGTTCCGGACCATCCCGAGGAAACCTGGTTCAGGTCAGCTCCGACCACGGCCATATCCCCCGCCCTACGAAGTGCTCGGCGCGGGAGTCGCTGGTTGGAGGGCTCAAGCTGTGGCGGCAAGCGGTAAGCGCTCGGCGCCTCGAACCAGTTCGTGTTGGAGTGCGTCGATGAAGGCGCCGGCGTCGGGAAAGCGAGCCCGCGGAGCTTTCTCGAGTGCTCTCATGACGGTCGCGCTCAGGCTCGCAGAGATGGCGGCGTTGACGGTCCGTGGCGGTGCGGGACATTCATGGACATGCTTGAGCGCCAACGTCGACACCAGGTCGCCCTCGAATGGCAAACGGCCGGTCACGAGCTCGTAGAGCATGACTCCAATCGAGTAGATGTCGGAGGCCTCAGTGGCCGCTTCGCCCAATACTCGTTCGGGAGACAGGTACTCGATCGTTCCGACCAGCGTGCCGGCCGACGTGATCCGCCTCCCGCGTGAGCGCGCAATGCCGAAGTCACTCACCTTGATATGCCCAGTCGGATCGACGATGACGTTCGCAGACTTCAGGTCGCGATGAACGATGTCGTGGGCGTGGATGAAGCGGGCCGCCTCGAGCACCTGGAGCACGATCTCCATGGCACGCCTAGGCTCGAGCGGCGCCTCAGTCGCCACGATCGAGCTCAGCAGGCGACCCGAGACGTACTCCATGGCGATGTAGTGAACGCCATTCGAGACGCCGTGACCGAAGGTGCGGACGATGTTCCGGTGCCGGAGGCGCTTCGCGCTGCATGCCTCATGGAGGAAACGACTCGCGGCCAGTTCGTCGTCGCAGAGCGCCTGGCGCAAGACCTTGACGGCGACCTCTCGGCCCTGAGCAAGATCGAGTGCGCGGTGGACAGTCGCGGTGCCGCCCGATCCAATGCAGTTGAGCAGCTCGTAGCGCCCGGCGATGACTACGCGCTCGCGACCGGCGTCCATGCTCGGGGGTGCCGGAGGCCGGGGTCGCACCACCTCGACGAGGCCGCTGGACGGATAAAGCGCTGCGCGGATCCTCGACTCCGAAGCCAGTGCGGCGGCGAGCGCGCGCTCCGCATCGGCGCAGCTTGCGCACAAGCGATTGCGGACGACAAGCCGCCCGGAAAGTTCACATCGCTGGATGCCCTGCATCGGAGCGGACGGTCACACCAGGTCGGGTGAGTACGCATCCTCCGCTTTGAGTGATTTGTAGAACTATCACCCCCGCACGGCGTCGCCGAGTCCCGCCGACGCTGACTCTGGGATCTGACCAAGGTGGGGTCGTCGCCCGCCCCACAGGCTCGCCAGGCTCCGACGCCAGCCCGGCGTGAAGGGAATCGCCGGCGACGGCCGTGCGCCCGCGCAGCCGAGAAATCGCGCAAACACAGCAGCCACGGACCTCCGCGAGACCTTGACGTATGAAGCCCTTGTGATCACACGGATTGCGTGATGACGGCTCACCCGCAGGAGCCGGATGCTCCGTCGGTGACCGCGACGTTGAAGGATCCGCCGGATGGGACCGCGAGCGGGGCGCCCACGGCGCTGCGCGGTCGGCAGCTGTCGCTGGTCCTGATCGCGGTGATGCTCGCGGCGCTGCTGGCCGCGCTCGATCAGACGATCGTGGCGACAGCACGAAGCGGAACTCCGGGTCGTCCGATACCTCCCGAGTAACCTCAGACCGCCGGAAATCGCCGCCGAGCTGTTCGTCTCGACGAACACCATCAGGACGCACCTGCGCCATATCTACGCCAAGCTCGGTGCCCACAGCCGCGCGGAGGCCGTTTACCGCGCCCGTGAGCACGGGCTTGTCGCACCATCCCACCGTCGCCGCTAGCGAGAGGTGATCCAATGGCGGTCACAGTCACCAAGACCATCGCCCGGAGGGGCTCCCATACGCGTCACATCGGCTCGCGCCCCAGCAGCCAGCGAGCGCAGCTCGCGCGTCCGAGCGCACGGCGGGCTGCGGTGTCTCGCCGCCCGGCACCTCGCGCCGACCGACATCGCGCCCATCGACGAGG
>DASPPG010000010.1:0-74640 GCA_035625625.1 Solirubrobacteraceae bacterium
TCGCCGATGCCGCCAACGCAGCTGACACCGCCGCCGTATGCCATGGTCCGGGTGTCGCTGCGCATGCTGAATATCGCCGTCACCGAGCACGGGACACCCGAGAGCTGCTTGGTCACCGGTGAACGTGGAGAGGTGATGTTGGCGGCTGCGCCCGCCGACAGCACCAGCGAGGCCAACGATGCCACAATCGCTGTCCGTACGCAGCAAGTCATCGCTGATCGTCTAGCCGTGCTGAACACCGTGCGCCTCACTGCGATCGATCATGCGCTCGGGGGCACTTCCTGCCATCCGTGGTTCGTACGGGGCGTTAGGCGTGCTCGAGCGGATCACGCTCCGTAGTCATCACCACGTCCAGCAGGATGATGAGACGGTCTCATGGTGGCCCGTCCAGGATGAAGATCTCGGCCGCGATGTCGGGGTTGAGGTGGTTGCCGCTGATGAACGCGAGCACCCTGCGTCCGGTGAGCCTCTCCACTGCCTCGCGGAAGTCGGCCTCCATCGTCTCCTGAAACAGGCGCCGGATGTTCGCCACGGCGCCTGTCTGGTGGGTCTCGGTGAGGGATTTCTCGGCTAGGGTCAGCACGTCGTGCATGAGCGTCACGAGGACGTGCCCGTAGTGGAAGGTCGACGCGCTCCTCGGACCGCGGCCGAGGTGCTGGGTATGGATCCCGACCAGCGCGCTCGTAATCGCGGCGTTGAGCTCGCCGCCCTTGAGCGGGGAGTGATCGGTCAATCCGCTACCTCTGGCTGGGTTCGCTTGCTGGATCCGTCAGCCGAAGTGGTGGAGCTGACACGCTGCGGGCCGCCGGTTGAGCCCCGATGTCCGCCGGGCCTTGGGCAGTCGAGCGGACGGCGGCGAGGATAGCGAAATTCCGCGACAGCTGTGAAGGCGCGATACTGGCGCCGGATGGATGAAGACCCACCACGCCTGCGTGTCCTGATCGCCGATGAAGATCAGCGGCGGATCGCGGAGATCGCCGGCGTGATCAGCGGGCTCGGCCACACGGTGGTCGCGCAGCTGTTCGATGTCTCAGAGATCGCGGAGGCGACGCAGCGCGAGGCGCCGGACGTGGCGATCGTGGGTGTGGACGGCGAGCGGAGCCATGCCCTCGACCTGATCTCGGCGATCGTCAAGCAGGCCGCGTGCCCGGTGATCGCGGATATCGATGGTGACGATGACTCTTTCATCGAGCAGGCGGCGCGACGCGGGATCTTCGCTTACGTCAGGCACGGTGCGCAGCCGGAGATGGAGCATGCCATCGACATCGTCCTGAACCGCTATGCCGAGTTCAGCCGGCTGCACGGTGCGCTTCGTACCGGCGCGATCATCGAGCAGGCCAAGGGCATCCTCATGGAGCGGCACGGGATCACCGACGGTGAGGCGTTCTCCGAGCTCCGGGCTCGAGCCCGGAGCACCAACCAGAGCGTGTTCGCGGTTGCGCAGGCGGTCGTGCTCAGCTACCCCCTGTTCAGGCAGCGGCATATCGAGCCCGACTGACGATCAGGCCCCCGGGTCAGGCCTGCCGGGGGTTCCGTCGAGGATGAAGAGCTCGGTGGCGATGTCGGGGTCGATGTGGTTGCCGCTGATGAACGCGAGCACCTTGCGTCCGGTGAGGCGCTCCACTGCCTCGCGGAAATCGGCCTCCATCGTCTCCTGAAAGAGGCGGCGGATGTGGTCGACCGCCCCGCTTTGGCCGTTCTGGGTGAGCGACTTCTCCGCGTGGGTGAGCACCTCGTGCATGAGCGTCACGAGCACGTTGCCGTGGTGAAACGTCGACGCAGTCTCGGGGCCGCGGCCGAGGTACTCATGGTGGATCCCGACCAGCGCGCTTGTGATCGCCGCGTTCAACTCGCCACCGGCAAGTTGTCCGGAGTCGGCCATCAGCCGATCCCTGCTTCGGCGAAGGCCGACGAACGCAGCATCGATGGGCGGGCTCGGTAGTCCATGTGGGTGCGAGGCTGATTCCGACGAGCCGACGCGAGGCCCCGACCCCGCGCGCACCCATCCTTCACGAGAAACGCACATGCCACTCATCGCGAGCGCACCTTGCGCGCGCCGCAACCTAGCACAGCGCGGTCTAGGAAACCCCTCTGCGCCGCGCGTTGGCCACGGGGTTGATCGTGGGTTGTCGCCACAGTAGATTCGTCGCCGGCGCTTGCGTCCTCTGTCGGGTGGCGTCGGCGTGGCTTGTGGTGACGAGTGCAGGCCGGGTAGACCGGACTCGGGGCGGCTCGTCTGACTGAGCGACGTCGGCTGAAGCGAGGTGGTGAATGTGCCGCCGCCCGGCTCCGAGAGGAGGATCGTCTCCCGATGGCTGAATGCGTTCAACGCCCGAGATCTCGATGCGATCCTGGCTGATCTCGCCGCGGACGTCGATTTTCGCCCCTTGCGGCTGAGCGGTGTCGCCCGGGGCCATGGTCGAGTCGCTGGGCCTAATCCGATGATCAGGCGGGGAACTACGGATGGACCGACGGGGAGCCGTTATTACCGTCCGCATGAGCGGTCGCGCGCTCGAGAGGGTGGCGCGGCCGCAGACTCGGATGACGAGTGCGTTGCCGGGTGCCGCACGCCCACGACCGGCTCGTCAGGCGGAGCCTCCTCTGGGGGTGTAGGTCTGATGGCATATCTACGGTTCGGCGTCGTTTCCCGCTCACATGGCGTTCCGGCGGCCGGGTCGGCGTCGCCCCGCGACGACGGCGCCTACCTGACCGATGGTCAGCGTCTGTTCCGGGTGGTATGGCCCCTGTGCTCGCTCGAACGCCCGGACATGGCGATCCTCGAGGACTGCAACACGCTGTGCCTCACGGCGTTCACCTCAGGTGAGCTGTCCTCGATGCGGCTTACGCCGGTGACCCCGACCAGTTCGTAGGCCTAGCGGGTGTCAGGCGACCTGGGCCCCGCGTCG
The DNA here is from genome assembly GCA_035625625.1 of Solirubrobacteraceae bacterium. Classification (GTDB taxonomy): domain Bacteria; phylum Actinomycetota; class Thermoleophilia; order Solirubrobacterales; family Solirubrobacteraceae; genus Palsa-465. Next base: position 2,907 of record DASPPG010000010.1, read on the forward strand.
GCGGTGGGCCGGAAGCTGTGCCTGGACCGTCGTGCCGCTCCCCACGGCGGACCTAACCTCGAACGTTCCGCCCACGAGCTCGGCTCGCTCCTGCATGCCGAGCAGTCCGAATCCGTCGGTCTTGGCGTCAGGGTCAAAACCGTTACCGTCGTCTCGGACGGTGATGCGTACCGAGGTGTGATCCTCCTCGACCTCGACGACGGCGCGCTGGGCGCCGCCGTGCTTGACCGCGTTCGTGAGGGCTTCCTGGACGATGCGGTACATCGCGGTCTCCACCTCGTTGACGTGCCGGTCCGGTTGGCGTCCCTGCTCGTAGGCCAGATCGATGGTGAGGTCCACCTCCAGCCCGCGGCCGCGGACGCGGTCGACGAGGTCCCGGATCGCCTGCTCGGCGCCGACGTCATCGAGCGCGGCGGGACGTAGCTCGGTGATCAGCGACCGGAGCTTGTCGATTTCGAGCTCGAGCTGCGCCATCGCATCGCGGATCGCGGCGACGGCGGTCTCGAGCTCGGGCCGCTTGACCTGGGCGGCCAGCCCGAGTCGCACTGAGGCGAGGTTCTGGAGGGTCTCGTCGTGGAGCTCGCGGGCCCAGCGCGCCCGTTCCTGCTCGGTCGCGGCGAGCCGCTGCCGGTGCCGGTCGGCGTCGACGGACTCGGCGGTCGCGACGGCCGTCGCCGCGGTCGCGGCGAATGCCTCGAGCAACCGCTGGTCCTCCGCGCTGAACCCCGGGCCGTAGTCGAGCCGGTCCACGGCGATCAGGACCCCATACCCACGGCCGCGAAACACAAGCGGAACCACGAGGCCGGCGCTGGCCTGAACGCCGAGGCGGCCGACCCCGTGACGGTCGAAGCGCGCGAGGTTGGGCTCGTCCTCCAGGCGGAGCGTCCGCAGGGTCCTGAGCGCGCCGCTGGCGACGCTCTCCTGAGAATCGATGCTCCGTCCCACCAATCCGTGCGGCATGTCGCCTGCCCCAGCCGCCACGACGAGCTCTTCGCCACGTGGCCGCTCGATCACGAGGGCCCGTGCTGACACCAGCGCGCGGCCGCGCTTGGCGATCAGCTCCAGCAGCGGGTCGAGGTTCGTCTCGCCGCCAACCGCACGGGCAATCTGCACCGTGGCGTCGAGCGTGTCGACGGTTCGCTTGAGCTCGTAACGCTGCGCCTCAACATCCCGGTAGCGCTGCGCGTGGTCGATCGCGACGCCGGCGAGGTCAGCCAGCCGCACCACGGCCTGCTCGTCCTCCTCGGTGAACTCCTCACCATCGGCTTTCTCGCTCAGATACAGATTCCCGAAGGGCTTCCCCGCCACCGCGACCGGAACGCCGAGGAAGGTCGTCATCTCGGGATGACCCGGCGGGAGGCCGTACGAGCGCGGGTGGGCCCCCACATGCGCCAGCCGCAAGGGCCGGGGGTCGGCGATCAGCTCACCCAGCACTCCGCGGCCACGCGGCAGTACGCCAATGCGCCGGTGCGTCGCTTCGTCGATGCCGGCGGTGACGAACCGCTCAAGCTCGGTCCGAGAGCCATCGAGGACACCGATCGCCGCATAGCGCGCGCCGGTCAGATCACGGGCAGCCTCGACGACGCGCTCCAGCACCACGTCCAGATCGAGATCGGCCAGCACCCCGCGGGCGACGTCCAGGATTCCAAGGACGCCGGACCCCCCTGGCGCGGCGCGGTCATCCAAGTGAACGACCACCGAACCTCACGCTCGTCTGGAGGCCCTTCGGCGCTCGCTCGGCGAGGCGGCCACGTCCTCTGGGCGATTCCGCGGCGGGTTGCATGGATGAATCTAGACCTCGGTCGGTGCTCATGGCGACTCCCGGACCACCAGACCTCCCTGTCTGGTAGTCGGACGGAGGGTGCTCGGCCCCAGGACGTGCTGCGCCACCGCGATACACTACCACCGGCCTGTATATCGGATGCGCAATTTCGCGTTAGGGTGAACCGCAGTGAAGGCTCCGCCGCGCACGGCGATGAAGGTCACCACGGTCCGCTTCGGGACCGATCTTTGGCGGCTGCTGGAGGACGAGGCGGAGTATGCGGGGGTGAGCGTCTCGCAATACATCCGCGAGGCGGCGCTTGCGCGTGCCGCCGCTGCGGCGGCCGCGCGCGGCCGGGGACCGTTCGAGCTGCTTGCCGGCGCGCTCCGCGAGGTGAGGCGCGACGAGGCCGGTTCCGCCGCCGGAGTCGAGGCGGAGTTGGTCCTGGCTCGGCTGGCTCGGCTCGCGGCTGCCGAGGCCAGGAGCGAGACCAGGGCAGTGCGTGCTCAAAGCGAACGAGCACGAGCCAGGCACGAGGAGACGGTTCGCCGGGTCCGCGAGAGCTAAGGCCTGAGCGGCGTCTGCTCCTGCCCCGAATCTAGTGTCCCGACACTAGTCGCTGGCCGCCATCGTCACGCGGAGCTTTCCGCGCTGTTCGAGCAGGGCGAAACCCGTCACCGGGCCTTCCCGGTCGAACGCGAGAGTGACGCTGGCATCGCCCACGCGGAGCCCGGAGAGCCGTATCCGGCTGAGCCAGTCCGGAAGCGTGGGGCGTTGGATTTGCAGCGCCCCAGCGGGCGCGTCGGCCGACACGCCGAGCATCGCCTGCAGCAGGAGGAGCGGGGCGGCAGCCGCCCAGGCCTGGGGTATGCATGCCACCGGGTAGGCGACCACCGAGGCTCGCTCGGAGCGGTCGAACCCGCAGTACAGCTCGGGAAGACGGGAGTCGCGTGCACGGAGGGATACCTCGAACAGCGCGTTGGCAATTCGCTTGACCGCCTCGTCGTGGCCGTAGCGCTTGAGCCCAGCGGCGATGATCGCGTTGTCGTGGGGCCAGACCGATCCGTTGTGGTAGCTCATCGGGTTGAACGCGGGACAGTTGCTCGAGAGCGTGCGAACTCCCCAGCCCGAGAACATGTCGGCGGCCATCAAGCGCTCGGCGACCTGGCCGGCCTTATCGCGGTCGGCGATGCCGCTGTACAGGCAGTGGCCCGCGTTGGAGGTGACGCTGGCGACCTGCTGTTTGCGTCCGTCGAGCGCCAGCGCGAAGGTGCCCTCTCCCGGGTTCCAGAATGCCTCATTGAACGCCCGCTTGAGTCCCTGCGCCTGCCTGCGCAGGTTCGCGGCGACGTCGGGCGCGCCCAATGCCTCGTAGACGTCGGCGATCGTGAGCTTCGCCGAGTAGGCGTAGCCCTGGGCCTCGACCAGCGCGATCGGTCCCTCCGCGAGACTTCCGTCCGCGTGGACGATCGCATCGTGGGAGTCCTTCCATCCGTGATTGCGCAGACCGGCCGGGGAGCGCCGCTCGTACTCGAGGAAGCCGTCGCCGTCGGGGTCACCGTGGTCATCCATCCAGCGCAGCGCGGCGTCCAAGGCCACGCGCAACGAGCGAAGGGTGTCCAGATCCCCTGTCCACTTGTAGTAGTCCGCGGCACGTATGAGGAACAGCGGCGTCGCGTCGACCGTCCCGTAGTAGGGCGTGTGTGGGATGATGCCCGCCCGCGCCAGTTCGCCGATCCGAAGCTCGTGAAGTATCTTGCCGGGCTCGGCATCGCGCCAGGGATCATCTCCGGTCGCCTGCAGGCGGGCCAGGACCCGCAGTGCGTCGAGGCATAGACCCGAGGTGAGAAGCATCGCCTCCCCCGCCGTGATGAGCGCGTCGCGGCCGAACGCCGCGACGTACCAGGGGATCCCGCCCGTGATGATCCTCCCGCCGGGTGCCGGAATCATCAACGAGCGCAGGTCGCGCGTCGCCGTCGCGATGAGCTCGTCGAACAGCTCGTTGTCGCTCTCGATCGAGGTGCATGACGCCTCCCACTCGGCGGTCGAGCGCTGATGCTCCGCCGCCGCCGTTTGCAGCCGGCGGCGGCGTCGGCGGCGCCCGCCGATCGACGGCTCCGCCGTCATGAGGATCTCGACAGGCTTGGCCGGATCGAGCCTCACCTGCCATGTGGCGCAGGCGCGCCCTACGGTCAAGTGAAGGTCATCCGGCAACGGCTCGAGCTCGACGATCGTCTCCCGAAACGCCTCGTCCTCGCCCACATAAGCGAGCACCAGCCCGCGTTCCTGGCGTTTTGGAGCCAGGGCATGCCCCCGCGCGGGCCGTCGCACGCCGCCGCGAACCTCGAACATGTCGGCGAAATCCGCCCCGACCGAAAGCGACACCGTGCTCGTCACCGTCTCGCGCCGGAAGTTGCGCAGCCGGACCAGGTGGTAGACGCGCCCCGAGGCGATCAGCACCTCGCGCGTGATGCTGAGCGACATCTGCGGGATCGGGTCGGCCTCCTCCCGCCGGAGCTCGGCATTGGTGCAGTCCACCGCTACATGGCCGTCGACCCTCGAATATGACAACGCCACGGGACGTTCGCCGCCGACCTCCAGCCGCAGCTCGGAGAGGTAGCGAGTGTCGAACGCGTAGAGCCCCTCGCCCGTAACCCGGGCAGGTGCGATCTCCCCATCGGTGCGGGCGCACAGGAAGAGGTGCCCGTCCTTGATCACCAGGAGCTCTTCACGCGCCTCTGCGGGAATCGCGGGGGCTCCCTGGAGCTCCACTGGGCCGGCGCGCCCGACGACCTCGAAGTGCTCGCCCCGGGGGCTGCGCACGAGCCCTCGACCGCCGGCCCCGGCAGCAATGCCGAACTCGTCCCAACCGGGCAACTCCGTCCCTCTCTCTCCTTCACTCACCGCTCCACCGGTCCCTCGATCGAGCGATCCTACGCTGCTGCACAGCGTTGCCGCTGACCCGTAACAAGGTGTGGAGAAATACGGTGGTGGACAACCCCGGTCGGGGTGAAGCTGGGGCCATGTCCCCGGGCGACCGCGGTGCCGCGACCTCGACTGTCGAACTCGAGATTCCTGATGCCGCGTCCGCCCCGGCACCGCCGGCGGAGGCGACGGCGCATCGGTTCGAAGCCGTCATCTTCGCTTGGAGTGCCGCGACCGACCCGATGGGTCGCGCGGTGCTCAGACGGCTGCGAGGACTCATCGAGGAGGGATCGAGCGATGGGCTCGAGATCGCGATCGTGAGCCGAATTCCCATCCCCGATCTCGACGATCGGTTGAAGGCGCGTCCGGCCGGCCCGGGCGAGTTGATTCTCGCCGTCCCAAGCGGCTCCGAGATCTTCTCGGTCGGTCCCACTGGTCCTCGGCCAGTCCACCAGCGCCGAGCCCGCGCCCGACGCGCCGCCCCGGCCGAGGGAGTCGCGGACTGCGTCGAGTGTATAACCGAGTGGCTGTGGTCGTGCGGGGTCGCGCCCCAACAGGTGCTGATCGCGGGTGCCGAGCCCGGGCGCGCGCCGGCCGGCACGGTCTCTGTCGGTGGTGGGGCAGAAGTCTTCGCCGCGGTGCTCGAGGACCAGATCGCGCGCCGGCGCGCAGGCGAGCTTCCGATCCTCGTCGAAGATCCTGGCTGGTCGATCGCGGTCGACGGGATCGACTCGGGGCTCGAGCGCGCGCGCGAGTCCGTGCTGACGCTCGCGGACGGCCGACTCGGCACCCGCGGGAGCGTGATCGTGAGCCACGCCAGCGAGGATCCGGCCGTGGTGATGGCCGGGGTGTACGCGGACGGCGGTGCCGAGACGCAGCTGCTCGCGGCCCCGCGGTGGAACACGATCACACTCGCGGGTGCCGTCTCCGGCCCGGTCCGACGTGTGCTCGACCTGCACTCTGGCGTCCAACGGCAGCAGATCGGCCCCGCGGACGATCGAGTCGAGGCGCTCCTGCTGTCCTCGCTTGCCGAGCCTGCCACGGCGGTGCTCAGGATGCGGGGCAGGTGCAGGCCGCGTCCCGAGCGTCTTGCGCAGCCGGCGGGGCCGTACGAGGAGGGCGAGGCCGAGGGGTGCCGGTGGATACGAGTGAGCGGTCACTCGGGGTCGGTGGTGGCTGCCGCCGCAGACGAGGTTCGCAGCGTTGACTCGGGCGCCGTGCTCGACCGCGTCGCCGCCTACGAGGGGGCCCCAATAGGGCGTGCGGACGTGGGCCATGCGGCAGCGCGTGCCCGGGAAGCTTGCCGATCCGGCTTCGATCGCCTGCTCTGCGAACACCGTCGCGCGTGGGGGGTGCGATGGCAGGGTGCGAACATCGCGATCGACGGCGATCCGGACCTGGAGCGGGCGGTCCGCTTTGCCGTGTTCCACCTGCTCGCGAACGTCTCGGATCGTGACGAGGCGGCCGTTGGGGCGCGCGGGCTGACGGGGGCCGGATACGCCGGGCACGTCTTCTGGGACAGCGACGTGTACGTCCTGCCGTGTATGGCGGCAATCAATCCACCGGCGGCGCGGGCGATGCTCGAGTATCGGATCCGCCGATTGCCGGTGGCGATGCGCGTCGCGCGGGCACAGCGCCGCGATGGAGCCCGCTTCCCGTGGGAGTCGGCCCGATCCGGTCAGGATGTCACGCCGGGGAGCGTCCGGGATCCCCGCGGGCGGCCAATGGAGATCCTGACCGGCCGATTCGAGGAGCATATCGTCGCGGATGTGGCGTGGTCCGTCGCGTGCTACATCGATTGGACCGGCGATCGAGCGTTCGCCCGGGCGCAGGGCAGGGAGCTGATTCTCCAGACCGCTCGCTGGTGGGCCTCACGCGTCGACCGCGACCCCGCCGGGCGCGGTCACATCCGCGGGGTCATGGGCCCAGACGAGTATCACGTCCCTGTCGATGACAACGCGTTCACGAACGTGATGGCACGCTGGAATCTCCGTCGGGCTGCCGAGGCCGTCGCGGGCCGCGTCGATGAGGCCGAGCGGCATCACTGGCTCGAGCTCGCCGATTCGATCGTCGATGGGTACGACCCGCGAACCGGGGTATACGAGCAGTTCGCAGGTTTTGACGCGCTCGAGCCGCTCCTCATTGCCGAGATCGCGGACCGCCGGCCCGTCGCCGCGGACGTCCTGCTTGGGCGGGACCGCGTCCGCCACGCCCAGGTCGTCAAGCAGGCCGACGTCCTGATGCTCCACTACCTCGTGCCGGACGAGGTCGCCGCCGGCTCACTGGAGCCCAACCTCGACTTCTACGGGCCGCGCACCGCCCATGGCAGCACGCTCTCGCCTGGAGTCCACGCCACCTTGCTGGCACGCGCACATCGTCTCGAGCAGGCGCTCGACATGCTTCGCCTCACCGCTCGGATCGACCTCGACGACGTCGGCCACATGACCGCCGGTGGACTGCACCTCGGCGCGATGGGCAGTGTCTGGCGAGCGCTCGTCTACGGCTTCGCCGGTGTGCGGCCCGCAGGCGATGCGCTCGCAATCGATCCCGTGCTCGCACCCGGCTGGGAGGCACTCGATCTGCGCCTGCGGTTCCGCGGGAGCCGGGTGCGCATCCGGATCACCCCCGCCGCAACCGAGATGGGAGCCGATCCACCCATCGCCGTAGTCACGGCGACCGGCGAGCGGGTTGCGGTCGGCCGCGCGATCCAGAAACTCGAGCGACACCCAAGACGCCGGAGGAGATCGCCATGACCGACGTGCTCGCAGCGCTCGACTCCAGTCCGTCGGCCGAGCCGGTCCTCCGAACAGCGCTCGCATTCTCGCCGCTGCTCGACGCCGTGCCGGTGGCGGTTCACGTGCGCGAAAACGGACTCGACATCGTGGGTCAAGCGGCCGGCTCCGTGGGCGTCAAGCTGAGAGTGATGAGCGGCCGGCCTGTGGATCAGATCGTCGAGGCGAGCCGGGCAACGGACGTCGCCGCCCTGGTCCTCGGGGCGAGGGGCAGGCACACCGGGCCCCGACCGGCCGGCCACGCGGCCCTCGAGATCATCACGCGGGTGCGCAAGCCGGTCGTCGTCGTACCGGCTCAGGCGCATCCGCGAGCACGGTTCTCTCGAGTCCTGGTACCGCTTGACGGAACGCACGGCACCTCGGAGGCGCTCAGAAAGACGCTTGAACTGGCGCACGCCAGCGACTTCGAGATCGTGGCTCTGCATGTCCACACTCCGGAGAACGCCCCGGCCTTTGCCGATCATGAGCCCCACGCGACGCAGGCCTGGGAGGCTGAGTTCCTCGCTCGGCACGTTCCCGCCCCGCTCGACAAGGTCAGTCTTGTTCGCCGGACCGGCGTCCCCGCCGAGGACATCGTCGCTCTCGCCGGGGAGGCGGACGTCGACCTGGTCGTGCTCGCTTGGAGCCAGAGCTTTCACGGTCGCCACGCGCGCGTCGTTTCACAGACGCTCGCCCACATCAGCGTTCCGGTGCTTCTCCTCCCGACCGTCGCCACGGTTGCCCGACACCGGCCCTCCGAGAGGATCGATTCCACTCGACCGCCGATGCGGACTTCCACTTAAGGACGCCGCCACGATGCCGAGTGGGGGGAGACTACGGATGAAGCGTCTATCGTCTCCGCCATACGGTGTAAGCGGTGGTGCCGAATGCGTGAAGGGGCTCAAATCCGCGCCGATTTCCCGTACGCAACCGGATCACTGCGACTACTTCAGCGCCGGGTTAGCGAGCCCCCGGGGTTGCGGATTGCGATGCTTGCCCCGCCGTGGATCGCGGTGCCCCCGCCGGGATACGGCGGGATCGAGTCGGTTGTCGAACTGCTCTGCGAGGCCCTGGTGGCGCGTGGCCACGAGGTCACGCTGTTCGCGGCACCGGGCTCATCGTCCGCGGCGTGGGTGCATCCGTTGCTTGGAGGAGCCCACCCCGACGAGATCGGCTCGGCGCTGCACGAGTGCGATCACGTCGCGCGTGCGTGGGAACAGATCGAGCGTGCAGCTGACACAGGCAGGCCGTTCGACGTCGTGCACGACCATTCGGGTTTCACCGCGCTGGCCATGGCGGACCGGGTGGCCGCTCCCGTGGTGCACACGGTCCATGTGCCGTTCGACAGCAGCACGTCGCCCTTCTACCAGTGCCACGGCCACAAGGCGACGCTCGTGGCGATCAGTCACTCTCAGGCAGCGGGCGCTCCGCCCGGGGCGCGGATCGCGTCGGTTGTGTCCAATCCGATCGCCGTCGATCGCTGGCCGCTGCGTATCGTAAAGCGGGACTACGTGCTCTGGATCGGGCGGATGGATCCGGTCAAGGGCGCCCACCGTGCAGTCGGCGCCGCCCGGCGAGCGCGCCGCAGGCTGGTGCTGGCCGGGCCCGTGCAACCTGGCCAGGAGCGCTACTACCGCACGGAGATCGAGCCCTACATCGACGGGGAACAGGTGCGTTACGTCGGTGAGATCGGCGGGATGGCCAAGCAGGAGCTGTTCGCGGGCGCCGCGGCGCTGCTGATGCCGGTCCGCTGGCAGGAGCCGTTCGGCATGGTGATGATTGAAGCCCTGGCCTGTGGCACGCCGGTGATCGCGTTCGGCCAGGGCGCCGCGAACGAGATCGTGATCGACGGCGAGAACGGGAGGCTGGTCTCGGACGAGGTGGAGATGGCGGCCGCGCTCGGCGATCTGGACTCGATCCATCCGGTCCAGTGCCGGGCGAGCGTGGCCGAGCGCTACGACGTCGCGACCACCGCACGCGCCTACGAACGCGTGTACCGGCGTGCAGCCGGTGTCGAGCTCCGGCCGCCGCCGACCGTGCTCGCCGCAGGGCAAGATACGCGTGCTGCTCAGGCTCGACCGGCAACCGGACGTAACTGACCTCCGACGTGCGATGAGCGCAGACGCGACATTTGGCCACTGCGAACACCCGGCCACCGTTCGGGTCGAACACAACAGCATCGGTCTCTGGGAGATTGAGCTGCCGGGCGGCGCTGAACGCGTCACGTGCGAAACGTTCGAGGACGCCCAACGCATCGCGTATCTGTCCGCCGCGCATGCCGGGCCGTGCGAGTTGATCGTCCACGACGCCTATCACCGGGTGGTTCAGCGCCAGCTGATCTCCGGCGCCGCGTGACCCCGCAGCGCCACGAGCATGAGCACGACACTCGTCCCGCCCAGCTACTACGTTGTAACCCCGCGAGGCCAGCGCGCCCTTCTGTACGCAACCGTGGCCGACGCTGCCGCGGCGATCGTCCTGCTCGCACCGACGCCAGCCACCGTCACCGCCACGACCGGAAACCGCTCCCGCAGCCTCAGCCAGGCCGAGCTGACGGAACTGGGACAACGAATCCGTGCGTTCCGCCTCAGCAGGGACGGCGCAGTGACGGTCGACGGCGCTCTCACGAGCGCGCTTCACCGCGGGAGGCGCGCGCGAACTACCGAGCCCGACGGTTCATGACCGTGACATCACCGCAAGCATTCCGTCATCGCTATCGGTGGACGACACGGATGGCACGGCTCGACGCGGTCGAGAGACTCCGAACATGTCCAGCGCCGCGGCCAAGCTGAGTTCGATCGGGCATCCCGCTCACTCGCCGGGTTCCGGGGGGTGGCTGAGGAACGTTCCGTTCATCCTGTACCTCGTCTTCGCCGCGAGTTGCATGGCGTTCGCCTGGTGGTCGGTTCGCCGATCGGGTCCGGGCGCCGACGATTCGGATGATGGCGAGACAGGCGGGGGCGGATGGGGTCACCGTCCGACCCCGTCGGGCCCTCCGCCGGATGCCGACCCGGATTGGTGGCCAGAGTTCGAGCGGCAGTTTGCCGCGTACGTCAGCGGCCTCCCCCTCCAGGAGACCGACCAACGCTCATCGACGGCGCCCACACAAGCAGACGAGGGTTGAGTCGGCTCGGGCCCGGGCGGTGGTGGCTGCCGACCGCCGCGTCGTGCATCGGGTCGTGACACTCCCCTCTAGGCCGGCATCGAGACCGAAATATCGGCCGCCCGCAGCGTGGACGTCTGGACGCCGTGATCGGCGGCGTATGCATACGGATGATGGAACACGTCGAGGGGGCGCTCTCCTCTACGAACCTCGATCCGGAACGCCTCTCCCGTCCTGGGGTCGAGCACGGTGACCCAAAGCCGCCCGTCGTGCTCGCACCACAGAAGTCGAATCTGCTTGCCGTCGCTCAGGCGGGAGTCCAGTTCGCGTGTGGTTGTCAGCACGTCGGCGGTCATTGCGGTTCTTCCTGGGTCGCGGCTCGACTCCAGTCCAGTCTTCCATCGCCCTCGAGCGTCGCCATCGGGAGAAGCTCGCCTCGTTTGACGGGTGTTGCCTCGATCAGCTGCTGCGGGTTTTCCACAGTTCGGCCCGGGCCACCGGAGTTACTACTGATCGATTGACGGGTCGACCCGGATGCTCTGACCGCGGCGCGGTGTTAGCGTCGGAGGTTCCCGACAGACCAGAAAGGAGGTGAGTCATGCCTGGAACACTGACGCGTTGGGATCCATTCTCCGAGCTTGGCGAGCTACGTTCGCGGTTCGATCGCATGTTCGACGAGTGGCTGGATGGTCACGAGCGCGCGTGGACGCCGGCGATCGACGTCGTGCGCGAGGACGACCATCTGGTCTTGCGCGCCGACCTGCCCGGGATCAAGCCCGAAGAGGTCAAGATCGAAGTCGAGGACGACATCCTCACGGTCTCGGGTGAGCATCGGGAGAGCAAGGAGGAGAAGGACAAGAACTACGTGCGGCGTGAGCGTCGCTACGGGTCCTTCTCGCGTTCGATGGCGCTGCCTGCGGGGGTCGATGCCAAGAGCATCAAGGCGACGACACACGACGGCGTCATCGAGGTGACAATCCCGCTGCCCAAGGAGGCGAAGAAGCAGCCGGTCAAGGTCATTCCGACGGCCACCTGATCGCCTCAACCGTGATTTGGGGCCGGCTGCCGTCTCCCCGCGGCCGGCCCCCGCGGCCGCGTGGCAGCCAAAGCGTGTTGACTCCGTGCGGGGTATTGCGGATGGCGCACCCGGCGGCGCGGCGTAGGTTGGCGCGCGAAGATGTCCTTGACCCCGGACATGTCGATAGGCAGGTTTGCCGATCGTCGCGCTGCGGGACGCGAGCTGGCAGATCGGCTCGGTTCGCTTGCCCTCGAGAATCCGGTCGTACTCGGATTGGCGCGCGGCGGGGTGCCCGTGGCATACGAGGTCGCGCGGGCACTGGGGGCTCCGCTCGACGTGCTGGCTGTTCGCAAGATCGGGGCGCCCGCCAACCCGGAGCTCGGCATCGGCGCGGTTGCCGAGGGCGACGTGCGCGTGCTCGACGCGGACGCCGTTCGGCGGATGCTCGTGAGCACGGAGGAGCTGGAAGCGGCGATCGCACGTGCACGCGCGGAGGTTCGGGCGAGCGCGCAGCGCTTCCGCAACGGCCGGCCGCCGCTCGAGGTTCGCGGGCGCACGGCGATCGTCGTCGACGACGGCCTGGCCACAGGCGGCACCGCCCGCGCGGCGCTCCGCGCGATCCGGGCACGGGGTCCGAGCCGCCTTGTGCTCGCCGTGCCGGTCGGTGCGCCGGACGCCGTGCGGTCGCTCGCGGACGAGGCCGACCAGGTCGTGTGCGTGCTACAGCCGGAGGAGATGTGGGCGGTCGGCCTCTGGTACAAGCATTTCCAGCCAACCGACGATGCCGAGGTCGTCCAGCTGCTCTCCGGCGAGGACGATGACCCGCCGCCGGTCGCATCGCTCGACGCGCGCGAGGTGCGGATCCCGGCGGCCGAGATTCTCGGCGATCTCGCGGTGCCGAAAGCGGCCGTGGGACTGGTTGTGTTCGCACACGGCAGCGGCTCGAGCCGGTTCAGCCCGCGCAACCGGCAGGTGGCGGCCGCGCTCAATCAGCGGGGTCTGGCCACGTTGCTGCTCGACCTGCTGCAGTGGGACGAGGAACGTGACCGCACCAACGTGTTCGACACCGGTTTGCTGACCGAGCGACTGGTGGCGGCAACGCGATGGGCTCGGAGCCAGCCGGACCTTGGCGAGCTACCGGTTGGCTACTTCGGCGCGAGTACGGGCGCGGCTGCCGCGCTCCGAGCGGCCGCCGAGCTTCCGACGCAGGTCGGCGCGGTCGTCTCACGTGGCGGCCGACCGGACCTGGTCACCGCCTGGCTGACGAGAGTACGGGCGCCGGTGCTACTGATCGTCGGCGGGCGCGACGAGCTGGTGCTCGAGCTCAACCGGGAGGCGCAGCGGTTCCTGGGGCCATCGTGCGCGCTGGCCGTCGTTCCAGCCGCCACGCATCTATTTCCAGAGCCGGGAGCGCTCGAGGAAGTGTCGTTGCTGGCGGGTGACTGGTTTGATCGTCACCTCGTGACACGGTGACGTGAGCGGCGCGCTCGTGTCGGCACGACTGCCGCCGTTCCCGCTCTTGATCGTGCCCGATCCGTACTTGTCACCAGTGACGACAGCGCAGATCCACTGATGGCAGCCGGCGCCAAGTCCGCCACGCTGCCCACAGACGTCTCATACGTGATCTAGGGAGCGAACCATGGACGCGATCGTCGTATACGAATCGGTTTTCGGGAACACGCGCGCCATCGCAGAGGCCATCGCTGAAGGGCTCGAGGCCACCGCCGTGCTTCCGGTCCACGAGGCGCCCGAACACCCGCTGGAAACCGCGGATCTACTGGTCGTGGGCGGCCCGACCCACATGCATGGGCTCGCCACGGCCCGCAGCCGCCGCCTGGCGGTCGCGACCGCCCACGAAGAGGACGGAACGCATGTGGAGCCGGGGGCCACCGAGGAACCGGGGCTCCGCCGGTGGCTGCGCGATCTGTCCCCGGAGATAGCACCCCACGCAGCCAGCTTCGACACCCGCCTCGACCAATCGCCCTGGATGACCGGCGTGGCCGCCCGGGCGATCGCCCGGCGCCTGCGCCGGCTGGGCATCGACGTGATCGCCACCGAGAGCTTCCTCGTCGAGGACACCGAGGGGCCGCTCGAGTCAGGGGAGCTCGAACGGGCGCGGGCGTGGGGCGTCAAGCTGGCGCGCCGCTTGGCGCTCCCGACCGAAGCCCTCGTGCACGCGGGCGGAGGGCGGGGCGCATCCACTTGGTTCGGCTAAGGCCCGCTCTCCGCTTCGCGGCAGCCTTGCTTGCGCTCGTGCTGTCAATGGCCGTCAGTGAGTCCGCCGGCGCGAAGACCTGGTCGATCCAACGCGCTCCGGCCCGGGCGGGAGCGCGCGACAGCATGCTGGCCGCCGTCTCCTGCACGGCGCCCACCGTCTGCATCGCGGTGGGAGGACCTGACGCCGAGCCGGGAACGATGCTGGCCGAGAGATGGGACGGCACCCGGTGGACGATCCAGCACGTGCCGAAACGGGCCGGCGCGATACAGACGTTCCTCACCGGCGTGTCGTGCACGTCCCCGTCGGACTGCCTGGCGGTTGGTTACTCCGTCGATGCTCGCGGGGCATCCACGGCCCTGGCCGCGCGCTGGGACGGCTCGCGCTGGAGGTGGACGGCGATATCGAAGCCGGTCGCATCGGGATCGGAGCTGAGCCTTCTGGGCGGAGTCTCATGCGTCGCGGCAGGCGCGTGCACCGCCGTGGGCAGCTTCGAGAACCGGGCCGGCGTGTGGTTCACGTTGGTGGAGCGGTGGGATGGATCTCGGTGGACATTCGAGCGCACCCCGCGTGTGCAATACAGCGAGCTCACCGGCGTCTCATGCGCGTCGGCGAGCGCCTGCACCGCCGTCGGTCTGTACGCCGGGGGCGAGATGGTGGAGCACTGGAACGGACGCAAGTGGTGGCGCGACCGGAGCCGCGAGCTTGCGTCGAACGACACCGAGCTCACCGCGATCTCCTGTACGACCGCGACCGTATGCACCGCGGGCGGTGGACTGGTGATTCCCAGCATGATTACCTGGCCGCTGCTGCAAAGCTGGCGTGCAGGCCGATGGTCGGTCCGGCCCCTGTCCGCGCAACCACCCGGAATGGTCTACGGAGTGTCGTGCACATCGACGACCGCCTGCACCGCCGTGGGCTCGGACTCGCTCGTCGAGCAGCTGCAAGGACGCGGATGGTCGATCGATCGGGCCCCCGATCCGGACCAGGGCAACCTGTACGGCGTGTCGTGCGCAGGTCCGACCTGCTTCGCCGTGGGCTCGTGGGTCGACCGCGGCGGCCGCGAGGTGCCGCTGGTGGAGTCGACGGTCAGCTCGGCTCAGTAGGGCGCGGAACGGCGAGAAGGGCACATGCGGAACCGTGCATGAGCGCCTCACCGGTGCTCCCGAGCAGCAGGCGGTGGGCGGGGCCCCAGCGGCGCGACCCGATCACCAGCAGGTCGACCGTCGCGGACAGCTCCAGCAGCACGTCAGACGGGCGGCCGCGTGCGACGGCAACGTCGGCGTGCGGGGCCATCGGCCGTGCCGCTGCCGTGGCCTGGTCACGCATCTGGGCCATCTCGTCCTCGATGAGTTCATCCCATTCGGCGCGAAGGCGCCCGCTCAGACCCGACCACGAGAATGGAGGCGGCCGGTCGTCGACGACCGCCTGCACCCGAACTTCGGCACCCGCGCCAACGGCGATCGAGGCGGCGACGTCAAGCGCTGCCTGTGCCTCGGGACCGCCGTCGTAACCAACCCCGATCCGGCGAAGACGCGGAGGCTTGGCGTGCAGGCCACGAGGAGCGACGGCCAGCGCGCACTTGAACTGTCCGAGCAGCTGACGAGTTCTGTCGCCGATCTGAATGCGCCCTTCTGGGCCCTCGCGAGCGGAACCGACGACGAGCAGGTCACAGTGGTGACGCCGGACGACTCGAAGCAGTGCGCGCGGCACCGAGAAGTCGCTCGCGGTCGCCGTGCGCGACGCGGGTGCGTCCGAGTTGCGGACCTCGTGCAGGATCCGCTCTGCCTCCTGGCGCAGTCTCCGGTAGCTGAGCTCCGGGCCGACCGGAAGCAACGCGGCCGAATGGACCGCGACGAGCAGCACCTCGGCGCCCGTGGCCTGCGAGAGCACATGCGCGAGCGCGGCAGCGTCCCGGCCCTCGGGAAAGCCGTCGATGCCGGCGGCGATGCGCAAGATCTCCCGACCGCGCGAGCCGCGGGCGTTCCCCCGCGCCTGGGTGGTGGTCTGGGCCGACGTGATCATGCGGCGCTCCTCGAGTGTGGGACGAACACGACTCCCACTCTCCCAAGGGCACCGAGTCGAGCCATCCGGATTGGCCGCTGTGCCTGTGGTGGAGAACTACTGAGGGGGCCGTCGGTCGACCGTGAGGTCGAGGAAGTGAGTCGAGCACGAGATGCACGGATCGTGGTTGCGGATCGCTTGCTCGCACCGCCGCGTCAGGTCCTCGTCCGACAGGTCGAGGCTGCGCTGCACGACCGCGCGGAGGTCCTCCTCGATCACGCGCTGGTTCTGGGAGGTGGGAGGGACGATGCGGGCATCGAGGATCGTGCCCTCGTCGTCGATCTCGTAGCGGTGGTAGAGCAGGCCGCGCGGAGCTTCGGTAGCCCCATGACCGACCCCGGGCCGAGGTGTCACCTCGACCATTGGCGCGTCCGGCTGCTCGTAGGCCTCGATCAGTGCCAGCGCCTCGTCGGCGGCCTGGACGAGTTCGACCGCCCGAACGACGATGCTCTGGAACGGATTGCGGCAGGTCGCTCCAAGTCCGGCCGCGGCCGCCGCCTCTCGCGCCAGCGGGCGGAGCGCGCCCGACGCGAGGCTGTAGCGGGCAAGCGGACCGGTGAGGTAGGAGCCGCGCTCGCGCAGCCGGGCATGGAGCGCGGTCGAGTGCTCGACGTGCTCCTCGACGAGGTGCTCGTCGAACTCCGCGGGTTCGATGTCGAGCCCGCGGTCGGACACGATCCGGCCGCGGTCGATCGGATAGTCATCCGGGTCGCGGAGCGCGACGTGCTCGGGCTCGAGCTCGACATCGGGGAACGGGAGCTTGGCGGTCCACCGCACGGTTGCCAGCGCGGTCTCGCGGGCGCGCTCGAGCGGGTCGACCAGCGCGCGCAGCTCGGTTTTGGTGGGTGAGCGGTAGAAGCCGCCGACCCGCACGTTGATCGGATGCACCTCGCGGCCGCCGATCTGCGTCATGAGTGCGTTCCCAGCCTTCTTCATCTGCAGCCCCTGCTCGACGATCTCGCGGTGGTCGCGGGCCATCTCGATCGCGCCCGGGTAGCCGAGGAAGTCGGGCGCATGGAGCATGTAGACGTGAAGGCTGTGGCTCTCGATCCACTCGCCGCAGTAGATCAAGCGGCGCAGATCGCGGATCGGCCCTTCGTCGATTCTCACCCCGCACGCCTCCTCCATCGCCCGGGCCGAGCTCATCTGATAGGCGACCGGACAGATGCCGCAGATCCGCGCGGTGATGTCCGGGACCTCGGTGAACGAGCGGCCGCGCAGGAAGGCCTCGAAGAAACGCGGCGGCTCGTACAGGCGCAGCTTGACCTCGCTCACCTCGCGGCCCTCGAGCCTGACGTACATCGCGCCCTCGCCCTCGACCCGCGACAGGTAGTCGGTCCGGATCGTCCGCGTGCGGCTAGCTTCGCTCATGGGCCTCGCTGGCCTTCTCGAACTCCGGTGCGGCGGCGTTGAAGGTCCGGTAGACCCTGACCAGATCGAAGTCTTCGAGGCCAGACCAGGCGTCCAGCGACGGTGTGTTTGGCGTCTCCTTGGGGCCGTAGCAGCCGTAACAGCCGCGATCGTAGGCCGGGCAGATCGCTCCGCAGCCCGCGTGCGTGACCGGACCGAGGCACGCGGTGCCGTGGGCGACCATCACGCACACCGTGCCGCGTCGCTTGCACTCGACACACACGCTGTGCGCGCGCACCCGTGGCCGGCGGCGGTTCAGATGGGCGCTTATGACCTCGAGCAGCTGGCGCTTGTTGATCGGGCATCCGCGCAGCTCGAAATCGACGTTCACGTGGGCGCTGATCGGCGTTGAGGTGGCGAGCGTCGAGATGTAGTCCGGGGAGGCGTACACGACTCGCGCGAACTCCTCGACGTCGGCGAAGTTCCGGAGCGCCTGGATCCCGCCGGCGGTCGCGCACGCTCCGATCGTGACCAGCGCCCGAGAGCTTGCCCGGATCGCGCGGATGCGCTCGGCATCGTGGAGCGTGGTGATCGAGCCCTCGACCAGGGAGACGTCGTATGGCCCCTCGACCGACGCGCTCGAGGCCTCGACGAAGTAGGCGATCTGGAGGTGCTCGGCCAGCGTGAGCAGCTCGTCCTCGAGATCGAGGACGCTCAGCTGGCACCCGTCGCATGAGGCGAACTTCCACACCGCGAGCGTCTGCTTGGCCGCCCCGCTCATCACACCTCTCGGATCATCAGCCACGGTGCCGCCTCGCGCCACCGGTACACCGGGCCGTCCCGGCACACCAGCGTGGGACCCAGCTGACAGTGGCCACAGCGCCCGACCGCGCACTGCATGTTGCGTTCCATCGAGGCGAAGATCCGGTCCTCGGCGACCCCGGCGTCGCGTAGTGTAGCCACGGCGAAGCGCATCATCACCTCGGGCCCGCAAGACATTACGACGGAGCCGGCCCCGTCGAGGCGGGCCCGCCGAACGAGCCGGGTGACCACGCCGACGTGCCCGAGCCATTCCGGGCCGGCGCTGTCGACCGTGACCCACACCTCGAGGCCGCGGCTCCGCCACGCGTCGAGCTCACCGGGGTACAGCAGCTGGTCCGGGCTGCGCGCACCGTAGAGCAGCACCAGCCGCCCGTAGCGCCGGCGGCGCACGAGCAGACGCAGGATCGCCGGTCTCAGCGGAGCCAGCCCGATGCCGCCGGCCGCGATCACGACGTCGGCGCCCTCGGCCTGCTCGATCGGCCACGGCTCGCCGAACGGTCCGCGGACCAAGAGCCGCCGGCCGGGCCCGGCGGCGCAGATGGCCTCGGTGGCGAGCCCGACGGCGCGCACCGTGTGCACCAGCCGCTCCGGCTCGTCTGGATCGCCGCTGATCGAGATCGGAACCTCTCCGGCGCCCGCGGCCGAGAGCATCGTGAACTGACCCGGAGCGAAGACGAACGGCTGCCCGGAACACGCTTCGAGCTCGAGCGTCCACGTGTCGTCGGTGTCCTGCCGGCTGCTCACGACCTCGAACGGCTCGGGCACCATCGGCCCGGGACCGGCGAACATGGGCTCCGGGCCTGCCTCAAGCATGGCCGTAGACGTCGAGCAGCTGGAAGCGCGTGGCCTGGAACCGTGAGATCACGTTGGCCACGAACCGGCTCATGAGCTGGTAGCCGAGCTCGTGATCCTCCTCGCACTTGCCGCGCAGACATGCGCCGTCGAACACCACGAGCTCGCAAGGCTCGACGGCGCGCGTGTCGAACTGCCAGCGATACGGTGCGAACAGCCACGACAACCCGACGGGGTCACCGGCGTGCAGGGTCTCGATCACCAGCGTGCCTCGCCCCGGCGCGTGCACCTCGACCGCGACCGAACCTCGCCGGATGAGGAAGAAGCGCTCTGCCGGCTGGCCCTCGCGTAGGAGCATCGTGCCGGCGGGCACACGCTCGTTATGGCCGCAACGTGCGATCAGCGCAAGGTGCTCGGAGGCGAGCCCCTCGAATACCGGCGCGATGGAGATCAGCTCTTCAATCCGCTGCACTCGGTCGCTCCTCGCTCGTCCGGATCGCCGCGACCTCCTCGGTGATGTCGATTCCAACGGGACACCACGTGATGCAGCGTCCACAGCCGACGCAGCCTGAGCTGTCGAACTGGTCCCACCACGTCGCCAGTTTGTGGGTCATCCACTGGCGGTAGCGTGACCGCGGCGATGGACGCGCGGCGCCTCCATGGACGTAGGAGTAGTCGACGGTGAAGCAGGAGTCCCACCGCTGGTAGCGCTCGACTTGCTCGCCGGCCAGATCGGTGACGTCCTCCACCGTGGTGCAGAAGCAGGTCGGGCACACCATTGTGCAGTTGCCGCAGGTCAGGCACCGCTCCGCGACCTCGTCCCAGCGCGGGTGCTCGTAGTTGCGGTACAGCAGCTCCTTGATCCCAGCGGTGTCGAGCTCGCGGCCCATCTGCGAGGCGGTCCGCTCGTGCACGGCCCCGCAGGCGTCGCGCTCGCGCTCCGCCGCGGACTGGTGCGGGACGTCCGCGAGCACGTCCGCCCCTCGCTCGGATCCGACCTCGACGCCGAAGTAGTGCCGCCCCTCCTCGATCACCTCGGTGAGCGCGAGGTCGAACCCGCGGTCGGCCACCGGTCCGGTGTTCATCGAGGCGCAGAAGCAGGTCCCGCCGGCCTGACCGCACTGCACGGCCACGACGAACACGTCCTCGGCGCGGGCGTGATCGGCGGGATCCGGGTGCGAGCCCCCGAGCAGGACGCGGTCAAGGATTCCCATCGCGTGTAGCTCGCACGACCGTGCTCCGAAGAACGCGTACCGGGGCGCCGTCCGCGGGGGCTCGGTCACGTTGACGAGCCCACCCCGCTCGTCCACGCGGGCCGACCACAGCTTGGTCTCAGGCGGTAGCTGGTACTGCTTCCAGGAATGCGGGCCGACGGCGTACCCGAACAGGGCCTCGTCGTCGCGGCGACGTAGCCGGTACCGGCCCCCGTCCTGCTCGTCGGTCCAACCGACCGGCAGATCGACCGCGCGGCCAATCTCGTCGTAGACGATCGCCCCATCGCGAATCGTCGGCCCGATGATCGTGTGCCCGCGGTCCGCGAGCGACTCGAACAGCCGATCGAAGTCGCTCCGTTCGATGACGTGCTCCGGAGCCATCCTCGGCGCGGACATTAATCCTGGCGCGCAGCCCAGGGCATGTGGAAAACCCGCAATCGTGGTTCGGCGCGGGGCGGATTACCGGCGGCGGACGCGAGCCTAGCTTGAAGTCAGACCCTCACGAGGAGCTCGCCATGACCGACGCCACCACCACCCTTCCCCTTCACGGCAGCTATCTGATGCCGTCGCTCCGGCACGCCACCGTGGGCGACGCGATGCATCCGGGCATCGTGTCCTGCCCTCCCGACGCGAGCGTGACCGACGTCGCCCGACTGATGGCCACCCATCACGTCCACTCCGTCGCCGTGATGCGAGTCGCCGGCGGCGAGGAAGGAAGCACCGTCTGGGGATTGATCTCGGATCTCGACCTGATGCGGGCTGGTATCCGCCTCGGCTCGGATGAACTCGCGAGCGGCCTCGCGCTCGAGCCGGTCATCAGCGTCCGCCCGACTATGCCCCTGACCCAGGCCGGCGAGGCGATGCTTAAGCACGGCGTCAGCCACATAATCGTCGTCGACCCCAAGACCCAGCGGCCGACCGGCGTCCTCTCGACGCTCGACATCATCGGGGTGCTTGCCTGGGGCGAGGCCTGAGGCGAGACTACGCCGGATAACGGCGAGAGAAGGGAGAGAAGTGTTCAAGAAGGTGATCTGGGCAACCGATGGCTCGATCTACGCCGACCGCGCCCTGCCCTTGGCCAGGACGCTCGCGAGCGAGTCCGGTGCGCCCATGGTGGTGGTCTACTGCGAGGAATTCACCTTGCCCGGAAAGGGCGGAGGTAGCCTTCCCATTCACGCCAACGAGGGGGCCCTCGAGGAGAAGGTTCAGAGCCAGGTCTCCGAGCTTTCCGGCGACGGTGTGACCGCGACGCTCGAGATGGTCAAGAGCAAGGTCGGAGGTGCGGCGCACGCGATCGCCGACGTGGCCGAGCAGGAGGGGGCGGACCTGATCGTGGTCGGCACCCGGGGACACACCGTCCTGGGCGGACTGCTGCTTGGAAGCGTCACCCAACGGTTGCTGCACATCGCCCCGTGCCCGGTGCTGGCGGTACCGGCTCACGACGACGCGGGCGCCTGACCGCGTTCGCCGTTCGGAGAGCGCGCGGTGCTGTACGTCCACCACCCGGCATCGCTCGAGCACGATCCGAGCGCGATGTTGCCGGAGCATCCCGACACGCCGAAGCGCATGGCGGTGATCGAGCGGGCGATGGCTCAGGCCGGCTGGCCCGGATGCGAGCAGCGCGATGCGTCCGCCGCGAGCACGGACGAGCTCGAGCTCGTCCACAGTCCCTCGCACGTGTCGGCGATCCGCCATCTGTGCTCGGTGGGTGGAGGTCCCCTGGACGTGGACACGTTCGTGGGGGAGGCGTCCTACCGAGCCGCCGCTCATGCTGCCGGCGCGGCATGCACGATGGTCCGCGCGCTGCTGCGTGGCGAGGCGAATGCGGGCTTCTGTGCCGTCCGGCCGTCGGGCCACCACGCTGAGCGCGACCGCGCGATGGGGTTCTGCCTCTTCAACAACGTGGCGATCGCGGCGGAGGTGGCCATCCAGGAGCTCGGCGTCGAACGGGTCCTGATCCTCGACTGGGACGTTCACCACGGCAACGGGACGGCCGAGATATTCCGCCGGCGCCCGGACGTGCTGTATGCGAGCATCCACCAGCGCGGGCTGTACCCCGGAACCGGTGCCCTCGCCGATGCGGGCTCCGGCGAGGGGCTCGGCTACACGATCAACGTGCCGGTTCCGCCTGGTTCGCATGAGGATGTCTGGATCTCGGTCCTCGAGCACGTGATCGTGCCCGCGGCGCTCGAATTCAGGCCCGAGCTGGTGCTGATCTCCGCCGGCTTCGACGCCCACCGAAGCGATCCGCTGGGAGATTGCCGCCTGGAGGCGAGCTCGTTTGCGCAGATGGCCTGCCACGTGCGTGAGCTTTCCGCTGAGGTTGGGGCTCCCATCGGCGCGGTGCTCGAAGGCGGATATCACCTGCCGGCGCTGACCGAGAGCGTGCTCGCGACGATCGCGGCTCTCGACGGGACGGGAAGCGCCGAATCAACATCACCCGACCCGCTCGTTACCTCGCGCGTGGCGGCACACGTAGGACACTTCTGGACGCTCTGAGCGACTCCACGGCGAACACGCGCACCTTCGACCAGGAGCTGCTGCGGTGGCTCGGCGATGAGCCGGCCGCGATGCGGTCCGTGGATGCCGAGCGGATCCGCGACATCGCGGCGGAGTTCGCCCACGGCTTCGATCGGCTTTCCGGGATCGGCCCGGCGGTGACCGTGTTCGGCTCGGCGCGCACGGCGCGCGCACACCCTCATTACCGGCTCGCGCGCGAAGTCGGCTTCGAGCTCGGGCGGGCCGGTTATGCGGTGATCACCGGCGGTGGCGGCGGTCTGATGGAGGCGGCCAACCGCGGAGCTAGGGATGCCGGCGCAACGTCGGTGGGTTGCAACATCGAGCTTCCCCACGAGCAACGTTTCAACGAGTACCTCGACGTCCGGCTTCGCTTTCGCCACTTCTTCGCACGCAAGGTGATGTTCGTCCGCTACGCGTCCGCGTTCGTGATCTGCCCCGGCGGGTTCGGCACGCTCGATGAGCTGTTTGAGGCGCTGACCCTCATCCAGACTGCGACGATCGAGCACTTCCCGGTGATCCTGGTCGGGCAAGCGGAGTGGGAGGGGCTGCTCGACTGGCTCCGCACGACGGCCCTGGCCGACCGCCGCATCAACGAGGAGGACCTGAGTGGCCTGCGGACGGCCGCGACTCCGGCCGAGGTCGTGCAGATCGTCGCGGCCGTGGCGCGAGTTCCTCGGGACGCCAAGGCGCCGCCGTCAGGCGCCGCCGAAAAATCGACTACACCCCGATGAGATCGCGCCACGCGTCGGTCAGCCCGAGGCGCCGTTCTGGATGTACCCCGTGATGCTGGGACTGAGTCCGAGGTCGAGCGAGACCGAGCCTCCGTCGAGGTGCAGACGAGCCCCGTCCGGCGTGATCGCGGCGTTCCAGCCATGCATGTCGACGTTGCGCAACGCCTGGCGCAGGACGAGCTCGGCGCGCTCATCGCGCTCGCCGCACACAGCCGGCCGATCGAGTTCGAGCTCGAGTTCGGCGATCACGTCCTGCGGCGGGCAGTCACGCATCCGGGTGAGGTTCTGATCGATCTCCGCCGCCACCGGGGCCAGCATGAGATCCTTCGCATTCTTGGGGTGGACGGTCATTTACCGGCCCTCCGGAATCGGGGCTCCCGCGTGGTCTGCACCACGCGCTCGATCTGACTCAGGCGACGAGCCTCGAGGATCCGCGCGACGTTCAAGCGGCGCTCGTTGCGCTCGCGCAGGTCGCGGTAGATGTTTGGGGTATCCCCGGGGCGGGAGCCTGAATTACTCCTCTCGGTACTCATGCGCGGACCGTAGGCTGCCGCCGCACGCCGGACGTCGTCTCGATGCCGCAGAGGCGGGCGAAGAATCCGTGGAACCATCGCGGGTTTTCCCGGATGCCCAGCCGCCCGGGGAGGGCAACCGTTGGCCTTGTCATGGTCAACGCATCCGACCGCCCTCGCGTGACCGTTTTCGGACCGGATCCGCTGCTCAGCGTCACGCTCGAGCGCGCCGGGGCGGTCGACGAGGTGCACGTCCATCCGGCCGGCCAGGGAGTGTGGCTCGCGCGGATGGCGGGTGAGCTGGGGGCGTGGCCGATCCTGTGCGGTTGCCTGGGCGGAGAGACCGGCACCGCACTGCGTGCGCTGCTCGAGGCGCTCCCCGGCGAGCGGCGGCTCGTGCCCACGACCGGATCCACGGGCAGCTATATCACCGATCGCCGGGCCGGAGAGCGGCAGGTCGTCGCGATGGCGGCGAGACCGGCACTCGGCCGGCACGAGGTCGATGACCTCCTCACCGCCACGTGCGCGGCCGCACTGGAAAGCGCTGTCCTCGCGGTCTGCAACCCGTTCCCGGCCGAGGGATTTCCCGACGATGTCTACGAGACGCTCGTCGCCGACGTGCGGGCTGCCGGCGTCCCAGTGATCGTCGATCTCTCGAGTCCGCGGCTCGAGCACACGCTCCCCTTCGGTCCTGATCTGGTCAAGCTGAACGACTGGGAACTCGCCGGGTACGTGTGCGGTCCCGTCGACGGCAGCCGGGCCCTCGACGCCGTCCGACGCCTCCAGGCGGCCGGAGCGCAAGCGGTGGTGGTGACGCGAGGCCCGGAGCCGATCCTGGTGGCGCCCCGCGACGGTGACCCGTTCGAGATCGTGCCACCGCGACTGCCGCGCGGCTTTAGCGAGGGTTGTGGCGACTCGATGATGGGCGCGATCGCCGCCGGTTGGGCTCGCGGGCTTGGGTTCCGCGAGGCGATCGTGCTCGGCGCGGCGGCCGGCTCCGCCAACTTTCTGCGCCATGGGCTCGGTTCCGGCAGCCGCGCGATCGTCGAGGAGATGGAGTCCCGCGTCGTCACGCGGCCGCTCCGGATGGCCGAGCGCGTACCCGGCTAGTGGCCGCTCGTGGGGCAGGCGGCGAACGGCGGGACCGGATCCTCCCCGGCCACGATCCCGCGTGGCGCGATCTGGCTGATCCACTCCAGGTAGGCGGCCAGTGGTTGCACGGCGTGGAGGGCCGCCAACGCCGGCGAGAGCTGGACGGGGCGGCCGGCGCGCGATGAGTGCGAGTCGCTGCCCAGCACGTGGACGACGCCGGCGTGCGCCAGCTCCAGCATCGTGGGACTGGTCCCCGGGTCGTTGAAGTACGCGGCGGTCGCCTGCACGAGCGTGCCTCGTGCGACCAGTCGCGCCAGGCGTTCGATCAGGTCCGGCCCGGCGTGTCGCTCCGGATGCGCGATGAGGGCGCGGAACCCGCGGGTGTGAAGCGCCTCGACCGCGTCGTCGAGGCGGCTGTCGAGCGGCCCCGGGGGCGGCTCGAGGAGGATCCAGCGACCTGATCCGCCCAGGGCCACCGCCGCCAGCTCAGAGTCCTCGAGAGCGCCGACCATCATGGCCGCAACCTCGCCACCGGCAAGCACCCGTGTCTTGCAGCCGGCGGTGTCCAGCGACGCGGCGAGCTGCTCGCGCCGCTCGGCCAGCTCGCCGATGACCACCTCGTGGTCGGAGCGGATGTGGGGCGTCGCGCAGATCGCACAGATGCCATCAGCCTGTGCCTGCATCGCCATCGCGACCGCGTCGTCGAGATCCCGGGCTCCGTCGTCGAGCCCCGGGAGCAGATGGCAGTGAAGATCGATGGTCCCCGCAGTCGGCGCCACCGCGCTGCTATCCCCGGTGGGCCGCGCGCGCGGCGGCGACTTCGGGCGAGGGCACGACGATCACCGGCCGGTCGGAGTGCTGGAGCACCGCGTGGGAAACGCTTCCCATCAGCAGCGACTTGAGTCCGGTCAGTCCGCGCGTGCCGAGGACGATCGCCTCGGCGCCGAGGTTATCGGCCTCGGCGAGGATCGATTCGGCGATTGACCCGTTGCGGACGCAGGTGCGCGCCTGCGCCTTCAAGCCGGCGGCGCGCGCGAGTTCGGCGCCTTGCTCGGCCCGCCGGCGCGCGTTCTCCACGTAGGAGCGGTCGAGTTCGGCATAGTCCACGCTGCCGACCGGCATTCCGGCGCCGACACGGGACACGAGATCCTCGAACTGCTCCCACACCGTCAGGACCGTCGCGGGCCTGCCCCTCATGAGCTCGCCGGCCCGTTCGATCGCCGCGCTCGCGTCCGGTGAGCCGTCGTATGCGATCAGGATCATGGTCGGTCTCCTACTGACATGTCGCTCAGCATCGACCGTCCGGCGACGAGCAGCGACAGTAAGCGGAACAGCCGGTCACCTTCGGTCAGGTAGCTCGCAAGGGTCGCCGGCGCCAGCCGACGGTGGCGACGGCGACGGCGGCGGGTAACGAATAGCGACATGGTGCGAGAAGTCTCCGCCGCCGGGCCGGCGCGCACATCCGGATAAGCGGCGGCGACCCTTGCGAAAAACTACGGATGCTCCGCTGCCACTCGATGACGTCAAGCGGAACCGTAGTCTTCCGACGGGATGCCGGTGGGTAGTCCGGATGCCCCTCTCGTTCTAGTCCGCGACGCTGGCGCTATGGCCGAACCGCGAGCGGACCTTCCAGCGCTCGACCGAGTCCGAGTCGCCGACTGCGTGCACGTAGGTGTCCTTACCTGCTTCGCAGGCGATTTCCTACGAGAGGTCGCCACCGTCTATGCGGGCAACTGATCACGAGGACGGCCCGGCGAGCACCGCCTCCGCTTCGCGCACCTATCCGGCCGACCGAGAGGCGGATGTGGTGCTTCGGGACGGCACGACGGCGCACGTCCGGCCGGTCCGCCCCGACG
Organism: Solirubrobacteraceae bacterium; assembly: GCA_035625625.1. GTDB lineage: Bacteria > Actinomycetota > Thermoleophilia > Solirubrobacterales > Solirubrobacteraceae > Palsa-465. The sequence goes on from DASPPG010000010.1 coordinate 29,651, forward strand.
ACGGTCCCTCCATCCACGCCTTCCTCGAGGCCGTCTCTCCGGAGTCGATCGGGTTCCGATTCTTCGGTACGCCCAACATCAACTGGGCGACCGCTTGGGCCGTGGATGTGGACTATGCCGACCGTTTCGGGCTGGTCGTCGAGAGCGGCAGTCCGCACGCGATCGTGGCCCACGCCGTCTACATACGACTCGACGCCACTCGGGCCGAAGTCGCGTTCCTGGTGACCGACGCCTGGCAGGGGGAGGGCATCGCGACCATCCTGCTCGCCCACCTCGCCGAGGTCGCCGAGCAGCACGGCATCGCGACATTTGTGGCCGAGGTCCTTCCCACCAACCATCGCATGGTCGAGGTCTTCCGCGAGAGCGGGTTCCCGGTGGACGTTCGGTCCCGGCCCGACGTGCTCGAGATCGAGCTGCCGACCTCGTTGTCCCCGGCCGCGATCGAACGCTTCGAGGAGCGGGGGCGAAGCGCCGCAGTCGCGGCGGTGCGCAGCGTGCTCGAGCCGCGATCGGTGGCGGTGATCGGGGCCTCGCGTCGGCGCGGCACGATCGGCGGCGAGATCCTCCACAACGTGATCGCCGGCGGCTTCACGGGTGCCGTTTACGCGGTCAACCCGAACGCGGAGCAGGTCCAGTCTCTGCCCGCGTACCACTCGATCGCGGATGTCCCCGAGCGTGTCCAGCTGGCCGTCGTCGCGGTGCCGGCGGAGGGCGTGGTCGCGGTCGCCCGGGAGTGCGCCGCGGCCGGTGTGCACGCGCTTCTGGTCATCTCCGCGGGCTTCGCCGAATCCGGCCCGGAGGGTGCGCGCCGTCAGCAGGAGCTGGTGGACGTGTGCCGCGATACCGGGATCCGGATCGTGGGCCCGAACTGCCTGGGGGTACTGAACACCGCTCTGGACGTGCGCCTCAACGCGACGTTCGCGCCGCCGGCCACGGTCCCGGGGAACGTCGGATTCATGTCTCAGAGCGGCGGCTTGGGGATCGCGATCATCGAGGCCGCTCGTCGCCTTGGAGTGGGTCTGTCGTCGTTCGCCTCGGTGGGGAACAAGGCTGACCTGTCGGGCAACGACTTCTTGCAGTACTGGGAACAGGATCCCGGAACCGACCTTGTCATGCTGTACATCGAATCGTTCGGCAATCCTCGACGGTTCTCCCGGGTCGCTCGTCGCATCGCGGCCCACAAGCCGATCCTGGCGGTGAAGAGCGGCCGCTCGGCGGCGGGCGCCCGCGCCACCTCGTCCCACACCGGCGCGCTCTTGTCCGTCTCCGACGTCACAGTCGGTGCGCTGTTCGAGCAGGCGGGCGTGATCCGCACCGACACCATGCACCAACTGTTCGACGTCGCCGCGCTGCTGTCAGCCCAGCCGGTCCCGCGCGGTGATCGGGTGGCGATCGTGACCAACGGCGGTGGACCCGGGATCCTGTGCGTCGACGCGCTCCAGGCCAACGGCGTGGACGTTGCCGGGCTGACGGCTGACGTTCGAGAGCGGTTGGCCGAGTTCCTGCCCTCTTCGGCCGCCCTCGGCAACCCGGTCGACGTGATCTCCAGCGCGTCGGCCGACGTCTACGAGCGGACGCTCCGGACGTTGATCGACACCGATGCGTGCGATGCGATCATCGCGATCTTCGTCCCCCCACTCGTGACCCAGGTCGGCGACGTAGCCCTCTCGATTCGTCACGTCGCGGAGTCCAACCCGGACGTAACGATCGCCGCCGTGATGATGGTCGATGAGGGGACGCCTCCGGAGCTGCAATCGGAAACGGCGCGCGTTCCCTGCTACGAGTTTCCCGAAGCCGCCGCGCGGGCGATGGCGCTCGCAATCCGGCATCGTCGGTGGCGGGATCGCGACCCCGGCCGGGTTCCCGACTTTCCCGCCGCGCGCCGGGTCGAGGCGGCCGCGATCATCAGCCGTGAACTGGCGGTCGGCTCAGAGTGGCTCTCCCCGGCCCGCGTCGCTCAGCTGCTCGACTGCTACAGCCTGCCGCTGATCCAGACGCGCGTCGTCTCGAACGGAGCGGAGGCGGTGAGCGCCGCGGCTGAGCTCGGGACAGCCGTGGCGCTGAAGGCCAGTGCCGAGGGGCTCCTGCACAAGACCGACGCCGGCGGTGTGCGGCTCGGGCTGCGCGGCGCGTGGGCAGTGCGGGCCGCCGCCGCGGCGATCGCGGAGGCGATGGAGCGGGCCGGGCTCACGCTCGACGGCTTCGTCGTCCAGCCGATGGCGCCCGACGGGGTCGAGTTGATCGTCGGCGTCGTCAACGACCACAGTTTCGGACCCGTTCTGGCGTGCGGTGCCGGCGGGACGTCGGCGGAGCTCATGCAAGATGTCGCGGTGCGCATCACGCCCGTGACGGACGTCGACGCGCACGAGATGGTGCGCTCGCTGAGAACGTTCCCGCTGCTCGACGGATACCGGGGAGCCCGGCCCTGCAACGTGGCGGCGGTCGAGGATGTCCTGTTGCGCGTGAGCGCGATGGTCGATGCCCACCCGGAGATCGTCGAGCTCGACTGCAATCCGCTGATCGTGACCTTCGACCAGGTGCTGATCGTCGACGCCCGCGTTCGCGTGGAGACCGCGGAACCGCCGGCGCCGATGCCGTCGCTGCGCGCGTGACGACCCTTACTCGCGCCGCCCCGTCCGCGAACCCGTAGGAAGTACCTACTTCGATCGTGCTCCGGCCACGATTTCGAGTCCGTCGAAGGCGCGTAGGTTCGACTCGAACGCTCGGACCAACCCCGGCCAAGAAAATGAGGTAGTGATGTCGGTACGTGTTGCCATCAATGGCTTCGGCCGCGTCGGCCGGTGTGCGCTGCGCGCCGCCTACCAGAACGACGCCGAAATCGAGATCGTCGCGGTCAACGACTTGGTCGCTCCGGCCACGCTCGCCCACCTGCTCGAGTACGACTCGGTGTTCGGACGCTTCCCCGGGGGCGTCGCGGTCAAGAACGGTGGCATCGCGGTCAGAGACACGGAGATCCGCGCGCTCGCCGAGTCCGACCCGTCGGCGCTGCCATGGGAGGAGCTCGGCGTCGACATCGTGATCGAATCGACGGGTCGCTTCCCCACCCGCGCCGCCGCCGAGCAGCATCTAGCTGCCGGTGCTCGCAAGGTGATCATCTCCGCGCCGACCAAGGGCGATGAACCAGCTGACGCGACGGTGGTGCTCGGGGTGAACTTCGACGAGGTTTACGACCCGGATCGCCACGACATCATCTCCAACGCGTCGTGCACGACCAACTGCCTGGCACCCGTCGCCAAGGTGCTCCACCAGGCCGTGGGCGTCCGGCATGGGCTGATGACCACCGTCCACGCCTACACCTCCGACCAGCATCTGCTCGACGGTCCCCACACGGACCTCCGCCGCGCCCGAGCGGCCGCGCTCAACATCATCCCGACCTCGACCGGGGCGGCCAAGGCGCTGGGGCTCGTGATCCCCGAGCTTGAGGGGCGCCTGAACGGGTTCGCCGTGCGGGTGCCGACGCCCACAGGCTCGCTCGTCGACCTCACCGTCGAGACCGAGCGGCTGACCAACCGGGCCGAGATCAACGCCGCGTTCGCCGCCGCCGCCGAGGAGGGGCCGCTCCAAGGCATCCTGTGCTACACCGAGGATCCGATCGTCTCCTCGGACATCGTGGGCTCCTCCTATTCCTCGATCTTCGACGCAGGGTTGACCTCCGTCATCGACGGCACCCAGGTGAAGGTCGTGGCGTGGTACGACAACGAGTGGGGCTATTCGACCCGGCTGATCGAGCTGGCCGAGCGTGTGGGGGCATCCATTCCCGTGCGAGCGTGATCGACCATGTTCGGCAGCGTCCTCGTCGGAGTGGATGGGGCGCAGGGTGGCCGGGACGCGATCGCCCTGGCCACCCAGCTCGCCGACGAGCACGCGACGACGTCTCTTGTCAACGTCTTCGGCGCGGGATTGATGCCGGGCAAAGGAACGGCGTTGCTGCTCAGCGTCGAGCTCGAGCAGTCTCGAGCGCTGCTGGAGCGCGAGCGCAGGGCGGCGGCGCCGGACGCAGAGCCGGTCCCTTGCGCGGATCGCTCGGTAGGCCATGCGCTCCATGCTCTCGCCGAGCGACGCCGCGCCGAGGTGATCGTGATCGGAGCCAGTCGTCACGGGTTCCTCGGACGCCTGCTGCTCGGCAGCGACACGATCTCGGCGCTCAACGGCGCGCCGTGTGCCGTCGCGGTCGCACCTTTCGGATACGCGGAGCGCGCGCACCCGCTGGCCACCCTCGGAGTCGGCTACGACGGCTCGCCCGAGAGCGAACGGGCGCTCGAGACGGCACGGGCACTCGCGCCTCGGCTGGGAGCGAGCATCAGAGTGGTGTCGGTCATCTCACTCCAGAGCATCCCGTACGGTGAGGCGATCGCGCAGAACTGGCCGGATGCCGCCAAGGGGTTGATCGAGGACCAGCGCCGCCAGGTGCGCGGCCTGGCGGACGTCGAGGTGGACGTCACCTACGGCGAGCCCAGCGATGGGCTCCTCTCCCTCGGTGAGCAAGTCGACCTGCTGATCGTCGGCTCACGCGGCTACGGGCCGGTGGGCCGTCTCATGCACGGCAGCACTTCGAACCAGCTCGCACGCCGAGCACGCTGTCCGCTACTGGTGTTGCCGCGCAGCATCGCGCGTGAGCAGCACGATCATTCGGAGCTGCCGCTCGAGGTCGCGATACCGGACGGTTCTCAGGTCTCGACGAGGCCGTGATCGAGGGCGTAGCGCACCAGCTCTGAGCGCGTGCCGAGCCGTAGCTTCTGCTGGATGTGCGCGCGATGCGTCTCGACCGTACGTACAGACAGATAGAGCTGCTCGGCGATCTCACCGTTCGTGTGTCCGAGCGCGATCAGGCGCAGGACCTCCACCTCGCGGTCGGATAGACCATCGGGTGGGCCTGGTGGGGGCTCGGCGGCGACGCGCGCGCCCAGGCGCGGATTGAGGTAGGTATCGCCGGCGGCGGCGCGCTGGATGGCCTCGACCAGTTCGGCCTCAGCCGCCTCCTTCAGGACGTATCCGAGCGCCCCGGCGCCGAGAGCGTGGCGCGCGTAGGCAGGCTCGTCCTGCATGGTGAGCACGACGATCTGAGTCTCAGGACACTCGGCGCGGATCTCCGGGATCCCCTCGAGGCTCGACCCACCGGGCATGTTCAGGTCGAGCACCAGCACGTCCGGGTGATGGCCGCGGACATAACGGCGGGCGCTCTCGAGATCCGCCGCCTCGGCGACCACGTCAAAGCCGCCGTCGGCGTCGAGCACCTGACGCAGGCCGCGGCGAACGACCGAGTGATCGTCGGCGATCACGACTCGGATCTGTTTTCTCGAGGCCGCAGGTTCCTTCCGACGGGTGGAGCGGTGCGATCCGGGGACGGAGGTCATCGTAGTGCCGCCCGATCGCGAGATTCCAGGTAGGGCGCGAGGTACTTCGCGGCGATCTTGGTGCCCGGCGACCACGAGGGTGTCTCGCTGATCTCCGAGCTCGAGCCGTGGCCGCCCGTGAGGTGGGCGCTCAGGTAGAGCGGCTTGTCGCCGCCAAGCAGCACCCCATGGATGATGGGGTGGAAGGGCTTGGGCTCGATCGGCGCGCCGGCCAGGGCCGCAATCGACTCGGCCGCGGCGTCGGCTTGCTGCGAGGCGATCCCGCCCTGCTTGACCGGGAAATCGACCGCGTCGCCGGCGGCATAGACGCGCTCGAGCTTCTGAACGCGTCCGTGGGGGTCGATGGGGATGAATCCGTTCGGCGCGTCGGTGGGCACGCCGGACAGGCTGGGCCCACACAGCTCGGGCAGGGCCACGATCCGATTGACGTACAGCAGCCGGCCGCCGGGGCGGATCGACACCTGGCCCTCTTCGGGCGTATCGGCGTGAGCTGCCGTGATGGCCAGAATGTCGTTCTCCTCGAGCAGCCGCTCGAGCTTCTCGCTGACCGTTTTGCCGAAGATGGCGAGCGGCGCCTCCTCGGGCGTGACGAGCGTGACCGACACGTCGACGTTCATGTCATAGGCGCGCCGGGCGGTCATCAGCGCGAGCTCGTACAGCGGTAGCGGCCACGGCATCGGCGTGGGGGCCAGGAACGCGATCTTGTGGACGTAGCCGCCCTCCACGTCCTGGATCAGACCGTGAAGCTGTTCGTCGAGCCGGGCGTCATCCAGCGTCAACGCGTGCTTGAAGCGCGGGCGCAGGATCGCGCCCGGGGCCAGCAGCAGGGCGTCGTACTCGAGAGCCTCACCGCCCGCGGTGTGGACCACTTGGCGGTCGGCGTCGAGCCACTTGAAGGTGTCGAGGACCAGCTCCGCGCCGATGTCGCGGGCGATCTCGTCGATCGAGTAATGGCGCGCGAGAGTGCCGGCGAACGGCTCGGTGACGCGCATCGGCCGGTAGACGAACTCGGGTGTCCCCGAGAGCAGGGTGATGGTGATCCGCTCGCCGGCGAGGTCCCGCAGGGCGAGCGCCGCTTCGAGCCCGGCGACGCCTCCGCCGACGATCAGTACGCGGAAAGGTGTGGGTGCAGTCGAACTCATGCCGCAAGCCTATGGCACGACTTCCCGGACGCCAGCCGCGCAGCTCCGAAGCTTTTTTGCGGAGAACTACGTACGGAGTTAATCGGTTGGTCGGCGGGTCCTGACGGCGGTGCCTTAGCGCGCGGAGTGGACGATCCGCCTGCCCGTGACCGTCCGGGCCCGGATCCGCACCCAACGCCGCTTGGGACCGGGAGCCCAGGGTTCCACCCCGAGACCATCGAGGCGTCGGACGTCGGCCCGGTTGGTGACCTCCTCCGCGACGCCCTGAACGATCACGCTCCAACCCGTGCGTGAGCCTTCATCCAGTCCGTCGATCTCGAAGGCCGCCTCATTGACCTGCAGGACCGCGTGCAGCTTCGAGCCGTGGGATGTGCGGAAGACGATCGACTGCGAGGCCTCGTCGAACAGGTAATTCACGGGCCGGATCACTGGGGCGCCATCTGACAGCGCGACGGCCAGACGCCCGACCCGGTTGGCGGCGAGCAGCCGCAGGCACTCCGCGCGCGGGAGATCGAGCATTTCAGTGACCGGTGAGTCTGGGTCGGGCGGATCACCGGCGCGAGCTGGATCGCCGGTGGTCGGATTCTGGGGACCTTCAACGGTCATACGGCCACCATAGGGGACGGGCGAGACGGAGGGAACCCGGCCAAGGCCGCAGCCGGCCGCACAAAACTACTGAGTCGGCACGCGACGGGTTACCGCGTCAGTCCCGCGGCCCAAGGCGGATACCCGGCGCTCTCGGCCAGGGCACGATCGTGTCATCACAAAACCCGCAGTTCCGCGGGGCGTTGACGGGAGGCGGCACTAGTCAAACTACGAAGTGGTTCGCAGGGAACGCCCGCGTCGATCATTCGGCGCGGGCGTCCATTTGTTCTCCAAACCCGTTTGGAGATTTCGAGATGACCGTCCGCGAACATTCAGCCGGGCCATCCGAACTGAGGATCGACAGCTCGTCGATCTGCTCGAACGCGCAGGAGGAGACGGCCGGCCAGCCGCCGACGGCGAGGGTGCGCTTCGGCTGGCAGAGACCACTAACCGATGGCCGACGAAGCGCGCGTGACCCCGCGCGGGCGCCGCCGTGACCCGACCCGTCGGATGCGTTCCAGCGCATCGAGCTCACGCTCCAGCTGGGCGACGACATCTTCGGGATCCGGCACCAGGGCGGCATCGACCATCAGGCCGACGGTGATCTCCCCCCGGTAGCTGAAGATGCTCACGCTCATGCCGATGTGGCCGGAGGTCGGCGCCCAGACGAGCACGCCGCGCACCGGGACGCCGGCGAGATACACCGGCTTGGTCGGCCCGGGCACGTTCGTCACGATCGCGGTGCCCTTGCCGGTGAACAGGTCGACAATCTTGCGCTCGACGGGCTCCGGGGTCAGCCCGGTCGCGCTCAGCAGCCCGTACGAAACGGGTCCCTCGCGCGACTCCTTGATCTCGCTCATACGCTTGTGTACCTCGATCAGGCGGCGATAACTGCCGCTCACTCCGACCGGGAGGGGAAGGAACACCAGGCCGAACTTGTTTCCCAGCTCTCGCGGGACGGGCTGGTCGAGGGGGCGAAGATTGAACGGCACCACCGCCTGGATCTCCCGAACCGGAGCGCCCCGCTCCTGCAGGTAGTGGCGCAGCGCGCCGCTCAGGGCCGCCATGAGAACGTCGTTGACGGTGGCGCCGCGAGCCCGCGCGATGCGCTTGACCCGCGAGAGCGGTACCGGGTCACCCCAGGCGACGCGGCGGCTGATACCGGGGTCGCCCTTGATCGCGCTGGCCCCGTCGGCCGGCGTCAGCAGCAGCCGGACTGCGGTGACGCTGTCGCGGGTGAGCGCTCCGGCCAGCCGTGCCGCATGCGAAGGGGAGACGACGATGTCGGTGCCGTGCCGGGTTGCGGCGGCGCCCGTGCGTGCGGCGGTGGCGAGCACATCCTCGGTCGAGCGGCCGAGCCAGGCAAGACGTCCTCCGCTGGGCGTGCGCCCGCGCTCGGGAACGCGCGGAGCGATTCCAGCGTCCGGCCGGCTGTCAGTCAGCGACAGCATCACGCGGGCGAGCGCGATCCCGTCCGCGATGCAGTGGTGCATGCGGTTGATGACCGCCGCGCCGGTGCCGAATCCATCAACCATGTACGCGTGCCAGAGCGGCCGGTTGCGGTCCAGCGGCATGCTCATCAGGTCTCCGACGAGCTCCTGCAGCCGCGCGCGGTCACCGGGAGCAGGCAGGGCAAGATGATGCAGGTGGTGCTCAAGTGCAAAGTCGGGATCGTCTTCCCACCGCGGCGGCCGCAGCGGCACGCGGCTCTCGACCACTCGCTGGCGAAAGCGCGGGTAGCGGTCGATCAGACGCGTCTGCACGATCTGCTTGAAGCGCTCCCAGTCCAGCGGCTCGTCGAACAACTCCACCGAGTTGATCACCATCAGGTTGGTGGGCCGATCCATGTGCAGCCACGCCGTGTCTGCACTGGACAAGTGAGCGCTCAAGGCGTCAGCTCCCTGCCGCGAGCGTGGCCGGTCGCGCCTCCACGCACGATCAGCACATGCGCATCATGAGCGGCCATGCTCCGCTCCCGACGATGCGACCTGCGCTGCGGGTTCCAGCGTCTCGACGCATGCGCGGCGCGGCAGCACGAGCAGGGGGCAGCGCGCGGCTCGCGCGAGTTGACTCGAGGTGCTGCCGTGCACCAGCCGCCCGAGGGGGCCATAGCTCCGCGAGCCGACGATGAGCAGATCGAGCGAGGCGCTGTAGGCGGAGAGCTCGTCGACGACGTTCCCGTAGGTGGCGTGAGGCTCGAGACCGCCGAGGGCCTCAATCCGCTTCTGCGCTACTGCGATGAGGTCGTCGATGGCGCCGTTGACAGGCACCGGCCCTCCCACGAACGCATAGACCGGCAGCGATACGGCTTCACACGCCGACAGCCGGGCGCCGTATTGGACGGCGAGCACCCTGGCCACCGCCACCGCGTGCTCGCTCTCGGCCGAGCCGTTGTACGCGACGCCGATTTGCTGGATCACGGCAGCGGTCTGGGCGTAGCCGGCCGGCGCGATCGCCACCGCGCAGGGCGCGCCGTTCAGCGCCTCCCGCGTGTCGTCTCCGAGGAGCACTCTCCCGAAGATCCCGCGCCGCGAAGAGCCGACTACGAGCAGGTCGATGCCCAGCCTCTCTGCGAGTTCGTGCAAGCCCCGCCCCGCCGACGGAGACTTCACGCAGCGCAGCTCCGCGCTCACGCCGACCTGGTCGCGCGCCTCGGTGAGTAGCTCACGCCCGCGCTGTTGGCGCCCGGTCTCGTATTCGGGCCCGGATGTTTGCCTCCGGAGGCGCCCATCGCCCGGATAGACGTGGGCCAGCGTCAGCCGACCGCCCGGTGCCACGAGCCGCGTGGCCAGGGCCGACGCGTCGTGACCGCCGAAACGGCCGTCAACTCCGGCGAGAACATTGGCGAACACTAAACGAGAGTTCCATTCGGCCTAGGTCGCGCCATCCGCAAAAGCCCGCATCCGGGGGGCGCGTTTCCCGCTCGCAGACTCGGTCGCTATCGCGTTCGGTTCGCGCGTTTCTAGGGACGTCGGCGGGCCGTTCGAGCCCTAACTTCATGCCATGCCTTCACACCTCCGACTCGCTACTTCAGCCGGCGCCGAGATCGTTGCACCCCCGGCAACGCAGCCCATCCGGGTAGTGCTCGCCGACGATCACGCAATGGTGCGGCGGACCATGCGCCTGCTGCTCGACGATGAACACGACATCAGCGTCGCGGGAGAGGCTGCAGACCTCGCGGCGGTCGTCCGCCACACCCACCGCCACGAGCCGAACGTGCTGGTCCTCGACCTGCGCCTGCCGAATGGATCGACGATCGGGACTATCCGCCGTCTGCGGGCAGAGGCCCCGCGGACCGAGATCGTCGTGCTGACGATGGAGGAAAGCCCGCAGTTCGCCCAGCAGGCGCTCGATGCCGGCGCCGTCGGGTTTGTGCTCAAGGATCGCGCGGACAGCGAGCTCGTCGCCGCCATCCGGCTCGCCGCGCGTGGCGAGGAGTACGTGAGCCCGCGCGTGTCGGCGGCGCTCGAAGCGATTCAGCGAGCCGCCGGCGCAGGCGAGCTCAGCCCCCGTGAGATCGAGATCGTGCGCCTGATCGCGCTGGGCTTCACGAGCAGGGAGATCGCGAGCCAGCTGCACCTGTCCCGGCGCACGGTCGAGACGCACCGCAGCCGCATCCACGCCAAGCTCGGCGTCACGACGCGAGCCGAGCTGGTGCGCTTCGCCCTAGCCCGTCACCTGGTCCAGTGAACCGGGCACGGCCTGCGCAGGGATGCTTGCCGGCAGCCAGACGCGAACCGACGTCCCGAGCTCGCTCGACTCGAGCTCCAGCCGGCCGCCGGCCAGGTAGGTGCGCTCCCGGATGCCGGTCAGCCCGAACCCCCGCGTCTGCTTGTCGGTATCGAACCCCACGCCGTCGTCCTGCACTTCGATCAGCAGTTCGTCGCCAGACAGGCTGACCGAGACTTGCGCCGCCTGCGCCCGAGCATGTTTGGCGACGTTGGTGAGCGCCTCCTGCACGATCCGGTACACCGTCGTCTCCAGGTCGGCGCTGAGGTGGAGGTGATCTGCGGCGGGATCGCCCAACGCGAGCTCGCCGACGATCTCGAGTCCTGCGCTGCGTCTGCGATCGAGCAGTGCCTCCAGCGCCGCCGTCAGCCCCAGGTCGTCCAGGATCGAAGGCCGCAGGTCGGTGATGATCCCGCGCAGGTTCCCGATCTCGATCTCGATGTCGCCAATCGCCCGGCGGATCCCCTCGTCCTTGGAGGCGGCATCACCACGCCCACGATCGAGGCGAGCGAGACGCGGAGCGCACCCAGCGATTGGAGCGTCTGATCGTGCAGCTCTCGGGCCCACCGGCTGCGCTCGGAGTCCGCGGCGGCCACCATGCTCCGCAGACGTTCGGCCTCGACGCCGCGGTTGATCGCGACCGCGTTCGCCGCCGAGGCCGCGAATGTGCGCAGGAGCTGCTCGTCCTCGGCGGTGAACTCGCTGTCTCCATCGCCCCGATCGAACGCGGCGAGAACGCCCAGGCCGGTTCCGTGGTGCAGCATCGGGACCAGCAGCGCGCAGTGCGCACCGCAGACGCCGAGGTTCACCGGCGCGATCCTCAGACGGCGGTCGACGTCGGCGATCCGCTCCGGCCGCCCCCGCTCGAGGATCCATCCGGAGGTCGAGTCCGCGACTGGGATGCGTCGTCCTCGGGCCTCGTTGGCGTGGCCGGCGCTGGCCGCAACCACCAGATGCTCACCCTCGCGCAGCAAGATGAGGACGGTGCGAGCGGACACGAGTGCCCGCCCTCGCTTGGCGATCAGCTCGAGCACCCGGTTCAGGTCGGTCACCCCGCTGATCGCATCGGCGATGTCACGGGCCGACTCGAGCGAGCGCACGGCCCGCTCGAGGAGCTCACGACGCTGCTCGCTGCCCTCGTACAGCCGCGCGTTCTCGATCGCCGTGGCTGCCCATTGCGCGAGCACGACGACCGCATCCTCGTCGTCATCGCTGAAGGGCTCGCCACCTCGCTTCTCGGTGAGGTAGAGGTTTCCCCACGTCTCGCCGCGGATGACGATGGGAACGCCGAGGAAGCTCCGCATCGGGGGATGCCCGGCCGGAAAGCCGTAGCTCAGCGGATGCTCGCTCACGTCGGCAACGCGGAGCGGCTGCGGCTCCTCGATCAGCGCGCCGAGCAACCCCCGCCCCCGGGGCAGGTTGCCGATCGCGCGGTGGGACGCCTCATCGATGCCGAGCGTCAAGAACCGCTCCAGCTGATTGCGCGACGTGTCCAGCACTCCAAGCGCGGCATATTCTGCGCCGGTCAGCGCGACCGCCTCCTCGAGGATGCGATGGAGGACCGCATCCGGATCGAGCTCTCGCACCAAAGTGCTGCCGACGCTCAGCAGGCGGTGCAGCATGTTGTCTGGATCCGACATTAGCCAGGGCGCGTGGCCAGTGTGTTGGTTTGCAACTTGGCCAATGTATCCGACCACGCTCGGCTGTCGGGCGCGCGCGTGTCGGTGAAAAGTACGGATTTGAAGGGGTCGGCGGCGCCTGACGGCGGCGCCTTGGGAAACGGCATGAAGGCGGTCGACATTGATGGACTGAGGGTTGTGAGAGGCGGCCGCGTCGTCCTCAGCGGCGTCGACCTTTCCCTGTCGGCCGGACGGGTTATCGGCTTGTTTGGCCCGAGCGGCAGCGGCAAGTCGACGCTGATCCGGTCGATCGCCGGCGTCCAGTCCCGCGTCGAGGGCACGGTCAGCGTGTTCGGTGCCGAGCCCGGCAGCGCCGCGGCGCGCCGGGCCGTCGGCTACATGACGCAGGCGTCGTCGATCTACGAGGACCTGACGATTGCCGAGAACGTCGGCTATTTCGCCGCGCTGCGCGGAGCCGACGTCGGATCGGTGCTGGAGCGCGTCCAGCTCGACCCGTGGTCCGGCCAGCTCGTGCGGAATCTGTCCGGTGGGCAACGAGCGCGGGTGTCACTCGCGGCCGCGCTCGTCGGCGAGCCGCAGCTGCTGCTTCTCGACGAGCCCACGGTGGGACTCGACCCGCTGCTGCGACGGGATCTCTGGAGCCTGTTTCGCGAGCTCGTATCGGAGGGCGCGGCCTTGCTCGTCTCGAGCCACGTGCTCGACGAGGGCCGCCACTGCGACGAGCTCATCCTCCTGCGCGAAGGGCGCGTCGTTGCCCAGCTGACACCTGCGGAGCTCTCGAGGCGAACCGGGACCGATGATCTCGACGAGGCCTTCATCCGGCTGATCGAGGCGGCATGAGCCTGGCGCGGACGCTCGCCACCGCGCGGCGCGTGCTTCTGCAGCTCCGGCATGACCCTCGGACGGTCGCGCTGATCATGCTCGTGCCCTGCGTTCTGGAGACGCTGCTGCGACTGATCTACACCCACCATCGCGCCGCCTTCGACGAGGCGGGCGCGCCGCTCTTGGCGTTCTTCCCGCTGACGACGGTCTTCCTGGTGACCTCGATCGCGCTGCTGCGCGAGCGGGTGAGCGGAACGCTGGAGCGGCTGCTCACGACGCCGATCGGGCGGCTCGAGTTGCTCGGCGGATATGCGCTCTCCTTTGGCCTGCTCGCCGCGGTCCAGGCGACGCTCGTGAGCGCGCTGACCCTGGGACCACTCGGTTTGCGTGTGAACGGTCCCGTCGTCGTGCTGGTCGTGCTCGCCATCTGCGTGGCCGTGCTCGGGACCGGTCTCGGCCTGCTGGCGAGCGCGTTTGCACGCAGCGAGTTCCAGGTCGTCCAGTTCTTCCCGGTGATCGTCATCCCCCAGTTGCTCTTGTGCGGACTGCTCATCGCGCGGCAGCGGATGCCGGTCGGCTTGCACGCGATCTCGGATGTTCTGCCGCTGTCTTACGCGGTCGACGGCATGCACCATCTCTCGCGGCAGGCCGGGACGAGCCTCGCTCTGTGGGGCGACATCGCGATCGTGCTGGCGTTCGCGGCCGGCGCGTTGCTGCTCGGAGCGGTCACCCTCCGCCGGCGCACCGACTGACGGGCTCGGTGCTTTGCCGCAGCAGGATGGCACCGTTGCCCGGTGGCAGCGGGGAGCAGCCGCGCCTAACGTCGCTCCTAGTGTCCGTGTTTCTCTCCTTTGCGCTGACGCTCCTATTCCTGGCCGTGTTCGGGCTGCTGTTCGGGCTGCTGTTGCTGTGGACACTCCGACGCGCAACCGGGGGAGCAACCGGTGGCGCCGCCGCGTTTCGGCGCTCGCTGGCTCAGCGAGTGGAGCCCTCCCGGCAGCTGGTCAGCTTCGAGGACGTGGCGGGGATCGACGAGGCCAAGGCCGAGCTGACGGAGCTGCTCGACTTCCTGAAAGATCCAGAGAAGTACCGTCGGCTCGGCGGGCGGATCCCGCGCGGGGTGCTGCTCGCGGGTCCGCCGGGCACCGGAAAGACGCTACTCGCCCGCGCGCTGGCCGGCGAATCGACGCGATCGGGCGCTCCCGCGCCGGCGCGGTTGGTGGGATCGGCGGGCATGACGAGCGCGAGCAGACCCTGAACCAGATCCTGACCGCGATGGACGGCTTTGATCCGTCGGTCGGGGTGATCGTGATCGCCGCGACGAATCGGCGAGAGCTACTCGACCCGGCGTTGCTTCGCCCCGGGCGCTTCGACCGCCATGTTGTGGTCCAGCCGCCCGACACGGTCGGGCGGCGAAAAATCCTCGCGGTGCATACCGGTCAACGCCGCTGGCCGACGATGTCGACCTCGACCGCCTGGCCGCCTCCACGCCGGGGATGGTGGGTGCCGAGCTGGCCAACGTCGTCAACGAGGCGGCGCTGACCGCCGCCCGGCGCGGCCACGAGACCATCACTGCTCACGGCGGGGGCGGACGCTGTGCGCAAGGTCTCGATCATCCCCCGGGGAATCGCTCTTGGCGTGACCCTCTCGGCACCCGAGACCGACCGCTTCAGCTACGACCGCCGGTACCTGCTCTCCAAGATCAACGTGGCGCTCGGTGGCCGGGTCGCCGAGGAGCTTGTGTTCGACGACATCACGACCGGAGCCCAGAACGACATCAAGGAGGCCACGATGCTCGCGCGCAACATGGTCGGGCTGTGGGGGATGAGCGACGTCATCGGACCCATCACCGTGATCATCGAGGACGACGGCCTCCCACTGTCCGCCCTCGGCGATGTCTCCCCGGTCACCCAGCAGCTGGTCGACGAGGAGGTCCGCCACCTGATCGAGCAAGCCCATGAGCAGGTCACCCAGCTGATGAGCTCAAACCGCGAGAAGCTCGACGCGCTCGCCCAGGCCCTGCTCGACCGTGAAACCCTCGACCAGGACGAGGCGTACGCCGTAGCCAGCATCAAAGCGCCGGGCGAGGTTTGCGCCGACTCGCCACGCGGTCCGGTGCCCGATGGCGTTCAGAGTCACGCGGTCCTCAACCGTTGTCACGCCGCTGACGCTTCAGCGCGCTGACGCGTCAGCGCCGGAAAGCCATGCGCTCAGCCTGCGTTCGAATTCAGCGCTGCTCGAATCCAGGATCTCGAGCGTATCTTCGGCACCGTCCTCGCCGAGCGGCAGCGGGCCGGGACGGGGCCCGAACGCAGCGACCAGGCGCCAGCACGGACTGCAGAGGCCATCCTCCCACAGCGGACGCTGATGACAACGCCGGCAGCGCGGACCAATGCCGGTCACCGGGCTCATCTGTGCCCCCTCGACAGGTCTGGCCGCACAGTCGCTGACATGTGTCCTCACTGCCTTTCTCGGGAGAACTCGGCAGGTGACTAGACGTTAGGGCGCGTCGTCGGCCGCCGCGGCCGCAGGAATCCACGTAATCGCTCCGTAATCAGCCGCACGCCACAGGTGGTTGACACGCTGTGTCACATCACCCTCGGTTGTGGTGTGTCAGGCAGATGAGAAACAGCTCGCGACGCGCGCCGGCAGTCGCGCCTGACCGCCCGCTGTCAGCCGACGAGGCTCGCCTGAAGCGTGATCTGGCCGACGCCCGCCAGCGCGCGCGACACCGGGCAGCCCGCCTTCGCCTGCTCAGCGTAGCCGGCGAACTGATCCTGGTCGAGCCCCGGCACGCGCCCTTCGGTGATCAGGTCGATCTGGCTGATGGTGGGGCCGGCCTCGGTGTTTCGGAGATGGACCTTGGCGGTGGTCCTCACCGATTCGGGCGTGTGGCCGTCGCCGGCCAGGATGTTGCTGAGGGCCATCGAGAAGCAGCCGGCGTGGGCGGCGGCGATCAGCTCCTCGGGGTTGGTCCCCGCGCCTTCCTCAAACCGGCTCGAAAAGGAGTAGTTGCCGTCGGTGAAGAGGCCGCTTGCCACAGACACGGTGCCGGAACCGCTCCTCAAGTCGCCTCGCCATTCGGCCGTGCCGTCTCTCGTTGCCATCGAGCTCCCTCCGTCCACGTCGGGGTGTTGATCGGGACCCGATCCTATCCCGGACGTGGGCGAGCGTTCCGAGCCACGGCCAAGCTGCAACCGCTCTCGTATCGATCAGTGCAGGAGACGTCCGCCGTTGACCATGAGGGTCTGGCCGCTGATGAACGCGCTCTCGTCCGACACCAGCAAGGCGAGCGCGCCCAGGAGGTCGGCGGGCAGGCCCACGCGCCCGAGGGGTGTCCGCGTGGTGTCGTATTCGCCGCCGACCACGAGCGCTGCGCTCGCCTCGGTGGGGATGAACCCCGGGGCCAGCGCGTTGACCCGGATGCCGTCGCGACCGAGCTCCCGGGCCAGGTTGCGCGTCAGGCCGATGACGGCCGCCTTGGAGGCGACGTAATGGGCCAGGCCGGCCGAGCCCGAGAACGCCACCTCGGAGGCGAGGTTCACGATCGAGCCGCCTCCGGCCCGTCGGATCAGCGGCACGGTCGCCTTCGCGCACAGCCATGCCCCCTTCAGATTCACCGTGAGCACGCGGTCCCACTCGTCCTCGGGGATCTCGTCGAACGCGCGGCGGGCCAGCCCACCGACGACGGCGGCATTGTTGACGAGCGCGTCCAGCCCTCCCATGAGCTCGTCCGCGCGGGCGGCCAGCCCGCGTGTCTGCTCGGAGCTGGTCACGTCGACGATCGCAGTGATGACCTCGTACCCGCGCTCGCCGGCCAAGGCACGCGTGCCGTCGAGTTGGTCCTCGAGCACGTCGACGGCCAGCACGCGCGCGCCGAGCTCGGCAAGGTGCAGGGCGAACTCGCGCCCGAGCCCCCGTGCGGCTCCGGTGACGATCACGCGCTTGCCGCTCAGCCGCGGCTCGCCGCTCATGTCGCCCGCTCGCGCTCTATGTCCGCGGACGTGTACACGCGCGTGGCGATCGCGTTGTCGGCCGTCATGTTAGGCGCATAGCTTGCCCATTTGCGCAGCAAGTTGTCGGTGAACCGGTCCTTGACCGCGCGCCACTCGCCTTGGCTCAGAGCTGGCTGACGGCGTGGCCGGCGCCTGATCGGAGCCACGCCACGTACTCGGCGATGCCGCGCTCGATGTCGTACTCGGGCTCGAAACCGGTGTCCTCTCGAAGGCGCGTGAGGTCGAGATACGGATCGACGGGCGGCGCTGGGCTACGGCCAGCGCGCAGGCGGGGCGATGCGATGGGAGGGTGGCGCTCGAGCGCAGCGACTACCTCGGCATTGGTGGTGAGCCGACCCGAGCCGACGTTGTAAATGTTGTGGCGGAGCGTGGGCGTGGTCTGAACCGCGGCGATCGCCCGGCCGCAATCGCGCACGTAGCAGAGGTCCGCTGCATCGCCGGCATAGATCGGACGCTCGGGTTGTGGACCAAGTCCGAGGGCGGCGTGGACCAGGCCGGGGAGGGCGAAGAAGCTCGAGGCCGGGCGACCGCCCGGCCCCCAGATCGCGGACGGACGGACGCTCACGACGTTAACTTGGAGTTGGGCGCCGAGGAAGGCCACGAGCAGCTCCAAGCACCTCTTAGCGGTGGGGACGGCGTGGAGCGCGACAGGGGACAGGGCGGCGCTCTCGCTCCAGGCGCCCGGCGCGACGCCGCCGTAGACCCCGATCGTGCTCGCGACGGTCACGCGGCGGACGCCCCACGTGTGTGCGGCCTGAACGAGGTTGCAAAGGCCGTCGAACAGCCCCTGAAGCGCGAGCTCCGACTCGTCTCCGGGCCGCCGCCAGAGGCGGCCCACGGTCGCGTCGGCGAGGTGGACGATCCCGGTGATCGAGTGCCGCGCACCGATCCGTTCGAGCTGCGGCCGCTGCTCGACGTCCAACTGCTCGACGCGCAGCTGGTCTCCGAGCTCGGGACGGAGAAGCTCCGGAACTGGGGCGTCACGGCGCTGTGCGACGACGCAGCTCTCTCCCGCGTCGAGCAACGCCCGGGTCGTGTGAACCCCGATGAATCCGAGGCCGCCGGTTAGCAAAATCACGTGTCCTCCGATGCGAGAGATATGAGGCTTGGCTGATCATCAGTAGCACTGATCATCAGCAGGCACTATCGTACGCGCCCGATGCCGAGATCGCAAGCCACGCCGGAGGTGGGGGAGAGCCTTGGCTACCTGCTCAAGCACGCGCAGCAGCGCTACCAGACGATCCAGCGGCCGGCCCTGGCCGCGTTCGGCCTGGACGGCCGCCTGTTGGCCGTGCTCGTCGTGGTCGGGAGGGAAGGCCCGGCTCTCCAGCAACGTCTCGCCGAGCGCCTGGGAGTCGATCGCACGACGATGGTCGCGCTGATCGACGCGCTCGAGCTGAGCCAGCTGGTCAAGCGCCGGCGCGACCCCGCGGACCGGCGCGGACAGCTCGTCCTCCTGACGGCAAAGGGGACGAAGCTGCTTCCGCGTGCGCTCGAGGCGGTGGCGGGCGTCGAGGATGACTTCCTGGCCGGCCTGTCGAGCCCGGAGCAGCGCGAGTTCCGGCGACTGCTGGCGAAGGCGGTCACCGGCTAGGGACTTTCCCGAGGCCCGAAGGCCGCGTCCGCCGTCCCGCCCTCCGCGCTCGCCGTCCCGCCCTCCGCGCTCGCGGTCCCGCCCTCCGCGCTTGCCGTCCCGACGGCCGCGTCGGATACGTTGGGCCGCGTGTGGAGGGGGCGGGCAAGCAAGGGGCGAAAGGACCACGCCGGCTTTTCGTAGATCGCGTCGACCCGGCCGGGCGAGGCTCAGGAGGTCGCCGGCCGCGTGGGCCTGCGCCCGGGGATCGCCGTCGAGGCAGCCGCCGAGCGTGTAAGACACACCGCCGGATACACGCCGATGGTGCCCGTGAGGTAGCTCGCGCACGCCTTGATCGCGATCAGGTTGGGATCGTTGGCGCTGTCGCCGTCGGCCGCCAACGCCACCACGGTCAGCCGGTCGCCGAACTGTGTGCGGTTGGCCACGTCGGCTTCGTAGTAGTACCAGCCGGCACATTGCTCGGCGTCCTGCGCCGGCAGGTCACCGTCGGGGGTGGGGTTGCTACTGGCATGAGTTCGACAGCCCGGCCGGCCACCCGACGACCTGGGATTCCGGGGTGGTGTCTCAGGGCGACCGGTACGAGCGGGCGAGCTACTGCGTCCTGGCCGGCGAGAGCGTGGCGCGGGCGCTGTCGGACCCCACGTGCAACAGCAAGGCCGGGGCGGAGGACTCACAGGGCAGCGTTCATGGCTATCCCGAGCCGGACGCCGGGGCGACGGCCGCTTCGACGGCCGGTTCGACGGCCGGCTCGACGGATCCGGCGCCGGAGCCCTGCCCGCAGCCGTGGTGCAGCTTCAGCCTGGTCCGCCTCCAGCTCACCGGGCTGGGTAGCGCCGCATCGCCGGAGCCGATGGTCACCGGCGCGGGTGTCGCATGCACCCCCGACCTGCGCGACCTGCGTAACACGACATTCCGCGCCATGGCGGCCGGCCTTGACGTGTTATGCACGAGACACGTGCATAGCCCGTCACGGCTTCCAGATCGCGCGCGGATTGTCGCGTAATGCAGGTTGGATCTCGTCACTTGCGCCGGCGCCGGCGCCGACCCGAGCCCTGCCACAGACGCCCGGCACCGCGATCCCAGCGACCGCGGCCAGTGGTACCGCGACCACCAGGGTCGACGTGCGCCGCACGAACCGACGCGCCGGAGCGACTGCGCCGGCGACGAACAGCACGACGCCGAGGGCGATCAGCGCCACCTCCGCGCCGCCGCGGAGCATCTCGTGCCACACCAGACGAACGGTGTAGTGGGTGAGGCCGCCGGCGACGGCGCTCTCATGCGCGCGGCGCAGCGCAGCGGTGACGGGAATCCCAACCCCGACGACCTGCAGCGCCCCCCCAGGCGAGCCACCGACCGCGTGCCTGGACGGGGCATACTCGCCACGCGGCGGCCGAAGTTGTGGCTCAGACGCGGTAGCGCTCGGTTACCGCGGCCAGCTGGCCGGCGAGTTCGTTCAGCTTCTCGGCGGCCATCTGTGACTGGTGCGCGCCCTCGACGAACTGAGTCGTGCCGTCGTTGACGTGGTTCATGGCCTGGGCGATCTGCTCGATGCCGACGCTCTGCTCATGGGCGGAGGCGGCGATCTGCTGGGCGGCGTCGCAGGCGGCCTTGATCGTCTCGGACAGACTGCGGATGCCCTCGCCAGCGTGCTCGGTGAGCTCGAGCCCCCGCTCGACCACCTTGGTGCCCTCCTGGCTGGCCAGGACGGCGGCGCCGGTGGCGGTCTGGACATCCCCCAGGATCGCCTCGACCTGCGCGGTGGCGGCCTTGGACTGCTCAGCCAGCTTGGTGACCTCCTGCGCCACGACCGCGAAGCCCTTGCCGTGCTCGCCGGCCCGCGCCGCCTCGATGCTGGCGTTCAGGGCCAGAAGCTTCGAACGGTCAGAGAGCCCGTTGACGGTGGCGGTGATGTCGCCGATCTGCTTGGTGCGCTCGGTCAGCGTGACGATGTCGCGAGCGATCGCGTCCACCCGCTCGCGGATCTCTCCCATGGCGGAGGCGATGGCGGTGACGGCGTTGGTCGTGTCGTTGCTCACCTGGAGCGAGTCGTTGGCGCGGTCGGCCACCTCGCTGGCCAGTTGCGCGGTGTCCTCCGCGGCCAGGCGAAGCTCGTTGACGGTCGAGGACGTCTGGTTGATGGCGGCCGACTGGAGGCTCGCGCTCTCGCTGTGGCGACTGACCGAGGTCAGAATGTCCGCGGTCGATGTGCCGATGTCGTGGACCCCGGCCTGGATGTGGCTCGAGATCTGGGCCAGCCCGTCGACCATGCTGTTGAGGCTTTCCGACAGGCCGTGCAGGTCCTGGCTGCCCTCGGCGCTGACGGTGGCGCGGAGGTCTCCGTCGGCGACGCGCGCGGCGAACTCCGAGTAGTCGCGCACGGCGCGCTGGAGCGCCTCGCGCGAGGCGCGCTCGATCTCGGCGGAGTCGGCCAGCTGGCGGTGGCGCTCGTCGGTGAGCTCCCGCAGGCGCAGCAGGGCGAGGCCGAAGCGGATGCCGGCAGCGACCAGGGTGGCGGTGGCCAGCCCGAGCGCGACCTGGTTGACGTGGTTGAGCGACCCGACGAACATGATCAAGAGCGACAGGCCGGCGGCTACTCCGGGGATGGCGAAGCCCGAGTTGGTCTCCTTCAGCTCGCTCTCGAGCGGTCGCGAGGGGAGCCACACCGACAACGAGAACAGGAACAGGGAGAGCGGCCAGGCCAGCGAGTTCCAGAGGTAGCCGAAATGGGTCGCGCCGATCCCGTTACCGAACAGGGCGCACACGTCGCCGATCGCGTTGGAGAGGCTGGCGGCGGCCATCAGGTACCAGCGCGTCCGGCGCCGGGCCGGCACCAGCGCCGCAGCACCCAGCGTCAGGATCAGAAGCAGGATGTCGCCGACGGGGTAGATCAGGTTCCACGCGACGGTTACGGAGTCGTCGCCGGCGGCCTTCTGGATTGTCCCGAAGGCGAACGCAGCGAACGCCGCCGCGCAGGTCAGGGCGACGACGACGCCGTCGAGGTAGTTGGCCGCGGTGAACTTCCTGACCTCCTGGCGCATCAGCAGCATCACGCCGACGTACGCCATCGGGAAGAAGCCGGCCCACAGGTAGTTCGCCAGCACCGGGGTGGGTGGGTTGGCGTTGTGGATGCTCTCGTAGGTCATCGCGAAGTCCCCGAAGGCCCACAGGCACATGCCCGTGCCGAGCGCCAGGCAGAAGCGCCGCTCGCGCGGGCTTACGGCCGCGCGTAGCAGCACCAGCACGCTGGCCAGGAGCTCGAAGCTCGACACGCCCCAGCCGTCGACAAGGGTGGTGCTGGAGCCGGTGGCGCGCACGAGGAGGGAAACGGCGTATCCGAGCACGATCAGGCCGAGGACCCCGTAAAGGGCCTTCACACCCGCGCCTGTTCTCTCCGCCTGCTCGGCGGACTCGCTCGTCTGCACCTGAGTCATCCCACGCCCTCCAACACTCCGTTTTGCTGCGTTATCGGCAGCGATACGTGCGATCTGTAGCGAGCGCGGACGAGCGATCTCCGACCGGCGGAAGCCCGTCCCGGGGCTCAGTCGGCCCCAGTGGCGACGATCACGTCGGACGCCTTGACGATCGCGGTGACCTCGCTGCCCTCGTGCAGCCCGAGTTCGTCAACCGCCTCGACCGTGATCGAGGCGACCAGCCGCTGCCCGGCGACGTCGAGCACGACGTTGGCGATCGCCTCTCCCTTGTTGATGCTGGTGACCGTGCCTTTCAGCTGATTACGAGCGCTGAGCTTCAACGTAAACCTCCTGCGACGGGTGGCTTGAATGGACCTGAAACCGTCGCAGAGGAGAACCGTCCGTGTCCAGCACCGTCTCAGAGAGCCAAGCCCGCGACGTCGCCGAAGCCGCGCGGGAGTCGGAGTGGAAGCTTCCGAGCTTCGGGAAGGAGCTGTTCCTGGGCAACTTCCGGCTGGACCTGATCCACCCTTAGCCTCGCCTCGATTCGCTGGCGGTGGAGAAGGACGAGCGGTTCCCTCTCGAGCCTCGAGGAGTTCCTGCGCAGCGATGTCGACCCGCTCGAGATCGAGCGCGACGCGAAGATCCCCGACCACATGGTCGAGGGGCTGCGGCGCCTCGGGGCGCTCGGCATGAAGGTGGTCCGAGGAGTACGGCGGCCTCGGCCTCTCGCAGGTTGCGGCTGGTCGACATCGGGGCGGAGCTGTTTGCGATGGCCGCCGCGGTGGCCTACGCGGACACTCTCGGGCGGGAGCACCCCGAGCAACGCGCCGAGGCCTACGAGCTGGCGGAGCTGCTCTGCCGGCAGGCCAGGCGCCGCGCCGAGACGCTGTTCCCCGAGCTCTGGCACGACGACGACGACGAGAACCGCGCGGCGGCCCAGGTCCTCGACGGGCGCTACAGGTGGCTCGAGAACGGGATCGCCGACCCGGCCGGCGACAGGCCGATGATCCCCGACGAGGTCAAGGAGTCCGCGGCCGGGTGGCGTCTAATTAGATTTGTCGGCGGCGCGTTAGGCCACGCGCCGGATCGGCGCCGTCGCGCATCCATCCGGCCGCGATCGGAGCCACTCCGTCAGCTGGGCCGCCGGTACGGGCCGGCTCAGGTAATAGCCCTGCGCCATCGTGCAACCGAGCTCATTCAGCTCGTGCCAGGCCTGCTCGGTCTCGACCCCTTCGGCCACGACGTGCAGGCCCAGGTTGCGCGCGAGGTCGATCGTCGAGCGCACGATCACCGCGTCGTTCTCGCAATCGCCCATGTTCATGACGAAGGAGCGGTCGATCTTGATCTCGTGGACCGGCAGCTGGCTCAGGTACGCGAGCGATGAGTAACCCGTACCAAAGTCGTCGATCGACAGGAAGATGCCCATCGCCGAGAGCCTGTCGAGGACGCGCTTGGTGCGGACGGGATCGGAGAGGACGGTCGATTCGGTGATCTCGAGCTCGAGCATCGCCGGATCGACACGCCACTTCTCGAGGAGAGTCCTGACCAGCTCGGGGAAGTGCGCGTCGAGCAGGTTTCGGATCGAGACATTGATCGCCACGTTGAGCGGCATGCCCGCCTGCGTCCAGGCCCGGCACTGCGAGAGCGCCTCGTCGAGCACGTACAGGGTGAGCGCCTTGATCAACCCGGTCTGCTGGGCCAGCGGGATGAACTCGTCTGGACCGACCAGGCCGCGCGTGGGGTGCTCCCAACGCAGCAGCGCCTCGACCGACTGCACCGCGCCGTTGGCCAGCGCCGCCTTGGGCTGGTAGTAGACGACGAGCTCGCGCTGCTCAATCGCGCGGCGCAGCTCGCTGACCAGCGTGAGCCGGCCCGGATCGTTCTCGCTTCGCGAGCCGTCGTAGAAGACGTAGCCGGTCTTCTCCTCCTTGGCGCTGTACATCGCCACATCGGCATGCCGTAGGAGGGTGTCGACGTCTTGCCCGTGGGCCGGGAACATCGCGATCCCGATCGACGCCTCGGCCGGCAGCCCCAGGTCGTCGACGACCACCGGTTGCTCGAGCACGTCCCGCACCTTCTCGATCACGAAGGCCACGTCCCGATCGGTACGGGGCTTCGAGATCAGCACCCCGAACTCGTCGCCGCCGAGGCGGGCCACGGTGTCCGAGGAGCGCAGCACGCCGCGCAGCCGCTGCCCGATTTCGACCAGGAGAGCGTCGCCGGCGTGGTGGCCGAGCGAGTCGTTGACGTCCTTGAAGCGGTCGAGATCCATCATCGCGACGGCCAGCTGGCCGCCTTCGCGCCTAGCGATGGCGATCGCCTGCTCGATCCGATCACGGAACAGCGTGCGGTTGGGCAGGCCAGTAAGGCCATCGTGCAGGGCCTGGTGCTCGTTGAGCTCGGACTGGCGTAGCAACGCCTCCTCGGCGGCCTTGCGCTCGGTGTCGTCCTGCACCATCACGATGCCGAAGCTGGGACGGCCGTCGGCCTCCCGGACGATCGACAGTGATGCCGACACCCACACGACCTTGCCGTCGCCGCGGATCAGCCGGTGCTGCTGGTGCAGCGAGTTCGAGCCTCCGGCAAGCAACTCGCGCACCGCGGTCAGCACCTGCTCGGAGTCGTCGGGATGAATGTGCTCGGCGAACTTCCGCTGGATCTGATCCGCGGAATCGAACCCCAGCAGGCGCACCATCGCCGGATTGGCGTCGATTACGTGCCCGTCGGCGCTCATCACGAGAACCCCACTCAGGGCGCCCTGGTAGATCGCCTCGAAGCGAGCGAGGGCCTCGAGTTGCTTGCGCTTGGCCTCGGACTCGGCCGCCCGGCTGACCCCCTCGGACAGGACGCCCGCCAGGAGCTCGAGGGTTTGGCGGTCCTCCTCGTTCAGCCGCTCCACCTCGGATGTGCTCATTACGCTGAGGGCCCCCACGGGCTGGTCGCCGCCGAACAGCGGCACGCAGATGTGGGAGCGATCGCCGACCTTCGCGCGGACCTGCGGGTTGAGGCGGGGGTCGCCCTCGGCGTGCTCGATCAGCAGCGGGAGGCGGTCCGCGATGGCAAAGCGGGTCACGCTCTGGCTCAGCGGGCGGCGGTTCCCTCGGAATCCCGCGACGATTCCCTTGGCGGCCCGTGTCACCACCGTATCGCCCTCGATCAGGCTGACCATGGCTCCCTCGGCGCGCGTCAGCGCCATCGCCCGGTCGACGATCACCTCCATCACGTGCTCGAGGTCGACCGATGAGGCAGCGGCGACGTCGCGCTGCGTCGCGATGATGCGCTCGAGCCGGTTGGCCCGCTCCTCGAGCGCGAGCGCCGCCAGCTTGCTCTCGGTGATGTCTTCGAGCATGGCGACGCGGAGATCGTCGGATCCGGTCGCGGCCGCGTCCGTCCACACCTTGATCCGGCACCAGATGACCTCTCCGCCCTTGCGAATGATGCGCTTCTCGTACTCGTAGCCGCGCACGTTCCCGAGCAGCTTCTCGGGCAGGTCCTTGTTGACATCCGCGTCATCCGGATGGCCGAAGGACCTCAGGTCCATGTTGATCAGCTCGCCGGGCTCGCAGCCGAGCATCCGCTCGAGGGCAGGATTGGCCTCGATGGCGCGAGCGTCCGGCCCGACAGTGACGATGCCGACCGAGGCGCGGTCGAACAGCATCCGGAACCGCTCCCCGGACGGCTGCTGGCCAGGCTCGAGCGCCGGCGGCCGACCGACCTCGGGCGCCCTTTCCACGCGCGCGCAGGTACTTCGCATGCTGGTCCTTATCGGTACCGCACCGCATTTGCTTAGCGGTCAGTTCGCAGGATGCGCGGACGGACAGCGACCGCAGCCATAAACTCGGCGCATGTCAACTGCCACCGGTGCCCGCCGCGCACCGCGGTTCGAGGCCGTCCACGCGGACGCGAGCGAACAGATCGCCCGCGAGATCCGCCGGTACGTCGAGCGCGAAGGCCTTCGGCCGGGCGACCGGATCGGAACCGAGCACGAGCTCGCCCGCGAGTTCGGGGTGAGCCGCCCGACCTTGCGCGAGGGATTGCGCCGTCTGGCCGGGTCGCATCTGATCCGGGTGCAGAAGGGCCGCGCCGGCGGCGTGTTCGTCGAGAACACCACCGGCGCCGGCATCGGTCGCCACGTGAGCGAATCGATCGCAGCGATGCTCGAGTCAGAGAGCGTGACGCTGTGCGAGCTGCTGGAGTCTCGGATGTTCCTGGAGGTGCCATTGGCCGGCCTGGCCGCTGAACGGGCCGACGAGGCGACGGTGGCGGTGCTGCTGGACTCGATCGCCGCTGCGCGGGGTCGGGATCCCGGGTCCGACGAGTTCCGGCTGGCCGACTCCCGCTTTCACCGGGCGATCGCGGTCGCCGCGGGCAACGAGCTGCTGGTCACGTTCACCGGCTGGATCCTCGACGTCCTCCAGCCGTCGCTGGTCGCGCACGTTGCCCACGCCCTCGACGCGGACGAGATCATCGCCCAGCACCAGCTGATCGTCCGGGCGATCCGGCGACACCAGCGGCTCGCCGCCGAGCGCGCCATGCGCCACCACATCGAACACATGCAGCGGGTTCTGCGGTCGGTCGACGCCGAGCGTTAGCCGGCGCCGCCACGGGAAAGAGGAAGGTCGGCGGCGCCTAACGGTGGCGCCTTAGGGGATGGTCGGCGGCGCCTGACGGCGGCGCCTTAGGGCGAAATCTCCTCGTAGTACCGCCCCCGCGTGTTGACGCTGAACCGGGCGACGATCGCCGCCAGCACGAGCCATCCGGAGACCGCCAGCATCGACCCGAGAACGGACATGTGCGGGATCTGAGGGGCGAAATCAATAGGACCCCGATGCCTCCGCCCAGCCGGCCAGGTTCAGCACCACGGGGACGCGCAGGGCGGAGACCGCATTTGGCCGGGGTGCAGCCGTGCTTCAGCGCAACGCAGCCCTGGATGAACGACACGTTGATGTCGAACACGTCGTAGAACGCGAACAGGAAGCCGGTACCGATGATCCCGATGAAGATGAACGGCATCGACCACACATCGATCCGGTCGAGCCGGGCGAGAATGCCTCGCCGGCTGGCCCTGTCCCGGTCCCAGTCACCGGCGCGTGCTCGTGGCGCCGGCGCCGTCGTCGTAGTTGTTGACCACCGCGGGAGGTAGACCTCATGGCTACCCTCGCTGTCCTCGTCTCTCGCCGCGGTCTTACCCACAGCGTCGGCGAGGGAAACGAATCATCTGAGTTCGTGTTCAATTCATTTGACAATTTGAGAGCGGTGCCGTGAAGCTCGACGGACGGGTCGTAGTGGTCACCGGCGCGGCCGGCGGGATCGGCCGGGCGTTGGCCGTGCGGTGCGCCGAAGAGGGCGCCCGCGTGGCCGCCACCGACATCCAGGCCGAGGCGCTCGAGGCGGTGGGAGGCGAATTGAAATTGGCCCACCCCGCCCACCTGGCCGTGAGCGCCGACGTCACGAGCGATCGCGAGCTCGACGCACTGCTGACGCGGGTCGAGGCCGAACTCGGCCCGGTCGACGTGTTCTTCGCCAACGCCGGCGTGGCGATCGGCGAGGATCCGGTCGACACGCCGAACGAGGTGTGGGATCAGGCGTTCGCGGTCAACGTCCGCGCGCACATCCTGGCCGCGCGGCGTCTCTTGCCGGGCTGGATCGAGCGCGGGGAGGGGTACTTCGTGGCCACCGCCTCGGCCGCCGGTTTGCTTACCCAGATCGGCTCGGCGCCGTACGCGGTGACCAAGCACGCGGCGGTGGCGTTCGCCGAATGGCTGTCGGTCACCTATGGAGACCGCGGCCTCCGGGTCAGCTGCCTGTGCCCGATGGGCGTGCGCACCGCGATGACCCAGGGTGACGAGCTCGCCCACCGTGTCGTGCGGAGCGCCGGCGCGATGCTCGAGCCCGAGCAGGTGGCTGACATCGTGGTCGATGCGATCGACCGGGAGCAGTTCCTGATCCTGCCCCACCCCGAGGTGCTCACGTTCTTCCAGCGAAAGGCGCAGGACTACGAGCGCTGGCTGGCCGCCATGCGCCGGCTGCAGGCGAGCACGGAATCGGCGGAGTGAGCGCCGGTTGGCAGATAACTCGGACTATTTCCGAGTTATCTGCCAAGCGTCCGGCTGTGATTTGATCGCCCCATGATCGTCCGCTGGGGTCTCGACACGCTGCCAGGCGTGTTCGACGAGCTGTCGATCACCCGGCCGCTCTTGATCACCACCCAGCGGTGGCGCGACTTCCAGCTTCCGGTGGCGCGCCGCTTCCACGGCGTGCAGCCGCACGCCGAGATCGCCGGCGTGCGCGAGGCGCTGACCGCGGCCGAGGGGATGGACGGGCTGGTGGCACTCGGCGGCGGCAGCGCGATCGACACGGCCAAGGCGGTGTCCAGCGAGACGGGATTGCCGATCGTCTCGATTCCGACGACGTACTCGGGCGCCGAGTGGACCCAGGGCTTCGGGATGCGCGACCGGCAGGCGGGCGTGAAGCGCGGCGGGGGAGGCGCGCGGACGGTGGCGATCGTGTACGAGCCCGCGCTGACCCTCGACCTGCCACCTGAGCAGAGCGCCGGCACGGCCTTGAACGCGCTCGCGCACTGCGCGGAGGGGCTGTACTCGCCCGGGCGCAGCGAGGGGACCGATCAGGAAGCGCTCGCCGGCGCACACCTCATCTCCGAGTGGCTGCCACGGGTCGCAGACGACGGGCATGATCTCGAGGCGCGCGGGCAGCTGCTCGCGGGCGCGATGCACGCAGGCGCGGCATTGCGCGCCGGGATGGGCCTCGGGCACGCGATGGCGCAGGCGCTCGGAGGCCGCTACGGCCTGGCCCACGGGACGATGAACGCGGTCTGCCTGCCGTCCGCGCTCCGCTACAACCACGAGGTGGCGGCGGCAGAGATCGCGCGCTTCGGGGAGGCGATGGGGGACGGCGAGCCGATCGCGCGGGTCGGCGCGCTGGCCGCGCTGGCCGGCTCTCCCCGGCTGCGTGACTACGGCGTCCCGCGCGAGGATCTGGGCGAGCTTTCCGAGGCGGTGGCGGAGCGTGCACCGGCGAAGGCCAACCCGCGGCCGGCCCCGCCCGAAGCCGTCCACCGACTACTCGAGGAGATCTTTTAGATGACCCGCATCCTCACCACCCACGTCGGCAGCCTGCCGCGTCCGCCGGAGCTCGTCGAGCTCGTGTTCGCCGAGGATCGCGGGGACCCCGTCGACCGCGAGCGCTATGACCAGCTGCTCGACGCGGCGGTGCGCGACCGCGTGCGCCATCAGGTGGAGTCGGGGATCGACGTCGTCTCAGACGGCGAGATGAGCAAGATCGGCTACGCCACCTACATCCGCCACCGCCTCAGCGGGTTCGAGGTAGGCGACGTGCCGCGCGCGACGCCGGCGGATCTCGACGCGTATCCGCGCTACATGAAGCGGCTCGCGGACGAGGGCGGGAGCGCCCGCTACCTGCGCCCTATCTGTCGCGGCCCGATCACCTACGAGCACCGTGAGCCGGTCGAGCGCGACCTGGCCCGCCTGGCCCGCGCGATCGAAGGCCAGCCGGTGGCCGGCGCCTTCATGAACGCGCCCTCTCCCGGGATCATCGCGCTGTTTCAGCCCAACGAGTATTACCCGAGCCTCGACGAGTACCTGGAAGCGATCGGCGAGGCGATGAAGGTCGAGTACGAGGCGATCGTCGCGGCGGGGTTCCAGGTCCAGATCGACGCGCCCGACCTCGCCATGGGTCGCCACATCATGTACCGCGACCGCCCCGACGAGGAGTTCGTGGCCGCGGCGGCGCGGCACGTCGAGGCGATCAACCACGCGCTCCGCGACCTGCCTGCCGACAGGGTTCGCCTGCATCTGTGCTGGGGCAACTACGAGGGCCCCCACCACCTCGACATCGACCTGGAGAAGATCATCGACGTGGTACTGCGCGCCAAGCCGGCGACGATCCAGTTCGAGGCTGCGAACCCGCGCCACGAGCACGAATGGGCGGTGTGGCGCGACGCCGCGATTCCGGAGGACAAGATCCTCGCGCCCGGGGTGATCGACTCCACGTGCAACTACATCGAGCACCCGGAGCTGGTGGCGCAGCGCCTGCTCACATTTGCCGGGATCGTCGGCCCCGAGCGCGTGATGGCGGGCACCGACTGCGGGTTCGGGACCTGGTCGGGGTTCGGCGCGATCGACCCCGACATCTGCTGGGCCAAGCTGGCTGCCCTCTCCGAGGGGGCACGGCGCGCGAGCGAGCGGGCGCTGGCGCCGGCATGACCCGGCACGTTCCGTCCGGACCGGTCACGACGTCGCGACGCGGCTCGTTCTGGGTGGGGGTTTCCGACCGGGTCGAGGGGCCGCTCGGCACCGTGCTCCGCGGCCCGATGTACGTCGAGTGGGAAGCCCCAGCCGATTCGGAGTCGGCCGCGAGACCTCCGTGGGTGTTGGTGCACGGTGGCGGCGGACAGGGGACCGACTACCTGACCACCCCAGACGGCCGCCTCGGGTGGTCGCGGCTGCTCGTCGAGCAGGGACACGCGGTGTACGTGGTCGACCGCCCCGGGCACGGCCGCTCGCCGTTTCATCCGGACGTGCTCGGACCGATGGGCCCGCAGATGGGTGCGGAGGCCTTGCGCCCCATTTTCGTCCCGCCGGTCGAGGGCCCCGACTCGAATCCGTGGGCGCAGTTGCACACGCAGTGGCCGGGTGGCCGCGAGCCGGGCGACCCGATCTACGACCAGTGGCTGGCGCCGTCGGGGCCGATGCTGGCCAGCTGGGCGGACATGCACGCGCTCGAACAGGTCCGCCTCGCCGAGCTGCTCGACCAGGTGGGGCCGGCGGTTGTCGTCACCCACTCGGCAGCCGGGCCCGGGACATTCCTGGCCGCCGATGCGCGCCCCGACCAGGTCGCGGCGCTGATCGCGATCGAGGTCGTCCCCGAGGATCCGCCGCGCCAGCTGCCCAACCTCAGTCGGTTCCCGATCGCGGTCGTGACGGGCGAAGCGTCGATGTTCAGGCGGTTCGACCACGATCTGGTCGAGTTCCTCGAGCAGGCAGGCTGTGACGTCGAGCTGGTGCAGCTCGCCGACCACGGGGTGCACGGCAATGCCCACGGGATCATGATCGAGCGCAACAACGTGGAGACGCTGGCGGTGCTGACCCGCTGGGTGGAGCGCCGGCTTTCCGGTTAACGCCGCACTCGGCACCCCGCGTTCCTCGAGTGCGGCGCTAACCGTGCCATGGCCGGGTGAATCCGAATTCACCGCGGACGGGGTCGCGAGCGTGGGGTTAACCGGAATTTTGGGGCCGCTTCGCGGCGTCCGTGGGACCGGGTTCCCCGTCCGGACGGGGATCGCGGACCCCGCCGGGCACGGATGCCCGGCGGAACGGCGGTCTCGGCTCGGCCCGCTCGGCATCCGACCTCGCCTGACCGGGCCGGTCTCGACTCATCCGGCGGACGCCGCCGCAGGCGGCCCAGAATCAGCGACCGGGGATGCGCTGCGTCTCGCCCAGCGCGGCACGGCCGATGTCGCCGTAGAACATGTCGCGCAGTTGCAGGTTGCGGTGGGCGGCCGCCACCGCCATGTCGCGGAACACGCGCGCGGTGCGCTCGCCGTCCCGGGCCACGTTGGCGCCGACCGTCTGCCACAGATCATCGTCGACGACCCGCCAGCACATCAGCATCGCCTCGCGGGCAATCCCCGCGAGCAGCATGTCGTCGCCGAAGGTGTACGCAACGCCGTCCTCGGCGTTGCGCCGGCAGAGCTCCATGTGCTGGTCGGCGGCGTTATGCACCGCCGCTTCCGCGGTGGCGATGTGGGTGAGCGCGCGGCCGTACCAGCGCTGGTAGTCCGGGTCCTTGATGCGCGGCACCAACGGGGGCAGCGGGGTTGTCTTGGTCCGCATCAGCCGCTCGTACTCGTCGAGCATGTTGTACGCGGCGCCGATCGTCACCGCGGCCAGCGAGATCGTGAAGATCGACACGGCCCGGCCCGAGTACATCGGGTTGCCGTGAAGCCGCGATCCGGGCGTGCCGCCGCCGCCCTCGACGTCGAGCATGCTCCCCTCGAAACCCCAGCTCTCGGGTATCCGGGTCCCCTCGAAGCGGATGCTGTGCGAGCCCGAGCCCTTGAGCCCGAGCATGTCGCCCCAGTCGTCGAGCATCTTCCACTCGCTGCGGGGGGCTACGAACAGCAGCTGCGGCGGGGGCTCCTGAGGGTCGGCGCCGGCGGGCGCCGGCAGCAACGCCTGGCCCATGTAGAAGGTCGAATAGGGCGTGCCGGAGGCGAAGGCGACCTGGCCGTTGATCTCCCACACGTCGTCGGTCTTCGCCGCCTTGCCGACCGGGGCGGCGACCGACGAACAGCGGAAGTCGCCGGCGGCGAAGACCTTATCCTGTGCCTCCTGGGGCCACCAGGAGCCGACCATGAGCGCGTGGTTCATCGCCAGCCCCACGCACCAGGCGGTGGACACGCACCCGCGCGCGATCTCCTGCACCACGCGGACGCAAGTGGGCACGCCGAACTCGTGCCCGCCGTAGCGGCACGGGACGTACAGGTGGTAGAAGCCCGCGTTCAGGAACGCCTCGTGCATCTCCTGCGAGTAGTAGGTGCGCTGCTCGGTCGCCTCCTCGTCGGCGACCAGCTGGGACCGCAGGGCGACGGCGCGCGCCACCATCTCGTCCCGAGTCAGGCCAGGCTCCGGCGGCTCGCGTCTGGCGCCGACCGTCCCTGCGCTGCTCATCGCGCTGATCGTAGGGGAGGGCCGCCAACGGGACCTTGCAATCCGCGCACGATCGCCTGCGCCACCGCGCCGGCGCCGGCCGCGCCCATCACGATCGTGTAGTGGTTGACGTCCGGCACGTCGAGCACACGACGCTGGGCGGGCGCGCCATCCGCCCAGGCTTGAGCGAGATCAGCCGCGATCAGCGGGCTCGGCTCGTCCTGAAGTCCCCGCGGAGCACGCAGCAGCTCAGCCGGAACGGTGAGGCGCTGGGCCGGCTTGCCCATCTCGAACATCTCGTGCGCATCGGCGCGGACGGCGTCCTTGGCCACCGTCGAGTGGAGCTGTGGCGACACTCCCCCGAGATCGTGGTCGGCGAAGGCGACGAGGTCCTCGTCGGCCACGTCTAAGCGGGCGAACGCGGGATGGGCACGCCACCAGTCGTGGTAGGCCTCGGGCGTGGGAAAGGTCAGCTCGAGCCGGGCCAGGGCCGGCCCCAGGAATGCAGCCAGGAAGGCCTCCGGATCGACTTCCTCGATGGCGGGGCTGGTCAGGCCTCCGTCGACGAGGACCGCCGCGCGAACACGCTCGGGATGATCGGCGGCGAGGCGCGCCACCGCGTAGGCGCCCAGCGAATGGCCGACGAGCACCGCGCCCTCGATGCCGCAACGGTCGAGCACCGCGAGCAGGTCGTGCGCGTAAGCCTCCATCCCGAAGGGCGCGGGCAGTTCGCTGCTCGCCCCGCGGCCGCGGAGGTCGACCGCGAGCAGCTCCGCCCGACCGGCGAGCGCGCGGGCGACGACACACCACGAGCGGCTGTTGGCGGTGATGCCGTGCACGGCGAGCACCGCTTCGGGGCCGCGGCCGAGGCGGAAAGTGGCGAGGGTCCCGCCGGCGACGGGGACGTCAAGCCTCTCGATCACCGGTGAGCTCCTCTACACGCCCCACGAGCAACCCGATGATCGCGCTCCCGAGGACGATGTATGGATCGACGTGCACGTGTATGGGCCGCCGTGCACCGCGTCAGCGGGTGCGATTACCGGCTTCGTGCGCGAACGCGAGCAATTCGCCCGGCGGGTCGCCCGGCAGCAGCCAGGTGTCGCCGTCGGTCCGCACGAGCCCGCGCCTGGCCAGCTCGGACAGGGCCGTGGTGACGGTCGGCCGGCGGGCAGCCACCAGATCGGCGAGCACGGCGTGGGTGAGACGCAGCTGGAGCACCGTGCCGTCGCTGCGGACCCTGCCCCAGCGGGCGGCCAGGTGCCAGAGCAGCATGTGGAGTCGGACATCGACCCTGGCCTGGTGGACGATCGCCATGTTGACGGCCAGGTTCTTGGAGCGCTGGATCGCGCGTGCCACCAGACAGCGGGTCAGCTCGGGGTACTTGGCGACGCGTTGCTCAAACCCGATGTCGAGGGCCGCGACCCGGGTGGGCAGGACGATCGACCAGTTCGTGGTGAGCGGGAGAAGCGGCGACTCACTCTCTTCCGTGGGGCGCAGGAGGTCGCCCTCTCCGATCAGCTCCGCTCCGTAGCGGCCGTCGATCCCGACGCGGCGGATCATCAACCCGCGCAGCACGAGCACGCCGATCCCGCCCCGGAACCCGAGCGATCCCTTACCTCCCCACAGGCCGGGTTGAAGCGACAGCTCGGGCGCCGTGCATTCCTCGATCGCCTGCTCGCGGCGCTCGGGTGGGATGGCGTCCGCCAGCTCGGGATCCTCCCTTAATACGTGACAACGGAAAGACGAATCAGACACGGCGTTCACTCCCACCCCACCACTCTGTCAAAGCGTCAGGCGGTGGCATGCTCCGGCGCAAGCGTGGCTAGCTCCGCCAGCGCGTCGATCACCGCCCCGGGACGCTCGAGGGGCGTCATGTGACCCGTGTCCTCGAGCACGGTAAGACGCCGTAGCTGGGGCAGCATCTCGGCGATCCGGCGAGCGTGCGAGGGCGGTGTGAGCTTGTCGGCGGACCCGGCGATCACGATCGTCGGAACGGTCAGGCGCGGCAGCGCATGACTGAGGTCCATCTCGGACATCGCGATACCGACGTCCGCCCGCACGTCGGGCGGGCAGGTGACGAGCATCCGCTCGAAGAACGCCACCTGCGCCGGGGAGGCATCGGGGCCGAACGCGATGTAACGGATCACAGCGGCGGAGAGCGGCGTCGAGAAGCGGGGCAGCGGCGCCTTGCTGCCCAGGAAGCCGTGCAAGGCGATCGTCCGGTTGAGCGCGTTGCCGAGTCCGGGAACGGGAAAGAGCAGGTGCTCGTTGATCAGGTTCTCGACGCCGGTATTCAGCAATACCGCCCCGCGCACGTGTCGCTCGACGTCGTGCTGCTCGGCCCACGAGGCGATCGACATCGCGCCGAGCGAGTGGCCCACAACAACCGCGCGGCGGTCATCCGGAACGCAGGCGACCAGGATGGCCTCGAGGTCCTCGCCGAAGCGCCGGATCGCATGGTTGCCGTCCCTGGCCGGCTCGCTGTCTCCGTGGCCGCGCAGGTCGTAGGCGACCACCCGGAGGCCCTTGCCTTCGAGACCGCGGATCACGTAGGTCCAGAACCGCCGCGCCTCGGTCCAGCCGTGCGCCAGCACCACGCTCTCGCCGTCCTCGGGACCGAACACTTCGCTGTGCAGCAGGGTGCCGTCGGCGGAGCGGACGCGATGCACGCGGCCTGTCAGCGGTCCCTCGAGCGTCTTTCTCTCGGGGTCTCGAGCGATCCGGCGCGTGTGCGCGGACTCGAGGATGCCGCCGGCGGCCAGTGCGCCTGCGGCTCCGGCCGCCGTCCAGAGAGCGCGCCGGCGCTCCCTGTCAGTCAGCAGCGGGAGCTTCATGCTCGGGCTGGACACACCGTCATGGTCAGTGCAAGCCTACCGCGGCCCGGGGAAGCCCGGAGGCCTCGATGCGGGCGCCCGGAGGCGAGGCGCCTACACCCCGGCAACACGCGCGTGCCCGGACCGCATAGGATTCCGCGGTGATGCGGATCGGCATGCTCACCGGAGGAGGCGACTGTCCCGGACTCAACGCGGTTATCCGTGCGGTGGTGCGCAAGGGGATCGACGACTATGGGGACCAGCTGATCGGGTTCCGCGACGGCTGGCGCGGGGTGCTCGAGCCGTTGTTCATGGATCTAACGATTGAATCGACGCGCGGGATCCTGCCACGCGGCGGGACGATCCTCGGCAGCTCGCGCACGAACCCCTACAAGCGCGACGACGGCGTGCAGCGGGTGCGGGAGACCCTGGCGGAGTTCAACCTCGACGGGATTATCGCGATCGGCGGCGAGGACACGCTCGGGGTCGCCAACCGGCTTTACGGCGACGGGATCAACGTGATCGGGGTCCCCAAGACGATCGACAATGACCTCGGCGGCACGGACGTGACGTTCGGGTTCGACACCGCGCTGCACATCGCCACCGAGGCGATCGACCGGCTGCACACCACGGCTGAGAGCCACAACCGGATCCTCGTCGTCGAGGTGATGGGACGGACCGCCGGCTGGATCGCGCTGCACTCCGGGGTGGCCGGTGGCGCGGACGTGATCCTGATCCCGGAGATCCCGTTTGACATCGACGAGGTGTGCCGGCGGATCCGGCGTCGCCACGAACGCGGGCGATACTTCTCGATCGTGGTCGCGGCCGAGGGGGCGATGCCCAAGGAGGGCACGATGACCCTGCAAACCGGGGGCGTCGACGAGTTCGGGCATCCCCGCCTGGGCGGGATCGGGTATGCGCTCGAGCGCGAGATCGAGTCCCGGACCGGGTATGAGGCGCGCGCCACCGTGCTCGGGCACGTCCAGCGCGGCGGGACCCCCACGGCGTTCGACCGGGTGCTGGCCACGAGGCTCGGATTGGCTGCGATCGACGGGGCCCACGCCGGCGAATGGGGCAAGATGGCCGCGCTCCGCTCTACCAACGTCGAACTGATCGCGCTCGCCGACGCGGTGGCTGAGGTCCGGCACGTGCCCGTCGAGGAGTACGAGAGCTTCGACGTGCTCTTTGGCTGAGCGCGACCGGTTAGCGTCGGCGTTTCTTGCCCGGGACCGCAATCGGGTTATGCTGCGCGCGTGACCGTTACGGACACGACCACGCTCGACAAGCTGTGCGTGGACACCATCCGCACGCTGTCGATGGACGCCGTGCAGAAGGCGAACTCGGGCCATCCCGGAACGCCGATGGCACTTGCCCCGGTCGCCTATGTCCTGTACACGCGCGTAATGCGCCACAGCCCCCAGCAGCCGGATTGGCCCGACCGTGACCGGTTCGTGCTCTCGTGCGGGCACGCCTCGATGCTGCTCTATTCGACGCTCTACCTCGCCGGCTACGACGTCAGCCTGGAGGACGACATCATGCGCTTCCGCCAGCTCGGCTCCCGGGCGGCGGGGCATCCGGAGCATTGGGACATCCCGGGCATCGAGGTGACCACGGGGCCACTCGGGCAGGGCATCTCGCACGCCGTCGGCATGGCGCTGGCGGAGCGGATGCTGGCCGCCCGGTTCAATCGACCCGGCCACGAGATCGTCGATCACCGAACGTTCGTGATCGCGTCCGACGGAGACCTCGAGGAGGGGATCTCCGGCGAGGCCAGCTCATTGGCCGGTCATCTCGGTCTCGGCCGCCTGATCTCGTTTTACGACAACAACCACATCTCGATCGAGGGCGACACCAAGCTGGCGTTCACCGAGGACGTGGGCAAGCGCTACGAGGGGTACGGATGGCACGTCCAGGACCTCGACGAGGACATCGGGCTGGACAACCTGGAGCAGGCGCTGGACAACGCGATCGCCGTCGAGGACAAGCCGTCGTTGATCATCATTCGCACCCACATCGCCCAGGGGAGCCCGCACAAGCACGACTCCGCCAGCGCCCACGGCTCGCCGCTGGGCGAGGAGGAGATCAAGCTCACCAAGGAGCACATGGGCTGGCCGTCGCTGGAGCCGTTCTACATCCCCGAAGAGGCGCTCGAGCATTTTCGGCGCTGCGTCGAACGTGGCGAGCAGCTCGAGGAGGACTGGCGCCAGCTCTTCGCGGACTACGCCCAGCAGAATCCCGAGCCGGCACAGGAATATCAGCGGATGATCGCCGGCAAGTTGCCGGCCGGCTGGGACGCCGAGGTGCCGAAGTTCCACGCCTCGGACAAGATGACCGCCACGCGCAAGTCCTCCCAGGAGGTGATCCAGTGGGCGGCAGCTCACGTCCCCGAGCTCGTCGGAGGGTCTGCTGACCTCGCGCCTTCTACGCTGACGCTGATCGACGGCGCCGGCGACGTAGAGGCGGGCTCCTACGACGGGCGCAACATGCACTTCGGCATCCGTGAGCACGCGATGGGGGCGGTCGTCAACGGGCTGAACCTGCACTACTTCCGCGCCTACGGATCGACGTTCTTCACGTTCAGCGACTACATGCGCGGCTCGATCCGCCTCGCCGCGGTGATGAAGCTCCCCTCGATCTTCGTGTTCACGCACGACTCGATCGGGCTGGGCGAGGACGGCCCGACCCACCAGCCGATCGAGCAGCTCGCAGGACTGCGGGCGATGCCCACGCTGAGGGTGGTGCGCCCGGCCGGGGCCAACGAGACCGCGATGGGCTGGCACTACGCGATCAAGGCCACGGACCATCCCACCGCGCTGGTGCTCTCGCGTCAGGGGATCCCGACCTGGAACCCGGCCGATATCCCGGACGACGCGATTGAGCGCGGTGCGTACGTCCTGCGCCACTCGAGCAAGCGACCGAACCCGGATCTGATCCTGATCGGGACGGGGACCGAGGTCCACATCTGTACCGCCGCCGCAGACGTCCTCGAAGGCGAGGGAATCGCGACCCGCGTGGTCAGCATGCCGTGCATGGAGAATTTCGCCGCCCAGGACGCCGGGTACCGCGAAGGCGTGCTGCCGGCCTCCTGCCGCGCGCGAGTCTCGGTCGAAGCCGCGGCCAAGCTCGGTTGGCGCGACTGGGTGGGCGATCTGGGCGAGGTGATCGGGATGGAGACGTTCGGCGCCTCCGCCCCGGCCGGCGCCCTCTACAAGCATTTCGGGTTTACCTCCGAACGGGTCGCCGACACGGCACGGGAGGTCGTCGAGCGGGCGCGGGCGAGCGGGTAGAGGGTGGGGGAGACCCCGCCAAGGCCGCTCGAGCCGTGACGGGGCGGATGACCGCAATCCTTCAGGAGAGCTAATCGATGCAGAGCGCAGCCGTAGCCACCGATCTCGAGCAGAAAAACCCGCTGGTCGCCGGCCTCGAGCGCCTCCCCGTCCGGCCCACCGCGCTGGTGATCTTCGGCGCAACGGGTGACCTGGCGCACCGCAAGCTGCTGCCCGCGCTCTACAACCTCGCACACGAAGGGGCGCTGCCCGAGCGCTTCGAGCTGGTCGGTATCGCCCGGCGCGACCAGGAGCACGACGACTTCCGTGAGATGGCGCAGCAGTCAATCGAGCGCTTCTCCCGTCGGCGGCCCGACCCGAAGGTGCTCGAGGGGCTGCTCGAGGACATGCGCTACGTACCGGGCGCGTTCGACGACGACGAGGTCTACAACGAGCTGAGCCACTGCTTGCAACAGTTCGACGAACGTGCCGGCCAGCCGCTGAACCGGGTCTTCTACCTGTCGACCGCGCCTCAGTTCTTCTCGGTGATCGCGGGCAAGCTGGGCGCCGCCGGGCTCGCGCGGTCCGAGAACGCCGACACCCGGATTGTGATCGAAAAGCCGTTCGGGTACGACCTGGCTTCGGCACGCCAACTCAACGCCCAGGTGCTGGAGGTATTCGACGAGTCGCAGGTGTTCCGCATCGACCACTACCTGGGCAAGGAGACGGTCCAGAACCTGATGGCGCTGCGCTTCGCCAATGCGCTGTTCGAGCCGGTGTGGAACCGAAACTTCATCGACCATGTCGAGATCACCGCCGCCGAGGACGTGGGGATCGAGGGACGCGCCGGCTACTACGAGGGCGCTGGTGCGCTGCGGGACCTGGTCCAGAACCACATGATGCAGCTGCTCGCGCTGCTGACCATGGAGCCGCCGACCTCGTTTGACGCCGACCGCGTGCGCGACGAGAAGCTCAAAGTGCTCGAGGCGATCGTCCCGCCCGCGGTCGAAGACGTCCCGAACATGGCGGTTCGCGCGCAGTACGGCCCCGGGACCGTCGGCGGCAAGCGCGTTCCGAGCTACCTCGAGGAGGAGGGCGTCGACCCGCACTCTCGCACCGAGACGTACGCCGCGCTGCGCCTACACGTTTCCAACTGGCGGTGGGCCGACGTCCCGTTCTACCTGCGCACGGGCAAGCGACTGGCGCGCAAGTTGACCGAGATCGCCGTCACGCTCAAGCCGGTGCCCCATCTCGCCTTCCAGAGCATCGGCTCGGTCGGCGTGCAGCCGAATCAGATCATCTTGACCGTGCAGCCCGACGAGGGCGTGTCCGTGACACTGGGCGCGAAGATCCCGGGGCCGACGATGCGGATCCGGCCGGTCAACATGGAGTTTCGCTACGGCACGTCGTTCATGTCGGAGTCTCCCGAGGCGTACGAGCGGCTGATCCTCGACGCGATGCGCGGAGACGCGACGCTGTTCACCCGGGGGGATGAGATCGAGGCGCTGTGGGGGATCATCGACCCGATTCTGACCGGCTGGCATCAGGACACGGAGTCGCCGATCCCGCAGTATCCAGCCGGTTCCGCCGGGCCGCCGGAGGCCGATGCCCTGCTCGAAGGCGACCGCAAGTGGCGGCGGTTGTGAGCGAAGACGTCTGGTCTGAAGAGAACACCAATCCGGACGCGATCGAGGCCGCGCTGCGCGAGTTGCTGCGCGAACGCCACGCCGCCAACCAGGCGCTGGCTCCCGCGCGTGTGCTCAACATGGTTGTCGTCGT
This sequence comes from Solirubrobacteraceae bacterium, assembly GCA_035625625.1. GTDB lineage: Bacteria > Actinomycetota > Thermoleophilia > Solirubrobacterales > Solirubrobacteraceae > Palsa-465. Next base: position 70,513 of record DASPPG010000010.1, read on the forward strand.
GGACCGCGAGTGGAAAGGCGAGATCGCCAACCGGCTCGAGCGTGTCGGCCGCTACCACGCCTCGCGCACGATCCTGTGCGCCGTCGAGGAAGGGCGCGACACGCTCGACGCCGTCGCCGTGGTGAGCTACGACGAGCCGAGCGGCGGTGGCATCGGCGTGATGAGCGAGCAGGTCGAGATCGACATGGGGCCGCAGCACCTGAAAGGGCTCGAGTCGATCGTCGACCCGGTCGTGATGTCGGACCTACCCACCGTGCTGTGGAGCCCCCACGGTCACGAGGAGGCCGTCGAGGCGCTGCGGGACCTGCTCGATGTGATGCTGCTCGACTCCGACGACCTGCCCGACGCCGGAGAGGGTCTGGCCCGAGCCGAGGACGAGCTCCGCTGCCTTTACGTGGTCGATCTCGCCTGGCTACGCACGACGCCGTGGCGCGAGCGTCTGGCCGCCAGCTTCGATCCGCCCGCACGGCGCGTGGCGCTGGCGTCGCTGGACGGTCTCACGATCCGCCACCAGGCGAGCTCGACCGCGAGCGCTCTGCTGCTCGCTGGCTGGATCGCCTCGCGTCTCGGGTGGCAGATCCGGCCACTCGAGTCGGCGGGCGGCGACGGTCTCCGCGGACGTGCCTACACCGGCGGGCCGCGCTATGTCCAGATCGTCCTCGAGCCGTTCGAGCAGGATGTCCCCGGGCTCGCCGGGGTGACAGTCGCATGGGGAGAGGAGAACAAGCTGTCGCTGGACCGCGCCCAGGGCGGGCTGCGCGCCCGGGAGTGTTCCCGCGAGCAGGGGGAGAAAAGCTGGCTGGTGCTGGGCGCATCCCGGGGGGAGGGAGGAATCTTGGGCGAGGGAGTCCGTCAGTCGCATCTGCGCGACCCGACCTACGGTCCGGCGCTCCGAGCCGCCAGGGAGTTCTGCCCCGATGCCGGTTGACATCGAGGTCGTCGACGATCCGGCCCGGGCCTGCGCCGCGATGCTGGTCGGGGTCGCCGCGGGCGGCGGGCAGATCGTGCTGGCCGGGGGCACGACCCCCAAGGCCGCTTACGGCGAGTTCGTCGATGCGGTTCGGACCGTGGGGATCGACGTGTCCCACTGCACGATGTGGTTCGGCGACGAGCGCTGCGTGCCGCCGGAGGACGAGCGCTCGAATTACGGGCTGGTTCGTGACTCGCTGTTAGAGCCGCTGGGAGAGGCGTCGGCTCCGGCGATCCACCGTATACCCGGCGAGCTGGGTCCGCATGAGGCGGCGGATGAATACGAGCGAGAATTGCGCGCCGCGGGGCCGCCGCGCTTCGACCTGGTGCTGCTCGGGATCGGACCGGACGGTCACCTGGCCTCGATGTTCCCCGACCAGGACTCGCTGTCGGAGCGCTCGCGGCTGGTGCTCGGCGTGGAAGAGCCCGGCTGGGAGCCGTACGTGCCACGGGTCACGCTGACCTTTCCGGCGCTCGTGAACTCCCGCCAGATCGTCTTCCTGGCCACCGGAGCTTCGAAGGCGGAGCCGGTGGCGGCGGCGTTCGGCCCGGGCGCCGAGCCCGACCCCCACGTCCCGTCGTCGTTGCTGCCAACGATGGCCAAGGAGATCAAGGTGCTGCTCGACCGGGAGGCGGCCGCGGGGTTGAAGACGTGAGCTCGGTGATCGGCGTCGACCTCGGCGGCACGAAGGCGGTCGTGGCCTGCCTGCGGGGCAACCAGCTCAGCGAGTCGACGCTCGAGCCCACCGACCGCTCGGCCAGTGCGGCGCTGATCGACCAGCTGGCGGCGATGGTCGACCGGATCCGGTCCGACGACCTGGCCGCGATCGGCATCGGTGTCCCGTCGATAGTCGAGTTCGAGACCGGGCGTGTCGTGTCGTCGGTCAACATCCCCCTGACCGACGTGCCGCTCCGCCGGGTGCTGGGCGAGCGGCTGGGCGTGCCCGTGTTCGTCGACAACGACGCCACCGTTGCCGCGCTGGCGGAGGCGCACGACTCGGAGCTCCGTCTCGTCGCGCAGAACCTGGTGATGATCACGATCGGAACCGGAGTGGGAGGCGGGATCGTGCTCGGCGGGCGGATCTATCGTGGAGCCACCGGGGGGGCGGGCGAGCTCGGGCACACGATCGTGGGCCTCGGGTTGGACGATTCCAAGCATGTGCCTGAGCCGGGTGAGCGGTTTCCGCAGCCCGGATCGCTCGAGTTCGTCGCCGCCGGTCATGCGCTCGACCGGCTGGCCGCGGCGTGCGCGCGTGAGCACCCGGACTCGGCGCTCGGTCAGCTCAGGGCGCAAGGGAAGCCGGTGCTCGGAGCCGAGGCGGTGGAGGCGGCCCAGGCCGGCGATCCCGCCGCGGCGCACACCGTCGAGCTGTGGGCCGAGCGGGTGGGGATCGGGATCGCCAACGCGATCAACACATTCGACCCCGAGGAGGTGGTGATCGGGGGAGGGGCGGCTCGTGCCGGCGATCTGCTGCTCGAGCCGGCACGGCGGGTGGCGCTCAAATACGTGGTGCCGGGCCTGGGCCGGCGCACGAGCATCCGGCTCGCCTGGCACGGCGTGCGGGCCGGCGTGCTGGGGGCAGCGCTGCTGGCCGCCCATGAGGTCGAGGCGTCGGCCGCCGGCGATCGTGTGAACGGCCCGGCGGCGACCCTCAACGCACACGAGGAAGCGAGTGGGTCATGACCAAGAGAGTGATCGAGTGCAACATCTGCGGCGAGCCGCTGGCCGCCGCCACCGACGACGAGCTGCTCAGCCAGATGCGCGGGCATTACACGCGAGAGCACCCCGATGCCGCGATGGATGAGCAGCAGGCGCGCGATACGATCGAGCTTGAGGCGTACGACGCCGCCGACGCGTAGGGCGCGCGGCAGGTTTTCTGCGAACTTTCGGGGGTGAGGAGTGCGGATCGTTCTAGTCCGACATGGCGAGACCGAGTGGAGCCGCAGCGGGCAGCACACCAGCCGCACCGACTTGCCGCTGATCGAGGAGGGGCGGGAGCGGGCGGTCGCCCTCGGGCCGATTCTGTCGAGCTGGGAGTTCTCGCTCGTGCTCACGAGCCCGCTTCGGCGCGCGCGCGAAACGTGTGAGCTGGCCGGGTACGGAGACCGCGCTGTGGTATGCGATGACCTCCGAGAGTGGGACTACGGTGAGTACGAAGGGCTGACCACACCCCAGATCCGCGAGCGGGATCCGAGCTGGAACCTGTGGACCGACGGATGTCCGGGTGGCGAACAGCCGGCCGAGGTGGGCGCGCGGGCGGAGCGCGGGCTCGAGCGGCTGCGCGGCGCCGGCGGCGATGCGCTGGCCTTCGCCCACGGGCACATTCTCAGGGTCGTGGGCACACGCTGGGTCGGCATGGACGTGGCGGCCGGGGCCAGGCTCCTGCTGAAGGCGGGGGCAGTCTCCGTGCTCGGGTTCGAGCGCGAGACCGAGGTCCTCGAGCTGTGGGATAGGGCGGCGTAGAGTCGTCGGGTTGTCGTCGAGGACGCCCTCCACGCGAACGCATCCGGGCGACAGCAACACTCGGTGGTCAGTCTGTCGCCTTGATCAGTAAGCGTGTCGCCTGCGCTCGACGCGCAGGCCATGACGTTTGTCACCTCTGATTTCGGTCGCGCACCACTCACGCGGCGGCCCGGCCGGGCCTAGTCTGCTTGGCATGGCTACGACTGACACACGGACAAATGAACTCGCCATCGAGGTGCGCGATCTGCGCAAGTCGTATGGCGAGGTGGACGCCGTGCGCGGGGTGAGCTTCGAGGTCTCGCGGGGAGAGGTCTTCTGTCTGCTCGGGCCTAACGGGGCGGGTAAGACGACGATCGTGGAGATCCTCGAGGGTTACCGCACACGCACGGGCGGCGAGGCGAGGGTGCTGGGCATGGACCCGGCCCCCGGCCACCGCAACCTGCGCGAGCGAGTCGGGATGGTGCTCCAGCAGTCCGGAGTGCAGAACGATCTGACCGTCGCCGAGCTGATCGAGATGTACGGCCGTTACTACTCGCGGCGCCGGCCGGTCGACGAGCTGATCGAGCTTGTCGAGCTGGGCGAGAAGCGAAACACGCGAGCCCGGGACCTGTCCGGCGGTCAGCTCCGCCGGCTCGACCTGGCATTGGGATTGGTCGGGGATCCCGACCTCCTGTTCCTGGACGAGCCGACGACCG
>DASPPG010000011.1:0-8575 GCA_035625625.1 Solirubrobacteraceae bacterium
GGCCGATGGGCGGCTGCGGCCGCTGGGGATCGCGGTGTTGGAGGACAAGGTCCTTCAGCGGGCGGTGGTCGAGGTGCTGAACGCTGTCTACGAGCAGGACTTTCTTGGATTCTCGTACGGGTTTCGGCCGGGGCGCAATCATTACGGCGGCCAGGGTGTGGATGCCCTGATCGCGAGAGGGAGCCTGCCAACGGCGGAAACCGGAGGCATTGAGTACCAGTTGCGGCGCTCGCCGGCGGACCGGCTCGTAGTAGCGGTGAAGCTCCTGCTCGCTGGGGTGGGAGTGGAGCGAAGGGGCCGGCTCACCAGGAATGTCCATTTCGAACAACCGAGGCGACAGCCTCGGGAGGAAGCGAAGATGAACAAGCCAAAGCCCAAGGACAAGCCGTTCGTTATTCCCAAGCAACTGGTCTGGAAGGCGTACCGGCGGGTCGCGGCCAATAAGGGTGCCCCCGGGGTGGATGGGCAGGCGCTGGAGGAGTTCGAGGCCGATCTGGAGGGCAACCTCTACAAGATCTGGAATCGAATGAGTTCAGGGTCCTACTTTCCGCCTCCGGTCAGGGCGGTTGAGATCCCCAAGCCGCACAGCCCGGGGACTAGGGTGCTCGGCGTGCCTACCGTCGCGGACAGGATCGCGCAAACGGCCGCGGCCATGTTTCTGGAGCCGCTGGTGGAACCTCGGTTTCACGACGACTCCTATGGCTACCGGCCGGGACGCTCGCAACTGGACGCGCTTGAGGCATGCCGGCGACGGTGTTGGAAGTACGACTGGATTATCGACTTGGATGTCCAGAAGTTCTTCGACACCGTTCCCTGGGACCTCACGGTTCGTGCGGTGACGGCGGTGACCGACTGTCGCTGGGTGCTGCTGTATGTCAAGCGGTGGCTGGCTGCGCCGCTGCAGCACCCGGATGGCACGCTGGTTGAGCGAGACAAGGGAACTCCGCAGGGGTCGGCGATCTCGCCGGTCCTGGCGAACCTGTTCATGCACTTCGCGTTCGATCGGTGGATGGCCCGGGAGTTCCCGGGCTGCCCGTTTGAGCGCTACGCCGATGATGCCGTTGTGCACTGCAAGAGCAGGCGGCAGGCGGAACTGGTGCTGGCCGGGATTGCCGCGCGGATGCAGGAGGTGGGGCTACGGCTCCACCCCGACAAGACGAGGATCGTCCACTGCAGGGACAGCAACCGTTGGGAGGAGCACGAGCACATCTCGTTCACCTTCCTCGGGTTCGCCTTCCGGGCACGGGAGGCGATCAACGGCAAGACCGGGCAGCACTTCAGCTCGTTCTTGCCCGCGATCAGCCCCGAGGCGCTCAAGGCCAAAAGCGACCGGCTCCGCGAACTGCGGATCCACAGGCAGACCAACCTGTCGCTGGACGACCTGGCGGAATGGCTGAACCCCATCATCGCCGGGTGGATGAACTACTACGGCCGGTACTACCGGTCCGCAGTAGAGCCCCTTCTGCGGCGCGTCAGCACCTACCTGAGGCGCTGGGCTGGGAAGAAGTACAAACGGCTGCGGACCTACGCGCGGTTCAAACGGTGGTGGGCCGGGATACTCGAGCGAGAGCCCGGCCTATTCGCCCACTGGCAGTGGATCCGCTCGTACTAAAGGCTGGTGAGAAGAGCCCGGTGACGGGAGACTGTCACGCCGGGATCCGAGGGAGCCGGGGGGCGAGAATCCCCCCGGCCACCCGACCCCAGTTTTCCCACGCCGGCGACGGGGCGATCAGAACCGGGCTGCGGTTCGATCCATCGTGTGACCAGGAACTGCGCGAGATCGGGACACTCGTGATGATCCATCACGGCTGCGAGGATCTCAGTGAGACGGTCCTCGTGCTCGTTGCGTCCGACTCCTACCGGATGACGCGCGATCCGACCAAAGAGCCCTGTCGGCATCGCGCCAGCATGACAGCCCGTCGGAGTTTGGTCATCTGGTTGGTCGCCGAGACTCCTCCTTAGTGGCCGGTCCGGCAGCAAGCCGCAGACTGCCGGTTCGATCGATAAGCAGCAGCCGTAGCCCGACGTTGGCGACGTTCCTGACCTCAGAGGGCAGATTTGTCGCCAACGTCGTGGTGGACAACGACGCGTTGCCGACGTCGGCACTGCCGCTTCTCGATCGAAGCGGCAGTGAGCTTACGTCATCCCGGGTTCAGCAGACGGTTCGCGATCCGTAGTCCACCACACGCAGTCCGGCCAGCTCCTACGGATGTACACCCACAAGGCGTCTAGTACCAATTCCTACAAGCGCTCGCAGGCTCCGTGCGGAACACCCGAAGGAGGTGCTCTCATGGCCGCGGATACCGCACCAAAGCCGGATTCCGAGTTCTTGGCGAGCAGGGGGGCAACACTCAATACATTGCGCGGATACTTCTTGTCGGGGTTCCTCGGCCGCGCAACGTTGATGTTCGCGGTTCTGCTCGTCCTGGGAGCTGCCGCCGGCGCGGCGGCTGCCCAGAGCATCGCGGTACCTGCGTACTTTTACGCGGGCGGAAACCCGAACTACTGGACCCAGATAGACCAGGCTGGCCAAGGAGCGCTAGCGGTGCTGAATCCCAATAGCGGACCGGGTTCCGCGCCTGACCCTAACTATGTGAGCGCGGTAAGGCCGCAGAGGCCGCTGGAATCACCGTGGTGGGCTATGTCTACACGAGCTACGGAAGTCGTTCATTGAGCGCGGTGGAGTCGGACGTTAGCAAGTACTACAGCTGGTATCCGGTGCAAGGCATCTTCTTCGACCAGGCCAGTACCAGCTGTTCGCAGGAGCCGTATTACGGTCAGCTCAATAGCTACGTGAAGGCAAAGGGTGGCCCAGCCCGAACGGTTCTCAATCCCGGAACCCAGACCAATCAGTGCTACGCCTCCGCCGCCGACACGCTCCTCACCTTCGAAGGATCCTACAGCGCATACGTGAGCTCCTACTCGGCTCCGTCATGGGTGAGTAGCTATCCCGCTTCTCACTTTTGGCACGTAATTTACGGGACTTCCACGACCTCAGCGATGGCCACCGCAGTCCAGCTCAGCCAGACACGCAACGCCGGATACGTATATGTGACAACAGCAACCCTTCCAAATCCATACGACCTGCTGCCGATGTACTGGTCGACCGAAGTGGCTGACATCGGCCTGACCACGGGGCTCTCGGCGCCGACCAACACGGCGGTGCCGATCGTCAGCGGCACCCCCAACCAGGGACAGCCTCTGAGCACCACCACTGGGTCGTGGACCGGCAACCCGACACCGACCTACACGTATCAGTGGCAGGACTGCAATGGCACCGGCGGTTCGTGCACGAACATCCCGGGCGCGACCAGCAGCTCCTACACGCTGGCCTCCGGCGACGTTGGGCACACGATCGTCGCCGTGGTGACCGCGACCAACAGCCAGGGCCAAGCCTCGGCAGGCTCCACCGCGACCGCGGTGGTGCAGGCGGCATCTTCTGGGCCTCCTGCGCCGAGCGGCTTCGGGGGAGGCGATTACTCCGTTGAAGCCAACACCGTCAGCCTGACTGGTACAGGGCAAGCGCTCGCCACTCAGGCGACGATCTCTTCGACGGGAACGCTGAGCGACATGTTCGTCTATCAGGTGGCAGGCATTTCGGGCTCGCCGATGATCGAAGCTGCGGTCTATGCCGATCAGAATGGGTATCCCGGCGCGCAGATCGGTGACTCGGCAAACAATGCATTGACCTCGCCCGGCTGGCTCGACATGGGCGGCCTCCAGGTCGGTAGCGCGGGCTCGATGACTGTCACCACCGGCCAGAAGGTGTGGCTCATCATCCACGTCCAGGGCAGCAGCACGCTCGAACTCGCCGAGAAGGGTGGCTGCAGCGGTCAGGGCTGGAAGATCACCAACAGCCCGACATGGCTCGATGATCCATGGACCAGCGGTGGAACCGGAACCTCGGACTGCTCCGTCTCGGCATACGTGACCGGATAAACGCCGCCGATCAGGCCGAGGCCGTAAGTGGAAGCTCAGCCCGGACGAATGGAACTCCAGCGGACAGCCGTAGCAAGCGACATAGGAGCGACATACTGGAGGCGCCGTTGCGTTCCTTTCTCAGGCACCAAGGATTCGGAAGTCGACGGGAACCGGCAGCCCGATCGCGTGCGACCGGCCGGTTGAGCCAGAGCGTTGCTCTGCCGGGCCAAGCAACGGTCACCGTCGAGACGGTCGGCCCTTGCTGGAGACTTGACCACCAGGCTCGCTGCGAGCGCCCGCACGCGACCAAGCACGGCAGCCGCCTGCGGGAAGCAGCAGTTAGCGAACGCGATGCCCGGCTGCTGAGTTTGCATTTCAGCAGCCGGCGCGCATGCCGAATGGACCCGGGGCCCACCGCTGCTTCGTTCCGACGGACCAGGCGTCTGATTCCTTCATCGCGAGACGCTCGCTTTGAGCAAGAGCAGCAATCAGGCCCGCCATCGTCGCGCTGTTGGATCGGGCTAACAGGAGCACTCGCGGGAATACGCGCGGATACACGAACGCGGGTCTCGCCCGGCGATTGGCGAGCGTCTCGCTATTCGCCAGTTGCACAACCGGCGCCGGTGCTCGGTGGCGCCCGCATCCCGACCGCCCTGCTTCCCGCGAGTGGACGAGCCGGTGCTTGCAGGATTCTGGCTAGCACCGACGGGTGCGGTCGACGAAAGCGATGACCCGCGCGCCGGCATCGGCGTGATCGGTTTGCCACGCGAGCGATCGTCGCGACGCGGAGCATGAGGCGATTGGTTTCGACGGCAGACATACACGGCCGGCCGCACGGCCGGAGGTACGTGGCGACATGAAAGGGATCATCCAGGCGCTGCGGCAGCCGCCCGTCGCGACCGCGCTAACTCCGTTGCGCAGCGGGAGCGCGGGCGTGGGGGGTGAGGCGTGCACTGCGCCACGCCCGCAACATGCTCGCGACCTCGTCGGCGACCTGCGCGCGGGCGGCGTGGCGGTCGACGCCCGACATCAGCAGCTCGTCGTAGCGGGTGTCGCGGTGGCGCACCGAGGCGATGACCGCAAGCTCGAGCGCGTCGGATTCCAGCGCGCGGCCAGCGGCGCTGCGCCCGACCCGCCCGCTGCCGCGCGCGGCGGTGTGGCCGGCGATTGCTTGCGCTCGTTCTGGTGGGCAGCCGGGGAACAGCCGTCGGATCTCATCCGCTATCCGCTGCTGGAGGTCACGGTCGTGCTCCGCTCGCCTGAGCGCTTCGCGCTCGCGGCGGCGGGCGCGGACCTGCTCATCGGCCAGGCACTCGGCCTCGGCCGACTCGAGCGCCTCCTCCTCGACGAGGATCCCCTGGCGCTCATAGCGCTTGTGCGCGCGGCTGAAGCGCACCACGACCGCCGACAGCCCGCTCGCCGCTCTCGCCCGCCGCGTCAGCGCGGCGTCCCCCGACGCCAAGAACAGCAGGTGATCCATCTCCGCGCAGGCCATGCAGACGGGCCCCGGATCCTCCATCATCAAAAGCCCGCTGCCCTGCGCCCCGCAGACCGAGCACGTGAACTCCCCCAGCGGCCGGATCACGACCAGCTCAGGCCGCCGGCCATCGCGGCGGTCCAGTTGCGCGCGTTCCGCCTCGCTGAACTGAGGCGAGAGCCAATGCGTCTTATACGCGCGCTCGAGCTCGGGATCGCCGCTCGCCGAGAACCGCAGCTCACGCGCCGTGCGCGAGCGAGCCGGATACGGTCGGTCGCTCGGCTCAAGCCCTCGCTCGCGGGCCCAGGCTCCCAGCAGCCTGATCGTGGTCTCGATCTTGAAAGGCTCGATGAACACGACGTCCTCCAGGCGCTGGGGCCGCCCGCGGCGCCAGCGCTCGACGTTCGACGGGTGAAGCCAACCCAGCCCGCACAGCACATCGATCGGCGAGACGAACCCGTGCTCGGCGAGCGCTTCCTCCGCGGCCCGCGCAACACGACCCTCCAGCCGCTTCTCGTTGCCTGTAGACACCGCCACGCAGCGTAGCGGCGACGACCGACGCGCCATCCCCGGTCGTTTCAGCCGGCCACGCTCCGAGCATCTTCTCACCGGCAGCAGTCAATAACCCTTCTCTCGACCACTCAACGGGACCCTGATCGATCTCGCCAAAGAGAGATCCAGGCCCGAGGTTGGAACGATTCCTTTCGTGCTGGCGCGATGCTCCCGACCCGGCTGCAGGCATTGATCCTCCCCGTCGAGAGCGATCGTGCCACCAGGCCGCGCCGGGACGATCGCCTTCATCACGGAGCAATCGTGCGTCGGCCTTGCGGGCGCCTCCCCGTTCGGCGGAGCCAGCCACGGCGGGCCGGACGCGCGCGTTCACGCGATAGGAATCGCGCGGCCTGTCGCGTGGTGGCGAGTGCATTCACCGAGAAGCGATCGCCGGTCGCCGCCGAGCCGAGCGACTGCGATGTCGCTCGCCGTTGCGATCGTGCGGCCTGCCCGGGTCGGGATGATGAAAGGAATCGTCACGACATCGGTTGGCTGCCGGGCGCCGGCGCCTGTCGCTCCGCATGTGGATTGCGGCAGTGTCGCTCTCGCGGCTGCAACGGCGATGAAGCGGCAGTGTTTGCCGACGTTGTAACGAAATCCATCCGTCTCCGTCCTAGGATCGCGGTAGGGACCACCGTTACCAGCAGCCCCCCGCACGGATCCCAGCGTGCGCGTCAACGCACTGGGCTCTTCCCTTGGGTTCTGGCGTCAAAGCGCACGTTTGGCCAGGGATGAAGGATCCGGGGTTTGGGTAGCCATCGATCGGCGAGGCGACGGGCTCTCTCCCAGGTGATCCGGCCGTTCTGGCTGCGACGCGAAAGCGCGTGGCGCCAGTGTCGGATGACCCGGTCTCGGAAGCCGCGTAGCGCCGCGGTGTTGTCGGGTACCGCGTAGTAGTTGTAGTGCCCTTGCAGGACCCTGGCGAGCCAGCGCCCTTGCTCGGGAATCGGGTGATGCATCCGTAGCCGCATCTCGGCCTTGACCGCATGCAGCTTGGAACGCATCTTCTTCTTGCTCGTGACCCGCTTCACCTTGAACCGTCCGTACCTGCCCTTCGCGCAGATATGCGTGAAGCCCAGGAACTCGAAGGTGTCAGGCTTCCGAAGCCCGCGCGCCGCTCGCCGCTCGGCGGCGAACCGTCCGAACTCGATCAGCCGCGTCTTTTCCGGATGCAGCTCCAACGCGAACTCCGCGAACCGCTCGCGAAGGTCGGCGAGGAACCGCTCGGCGTCATTACGATGCTCAAAGCCCGCTACATGGTGAGTCGCCGGGGGGAATCTCACCCCCCGGCGCTCGCAGAACCCGGCGTGAACCTCTCAGCTCACCGGGCTCCCATCGTCCAGCCGTCGGGGCGGATGCCCCAGCGCCAGTGGGCGAACAGGCCAGGCTGACGTCTTGCGACCTCAGCGATGAACCGGCGCGCCCGGGTTTTGTGGCGGCGCAAGCGTTTGTATTTCCGCATGGCCCACCTCACGAGCGTGTCGTTGAAGTGGCGGAAGACCGGATACAACATGGACTTGTAGAAGCGCCCGTAGTAGTTGATCCAGCCCTGGAGCTGGCGGTTGAACATCAGCGCCAGGTCCGTGAGGGACTTGTCCGAGCGACGGGCGACGCGCCAGCCGCGCATCTCGCGCCGCAGCCGCGTCTTCGTCGCGTTCGAGACCGCCGGAGAGAAGTTCACGAAATGCTTTCCGTATCTGCTCTTCGACAGCCGCGGGCGAAACGTGTAGCTCAGAAAGTCGAACGACGTGTGCTCATATGAGCCGCGCCGGTCATCATCTTTGCAGTACACGATGCGGGTCTTCTGCTCGTTGAGCTCGAGCCCGCACTCCGCCAGCCGCGCAGCGATCATGGCCCGCAGCTGCAGGGCCTGCCGCTCGCTTCGAGCGTGGACGATGACGTCATCGCAGTAGCGCTCGAACTGGACCACCGGGAACGTCCTGGCCATCCACGCGTCGAACGCGTAGTGCATGAACATGTTGGCGAGCAGGGGTGAAATCGCCGACCCTTGAGGGGTTCCGCGATCACGCTCGACGAGGCTGCCATCCGGCCGCTGCAGCGGGGCTCGCAGCCACCGCTCCACGTACAGCAGGATCCAGCGCAGGTCGGTGTGGTGGGCAACCGCTTTGAGCGTGAGGTCCCATGGAACGCTGTCAAAGAACTTCCGGATGTCCATGTCGAGCACCCAGCCGTTCTGCCAACAGCGCTGCCGGCAGACCCCAAGCGCGTCGTGGGCAGAGCGCCCGGGCCGATACCCATAGGAGTCCTCGTGGAATACCGGCTCCACGTCGGGCTCCAGATATGAGCGTGCGACCACTTGGGCGATCCTGTCCGCGACAGTCGGCACCCCTAACGTTCTAGAGCTGCCGTCTTTCTTCGGTATCTCCACCGCACGCACCGGCGGCGGGAAATAACTCCCCGACGAGAGCCGATTCCAGAGCTTGTACAGGTTGGCCTTCAGGTCAACCTCGAACTCCGCCATCGACTCGCCGTCAACGCCGGCGCCACCCTTGTTCTCCTTGACCCTCCGATAGGCCTCCCAAACCGCCATCTTGGAGATCTCAAACGGCTTTGGCTTCGGCTCGCTCACCCGACTCCTCCCACGTCACCGCGGTTGGCCGCCAA
>DASPPG010000012.1:0-14197 GCA_035625625.1 Solirubrobacteraceae bacterium
GGGGGCCGAGGAACTCCTCCTCATCCACCATCACCGAGAGCATCCGGCGCAGGCGGTCCTCGTCGACCAGCGAGGTCATCCGTCGCCCCTCGGGGCTCGGACCCGGCATGTGGGCGAGCTGCGGCAGCGAATCGGAGAACCGGTTGATGAACTCGGTGAGCAGGTCGAGCACGCCGGGATAGCGATCGATGACATCGCTCTCGAACACGGTCGCCGCGCACATCGGCAGCAGCCCGACCAGCGAGCGCACCTTGAGGTCGATCGTCGTGCCGTCCGGCATCCGCATAACGTCGTAGTAGAAGCCGTCCCCCTCATCCCACAGCGTGGCGTCACCCTCGGGCGGGTTCATCGCCACCGAGATCCACATGAAGTGCGCGATGAACTTCAGCGCCATGTCGAAATAGGCCGGCTCGTGGCGCGAGAGCTCGACTGCAATCTGCAGCATCCACTGGCAGTACAGGGCCATCCATGCCGTGCCGTCCGCCTGCTCGAGCTTTCCCCCACCGGGCAGCGGCGCCGAGCGATCGAAGATCCCGATGTTGTCCAGCCCCAGGAACCCGCCCTGGAACAGGTTGCGGTCGTCCGGGTCCTTGCGGTTGACCCACCACGTGAAGTTGGTCAGCAGACGATCGAACACCCGGGCTAGGAACTCCCGGTCACCCTGGCCGCGGATCTGTCCCTCGCGCTCGTAGACGTACAGGGCTGCCCACGGCGTCACCGGCGGGTTGACGTCGCTGAAATTCCACTCGTAGGCTGGGATCTGTCCGTTCGGATGCAGGTAGCGCGTCTTGAGCAGCAGCTCGATCTGCTCCTTGGCGAAGTCCACGTCCACCAGCGACAGCGGCGCGCAGTGGAAGGCCAGGTCCCAAGCCGCAAACCACGGGTACTCCCACTTGTCGGGCATCGAGATGACGTCGCCCGCGATCATGTGGAACCACTGGACGTTGCGCACGCCGCTGGACGGCGCGTTCGGGCCCCAGGGATCCACTCCATGCTCGCGCACCCAGCGGTGCACGTCGTACTCGTAGTACTGCTTGCCCCAGAGCAGCCCGGCGAGCGCCTGACGCATCACCATCGCCTGATCCGGGCTCAGCGCCGGCGGGACGACCGTCGCGTAGAACTGGTCCGCCTCGGCCCTGCGGGCCTTCATCACGCGGTCGAAGCCTGCGCCCAGAGGCTTGGCCCTGGCGCCCCCGTTGCCGATCGAGCCACCCGCCGCCGTGAGGCGGACTCGAACCTGCACGCTCTCCTCCGCCGGTACCTCGAACACGTGGTGAGCGGCCACCTTCGTTCCGGTGCGCCCCGGATTGACCGCGCCGTCCGCACCCCCTACCACGTAGTCGTTCACACCGTCCTTCGCGTACGCCGACGCGTTCGGCGCGCCGAACAGCCGCTCGTTGTTCGTCTCGTTCTCGCAGAACAGAAGCGGCGCCGACGCGTCCATCGACCAGAGCCACTCGCCGAGCTGCGGATGGGTGGCACGTACCACGCCCTCGCTGACCGCAGCGAGCGTGGGCTTGGGGGCATCGTCGCCCCACGACCAGGTGTTACGGAACCACAGCGTGGGCAGGAGATGGAGCGCGGCCGACTCCGGACCGCGATTGTGCGCGGTCACGAGCATCAGAACGTCGTCGGGCGCGGCCTTCGCGTACTCGACGACCACGTCGAAATAGCGGTCGTCGTCGAAGATGCCCGTGTCCAGCAGCTCGTACTCCATGTCCTGCTTGCTTCGCCGACCGTTCGTGGCGACGAGATCCAGGTACGGAAACGCCCGCTGCGGATACTTGTACTGGCACTTCAGGTAGGAGTGGGTCGGCGTGCTGTCGAGGTAGAACCAGTACTCCTTGACGTCCTCGCCGTGGTTGCCTTCGCTGTTGTTGAGCCCGAACATCCGCTCCTTGAGGATCGGATCCGCGCCGTTCCACAGCGCCAGCGCCAGGCACAGCCGCTGCCGCTCGTCACAGACCCCAGCAATCCCGTCCTCACCCCACCGGTACGCACGCGATCGCGCCTGGTCGTGCGTGAGGTAGTTCCACGCGTCACCGTTTTCGCTGTAGTCCTCGCGCACGGTGCCCCACTGGCGCTCGCTCAGGTAGGGACCCCATGCCTTCCATGCCGCTTGGCCCGTCCGGGCCTGCTCGAGCCGCACGTGCTCGGGCGTGTTCATGTTCGTCTTTGCGCTGGCCATGGCGCGAGTCTGACAGCGGCGCGAACGAGCGCAACGGTGCTCGCACCCGACCCTTCCGGGATGCCCACCGGTGTGACGCGGCCGGCAGCTGGCGCGGGGCGCGAGCGGGGTTCAGTCGGGATGCTCCGAGTGGAGCGGTCGTACGTCGAATGTGCTGACGTCGGTCCCTTGGAGCACAGCGAACGTCCGGTCCCGATGGGCCTCGAACTCCTCCTGCGATCGCCAGACCTCGAACATCTCCACCTGATCCTCGCCGTAGGCCGCGTGGTAAAGGCGGCCCTCCGGCTCGCTCAGCCCCGACGCCTCGAGCTCGTGGATCATGCGGTCGTAGTCCTCCCTCGACATCTGTTTGGGGCTGATGCGCACGGCGACGGGCACGGAACGGAGGCTAGGCGCACGGCGCGTATCCGCCATCACCTTATTGGGGTGAGCCCAACGGCCACGGCGTGATCGCGGCAAGGCATATGAATGACGCCGCCATCAGCTCGTGTTCTTGCGCTTGGAAATGGAAGTGGCGATTACGCTCCTCGATCCATCGCGAATCGGCGGCCTTCCGACACGACGATGTCGGAAGCTGACCCGGCCTCATCATCCAATCTGGATGATCCGCGGTGCTGGTCGGCGCAGGGGTGTGCGCCCCACCTGCCTTTGACCGGCGCGCACGCTTGTCCCGACGGCAATGCACCGCGAGCCTGGCGGGGCATGCACCGTCGGCCTCGAGCCGAGGAAGGAAGCCAAGCCGTGGCGTCCACTCAACCGACCGAAAGCCCCGAGCCGACCGAAAGCCCGCAGCAAGCGGTCCGAATCGAGGTGGAGCAATCCTCGCCGGCCGCGGCGGGGATGGCCGTCGGCCCGCCGGCCGAGGACGTTGACACCGTCGGCAGCCCGCCGGCCGAGGACGTTGGCACCGTCGACAGCCAGCCGGTCGAGGACAGCGGCGCCGCCGAGCGTGCCAAGGGCGGGGCGCTGCTTCTCGCGGACGCACGAACGGCCTTCCTGCTGGTCAACCACGCCCGCAAGCGCGCTTTGGTGCACGCGTTCGGAATTTCGCCGGACCAGGCCAACGCCGTGACGGCGATCGGGCTGCTGCTGATCGCCGATGCCGCCCATGACAAGATCGCCCCGCTTCTCAGAGGCTCGGCGGCGCCGCCGCCGGGCGACGCGCTGATCGCGGGCGCGTCGGTGAGGGCCCTCCTCGGCGCGATCGCCGGACCGGCCGTCGACGAGACGCCCGGGCTGGGGACCCTGATCGTATTGGCGTTGGCGGCGACCGCCGCAGGACCAACAGCCGTCAGGTCGCTCCGCGCTTTCCGTGCGGGCTCGCACCGCCTCACCGTTGGGTTCCGTCATCGCTACGGTTACCTGGTCGACCCGGGACACCTGCGTGCACGTCGAGCGCAGCGGCGGCTGGCACGCGGCCGGGAACCGAGTACCTGAGCAGCGTCGCCAGGCGCGTAGTTCCGCGAGGTTTCATGCGAACGGGGTATGACTCTTGATCCTCCGCCGAATGAGCGCTGGAGCAATCGCCGGCCTTTGTGCCCTCGCGCTCGCGGCGTGCGGCTCAGGGTCAGTTAAGAGCGTCGTCAGCAGCCTCAGCACCAGCCTCACCCAAACGGAGACCACACGATCGCAGTCGACGCCCGGTACGACTTCGGCCACTACGCCGGAGCGGACCAAGACCGCGTCGGCCGCTTCCGCCTCGACCACCACGACGACGGGCACCTCGCCGTCCACAACGGCGACGGTGACCAGCAGCGCGTCTGCGACGACAACGACAACAACGCGGACCGAGACGGTGACCGGGCCCACGTCATCCACGACGGTGACGCACACTCAAACCGCGGCGGCGCCCCCGACGGCAAGCACGTCTCCGACGACAACTACGACGACTTCGACGAATCACGCTCCGGCGGCGGCCGTGGCTGGCGCGGCCGCGGCCTCCAAGAAGGAGCAGACGGAGTCCAGTGGCTTACCCGGCTGGGCGTGGGTCCTCATCGGCGCGGGTGCAGCTGGGCTCGTGGTCTTGGGCGTGATTGCCATCCGAGGGCGCAGACGACGGAACGCGGCGGCGGGTGGAAACGCACCGGCCATGGGGACAGGGACCGATTCGGCAGCACCAGATGACACTCCAGATCGCACGGCGCCACCGCGCGCGTGACGCCTTCGGATCTACGGGCTCATTGCGTAAGGCAAGCGAATCGCCGAAAGCGGGTGAAGCCGCCGTGGGTCACACCGAGCGGTAACTGCGGCCGCCGTAAACCACGAGTCCGTACATCACGACGACGTCCAGGCTCAGCAGAGCCAGCGACCAAAACGGGTACGCCTGCATCATCAACATCTGCGCCAGGGCGTTGACCGCGGCGAATGCGACGCCGAGCCATCGCGCAACCTGGTTCTTCACCAGCACGCCCACGCCGGTAATGCCTTGGGCCACGCCGATGACCCAGATCACCCAACCCCAGCTGTCCAGATCGCCGAACAGATAGTGGGCGCGCGTCACGAAGAAGTCTGATCCGGTGACCGCGGCGACGCCCTCGACCGTGTTCGTGCAGCCGAGAACCAGCAGCATCGCCGCGGCGAACGTCACCCAACCGCGGCCGCGGTCGTCCTCCCCCACCCGCAGCACTCGCGGCCCTGCCACCGCGACGCTCATTCTGATCCCCTTGGCAGCTCGACTTGCTCCAGGTCAAAGGGCACTTTGGCGCTCCAATGACCCACCCCAATGAGGCGTGTCCGTGCCGGGAGGAGATGCATGCCGCACGTCCCAGGGAGAATGTCCAAGAGCCCGCCGGGCGCCATCACCCCGATCGGATGACGACGCGCTGACCCGGGGGTGCGACGTTTGCACGATGGCTGAGACCGGCCTGTCGGAGAAGCGGCGCAAGCGGCTCGAGGAATTCGTCGAGCTCCTCCGGGTCAAGCCCGGCTCGCGCGTGAACCTGGCCAGGGACTTCGACCCGGCCTTCAAGGCGGGCGTGAGCAAGAAGAAGGACGGCGTCGCGCTTCTCGAGGAAGGAATTGCGCTCATGTGCGAGTACCAGGCGCGGCTCGCCGCCCAGGACACCTGGGGCGTCCTGGTCGTGCTCCAGGCCCTCGATGCGGCCGGCAAGGACGGGACGATCCGGCACGTGATGAGCGGCGTGAATCCCCAGGGTGTCTCGGTCAGCAGCTTCAAGGTCCCGTCAGCCGAGGAGCTCAACCACGACTACCTCTGGCGCTACGCGCAACGCCTGCCCGCACGCGGGCAGATCGGGATCTTCAATCGCTCCTATTACGAAGAGGTGCTGGTTGTCCGGGTCCATCCGGAGAACCTCGACCGCCAGAAACTTCCCAGGGCCGCGAAGAAAGGCGACGTGTGGAAGCGGCGCTACCGCGAGATTAACGACTGGGAGCGCTACCTGGCCGACAACGGATTCCGGATCGTGAAGCTGTTCCTGAATCTTTCCCGCGAGGAGCAGCGGGTCCGATTTCTCCGCCGGATCGACCTCCCCGACCACAACTGGAAGTTCTCGACCGCCGACGTCCAGGAGCGCGAGCATTGGGACGCCTACCAGCGAGCGTTCTCCGACATGCTGACGAACACGAGCACGGAGTGGGCGCCGTGGTACGTGATCCCGGGCGATCGCAAGTGGTTCGAGCGGGTGGCCGTGGGTATGGTGATCGCGCAGACGCTGCTCGACATCGATCCTCGCTTCCCAAAGGTGACCAAGCAGCGGCGTGACGCCCTGCTCGAGGTCAAGCAGACACTCGAGGCCCAAGCGCCGGCCGGCGCCGCTCCCGACCCGTTCACGGACGGCCAGCACGACGGGAAGGCGCCGGTCGAGACAGCGGCATGACGACGGCGACGACAGCGCCAACCGTCCGCCGACGCCCTGACAAGACCGACTGGTACGGCGTGGCGCCCGCCGAGGTAGCAGCTCGGCTTGGCGTCGACCCGTCGGCGGGACTCACCAGCCAGCAGGCCGCCGACCTGCTCGAGCAGCACGGACCCAATGCCCTCCCGGCCGAGGAGTCCGTCCCTACATGGAAGCGGTTCATAGGTCAATACCGGACCTATATGCAGTTGATCCTCGTCGCCGCCGCCGTGGTATCGCTGGTGATCAAGGAGTGGAGCACCGGCGTGCTGCTGTTGCTGATCACCGTGCTGAACGCCGTTGTCGGCCTGCGGCAAGAGGGCAAGGCGGAGAGCGCAATGAACGCGCTCAAGGCGATGGTGAAGGCGAGCGCGCGCGTCCGACGCGACGGAACCGAGGCCCAGATCCCCGCCGAGGAGGTGGTGGTCGGAGATGTCGTCCTTCTGGCCGCTGGAGACGACGTTCCGGCGGACGGGCGGATCGTCGAGGCGAGCTCGCTGCAGATCGACGAGTCCGCGCTGACCGGCGAGAGCGTGCCGGTCTCGAAAGGGGTTGAGACGCCATCGGGCGCGGACCTCGAGCCCGGTGACCAGACCGACATGGCGTTCATGCACACGCCGGTTACGCACGGCAGCGCGGTGATGATCGTCACCGCCACGGGCAGTGACACGGAGGTCGGGAAGATCGCCGGGATGCTGGCGACCACGGCCAAGGAGCAGACGCCGCTGAGCCGCCAGCTGAACACGCTCACGCTGTGGATCGCCGGCGCGGCCGGGATCACGATGGCGATCATGTTCGTGCTGGGGGCCCAGCGCGGCCTGTCTTCGACGGTGGTGTTCTCGAGCGCGGTCGCACTGGCAATCGCGGCGATTCCCGAGGCGATGCCGACCGTGCTTCAGGTGGTCATGTCGCTGGGCGCAGCAGATCTAGCCACCCATGGCGCGGTGCTCAAGGACCTTGCGTCGGTGGAGACACTCGGTTCCACCTCGGCGATCAACTCGGACAAGACCGGCACCCTGACCATGAACCAGATGACCGCCGTCGAGGTAGTCGACCCAACCGACCGCTACACGATCTCCGGCTCCGGGTACGAGCTCGAAGGCACGGTGCACCACGCCGCGGGGGCCTCGGCCACGATCGAAGACGCCATCCTCCCCTACGTCATCGCCAGTGACGCCACGCTGGTCAACGGAAAGGTCGTCGGCGACCCGACCGAGGGTGCGCTCCTGGTCCTCGCCTACAAGGCGGGCCTCGACATCGCGCAGACGCACGACCGTCACCCGCGTATCGCCACGCTGCCGTTTGACCCGACCTACAAGCTGATGGCCGCCTTCACCCGGACGACCGACGCCGCCGACCGAGAGAGGGTGCGCTGCTACGTCAAGGGGGCAGCGCCGGCGGTGATGAGCCACGCCTCCGCGGCATTGTCCGCTGGTCAGAGCATTCCGTGGGACGAGGACCTGCGGGAGAAGGCGGAGGCCCATGTGCAGAGGATGGAGAAGGCGGGGCTACGGGTCATGGCCGCGGCGTCCCGCGATCTTGACCCGGAGACGTTCGACCCGGACGGCGACCTGCTGGCCTGCGTCGAGGGGCTCGAGATGACGAGCCTGGTCGGGATGGTCGACCCTCCCCGGGGAGCGTCCAAGCAGGCCGTCGCCGACGCACAGAGCGCACACATCCGCGTGCGAATGGTCACCGGCGACGACGTCATCACGGGCGCGGCGATCGCCGAGCAGCTCGGGATCGACGGCGAGGCAATGCTCGGCGCCGATTTCGCCGCGCTCGACGAATCCGAGCGGCTGGAGCGGATCGAGCGGATCGGCGTGCTCGGCCGGGTGGCACCCGAGCACAAGGTCCTGCTCGCCGAGACGCTCAAAAAGAAGGGCGACGTGGTGGCGATGACCGGCGACGGAGTCAACGACGCGCCGTCGATCAAGGCCGCCCACATCGGCATCGCCATGGGCAGCGGCACCGAGGTGGCCAAGAACGCCGCTCGCATGATCCTCA
Source organism: Solirubrobacteraceae bacterium (assembly GCA_035625625.1). Taxonomy (GTDB): domain Bacteria; phylum Actinomycetota; class Thermoleophilia; order Solirubrobacterales; family Solirubrobacteraceae; genus Palsa-465. The sequence goes on from DASPPG010000012.1 coordinate 8,050, forward strand.
CCGACGACGACTTCGCGACGATCGTCCGCGCGGTCGAGCAGGGACGGAAGCTCTACGACAACCTAATGAAGTACGTCCGCTTCGTGCTGATCTCGCTCGTCGCGTTCGTGCTCACCTTCCTCGGTGCGACGGTGCTCAACATCGCCGCCGGGCAGCCGTTCACGCCGGCCCAGGTCCTCTACATCCACTTCTTCGTCAGCGCGCCGTTCGGCGTCGCGCTCGGTCTTGACCAGGCGACGCCGGGGCTGATGAGCCTGCGCCCGCGGCCCAGCACTGAATCGATCATGACCGGCGGGGTCAAGCTCACCTCCGGCCTCGTCGGCCTGTACATGGCGATCTGCCTCGACGCCCTGATCTACTTCGGCAAGGAGCACTACCACAGCGCCACGGTGGGATCCTCGATCGGGCTGAGCGCGTTCGCGCTGATGCTCGTGGTGGCCGCCTTCGAGAGCCGCGGCGCAACACGGTCGCTGCTGACCGGCGACACGTTCGACAACCCCAAGATGAACTGGACGGCCGTCGCCGAACTCGCGCTGGCGGTCATGGTCACCCAGATGGACCTGTTCAACCGTTTGCTCGACACCACCCCGCTGAAGGCCCCGCAGTTGGGGCTCGCGGTCGCCTCAGGCGTCCTCCTGCTCCTGCTCTGGGAGACTGGCAAGCTCGTCGCGCGTCGGCGGCAGCCGTCGGTGAGGCGTTGAGAGAAGTCACCGGCAACAGGATCGGCAACGCGCTTCGCGGACTGGCCGAAGACCTCGCATTCGAGCGGGGACGAGTCGCGCAGCTCCAGCGCGAGAACAGAGACCTGCGAACGCGCCTCACGGCGCTTCTCCTGCGGCGGGAGGAACAGGCGCCGCCGTCGGAGTTCTCGGAGGCCTCGGCTCGCGACACCGCGTCATGAGGAGCATTACCCCGTTAGGGGGATGCTGCCGCAGCCACCGAACCTAGGGACAATCCCCTTCGGCCTACAGGCGTTCAAGCTCGCGTCCTGCGCGCTGTGGCCGTTCGGGCGCAAGATCGTCCCCGTCGAACACGCCTCATCCGCGGGATTCGTGGTGTAAGCGGAAGGGCGCGCGGCGACTTCGGCATCAGCGCGACGGTAGTTGCTGTACCGACCACTTGTTGCCGTCAGGGTCGCTGAAGAACACGAACGACCCCCACGGAAACTCCTGAACCTCGCTGACCTCGACACCGCGACGCCTCAGCTCCTCGTGCGCCTGGCTGATGTCGTCGACGACGAGCTGAAGACCCACGACCGAGCCCGGCGCAGCATCGGTCAATCCCCTGCCGAGTGCGATCGAGCACGCCGAGCCGGGTGGCGTGAGCTGAACGAACCGGATCTCCTCGCTGACCGTGTGGTCGTGGTCGGCGTGGAACCCGGCCTTGTCCACGTAGAACGACTTGGCTCGGTCGACGTCGGATACGGGTACCGCCACCAGCTCGAGCTTGTAGTCCACGACGGCCTCCTTTCGATCGGTTCACCTGACGTGAGTCGCAAGCTTTCTGCCGCGCACCGTACGCCCGAACGAGGTCTGTTTCCGTCCGCGGCGTCGCGAGCGCGGCCGGTTCTACGCGGCGGTCTCGACGAACCGGCGGAGGGCCTCGTGCGCGTTGTCGACGATCGGCTCGCCGTGAGCCAGCAGCAGCAGGTCGAAGTCGAGCTCCAGCAGACGGCGGTAGGCATCCCGCAGCCCCTCCTTCGTCTGCTCCGGGTCGTCCATCAGGTAGTCCGGGACGAACTGGAGCTGGTCGCCGTGCCGCCACCGGACCACGCCGTCCGCGCAGGCCAGCGCGCGGTGGCGCGGGATGTGGAGTGCGGTCTCGTCGGGGCAGATCGCGTCGACCTCGTGCACGAAGATCCCGCCCGGCAGCTCATCGCCGAAATCGAACGCCTCCACCGGACCACGCCCCTCGAACTCGTGAACGCCGTTAGCGATGCAGTGGACCGTGCACCCGCAAATCTCGCGCAGCCGCCAGGCGTCCCGGTCGTGGTGGCGGTTCGTGAGCACGGCGTGCTCGGGAGCGCCGTGGGCGTCGAACCACTCGAGGCCGTCCGGCGGGATCATCGGGTCGATCAGGACGCGCTCCACCTCTAGGTAATAGGAACTCACCTCCGAGCGGATCGTCTCGCGTCGCGCCGTCCAGTGCCACACGCCGGGGGCAATCTCGATCACACTGCTTACCCTAGTCGCCGCCTGCGATTGACTGGTCAACTATAATCGCGAGCATGGACACAAGCACCGCACCCCCCGAGAACGAGACGCTCACCGTCGAGAGCGCCGACACCGCCCTCGCGGATGAGACGACGCCTGCCACTGCCGGCGGACCGTCCGGCTGCGCCGTGACGGCGGACGGGGAGAGCGCGAGCCTCGAGGGCGACGCGCTCGAGGCGTGGCGGAGCTACCTCCAGAGCCACGCCACGATCCTGCGCCTGCTCGACGCCGAGCTCGTGTCCGAGCACGGCATCACCACTCGGGACTACGAGGTGATGCTGTATCTCGCGCAGGCGCCGGACCGCCGGCTGCCGATGTCGGCGCTGGCCGAGAGCACGATGCTCACCCGATCGGGCATCACACGCCTGGTCGACGGCCTCGTCTCCGGCGGCTTCATCGAACGGGCCGCCTGCCCGAACGACGCGCGCGTGTCCTATGCGCAGCTCACCGATGAAGGCTTCACCAAGCTCGCTCGCGCCGGTTGCACGCACGTGCGGAGCATCCGCAGGCTGTTCCTCGAGCATTTCGGGGCCGAGGAGATCGCCCAGCTCGCCTCGCTCCTCGGTCGGCTGCCCGGTGCCCAGAGCGGCGGCGCGTGCACCGTCGAGCGATAGCGATGACGGCCTCCTCGCCACCCCTCGCGACGACCAGCATCGACCCTCGGACGGCGCTTGGTACCGTCCGACTGACCGTTTCGGACCTAGACCGCTCGCGGACGTTTTACGAGCGCGCGCTCGGGCTGAGGGCGACCGAGCGCGACGACGGGACGATGGTCTTCGAAGTCGCCGACGACCCGGCGCTGATCGAGCTGCGCGGCGACAGCACGGCGCCGCGTTTGAACCGGCGCTCCCCGGGGCTCTACCACCTCGCGATCCTGGTGCCGACCCGCACTGATCTTGCGTTCGCGCTGGCGCGGCTGGCAGCCACGCGCTGGCCGCTCGACGGCGCCTCCGATCACCTAGTGAGCGAGGCGCTCTACCTGTCGGACCCCGACGGGAACGGCATCGAGATCTACCGCGACCGCCCTCGGGCCGAGTGGCCACGTTCGGACGGACAGCTGCAGATGTCGACCCTGCCGCTTGACCTCGACGACGTCCTCGGCGAGCTGCGCGGAGCGCCCGGGCTACCGGAGCAGGCGCCGGCCGGCACGCGAATCGGGCACGTGCATCTCCAAGTGTCGGATCTGCCGGCGGCCGAGGCCTTCTACCACGGCGTGCTCGGCTTCGACGTGACGGTTCGCGGCTATCTGGGAGCGCTGTTCGTGTCCGCCGGCGGCTATCACCACCACATCGGGCTCAACACCTGGCACAGCGCCGGCGCGGCGCCCGCGGCGGCCGAGTCGGTCGGGCTGCGCTCCTTCACCGTCGAGCTGCCCGATTCGCGCGGACTGGCCACGGTCGCCGCGCGGATCGAGGCGACCGGCACCCCCCACGAGCGACGGCCGGACGGCATCCTCGTCCGCGATCCGTTCCAGAACGCCGTCTTCTTGACCACGCCGCCTCACGACTAGTCGCGCCGCGGCGTGGCGGCGGCCAGCAGCGTCGCTACCCTTCGCCTTCGCGGCGACGTGGCGGAGTGGCTACGCAGCGGCCTGCAAAGCCGTCTACACCGGTTCGATTCCGGTCGTCGCCTCTGCCTGATTAGCAGGGAAGACGGGATTCGTGACAAACCGCATGTGTCCCCGTTGTGTCCCGAGATTAGAGCACCGCGCCGAGGCGCTCTAAGCCTATGTGCGGCCGCCGGGAGCGCCGATTCCTGGCCGGACCGGTTCGTGGCCGCTACGCCGACGCACGCGCTGCGCTCGTCGCCTGGAGCACGTCTCTCGTCGTCGAGCAACGCAGGTCGCCGCCGTGAGAGGGAGCTTCACCGTGTCCCAGCGTTCCCGAAAGTTTCGGTTTTGCAGGACAAACCTAGAGTGGAGGGACGCTTAGATGCCCACGATGCTCAGCTGGAGTGTCCATATGGTGTCTGCAGCCGAGCAGCCCGAAGCGCGCACGGCATCCTTACTGCCCGCAGCGGTGGGGTGTGACCACACGGCGGGTGGCTCCCACGCGGGCGGGCCGGAGCCGGACAAGAGAGTTGGAGGCGAGCGCCGAGGCGGCGCTGGTGAAAACTAAGCAAACGCACCTTCCGCGGACGAAGCATCGGTCGCCAGAAACGACCGCCTAATTTGCAGAACGGAGAAGTGGCGATGGCACCAGAGCTTTCCTTCGTCAAGCTCCGGGACACTCCCGGCACGATCGAGGTGCACGTGGATGCGTTGTCCGGGGGGCTTACAAGCGGATCGGTGACTGGACCTCCGATATGTGGTGCGAGCGGCGCTCGCGCTCTAACACGGCCGCTACGCCCAGTGGCGCGTCACCCAGGTGTTAGCGACGACGAGTGATCAAAGCCGGAGCTTGCTCAGCGCCGGTCCAGTGCTCGCCGTCCTGGAAAGCGGGCACGGCAGGCCAATCCCGGATTCACGATCGAGGAAATCGGCGACGTCAGTGTGACCAAGGCATGCGACCCGCAGAATCAGGAGCGACTTCCAACCGACCGAGTTGTTGTCGATCCCGATGACGCTCCCAGTCCTGATCGTCGCGTTTGGCGCGCTCGTCGCCGCCGGCATCGCGCTGCTGCTCGGGCTCATGGCGGTGGTCGTTCCACTCGGCCTCGTTGCTATCCCAAGCCACGTCGGGCCGGGCGATGCCATCCCGCTCGCGGCACTCTGTTGTGTGTCGATCACAAACATTCGTGCGTGATGTCCGCAGCTGACGATCGCTGCTCGGTCAGGCGCTGCGGGAGCGCGGGAGGACACGCCGGCTACCGTCGGACCACCGGCACGACCGACCTTGCCCGAACGGGATCGCAATGCGGGGGATTCACAGGCCAGCCTCGCACCTACGAAGGGCCGGAAGCCCCGGCTCGGAGATCGGGCCCTCTCGCGCTCTCGCCCGGGAGGACCAGCGGCGTTGTGATGTCGGCTTCCCGTCGGCGGATCTGAACAGGGGACAGTGCCGGCTGTGTGCGGGAGCGCCGGAGCGCTCAAGCAGAACTGGTCCGGGTCAGAGTCCGAGCCCAGCGCTGCGGGTGCATCGTCGGGGGCCTTGCGGTCGTGGACCGCTCGTATGACCTCCTCGGCTGAGATGCTTCGCAGGTAGGTGCCCGTCGTCGACAGATACACGCGTTGGGTGGGCCACCTGGCGCTCGATCAACGGCGGCGGCCGGATCCCTTCGTGGGACAGCTCGCCCGGGGTCAGCACGCCGAAGCTGATCGGGCGCAAGCCGACCTCGAACCCCGCGTCAACCGCAAGGTGGCAAACCTCAGCCCGGACGGCGCTGCCTGACCACGCCGGACGGGGAACGGGCCTAAGGATTATCTAATCTGCCGGCTGCGACGATGAGCGACCCGCCGTTGACTCCCTACTCTCCGGGCGCGTTGCAGGCGCGCCGGGCCGCGAGTCGGCGGCGGCGGGCGCGTCGTCGCGCCGCGGCAGCTGTGGCTGCCGTCGCGCTGATGGCGTCGGCGGTCGCGGTGCTGGTCACGCAAGTCTCCGGTCGGGGGGCGACCGCGCACGCTAGCCGTCGGCTCGAGGCGTCCGTTCAGCCAGAGCCGCCGCAAAGGCCCTCGCCCTCGACCGCGCGGGCAGACGCGGCGCGCGAGCTTCTGGTCCGCGAGAACGAAGCGATTGACCGGCTGCTCCGGCACCAGCCATTCATCGCTGCTGGAGGCAGCGAGCGGCGCGAGATCGCGCTGACCTTCGATGACGGGCCCGGCCCCTACACGCCGCGCCTCCTCAACCAGCTTGCGCGCCTGCACGTCCCGGCGACGTTCTTCGAAATCGGCTTTATGTTCCAATGGTTCCACGGCTCGGTCACTCGCGAGCTCCGGCAGGGTGACGTGATCGGCGATCACACCGAGACGCATCCGATGATGGCCGAGCTCTCGCTCG
>DASPPG010000013.1:0-3151 GCA_035625625.1 Solirubrobacteraceae bacterium
GTACCGTAAGCGCATCAAGCAAATGACTCGCCCGGCCGGCAAGTAACAGACGCCGAGCCACCCGACGGGTCTACCAACTCTCGCCCCCCGCGGCGGGATCCTCAGGAGGTCGTTTCATGCGTCTACATCGCTGCGTGCCCGCGCTTGCTGCCGCTGTCACCCTGGCCGGGGTCTCCGCCCCGCTTGCCGAAGCATCCCAGGCGGTGGCGCCGAGCGGCGCGGTGCCCACCAGCCCAACGGTCGTTCAGCATCGCTCGGTCGGCTCGGAGGACTGGGTCCTCGGGATCGGCACAGCGGCAGGAATTGCGGTCCTCGGGACCGGTGCCGCGGTCGGTATCCGCAATCGCCGCCTCACCCTCGCCGGTTCGAGGAGGACTCGAGCGGCAAGCGAAGACATGAGCTTGGAGCTCTCCTGAGGGGCTAGCGCACCCGAGGGGTCATCCCTCGGGTGCGCTCAGCTAAGCGGACCCGAGGCGCCGCGCGACCGTTACTCTCACTCCCGGGTCCGGCCGACATCGCCGCCACCAGCTGCGCGCGGGAACGCACACCGAGTTCCCGATAGATCTTGGTCAGGTGCGCCTCGACGCTGCGCGGGCTCATGTACAGGGTGCCGGCGATCTCGCGGTTGGTCAACGCGTCCACCACGAGTTCCGCAACTCGCGTCTGCGCAGGGGTGAGGCCATTGCTCACTCCGGCGCGCCGCAGCCCGACCCGGCTGAGCTCGTCGCGGGTCCTCTCCACCCACATCGGCGCGCCGATCGCCTCGTACATCGCGAGCGCGCGTTCGAGGGTTTCCTGGGCGGCGTTCTTCTGCTTGGCCCGGCGCTGAAGCGTCCCGAGTTCGGGTTCTCAAAGCCCTCAGCCCGCGCGCGCAGATCATCGACGACACGCTCGGCTTCATCGAGCCGTACGTGCGCGATCAGGGCCTCGGTGTCACAAACCCAAAGTTCCAGCGTGAGCGAGCCGACCATCCCGAACCCCGTGCCTATAGACGAATCGCGGATCGGACGCAGCAGATCGTGGGCCGCCCCAGGAGAACCTGTCCACAGCTCGACCGTCGCGAGGACCATCGTGGGAAGCGATCTGATCAGCGGGTCACCGATCCGCTCGGCCAGGTCGATTGCGTCCACGGCCAGTGTCCGGGCCTCTTCAAGGTCGCCGCAGCCCGCCGTAAACAGCGCATCGCCCCAGTCGAGCCAAAGGTCCAGGCCACGGTCGCCCGGTCGCGCGGCATCGAAGTCATCGGACCAAAAGAGAATCTGCGCATACTCACTGGACGGGCGGCGGGAAGTGGTCCTCCGGACGTGGTCGTCGAGCTCGAGGGCCCGACCCAACACGTCTCGCTCAATCGGACGGCCATTGAAACACGCCGCGACGGCGTGCTCGCCGAGCGCAACCGCGAGCAATCCCGGATCTCGGACGCGCTCTGCAGCCGCGATGGCCCGGTCCCCGTGCTCGAGCATCGCAGCGAACTTCGCGCGGTTCGAACACATTCCGGCGAGCAGCGTTTCGATCTCTGCGCGCGCGCGGTGGTGATCGCCGGCCTCGGCGAGCGCTTGCTCAAGCATCGCCTCACAACCGGCCGCATCGTCGGTTCGCGTCGGTGCGAGCTGGGCGAGCGCTCGGGCGCGAAGGGGTCCCTTCGGCAGTTCGGGCATGAGCGCCTCGAGAACCTCGCGCGCGCGGACAGCATTACCGCCTGCATGGTGCCGTTCGGCGGCGGCGATCGTGCGCGACCAGCGCGCCTCCACCGTGTCGATCGGAGTGAGTCTGGCGGCGTCCTCGAGCAGCAGCGCGGCCGAGTCGGGCGCTCCGCGGGCGATGGCGACTTCGGCTGCCTGTTCGAGCGCCAGCGCGATCTGCCGGTCGGGAGCCTCCGCGCCGAGCGCCAGATGGCGTGCCCGTTCCTCCTCGTCTTCGAGCACGTCCGCGAGCACTCGGTGAAGCTCGCGCCGCTTGGCCGCCGGTGCGCAGGCGTAGTGCGTCGACGCCAGCAGCGGATGGGTGAATTGGATGCGCTCCCCGGCAATTTCGATGACGTCTGCTCGCACGGCGCTATCGAGGTCGCCGAGCCGGAAGTCGGGAAGGATCGTTTGCAGCCTCGAGAGCGTGGGGTGCGACACCGTGGCGATTGCCAGCAGCGGGTCGTAGGCCCGATCGTCGATGTCGGACAGGCGCTGTTGAATAGCCGCCGACAGCGTCCGCGGGATCGGAATGTCGTCCGGCCGCGACCCAGACGCGTCGAGCTCGCGCGCGATCGCGAGCGCGTACAGCGGATTGCCGCCCGAGGCCGCGTGCACGTGGCGCAGCACGGGCCGGAGGATCGTGCGCCCGAGCTTTGCCCTGAGCAGCGCGTCGAGCGCTCCCAGGTCAAGCGGTGCGACGGTGAGAGCCTTGAGCCCATCCGGTCCGAAGTTCCTTGCGAGCTCGGGCCACAGCGCCCCGTCGCTGTCCACACGGCGTGTCAGCAGCACGCACACCGGCTCTTCACGAAGCCGGCACAGCGCGAACGCGAGCACGCGAGCCGACGGCCGGTCGAGCCACTGCTCGTCGTCGATGGCCACGAAGAGGGGTCCGCGCGCCGCCAGCCGGCGAATCACAGTCAGAATCGCCCGCGGCAGCGCCGTGGACTCGGCCGGTAGCTCCGGCGCGCCGTCGAGCGACAGCGCTGCGGCGAGCGCCTGCCTCTGCGGACCGGGCAGATCGTCGGCGAGGTCGGGGACCCCTCGTCTAACAGGTCACCGAGGCGGCGAATGCGAGCACCGCGTCGGGCTCTCCGGGCGCAGCTTCAACTACCCGGTAGCCGCGCCGCCGCGCCGACGCGACAGCCGCGCGCCACAGCGTTGTCTTGCCGATTCCGGGAGCGCCCTCCAGCGCAAGTCCCGCCGGTCCCGCGGCTACAGAGTCGAGAAGACCCTCGATCTGCGTGCGCTCTGCTTCTCGTCCGAACATCGTCCCCAAGCGTTGTTCGGCGCCCCTTGGGAGGAGGACTGTAACGGGCGGCATGGACCCGCTGCAAACGTGCGGGTTTCCCGATTTACTGCGCGCCGCCGGCGCCGTACCGTAAGCGCATCAAGCAAATGACTCGCCCGGCCGGCAAGTAACAGACGCCGAGCCACCCGACGGGTCTACCAACTCTCGCCCCCCGCGG
>DASPPG010000014.1:0-34166 GCA_035625625.1 Solirubrobacteraceae bacterium
ACACGATCAGCACGCAGGTCCAGAGGCCGGCCGCCGTGATCACCCCGCCGTCCCCGCCTGGGAGATGGAAGGCGCGCCCCTCGGCCCGCTGGAACAGCAGCGTGAGGACGCCGGCGGCGACGAGCAGCACGGCAGCCTCGACGAACGAGAAGGCACCCCACCCGGTGATCGTGGCGCTGGCCGATTGGAGCCTCGCGCTCTGCGCCGGCGCGATCAGGGTGACCTGGTACCAGGGCAGGAACAGCGTCAGGAAGAGCGCGAGCGATGCGAATGCTGCCAGCCGCGATTCGTGTGGCAGCACCCGCCAGGCCCGGACGAGGCGACTCGTCCCCGACCCGACGCGCCGCGCAGTGGTGGCGGCGGGCGGTCCATCGCTCATGCCTCGATTGTAGGTGTCGAGGCAGCGCCTTCGGGAGGGCGCCGGCGGGGCGCTACAGGATCGGGATCTCCTCGACCTCGACAGCCTGCTCGCGTCGGCGCTCGAGTCGCTCGAGGTACCAGTCGATGAGGGCGCGCAGCGCGAGCAGGAGCTCGCGGAGCGCCGCCACCAGCCGGCGCTGGAGCTCCGGAGGGATGAGGTCGCGCACGGCCTGGACGAGAGCGACGAACGGGTCGAGGTCTGGCAGCCCGCTCGAGGGCGCGTCCTGGGGGAATTGCCACCCGGCCGGCGGGGGCTTTGGCGCGTCGTCGGCGTCGGACTCGCCCCGATCCTCCGGGCCGCCACCGGAATTCCCTGGGCCGCCGCCGGAATTCCCTGGGCCGCGGCCGGAATTCCCTGGGCCGCGGCCGGAACTCCCTGGGCCGCCACCAGGATCCTGGGGGGCGTCTCCACGCTTACCAGGGTCGCCACCGGGATCCCCATGGCCCTCGCCGGCACTACCGCCGCCGGCCGCCTCCGCCACCGCCTGCGCCATCAGTCGTTCGGCCGCCGCCGAGGCGCGGTTGAGCCGCTCCTCGATCCGGCGCAATGCCTCCTCAGTGGATCCCGGTGGCGCGGGACTGCGCGGGCGCGGCGTCTCATCGGGAGGGCGAGACTCAGGCGGGCTCGGCATCGTGGACTCCGCGGAAGGTGACCTCGAGCACCCCGTGCTCGAACGTGGCGCCGGTGGGCTGGAACGAGGCAAGCGCCGAGGGCAGGATGATCGTGCGCCGGTGGCCGTCCACGCCGACGATCAACTCGAGCCCGATCTTCTTCAACGAGATGTTGCCCTTCTGGGCGAACGGGAGCATCAGGCGCAGCTGCGCCCCGTCCTCGGAGACCTGGATCTCCTGGGTCAGGCTGTCGTGCAGGACATCGGCCGGCGCGAGTCTGGCCGAGCCGCGTCCGCGCGAGCCGAACAGCGCCTCGGCCAGACGGTCGAGCATCTCGGCCCCAAGCACCTCCTGGTCGAAGTACGGCGCGCACAGGACGGGTACGGGGGCGAAGGCCGAGCGGACGAGATCCAGATGCTCCTCCTGCACTTTGCGCCAGCCCGAGAAATAGTCACCGACGTCAGACGGGAAGACTCGGTTGACGATCACCGCGTCGGTCAGGTAGCCGTACAGGTTCAGGTAGGTGAAGGTGCGCATCGCCTCGCCGATCACCATCTTGTCCGGGTTCATCACCAGGCGGACCGTGCAGCGCTCGCGGTCGCGCAGGATCTCGTTCATAGCGATCAGGTTCTGAGACAAACGCTGGATGTCCGCGAAGACCGCTGAGCTCGGAAGCTGGATGTCGAGCAGCGAGCGCGCGAGCGGGCGCGCGGCGGCGAGCAGTTGGCGCTCGAGCGGGAACACCTTCTCGATCCACCACCGGGCCACGTCCGGAAACGACAGCAGCCGCAGCGTCTCGCCGGTGGGCGCGCAGTCGACGATGATCGCGTCCCAATCCGGTGACTCGTGGGCGGCCTGGAGGCGCAGCAGCGAGAACAGCTCGTCCATCCCGGGCGGCACGGTCAGCTCTTGGGCGGAGATGCGGTCCAGCCCGCGCTCGACGAACACCTCGCCGAGCCACTCTTGCACCCCTGACCAGTGGCGCTCCATCTCCTCCTGAGCGTGCACCTCCTGCCCCCACAGCCGGTCGTCGACCGCGGCGGGCTCGGGCCCGAGCGAGCCGCCCAGCGACTCAGCCAGGCTATGCGCCGGATCCGTCGAGATCACCAGCGTGCGCAATCCGGATGCCGCACACGCGCGCGCCGTACACGCCGCAACCGAGGTCTTGCCGACGCCGCCCTTGCCGGTGTAGAGGATCGTCCGGGGCGTCATGATCGGGCGAGTCTAGGCGCTCGCGACCCGACGCGAAGAGGTTCCAACAACACGGCCTGGGCGACTGCGTCGGCGTCCGGGACCGGGTGCTAGATTCGCCCAGGCCATCCCGTACCACCAAGCAGGGGCGACCGCAATGCATCACCGGCAAACCGCGCCGATCATTCTCGTGATTCTGGTGGCGGCGTTCGGCGTGGCCGCGTGCGGCAGCAGCAGCGGGAGCTCGGGCAATCCCAACACGCTCCTCAAGCAGACCTTCAGCGGCAGTCACAAGGTCTCGAGCGGGATGCTGAATGTGAGCCTCACGATTGACCCCGCCGGATCGAGCACGCTCAGCGGCCCGATCACGCTCAGCTTCGGCGGTCCGTTCCAGACCCGCGGCGCCGGCAAGCTGCCCGAGTCCAACTTCACGGTAAGCGCGAGCGCGCTCGGCCACAGTGTTGCGCTCGGCATCCTCTCGACCGGGACCAGCGGCTATGTGACCCTCCAGGGCACGAGCTACCAGATGCCGCAGGCGACCTTCCAACGGCTCGAATCGAGCTTCGCGCAGGTGGCGTCCTCGGGCAGCTCGAGCTCGAGCTCCGGGACGCTGTCCAAGCTCGGTATCCAGCCGCTGCGCTGGCTGACCGATCCGACGATCGTCGGCACGGAGAACGTGGGCGGGGCGCAGACCACCCATATCCACGCCGGCGTCAACGTGCCTGCTCTGCTGAGCGACCTGAACACCATCCTCGAGCGCGCTTCCTCGCTCGGCGTATCCGGGGCCAGCGCCCTTAAGTCGGGCATTCCCGCTGCCGACCAGCAGAAGATCGCCGCCGCGATCAAGAGCCCGAGCGTCGACGTGTGGACCGGGAACAGTGATCACACGATCCGCCGGCTGACGATCACGCTCACGCTGCCGGTCACCGGCAAGGCGTCGTCGGAGCTGGGGGGCATGACCTCGGCCGACCTCAACCTGACCATGCAGTACGCCGACCTCAACCAGCCACAGACGATCACCGCCCCGACCACCGTGCGCCCGTACACCGAGTTCGAGGCCAAGGTCAGCGCCTTCATCCAGGAGCTCCAGGGCGCCGCTGGTGGCTTGATCACTGGGGGGTCGAGCGGTGGCGCCAGCAGCGGCGGGAGCAGCACCACCGGCTCATCGACCAGCGTTCAGAAGTACAGCCAGTGCATCCAGCAGGCCGGCGGCGACGTGTCGAAGATGCAGAAGTGCGCGGCGCTGCTGGGCAGCGGCGGCTGAGCCCCGCGAACCGGTCCGAACCGACGGCGGCTAGTCCTCCCGCCCGAGTTCCTCGAGCTCCTCTTCGTACTCCTCGGGCTCTTCGTCGGGGTCCGCGTCGAGGTTCGCCCCAACGTGGCGGCTCTGGAAGGCCTCCAGAAGCTCGTCGCGGCGCTGCTCGTCGACCGGCACCTCGTCGGAGATCTGGACCCAGTCGGCGCCTTCGAACTCCTCCATGTTGAACATCTCGCTGTCGAGCTCCGGCGAGTCGTCGATGACGACGAGCACCTCGGTCTGAGGGTTGAAGTACGTGCCCGGGCGGTTGATGACCTCCTCGAGCTCAAATCGGCGCATATCAGCCACGGCGCTGAGAGTACCGCTTCGACCGATTGGTCGGCGGCGCCTGACGGCGGCGCCTTAGCGATTTGTCGGCGGCGCCTGACGGCTGCGCCTTAGCGGTTTGTCGGCGGCGCCTGACGGCGGCGCCTTAGAGCTCGCCGAGGGCTGAGATCTCGCGCTCGATCTCCGCCTCAACGTCCAGCGGCGGCTTGCCGGCGCGGAGGCGGCGTTCGTTGCGGGCCACGACCAGCTGGCGGATCTCCTCGCGCAGCTCGGGATCGATGGCCGGCGCGGTGAGCCGGGCCAGCTCCTGCTCGACATCGATCGGCGCCTCGCCTCGCCTCGCCCGAACCTCGTTGCGCGCCTCGAGCAGCTGGCGGATCTCGGTGTCCCGCTCGGCGACCGCGCCCGGCGTGCCGGACGGAGGATCGCGCCGCAGGTCGCGGTCCAGCACGAACTGACCCTTGCCGAAGTCCTCCCAAGTCTTGCGGCTGGCGATCAGCGCGCCGAAGGCGATCACCACGGCCAGGATGCAGACGACCCAGATGATGATGTTGAACGCCGAGTGCACGAGGCCAAGTCTGGCGCAAGATCGGCAACCCGTGGAGCAGCCAAGATTGCGAAATCTGGTTCGGACTGCCCGTTGATCGGGTAGGATAAAGGTGTTGACTGACTAGTCAATCTACGCCTCAAGGAGACCCCGCTGTGGTTGATTTCACCCTCACCGACGAGCAGAAGAGCATGCGCGAGATGGCGCACGACTTCGCCGAGAAGGAGATCCGTCCCGTCGCCTGGGACTACGACCGGGACGGCACGTGGCCCCAGGACATCATCGACAAGGCCTGGGAGTTGGGCCTGATGAACACGCATCTGCCGGAGGAGTACGGTGGTCCCGGCCTCGGCTTCCTGGAAGGCTGCATCATCGAAGAGGAGTTGAGCTGGGGCTGCTCGGGCATCACGACCTCGCTCTCGTGCAACGGCCTGGCCAGCGCGCCGATTGCCCTCGCGGCGTCGGGTGAGCTAAAGAAGGATTACCTGGGCCGACTGGCCGAGGCGCCGCTGCTGGCCTCGTTCTGCCTGACCGAGCCGGACGCCGGCTCAGACGTCTCAGGGATGAAGACCACCGCCACCCGCAAGCGCGACAAGTGGGTTATCAACGGCTCCAAGTGCTTCATCACCAACGGCGAGTACGCCAACTGGTTCACGGTCTATGCCAAGACCGACAAGGAGGCGGGGCACCGCGGGATCTCGTGCTTCATCGTCCCGCGCGACGCCGGCGTGGTGGTCGACAAGCACGAGGACAAGATGGGTCAGCGGGCGTCCAACACCGCGACGATCACGTTCCCGGAGGTCGAGATCCCGCTCAACCACCTCGTGGGCGAGGAGAACAAGGGCTTCAAGATCGCGATGATGACGCTCGATCGCACTCGGCCGGGCGTGGCTGCGATGGCCACCGGCGTGGCCCGGGCGGCGATGGAGTTCGCGATCGACTACTCCAAGGAGCGCGTCCAGTTTGGCGTGCCGATCGCCATGCACCAGGCGATCCAGTTCATCATCGCCGACATGGCGACCAAGGTGCACCTGTCGCGGCTGGCGACGTGGCAGTCCGCCGCACTGCTCGACCAGGGCAAGCGCAACACGGTCGAGTCCTCCCATGCCAAGCGGTTCGCTGCCGACAGCGCGATGGAGGTGACAACCGACGCGGTCCAGGTGTTCGGTGGGTACGGCTTCATCAAGGAGTACAAGGTCGAGAAGCTGATGCGTGACGCCAAGATCCTCCAGCTTTACGAGGGCACGGCGCAGATCCAGCGGCTCGTGATCGCACGCGAGACGCTGCTCCCGCGGCGGGCCGAGCAGCCCGCCCCCGCGCACGCATAGTGATGAGACTCGAATTTGTCGGCGGCGCCTGACGGGCCCGTCCTTAGAGCTCCCAGTGGGGCTGGGCGAGAGGCGCTGGGACGACCGGCAGGGGTGTCCCAGCGTCTCGCTCTGTTCGGTGGGCTACATCCGGCGGAGTCGCTTGTCGGACTTACGTGCCGCGGCGGGTAAAACTATGCGGGCTCGTCGTCATCGATCCGGTAGAGCGCGAAGCCACCGTCTTCGAGATCGTCCATCAAGGAATCGAGCGCCGCGCGCTGGTCATTCTCAGGCATCTCGGTGATGGCTTGCAAAGCTCGATCGCCCGTCTTGCCGCGTTTTTTCAGTCCGGTGCGCAGACTCTCGCTGATCAGCGCCGTGGCTTTCTCGCGGGTCACTCTCGTCAGCCGATGAACCGCCTTGGTCGCGAGCTCCACCCGGCTCCCATACCCAAGTCGGGTTTCATCATCGCCGATCAGGTCGAGCGGGTCCGGCGGTCGCGGCGGCTCGGCCTGAGAAGGACGGACGCTCCCGCCGCACTTCTGACAGCCGTCGTCCGCCGAACCGTTGACCCATGCGCATTTCGGGCATTGCCACTGCGTTGCGTTGAGCCAGCGCCCTGTTGGATCAGGCATCAGAAACCTCCGAACTTGTGCGGGCCGGCCGGGATGACGAGCGCCGCCTTCGCCTTCGGCTTGGCGGGCGTCGAAGACGGCTTCTTGGCCATGGCGTAGATGCCGACGACGACGACCCCGACGCAGAGCACGCCGCACACGGCGGCCAGCGCGTAGCCACCGGCCCGTGGTCCCTCGCCGCGGGTCTCCTTGGGTCCGAGACGGTTCGCGGCCTTCAGGCCGAGCAACAGGAATCCGAATGCGACCACGGTCCCGGTGCCCGCGATCAACACGACGACGAAGATCTTCCACATCGCGTCCCAGTCGACAATCGCTGTGGCGAGAACGAACATCGAGGCGCGTCAGGCGATGGCCGGGCTGGCGGCCGCTGCTCGCTCCGCCTCGATCTCGGGCGTGATACTGGTGCGGTCGAGGTCCTGCGCCGTGATTCGATTGCGCTTCGACAGGGTCCACAGCCCGAATGCGACGACTGCGGCGAGCGCCGCGATCACGATCGCGCCGACGCTGCTGTTCGTGCCGAAGAGATCCGAGATGTTCCAAGCCGCGGCGCCGACCAGCGCCGCCGAGGGCAGCGTGATTACCCAAGCCACCACCATCTGTCCGACAACGGACCAGTGGACGACGCCGCCCCGCTTGCCGAGCCCCGCGCCCATGACGCCGCCCGAGACGACCTGCGTCGTCGACAGGGGGTAGCCGTAGTAGGACGACGCAAGGATCGTTGCTGCGCTGGACGACTCGGCCGAGAAGCCCTGCGGTGACTCGACCGTCGTGATCCGATTGCCCATCGTGTTGATGATGCGCCAGCCGCCGGTGGCGGTGCCGAGCGCCATCGCGGTCGCGCAGAGGAGCTTGACCCACACCGGGACGGTGAAGTGGACCGCGCTGAGATGGCCGGTGGAGATCAAGGCGAGGGCGATCACGCCCATCGTCTTCTGGGCGTCATTGGTCCCGTGGGCAAGCGAGACGAGCGATGCCGACCCGATCTGCCCGTATCGGTACCCCGCTCTGGCCTCTTCCTGGCCCAGGCGGCGGATCAGCAGGTAGGCGGCGGTCGTGGCGAGGAAAGCGGCGATGCCGCAGACGAAGATGGCCAGGATCCCCGGAGCCACGACCTTCTGCACGATCCCGTGGACGCTCACCGCGCCACTTCCGACCGATGCAATCGCCGCACCGATCAGCCCGCCGATCAGAGCGTGGCTCGAGCTCGACGGAATCGTGAAATACCAGGTGATCAGATTCCAGGTGATCGCGCCGATCAATGCCGCCTCGACGACGAACAGCCCGTCGAGGCCCGCGGTCGCCGACGAAGGCACGATCCCCTTGGCAATCGTGGTTGCGACGCTGATCGAGATGAACGCGCCGAGGAAGTTGAGTGCCGCCGAGATCAGAACCGCGACTATTGGCTTGAGCGCACCGGTGGCGATCGACGTCGCCATCGCGTTAGCCGTGTCGTGGAAGCCATTCGTGAAGTCGAACGACACCGCAGCGGCGATCACGATCACCAAGACGAGAGTGGTGGATCCCATCCCGCGGCGAGCCTCGCAGTCACACCCCTGACCGAGGTGAACGTCTTGTAAACGAGCGAGAGGAGTCTTACTCGGTGCTGGAGAACTCCCAGATCGCCACGCCAAGGCATATCAGTCCGATGGCGAGGACGACGGCTACCTCGACGAGCGCGGGCACGTGCCAGCCGAACCAGCTGACGCCCGGATCGAGCACGTGGCGCGCCGCGGCCGGGACGTTGATGTTGCTGAACACGAGCTTCTTCATCGGGTCGACCGCGTAGGTGAGTGGGTCGATGCGGTTGAGGAAGGTGAGCCAGCCGGGCAGGTTCGCCACGGGGAACAGCGCGCCGGAGATGAAAAACATCGGCATCACGATCATCTGCATGACGCCGAAGAAGGCCTGCATCTGCTTGATCCGCACCGCGATCATCACGCCGAAGGCGGTGATCGTGAACGCCAGCAGCAGCTGCAAGGCAAAGATCCCGACGATCAGCTGGACGCTGTAAGGCACGCCGACGAGCGGCGCGAGCAGGATCATGATCACACCCTGCGTGCAGGCCACGGTGGCCCCGCCGAAGCATTTGCCGATCACGATCGAGCTGCGCCGAATCGGCGCGACCAGCATCTCCCGCAGGAATCCGAACTCCCGGTCCCAGACGATCGAGGCGGCCGAGAACATCGCGGTGAACATCACCGAGATGCACAGGATGCCCGGATAGATGAACGTCTTCAGATTGACGCCGTGGGTGCTCGCGCTCGAAAGCTGCTGCAGCCCGGAACCGAGGACGAACAGAAACAGCAACGGCTGCACCAACGTGGCCATCATGCGGATGCGGTCGTTGACGAACCGGATCAGGTCGCGCCGCCAGACGATCCGCATTGCCCGCAGCTCGGAGAAGATGCTGTGCGGGGGAACGTGGACGTGGATGACCGGAACGGACGGGGCAGCGGCCTGGCCCGGGAGCTGAGCCCGGTCTGTGGTGGTGCTCATCGCCGACCCCCGTGCATCATCTGCATCATCATGCGGTTGCGGTTCTTGCCGGCGTCCTCCTCGGCGTCGCGGATCGTGGTTCCGGTGTAGGACATGAACACGTCGTCGAGCGTGGGACGCGAGACGCTTACCGCCTTGATCGGCGGGAGGGCGGGGTCCCATTCGGCGAACAGGCGCGGCACGAACTCCTCGCCTCCGGGCACCCCGAACATGACGGCGCCCTCGGCCGTGCGGGCCTCGACGCCGAATCGCTCCTGCAGTGCCGCGATGGCGACCTCGTTGTCGTCGGTGTGGATCACCACCCGATCGGTCCCGACCTCCGCCTTCAGGGTGTCGGGCGCGTCGAGCGCGACGATCTCGCCGTTGTCCATGATTGCGATCCGATCGCACCACTCGGCCTCGTCCATGTAGTGCGTGGTCATGAAGATCGTGATGTCCTCGCGCTCCTTGAGCTCGGCGATGTAGCTCCAGATCGACCGGCGGGTCTGGGGATCGAGACCGATAGTCGGCTCATCCAGGAACAGCACGCGGGGCGAGTGCATCATGCCGCGCGCGATCTCGAGCCGCCGGCGCATCCCGCCCGAGTAGGTGCCGACGGGGGAGTCCTTACGCTCCCACAGCCCGACCATCTCGAGCACCTGCCGCATCCGCGGCGCAACCAGGTCACGTTGCAGGCCGTAGAGCTCGGCGTGCAGGCGTAGGTTCTGGACCGCGGTGAGGTAGTTGTCGAGGGTCGGATCCTGAAACACCAGACCGATGTTGCGCCGGACGTCGTCGCGCTCGTGCACGACATCATGGCCGGCGACCTTGGCGGAGCCGGCGGTGGGCGTGACCAGGGTGCACAGCATGTTGATCGTGGTCGTCTTGCCGGCGCCGTTCGGGCCAAGGAAGCCGAACACCTCGCCGGTGGCGACCTCGAATTCGACGCCCTTGACCGCCTCGACTTCGCCGTAGTTCTTGACCAGCCCGCGCACGTCGATCGCGGTCGGCCGGCTGCCGTTCCCGCTCGTCATCAGGTGGACAAGCTTAGGGGGTCAGACATTCGCGTCGGGCTCGTCTCCGTCCGGCTCGTCAGCACCCGGCTCGTCGGTGTCCTCGGCCAGGATTCCATACAGGGCGCGCCGTGCCTCGGCAAGGGTCTGGGAGGCCTTCGCGACCTGGCGCTCGTCACCCTCCTGCGCCACCTGCCAGGCGGCCTTGGCGATCTGGAACATCTGCGTGCCGATCTCAGACAGGTTGTGGGTGCCCGGTTCGTCCTCCTGCTCCCACGGAGCCGGGTCGACCTTCGACTCACCGAGCCGCTCGCGGCCCTGGTCGGTGATCTCGAACAGCTTGGTGCCCTCGTAGTCGACGCCCCGGATCAGGCCCTCGTCCTCGAGCTGGGACAGAGTCGGATAGACAGAGCCTGGGCTCGGGCGCCAGCGGCCCCCGCTTCGCTCCTCGATCGTCTGCATCAACTGGTAGCCGTTGCGCGGCTCCTCGGCCAACAGCATCAGCAGCGCCAGCCGGACATCGCCCCGGCGCCGGCGACCGCGGCCACCGCCGAACGGTCCACCCCGACCACCTCCGAACAGCGGGCCTTCCCCAAACGGACCTCCGCGGAAACCGCGAAGCGCCGCCAGCCTCTCCAGGTGGTCCATGTGCTGCGAGTAGCGGCCACCGCGCCCGCGGGCTTCGCGCTTCATCATCGCCAGACGGGCCATGAAGGGCGGCCAGTCAGCCATGTCTTCGCTTCTCATGCTTCCTCCAAAGATCGGATAACGATCTATAACGATATATCGGCGACACTCTTTTGTCAACGGGTTGACGCGACGGGCTCCGGCACTGCTGGTTCTTGCAATGGCTCAGAGATGCAGGCCGGCGGCCGGGCTACCGGGCCGCGTCGTAGAAAGGTTCGTCGCGCCCGCGAATCCCAGGCGCTGGCGGGATCAGACGCGCTGGACGCCAGCGGGAGAAGCGCCGCACCGGCGCAGGCAGCCTGGGCCAAGTCGAGCCGACGCCGGTTCGCGTCGCGTGAGCAGCGCCTCCTCCTGGGAGGTTGGCGGGAGTGAACGCGTCTGCGTTCACTCTCGGACCGGTCCGGATCCGACGAGACTCGTCTTCATCAGAAGGCC
The DNA here is from genome assembly GCA_035625625.1 of Solirubrobacteraceae bacterium. GTDB lineage: Bacteria > Actinomycetota > Thermoleophilia > Solirubrobacterales > Solirubrobacteraceae > Palsa-465. Next base: position 10,908 of record DASPPG010000014.1, read on the forward strand.
CGGCCCTCTCGCCTCCGGTCACGGCGCTCGGGTCGCCGGGGTCGCACATCCACACGGCTTGTGGCGACGATCACGTCGCGGCCGTAAGTGACATCCTCGAGTGTCAGAGCTCTCCCCGCTGCGTTGTGACCTCGACACAACGAATCACCCGCTCGCCGGGTTTATGCGACAGCGTCCCGGGCGGCGCTTGCGCCGCCCCCTGAGGCGTGAGAATCTTTCTCGGCCGCCGGGTTGACGCCGGCGAGGCTCGGTGCGGTAGTGAGAGCCCGTGCGACAGGGTGGCGCAGGAGCCTGTCGAACCGTTGATTGCTGCCATGAGCGCGAAAGCCAGACTCACACCTGGGAGGCTCCTCCCGGCGGCCCACATCGCCCCTTCAAACCAAGGAGTTCGCCGGCCGCACCTGACAACCGAGCACGCTCACTCAGGCCCGCCGGTCGGCTGGCCTGTCCTTGCGTGCTCGGACGGGTCGTCGGGCTAACGGGGATTCACAAGCCAGCCTCCATCCGTCGCGCGCGGTGAACGCATCCGCGGCGCGGGGAAAGCAGAGTGTCACGCCTCGGACGGAGTTCAACAGCCTGATCTTGGGCGCCTCCAGCAAGGTGGATTTACCCTGACTGTTTGAGGCGGAACCGTCCTGCTTGCGCGACCGGCGGCGCTTCAATCGTCGTCGCCGTTACCGCCGCCACCGCCGAAGCCGCTGCCGCCGCCACTGCGCGAGCGGATCCAGTCGGCCACCTGCTCGGCGGCGCCGCCCATCTGGTTGCCGAGCGTGGTGATGTTCTCGCCCATCTCGCGGAAGATCGCGCGGAAGCGCTCGGCGTAGAACTCCACGGCGCCGCCGGCTTCCTCGCGGACGTTGAACTCCTGGTCCCGGGTGCGGTACTCGCCGCGCTGGATGCGGTCGTACTCGCCGCTCTGCACCCACTTCAGTACCTCGGACACGCGACGCACGGCGTACGGATGGGTGCGGCCGATCTCGGCGAAGAAGCGCCGGACGCGGTCGCTCGGGTCATCCCACTGTTCGTACTCCAGGGCCTGGGTCATGAAGGCGTCGAGGTTGAGCTGGTCGGCCGGCATGCCGGCGCCCATCACCATCAGCGCGCGGCAGACGATCTTCGGATCGCGCACGGCCAGCGCGGCGGCCCGGTCGGAGCTGAGCTCGGCCGCGCGGTACCACTCGAGAAGCACCGTCCGGACGGCGCGGAGCGGCAGCCCAACGGGAAACGGGACGCTCAACGGGACCGCGACCAAGATGTTCAGCGCGGTCATGTAGAGCATGTGATCGGACAGGATGTGGCCGACTTCGTGGGCAAGGATGACGCGCTGCTCACCGGGGCCGAGGTTTTTCAGCAGTCCGGAGTCCATCACCACCATCGGCTTGCCGGCGCCGATGGCCTGGGCGCCGCCCATCAGGCCCCAGGTGACGTACAGGTCGTAGACCTCGGGCATGTCGAGGATCTTGCACACCCCGGTGTGGGAGGCCCACAGATCGGGCAGCTGGTTCTCGCCGACGCGGACCGCGTTGCCGAGGAACGCCTGGCGCAGCGCGCGCTCGTAGCCCCACTCGATCAGCTTGCGCACGACCGTGTCGAGCATCGGGACCGCCTTGAGCGCGGCGGTGGCGGCGCGGTCGGCCGGATGTTCGTAGGCCTTGGAGGAGATCCCAGGGTAGGGCTCGATGTTCTGGGGGAGCGTTTCGGCCATGTCACAGCAGCGTACTCCCCGCGGATAGACTCGCGCGGATGTTCGAAGCAATGAGCGCGGCCAGGTGAGCGCCGTCGACGCCGCCGCCCGGCGGCTGGCTCAGCTGATCGGTGAGGCCGACTCGGTGGTCGCGCTGACGGGCGCGGGCATCTCGGTGCCGTCCGGGATTCCCGACTTTCGTTCGCCGGGGGCCGGGTTGTGGGCGAACGTCGACCCGATGGAGGTCGCCCACATCGACGTCTTCCGGCGTGATCCCGCGCGCTTCTGGGGCTTCTACGGCCCGCGCTTCCAGACGCTCGACGACAAGCGTCCGAACCGCGCCCACGCCGTGCTGGTCGAGCTCGAGCGGGCCGGTCTGCTCGACGCCGTGATTACCCAGAACATCGACCGGCTGCACGCGGAGGCCGGCACGCAGGAGCTGGTCGAGGTGCACGGGTCGATCGCCCACTCGTCCTGTCTTGTCTGTGGACTGCGGTACGAGTCGGAAGACGTGCGCGCACGGCATGAGGGGGCCTCGGACAAGGTGCCGCGGTGCGAGTGCGGGCGGCCGCTCAAGCCCGACGTCGTGCTGTTCGGGGAGTTCCTTCCGGTCGAGGCGATCGCCCGCGCGGAGCAGTTGGCGGCCGGCGCCGACCTGATGCTGTGCATCGGTTCCTCACTCGAGGTCTACCCGGTGGCGGCGCTGCCGGAGATGACCCTGGACGCGGGCGGGCAGCTCGCGATCCTGACGCAGGGGCCGACGCCGCTGGACCGGAGGGCGGCGGTTCGGATGTGGGGCGATGTGGTGGAGGAGCTCGAGGCAGTCCTCGCCGCGCTCGCCTTGGCCGGATAGACGTTGCTTCTCGAGGCCGCGCCGTCACCCGGGTGTCGCGGCGACCCGGGCCCGAAGGGCGGCCTCGACTCGGGCCAATGCGTGCGCGACAGCCTCGCGGTCGGCTGCTCCGAGCGGTCCCGTCAGCGCCGCCCTAGCGGCTGCGGCCACGCGGTCGTGCAGGCCTCGCAGCTCCTCGAGCCGCTCCGTTAGCGCGGGCGCGGTCGCGTCGGCGGGGAGCTCGGCCAAGGCGGCATCGAGCGCGACCAGCAGCTGGAGGGCGGCCTCGCGGTCTCGTCCCGCGTCCAGATCGAGGCGGCTTCGAAGCGCGAGCTCCTCGCACGCCAGCCCGGTCTGGCGCCCGGTCAGGAGCGCCGCGAACCGCGCCTGGGCGGCGGGGATCCGGCGCCGGCGCCGGCGCGGGCTCGGATCGACCAGCTCGCGTGCATCCGTCCAGAGGCCGTCGGCCACTTGCTCGCCGTCGCCGTACCCGAGGCGGACCACCAGCGCGTCGTCGCGACCGATGCCGTGCGCGTGCGGATCGGCGGACGCGAGGCGGAAGGCGTGGAGCGCGCGGTTGAGCACGGCCAGGTCGACGGCCAGATCGGCCTCTCCGGCGTTCCGCAGCCAGCCGGCGGCCTGGTCCGGCCCGTCGAGTGGGGCGCGGACGTCGATTACGGTGGCGCGAGTGGTCACGACTGGAATAGGCTCAGGTTCAAGTTGAGCCTTATGCTGGCGGCGCGCGGGCATGAGCCGGCGCCTTTCGCCGGCTCCGAGCGTCGCCAGCACGAGCACGTGCGAGGGCGCGGCGCCGGGACCGTCGCCGTTGCGCCGGATCAGATAGCGACCATCGGGCGGCCCCAGCGACCAGGGCAGCTCTAGCTGACTAAACCTGAAGAGGGGGATGGGCGCAGGCTAGTAGGAACGGTCGGCGGCGCCTGACGGCGGCGCCTTGGGGAATCGTCGCCGCCGCCCGACGCCGGGCGGCTATTGCGTGCCGGTCTTGATGGCGTACTGGCTGGGCGCGACCGGCACGACCGGCTCGCTGATCTGGCTGAGGTGGTTGATTAGCTGCGTCCACTGGCTGGGCTGGAGGATGCTCGAGACCTTTGCCGAGAGCTGCTTGTTGTCGCCGTAGGCCGTCGTGAACGAGATCTGAATGCGGTTGGCGTGATTCGCCATGTCGATCGCGGCCGACTGGCCCTTGTAGCTCATCAGCGAGACGATCTCGTTCGGCTGCATGGCGCCCTGGAGCGTGAGCAGGCGGCGGACCGTGACGTCGGTGACCGAGCCGGGGCCCTGGTGGCCCTGGATCGGGATGCCGTTGATGGCCGAGATGTCGACGCTGTCGCCGGTCGCGCCGGCGGCGTCGATGCCGTTGGAGCCATTGGGGGTGCTGCCGCACTTCAGGCCGGAAACGGTCGGCTTCAGGCCTGAGGCCGACAGGAACTCGATCACGGCGAGGATGCGGCGGTCGATCGCGCCGTCCTGGATGTCGCGGCGTCCGCACGGGTAGATCTGGACGTTGGGATCCTCGAGCACGCGGTTCTGGAGCTGCAGCTTGGACATCAGCAGGATCTGGCCGACCGTCGCGTCCTTGGCGTGGGGGCCGACGAAGGGGTTGACGCCGGCGGCACGGTAGACCGCGGTCGCCTCGAGCAGCTTCCAGCCGTCGAGGATCGGCTTGGGGTCGATGTAGGGCGAGTCCTTGCCGGCCGGCTGGATCATGAACTGCAGATGCGAGGCGTCGGTCGGCGTCCCGGCGCCGAGGCGCCCGAGGATCGTGCCGGCGACCACGACCGACCCGACCTTGAGCGGCTCGAGCGTGTACTGGTTCTTGGCCAGGTGGAGCACGTCCGAGAAGTACTCCTGGAAGTTGGAGATCTGCGGCGAGACCGGCGTCACCTGCAGCTTTCCGCCCGCCGCGTAAGACGCGGGCCGGGTCGGATAGGCGAACAGGCGCTCCTTGGCCATCGGCGCACTGATCGTCGGGGTGGCCGCGGCGGGCTGCGTGTTGGCCGACGGCGTGACCGGAAGCGAGGCCGGCCCGGACTTGGCCTCCTCGGAGGCCTTGGCCACGCTCGGGACGGCGGGCGCCTGCTGCGAGCCCGCCGTCGCGGGGGCGCTGGGCGCCGGCGTGGACGGCGCCAGCGGGGCCTTGGCGATCGAGCTGGCGCTGGCCCGCACGGCCTTGGGGACCGGGTAGAGCTCCGGGATCGAGCCCAGGTTCGCGTACGTGTAGGTGTTGCCGGTGGCGTCCTGGAGGACGATGTAGCGCCCCAGCTGCGGGCTCTGTCCGATCTTCACGATCTTGCCGTCGTTGACCGCGATCACCGGCGAGCCCTGGCTGGCGTAGATGTTGGTGCCCGTGCTGTTCGGGTCCGACTGGACCGTGACGGCGGCGTTGGAGCCCTTGACCCGGGTGTTGGCCAGCTTGAGGACGCCGTCGTCGGCGTACTCGGCGGCGGCCGCGACGGGGAAGTCGCCCTCGACCAGATCGGTCAGCGAGTTGATGAACGGACTGGGCACCCCTTCGATCAGCTGGGCGCGGAGCATCACCGACTCCACGTACCACCAGGCGTGGTTGTAGCTGTAGATCGCGTCTTGGAGGTTCTGGGAGGCGCCGGCCGCGTGCAGGTAGCGGGCGGCGGTGAAGATCGCGTCGGCCGGGTTGTACGGATCCGCAGTGCCGCTCCCGGTCGCGTCGACGGCATAGCGCTGCCAGGTGGACGGGAGGAACTGCATCCAGCCCACGGCGCCGGCGGAGGAGACCGACAGGTTGCGCCCGTAGTCAGTCTCGATCTCGTTGATCGCGGCGAGGATCTGCCACGGCACGTCGTACTCGCTGCCCGCGGCCTGATAGATCGGGAGCAGGAAGGGCGGGATCTGGAAGCTGTCGATGAAGAAGTTGGGTACGCCGATCGGGGCCGGGCCCGGGATGGCATAGGAGTAGGTCGGGTTCGAGGGGGTCGGGACGCCGCTCTTGGTCACCGGCGGCGGGGGCGCGGGAGGCGTGGTCGACGTGTGCGACTTCGACGTCGACTTCGACTTCGTCTTAGGCGCAGCCGGCTGCTTGAGGTTGGTGCCGGCGCTGCCCAGGTTGAGCAGGGTGGACGTTTGTCCCTTCCCCTTCCCCTTCCCCTTCCCCTTCCCCTTCCCCTGACCTTTGCCGGAACCCGTCGTCGAGTTCTGGTGGGTGGTGGTGGTCTGCGTCGTCGTCGACGAGCCGAGGGACGACTTGGGCTTCGGCGTCGTCGAGGTGGGGGTGGACGTTGACGTGGACGTCGTGGTCGAGGTCGTCGTCTGCGGCGTGGTCGTCGTGACGGTCGCGGCCGGCGTGGTCGCGGTGACCGGCGGGCACGACTGGCTGACGTTGGTGATCGGCAGATTCACCGGGAGCGGCAGCGACGTCGGCGCGGTGCCGGGGGGCACGTTCTGGAACGTGAACTGCTGGCCGCCGGCGACCGTGATCGTGATCGTACATCCGTCCGCCGAGGCGTTAGGCAACGCGCCCAGGCCAAACACGGCGCCCATCGAGGCGACGGTCAGCGCGGCGATGCTTAGGTTGCGCTTTCTCAACACTGTGGCTTACTCCTCCCGCAAGGTGCCACATGCAAATTCGTCCCAGCTACGATCACAGATAGGCTTGGCAGGAAGCTACTGAGTGGCGCCGGGCTTTGCAATTGGGAACCGTCGGGTGGTTGCTGGATGTCTGTCTTGGTACCAGCGCGTGGCGGCGCCACGCACGAACGATCAGGCACCCCTTGAATCGGCACGAACCCGCAGGCACTGTAGCGCCGGGCCCCTATCGTCAGCGTCAAGTAAACCTCAACTTGAGGGTTAGGCTGGCCTTTTCGTCCACCGCGAGGGGGCCGGGATCAACAATTTCGACGGCGGCGTCAACGCGATCGACAAACCAAACGAGAGGCGCGACATGAACGACGACGACAAGAGCCTCCGCGGCCGAGTGGCGAAGCAGGGCGAGGAGGCGATCGGCAAGGTGACCCAGGGGGTGCTCGAGAACCCGGTCGTGAGCCGCGCCCTCGCGGCCACGTTCGAAGCCCGGGAGCGGGCTACCCGCGCCCAGGAGCTCGCGATGAGCGCACTCAACCTACCGTCGGCAGCCGATCTTGAGCGGCTTACGCGCCGGCTCCGGAGCGTCTCGCAGCGGCTCGAGACGATCGAGGACGGTCTCGACCGGCTCGAGCAGCGGATCGAGCGGCTTGGCTCGTCGACCGCGATCGAGGCCCGCCTGACGGCGATCGAGGAGGTGCTGGCGCGCCTCGAGGCCGCGATCGCCGCAGAGGCCGCCGCACCGAGAGCGGCGGCACCGGGAGCGGCGGCACCGCGAGCGGCGACGAGCGAGCAGGCGGATGCACCGCCGGCGGTCGCCGACGAGACCCCGGACCGGGGGCGAACTCCTCAGAACTGAGGCTGAGACTCAAGGCTGAGCGCGCGTAGCGCGGCCTCGCCCATCCGCCGCTCCGCCGCCTCGAGCTCCTCGGACCCGATCCGGACCCGCTCCGGGAGGACGAGATCGGACACGACGAGCAGCGCCGCCGCCTCGGCGCCATGGACCGACGCGAGCGAGAACAGCGTCGCGGCCTCCATCTCCACGGCCAGCGCGCCGGCCGCGCTCCAAGCGTGCTCAAGGCCGCGGCGGTCGTAGAACAGATCCGTGGAGACGACCGACCCGTGGTGGAAGGCATATGAGTCGCCGCCGGCGCCCGCGCTCGCGCTCGTCGCGGCGAGGAGCTCCTGCGTGGCCGGAATCCGCTCGCCGACACCGAGGGCGCCGCTGGTGCCGTCGGCGGCGATCGCCTCGGTGGCGATGATCAGATCGCCGAGGCGCAAGGCCTCCTGGAGGCCGCCGCAGGTCCCGACGCGGAGCAGACGGCGCGCGCCCAGCTCGATCAGCTCGTGGACGACGATGGCAGCGCTGGGGCCGCCCATGCCCGTGCTCTGGATCGTGAGCGGCTCACCGTCGGGCGCCCGTCCGGAGTAGCCCCACAGGCCGCGGTGATGGTTGAACATCCTGGCCTGGTCGAGCAGGGCCTCGGCGAGCAAGAGCGCGCGGCCGGGATCGCCGGGGAGCAGGACGCGCTCGGCGAGGTCGGCGGTTGGCTGCAATCCGATCGGAGCGGCCATGAAGCACCAATTGTGATTTACGCGCGGGCGGGCTCCAATTCTCGCCGTTCCCATTGACAGATCGCGCGGGGGCGAGTAGACCTAGGCCCACCGAAATAGGCAATAGGCCGGAGCGTGACGTGGCTGCCCAGGCCAGCTGGGGAGCACCTTCGCGAGGCGCCGCCGGAAACGTGACGAGCGCCAACGGCCGACGCAGCGGGCCGTCAGTCCCGCGGGCGGCGGGGCCCCGTGCTCGTCGAGGCCCCGCCGCCGACTTGAGTCGGATAGTCGGCGGCGCGTGGCGGCGCCTCCTTGGTGAGGCGCAACTGCGGCGTGCGCACTGGGTAAGAAGTGGTGTCGCCATGTCCAGTGCAACCCTGAACAGACGCCGGGCCCCCCGTCGCACGCCCGACCGGCCGGGCGCTACGCCGAGTAACGACGGAGATCCGTCCGCAGGCGTGACGCTCCAAGAAGCGATCGAGCGGGTAATCGCAGCGCTCGGGACGCTGCCGGTCCAGGCCGATCATCTCTCGGTGGCCGACGTTCAGCTGCTGCGAATGGTCGCGAGCGTGCTCGAGGCGGGGCTGCCGCTCGTGGCCATGCTCCAGCTCGTGCGCGTGTACGGGCAGGCGATGGCGCGCGTGGCCGACGCCGAGGTGAGGCTGTTTCATCTGTACGTCCACGAGCCGCTGATGCGGTCCGGCGCCCCCGGCGTCGAGACCGCTGATGAGATGTTTGAGCTCACGCGCCAGCTGTTGCCGCTGGCGGCGCCGGTAATGGACCAGATCCACCACCGCTATCTCCAGCACTTCGTCGAGCAGGACGTGGTCGGCGACGACGCCCGCGTGATCAAGACGATCGGGGACGAGGCGATGATCGTCCGGATCGCCGAGGTGCGCATGAAGGGGTTCACCGAGTCGACCGAGGTATTCGTCGCGCGGGGAACCGGATCCCGCCCGCCCCTCCACCCGCCCCGATGAAGGCGCAAGAGATGCTCGAGCGCGTACGCGCGGAGGGGCTGCTGACCAACGGCCGGGGCGTGGTCGTGATGCTGTCCGGCGGACGGGACTCGACCTGCCTGCTCGACCTCGCAGTGCGGATCGCCGGTGCGCAGGCGGTCCGGGCCCTCCACGTGAACTACGGGCTGCGCGGTGCGGAGGCGGACGAGGACGAGCGCTACTGCACCCAGCTGTGCGAGCGGCTGGGCGTCCGGCTTGAGGTCAGCCGGCCGGAGCGGCCGGCGCGCGGGAATCTGCAAGCCTGGGCGCGCGAGGTTCGGTATCGCGAGGCCCGGGAGCTGGCGCGGTTGTGGGCGGCCAGGCCGGCCGGTGCGGTCGACGTGGCCACCGGGCACACCGCCACCGACCAGGTCGAGACGATCCTGTACCGGCTGGCGTCGTCGCCGAGCCGGCGGGCGCTGCTGGGGATGCGGGCACGGGAGGGATCGCTCGTGCGCCCCTTGCTTCATTTCACGCGCGAGGAGACCGCCGCGTACTGCCGGGCCCGCGGACTGCGCTGGCGCGAGGACGAGAGCAACGCGTCGGAGGCGTATGCGCGGAACCGCGTGCGGCACAAGATGCTGCCGGCGTTGCGCGCGATTCACCCCGCCGCGGAACAGAACGTGATCGCGGTGGCGGGCATCTTGCGCGACGAGGCGGAGGTGCTCGCGGCGCTGGTCGAGGAGGTGCTGGAACCGGACGGGGGGATTTCGGTCGAGGCGTTGCGCGGCCTGCCGGGTGCCCTGCGCCGGCTCGTCGTCCAGCGCATGGCCGATGAGGCGGCCGGGGGCTTCGCTCCCGGCGCGGCCGCCCGGGCGGATGAGCTGGCCGCACTGAGCGACCGCGGAACGGCGATGCTCGACATCGGGTCCGGGCTGCGGGCGGTCGCCGAGTACGGCCGTCTGCGGGTCGAGCGGCTGGAACTCGCAGCCGCGGTAGCGGAGGCGCCCGAGCCGGTGGTGCTCGCGATCCCGGGGAGCGTCGCGTTCGGCGCGCTCGAGGTGAGCTGCGAGCTGGCCGTGCCGGCACCCGACGCCGGCATGCTCGATCGCGCCATGCTCGGGTCCGAGCTGCTGGTCCGATCGTGGCGGCCCGGTGACCGGATCGCGCCGCTCGGGCTGGGCGGCACCAAGCTGTTGCAGGACCTGTTCAAGGCCCGGCGGGTGCCGCGGATGCAGCGCGCCGGCGTGCCGGTCGTCGAAGCGGGCGGCGAGATCGCCTGGGTCGCCGGGCTGGCCACGTCGGAGTGCTTCAAAGTGACAGCCGCGACGCACGAGGCGGTGCGGCTCAGCTGCCGAAGCTGACCTCGGCCTGAGGCAGTACACGTGGCGTTTTCGGACGAGACGGTCGACGCGGCGAGCGGCTCGATGGCGATCACGGTGGCTCACCGCGGCCGTCGAACAAGGCGCGCGTGAGCGCACCCCATAAAATCCGGTGCGTGGAGGGCGACGATGCGATCGGGGAGATCCTCGTGCCGGCCGACGATCTGCGGGGCCGCGTGCGCGAGCTGGCGGCCGACGTGTCCCGCGATTACGCCGGGAAGGATCTGGTGCTCGTCGGCGTTTTGAAGGGTGCCGTGTTCTTCCTGTCGGACCTGATGCGCCACCTCGACGTCCCCTGCGAGCTCGACTTCATGGCCGTCGCCTCGTACGGGTCGGCGACCAAGTCCTCGGGCGTGGTCCGGATCCTCAAGGACCTCGACACGGTGATCGAGGGCCGGGACGTCCTGATCGTCGAGGACATCGTCGATTCGGGTCTGACGCTGCAGTACCTATTGCGCAACTTGGCTGGGCGAAACCCCCGTTCCCTTGAGGTCTGCGCCCTGCTGGTCAAGCCCGAGCGGCAAAAGGTCGATCTACGGACGAAGTATGTGGGGTTCGAGATTCCCAACCGGTTCGCGATCGGCTACGGACTGGACTACGCCGAGCGCTACCGCAACTTGCCCTACGTGGCGGCGTTGAAGGAGTGAAGGGGCGGTGAATCGTCCCGTGCAAGCCTGTTCAGCGGGCCCCGACCAGATGCTACGCTTGACAGCTCAAGACTCCGAGTCCAGGCGCGGCAAGCGCCGCATTTTCTCCTCATGAGCAGGTTTTTCAAGAGCGCTGCGTTCCCGATCCTCATCGTGGTCGTGCTCGCATTCTTCGCGCAGAAGCTGATCGGCAGCTCCAGCAAGACGGAGAAGCAGACGTTCGGCAACATGATCTACCAGCTCCAGCACGGGCAGGTGCAGAGCATGTCGCTGCACGAGAAGGACAACACGGCCAACGTCACGACGACCAGCGGCGTGAAGTACACCGTCGGCTATCCCGATTCCTACGCGCCCGAGCTGATCACCATGGCCACGAAGGACCTCAACCCGGGGGACTTCGACATCCAGGGCAAGGCCTCCAGCGGCTGGCTCTCGCTTCTGACGTACATCCTGCCCTTCGTGATCTTCATCGGGTTCTGGATCTTCCTGATGAACCAGGTCCAGGGCGGAGGATCCAAGGTCATGTCATTCGGCAAGTCGCGGGCCAAGCGCATGTCCGTGGATTCGCCCAAGATCACGTTCCGCGACGTGGCCGGGGTCGACGAGGCGGTCGAGGAGCTGCACGAGATCAAGGAGTTCTTAGAGAACCCCAAGAAATTCCAAGCCCTGGGGGCGCGCATCCCCAAGGGCGTGCTCCTTTACGGGCCACCCGGCACCGGTAAGACGCTGCTCGCCCGCGCGGTGGCGGGCGAGGCGGGCGTGCCGTTCTTCAGCATCAGCGGATCCGACTTCGTCGAGATGTTCGTCGGCGTGGGCGCCTCCCGCGTGCGCGACCTGTTCGAGCAGGCCAAGCAGAACTCCCCCTGCATCATCTTCATGGACGAGATCGACGCCGTCGGGCGCCATCGCGGCGCCGGCCTCGGCGGCGGTCACGACGAGCGCGAACAGACGCTCAACCAGCTGCTGGTCGAGATGGACGGCTTCGAGATGAAGGACAACATCATCTTGATCGCCGCCACCAACCGGCCCGACATCCTCGATCCGGCGCTGCTCCGTCCGGGCCGCTTCGACCGGCAGATCGTCGTCGACCGCCCCGACCGCAACGGCCGCAAGAAGATCCTCGACGTCCACACGCGCGGCAAGCCGCTGGCGCGGGAGATCGACGTCGACGCGCTGGCCGGTCAGACCCCCGGCTTCACGGGCGCCGATCTATCGAACCTGGTCAACGAGGCCGCACTGCTCGCCGCCCGCAACGGCAAGCGCGAGATCACCCAGGTCGAGCTCGAGGAAGGGATCATGCGCGTGATCGCGGGTCCCGAGAAGAAGACCCGCGTGATGTCCGACAAGGAGCGGCGGATCACCGCCTACCACGAGATGGGCCACGCGATGGTCGGCCACTTCCTCCCGAACGCCGATCCGGTCCACAAGATCTCGGTCATCTCCCGCGGCCAGGCGCTCGGCTACACGATTTCGCTGCCGTCGGAGGACAAGTTCCTGACCACGCGCGCCGAGCTCCAGGACACGATGGCCATGACGCTGGGTGGCCGCGCCGCCGAGGAGATCGTGTTCGGCGAGGTCACGACCGGCGCCTCGAACGACCTCGAGAAGGTCACCGCGACCGCCAAGCAGATGGTCATGCGCTTCGGCATGTCGGAGAAGCTCGGCCCGCGCGTGTTCGGCCACGACCACGGCCAGCCGTTCCTCGGCCGCGAGTTCAGCGCCGAGCCCGACTACTCCGACGAGATCGCGCGCGAGATCGACGACGAGATTCGCCGGATCGTCGAGCAAGCGCACATCCAGGCCAAGGACATCCTCAGCTCGCATCGCGACTCGCTCGCCAAGCTGTCCGAGATCCTGATCAAGCGCGAGACGATCGAGAAGGAGCAGTTCGAGGCGTTGCTCGCCGGCGGTACCGAGGCGGACGTTTTCGGTGCCGAGGCGCCGCCGCCGCCCGAGGTACCGATCCCGCCCGGACTGGCGGCTGGCGAACCGCGTGTGAGTCCGCGCCCGCTGCCCCGGCCTGGTCTCGCCGGCGGCACCGCCGAGTAGCTGACGGCCTCCCGACGCCGCCGGCTGCGTCCTCGGTCGCTCGTGTGCTGCCGCACACGTCGCTCCCTGCGTCCTTGCCGGCAACGCCGGGAGCCTCGTTAGCGGGCTCGCGCTAGCCCGTCAGCGGCGGGCTGAGGCCGGCGGCGTGACACTCCGCCAGGCCCGGGCCGAGCTTGGGTGCTGCGGCGAGCGTCGGCGGCGTCTCGAAGGTGGGCTTCCGGAAGTTGAAGTAGTCGGTCATCGGCTGGGCGTTCGCGTCCCGGTAGGTCATCGCCGGCAGGTTCCACTTGCGCTCGATGAACGCGACCATCGAGGTGTGGTCCTGGACGACGCGCGAGACATAGTGGGGCTTGGCCCACGGCGAGACGACGATCAAGGGCACTCGGAAGCCGTAGCGGTTGAACGCCCCGGGGACGTCGGTCGAGGTCAGCATCGGCGGGATCGAGTCTGGGGCGACCGCCGGAGGTGGCGGCACGTGGTCGTAGTAGCCGCCGTGTTCGTCGTAGGTGATGAACAGCGCGGTGTGCTTCCAGGTCTTGGCGCGCATCAGCGTCTGCACGACCTGGGCGATGTAGCGCTCGCCGAGCTGGATGTCCTGGGGGTTCTCCTCGGAGGTGGTCGTGTAGTCCGGATCGAGGAACGTGAACTGCGGCAGCCGGCCGGCGGCGGCGTCGGACAGGAAGTTCCCGAAGTGCTGGATGCGCGGAGCGCGAGCCGGGGTGTCGGCCAGCACCAGCTCGAGCGTGGGATAGCTGGGCGGCTCGTAGTAGACCTTCCAATCGATCCCGTGGGCGTCGAGCCGGTCGAAGATCGTCCCGTTGGCCGGGGGAGACGAGATGACGGTGTCGTTGATCGTCCCCGACGACGTTCCCGCGAAGAAGTAGGAGCGGTTCGGGAACGTCTGGCCGAGCACGGAGCAGAAGTAGCGCTCGCCGATCGGGAAGTACTCGGTGAGCGAGTACGTAAACGGGATGTCGCGCTTGTCCCAGAACCGCATCGCCACCGGGCCGCTGGCCTTGACGAAGCCGTCGTTCAGCCCGCTGTCCCAGGCCTCGTGGCTGGCGTCCCAGGTCTGGCTCGGCTCACCGTCGAGCTGGCAGGGCGAGCTTCCGTGCGTCGCGATGACCGTGTTCCCTCCGGCGTCGAGGTTGAAGTTCACCGGCTTGCCGTGCCTGAAGCGCCAGCCGTCGACCGACCCACGCCCGGGGACCTGGCGGGGGACCATCCCGAGCAGGTTGTCGAACGAGTGGTTCTCCATGATGAGCACCACGATGTGCTCGATCTCCGGCATGCTCGGGGTGCCGGCGGGCTTCGACGGGAACGGGAGGCTGTCCGGGGCACGCAACCCCGCCGTATGCGCAATCGGCCGGGCCCAGGCGGGAAGTCCGCGGGTGGCAACGAGCGCGGTGGCGCCGGCGGTCGCCTTCAGCAGCGTGCGCCGGGTAAGGCGGTCAGGCGGGTGCGCGCGCCCGTCGGTCGGTCCGGTCTCGGGCGATCGGTTCGTCACGTTCGGGACACTATCTCCTACGCATGCCAGATCGCCGTGACCAGCCGGGCATCGCCGCGCGCATCGTTCTGCGCGCCACGCGCGTGTGGCTCCCCGTGGCGATCGCGATCGTGGGCTTGGTCGCGATCGTGGTCGGGCACGGGAAGACCGCGACCGCGGGCGCCGGCGTGGGGCTCGTGCTGGTGGCGATCATCGTCTGGATGGTCAACTGGATGTACCGGATGAGCGTCGACTCCAACCGCGAGCGCGAGCGCGAGGAGGAGGCCCGCGAGTACTTCGACCGGTACGGGCGGTGGCCCGATGAATAGGAATAAGGCCCCCACCCACCCGGGAGCTGGGTTCGTGATCATGGGCGTGGTCAACGTCACGCCGGACTCGTTCTCGGACGGAGGCCGGTACCTCGATGCCTCCGTCGCGATCGAGCACGGCCTCGAGCTCGAGGCGGAAGGGGCGGCGATCCTCGACGTGGGCGGCGAGTCGACCCGGCCGGGCGCCGCGCCAGTGCCCGAGGACGAGGAGCTCCGCCGGGTGATCCCGGTGATCGAGGGCCTGCTCGAGCGCGGCTCAGGGGTCCGGATCTCGATCGATACCTACAAGAGCGGGGTGGCTGCGAGGGCGTTGGCGGCCGGCGCGACCATGGTCAACGATGTGACGGCGCTGCGCGGCGATCCGGAGATGGCCGGCCTGGTCGCGTCCGCCGGCGCCGAGTACTGCCTCATGCACATGCTCGGCGAGCCGCGCACGATGCAGCGCGATCCTCACTACGACGATGTCGTGAACGACATAAAGGCGTTTCTCGCCGAACGGATGATGTTTGCGGCTCAGGCCGGGATCGGGCCCGAGCGGATCCTGCTCGATCCGGGGATCGGCTTCGGCAAGACGGTCGCGCACAACCTGGAGCTGTTGAGCCGGCTGGACGAATTTCTGGACCTCGGGCGCCCGGTGCTGATCGGCACCTCGCGCAAGTCGTTCCTCGGCCGGCTCACCGGCCGCGACGTCGACGACCGGGTTGCCGCGACGATCGCCACTTGCGTGCTCGCATATGAGCGCGGCGCGCGCGTGTTCCGCGTCCACGACGTGGCGCCTGTTCGTGACGCCCTGACGGTCACGGCTGCTACGGTCAGCGCGCCATGGACGACCCCGACGAGTACGACGAGGTAGAGGAGGGCGACGAGGAGGAGGGTCACCCCGAGCCCGAGGTGACGATCGAGGTCAGCGGCCTCTCCCTCTTCACCCATGTGGGCGTCACGGCCGCCGAGCGCGAGGTCGGCCAGCGTCTGCTGCTCGACCTCCGACTGGACGTGGGGGAGTGCGACGCGACGGTCACCGACCGGATCGAGGACACCGTCGACTACGCCGAGGTGTGCGAGACCGCCAACCTGGTCGCCCAGCAGCGCTCCTACAAGACGCTCGAGCGGCTGTGCTCGGCGATCGCCGACCGGCTGCTGGAGCGCTACGACGTGGGCGCGGTGTGGGTCAAGGCGGCCAAGCCCGAGCCGCCGATGGCGCTGCCCGTGAGTGAGGTGTCGGTCGAGGTGTGGCGCGAGGCGGAATGACGCCGGGCTATCTCGGCCTGGGGTCGAACGTCGGGGACCGGCGCGCGCATCTGCTCGAGGCGGTGCGCGTGCTGCCTTCGCATGGGGTCCAAGTGGTCGCTTCCTCGTCGGTGTACGAGACCGAGCCGGTGGGGCTGGTCCTCGATCAGCGCGACTTCTACAACGCCTGCCTGCGTGTGGACACGTCGCACGGGCCGGTGGAGCTGCTCGATGCGTGTAAGGCGGTCGAGCGGTCGCTGGGGCGAACGCCCGGAGGTGTCCGGCACGGGCCGCGGCCGATCGACGTCGACGTGCTGTTGCTCGACGACCTCGAATTTCGGAGTGAGCGTCTGACGCTTCCACATCCGGAGGTGACCTCGCGGCGGTTCGTGCTCGTGCCGCTGCTCGAACTCGACCCGTCGCTGACGCTACCCGACGGACGCGCGCTCGCCGACGCGCTGGCGGCCCTCGGCGACGACAGCCAGGACGTGCGGCGCGTGGGCGAGCCGCTGCACTAGGGTTCCCGCATGCTGCTGGTCGTCGACGTCGGCAACACCCAGACCCACTTCGGCATGTTCGCGGACGGCTCGAGCAGCGTCGCCGAGCACTGGCGGTTCGCCACCGTGCGCGAGTCGACCAGCGACGAGATCGGGTCGCGGCTGTCGAACCTCCTCGAGCTGCGTGGCATGTCGTTCGGCGACATCGAGGAC
Source organism: Solirubrobacteraceae bacterium (assembly GCA_035625625.1). Lineage (GTDB taxonomy): Bacteria > Actinomycetota > Thermoleophilia > Solirubrobacterales > Solirubrobacteraceae > Palsa-465. The sequence continues at coordinate 27,319 of DASPPG010000014.1, forward strand.
TCGATCGTGTCCTCGACCGTCCCGCAGCTCTCGGAGCAGTGGACGGAGATGGCGCGGCGTTACCTGGGTCACGAGATGCTCGTCGTGGGCCCCTCGATCCGCACCGGCATGCCGATCCGCTACGACAACCCTCATGAGGTCGGGGCCGACCGCCTTGCCAACGCGGTGGCGGCCTACGACAAGGTCCACGACACGTGCGTAGTCGTCGACTTCGGGACCGCAATCACCTACGACATCGTGTCGGCCGCCGGAGAGTACCTGGGGGGCATCATCACACCCGGCGCGGAGATCTCGATCGACGCCCTCTACGACCGGGCGGCCAAGCTGCCCAAGGTCGAGCTGGCCAGGCCGCGCACGCTGATCGGCAAGAACACCGTCGACGCGATCCGCAGCGGGATCGTGTACGGCTTCGCCGGTCAGGTGGAGGGGATCGTGCGCCGGCTGCGCGCGGAACTCGGCCCGACCACCTACGTGATCGCCACCGGCGGGCTGGCCGGGGCACTCGTGCCGTTCATCCGCGAGACGATCGACGAGGTCGACGATCTGCTCACGTTGACCGGGCTGCGGCTGATCTGGGAGCGGAATCGCGATCCCGTGCCAGCACGCCCGGCGGGATCGGCACATCCGGCGTCCGCGCCACCGTCGCCGCCAGGATCAGGAACGTGATCCGCCGACGCTCGTCGGGGTGCTCGGCCGCGTACGCGTCGTAGTCGTCGAGTAGCACGCGGATCGCCGCGAACACCGGGGCATCGTCGATCTCGTCGGGGACGTCGCAGGCCAACCGGGCCAGCGCGAGCATCTCGGTCGGGTCGATGCCGCGCATCGTGCCCATCGCGCTGAAGAGCAGGAAGTAGGCGACCCGGTCGAGCAGCAGGTGGGGGGCTTTCTCCCGTTCCCCGATCGCCGGCCCGGCCGGCTCGAGCGCCTCGCCGGCGGCGAGGCGCAGCGCCTGCCCGGCGGCGACCGAGCGGATCTGTTCGGCCGAGAACCCGAGCTGCAGCGCCCAGCGCAGCTGGAACGCCGCCGAGATGAACGTATTGCCGTAGGGCGCGTCTGAGGCGAACACGATCTGGCCCGGCGGCACCAGCGAGAACAGCGTCTCGAGGTCGGTCGGGATCCACCAGGCGGTGTCGAACAGCAGGTTCGGGAGGTCGGCGGCCACGCGCCAGATCCACGACAGATCGCTGGTTCCCGCGTGGGCGAGGATCAGCCGGGCGTTCGGGAACTCCTCGGCCAGGTCGACCGCGTGCAGACCGAGGGCGGGGATCCCGCGGCCCGCGTGGATCAGGACCGGCAGCGAGCGCTCGTCGGCGAGGGCGATGAGCGGCCGCACGCCGCGGTGGTCGAGCGTGAACTGCTCCGCGCGCGGATGCAGCTTGATCCCACGCGCGCCGTTGCCGAGGCTCCGCTCGGCCTCGGGCAGCGGACTGTCGTGCGGGTTGACGCGGCAGAACGGGACGAGCAGCCCACCGGGAGCCTCGCGCGCCGCCTCGAGCACGGCGTCATTGGCGGCGGCGTAACCGTCGGGCTCGTGGAACGGGAACGCGAACGCCCCTCGCGCTCCGGCCAGCCGCAGCGCCGCCGTCAGCTCCTCGGGCGTCTGCTTCATCCCGTCGGGGTCGTTCTGGCCCAGGTGCGTGTGGGCGTCGAACAGCACGAGCTCCGGAACCTGCTCGAAGATGACCTCGGCCCAGGGGCGTAGCGCTTCGAACAGGTTCATCGCTGGATTCGTATCAATTCAAAGGTCGGCGGCGCCTGACGGCGGCGCCTTAGTATGAAACCCCTATGTCCCGGTCACTCGCGGAACCCTGGCGCCTCGGCGGCGTCGCGATCCCAAACCGCGTCGTGCTGGCGCCGCTCGCCGGCATCGGGAACTGGTTCGTGCGTCTCCAGGCCAAGCGTCACGGGGCTGGGCTGGTCGTGTCGGAGATGGTCTCGAGCTTCGCGGTGCACTACCGCAACGAGCGTACCTGCCGCGAGCTCTTGCGGATCCACCCCGACGAGCACCCGGTGTCCGTGCAGCTGTTCGGCCACGATCCGGACGTCATGGCCTCGGCGGCCGAGCGCGTCGCGGCGGCCGGCGCCGACCTGATCGACATCAACATGGGCTGCCCGGTGCCCAAGGTGTGCAAGACGGGCGCCGGCGCGGCGCTGCTCGAGGAGCCGGCGCGCGCGGTCGCGGTGGCGCGGGCCGCCGCTCGCGGGAGCGGTCTGCCGGTGACGGTCAAGCTGCGCTCGGGTCAGCGGCCGGGCGATCTGAGCGGGCTCGAGGTCGCCCGCCGGCTGGTCTTCGACGGCGGCGTGACCGGGATCGGCATCCATCCCCGCCACGCGTCGCAGCATCACAAGGGCCGGCCGGATTACGAGCTGGCACGGGGGCTGGTCGAGGAGCTGCCGGTGCCGGTGCTGATCTCGGGCGGGCTGCAGACTCCCGAGGTGGTGCGCCACGCCTTTGAGCAGACCGGCGCCGCCGGTGTACTGCTGGCGCGGGGGTCGCTCGGCAACCCGTGGCTGTTCGAGCAGGTGCTGGGCCGCCGCGTCGACGAGCCCAGTCTTGACGAGATCCTGTCCGAGCTCGACTGGGTCATCGAGTCGGCGGTCGAGCACCTGGGGCAGGATCGCGCCACGCGCTACCTGCGCAAGTTCTATCCCTGGTACGTCGACCGGCTGGGCGGCGGGAAGGCTCTCCAGGCGGCGCTCCAGACTGCGCCGACGCTCGATGCGGCGCGCGAGCTGCTGCACGAAGAACCGGCGCGCCTCGTTGTGACCGCGTAGTCCGGTGTATTGCGGAGGAGGTTTGCTCGTGCGCTGCCGGGCGGCGCTCGAGAGTTCACTGCTGCAGGCGGCCCAGGAGTCCCCGGACCAGGTTTATCCGGCCGATAGCGTCTGTGCGGCCGGCGACCAGATGTGCTCGGACTCGATCCAGTTCAAGGCGATTGGCGTGATCACGGAGCCGCTGATGGAATGGATTAACCGGCCCACGTTCAAGCAGGCGAACGAGATCCAGGGCCACGGCCCCAGGTCGCTCCGCGGGGTGTCTATACTCATCCGCCCACGCACCCCAGCTGCGTACAAAGTTCCCGCTTAGCAAGCGGGTTTTTTTTCTCGTCCGGACCGCCGGCGTGTCCAGTCGGCGGTGCTCTTCGAATACAGGTTTATGTCATGCCTAAGGACGTCATCATCACACCCGAAGGGCTCGCCAATCTGAAGGCGGAGCTCGATCAGCTGACAACCACCCGGCGCCGCGAGGTTGCCGCTCGGATCAAGGAGGCTCGCGAGTTCGGCGACATCTCCGAGAACGCCGAGTACGACGACGCCAAGAACGAGCAGGCCATGCTCGAGGCGCGCATCGCCGTCCTCGAGGAGAAGCTTCGCTCGGCGACGGTTATCGACCATTCGGATCTGAGCACCGACGAGGTCCGGGTCGGGTCAGTGGTCCACGTCAAGGACGATGGCGGCAAGTCCACCAAGTACACGATCGTCGGCTCGGCCGAGGCCAGCCCGGCGGAGGCCAAGCTGTCCAATGAGTCGCCGGTCGGCAAGGCGCTGCTCGGGCGCAAGCGCGGGGACGAGGTCGTCATCACCACGCCTCGGGGCGAGCGGCGCCTGAAGATCACCAAGATCGACGTCGCTTCGAGCTGAGTCCGGTCGCCACGGTGACGTGAGCACCGATCCAATCGAGGGCTCGGACGAGCTGCTCGCGGCGCGCCGGCGCAAGCTCGAGTCGCTGCGCGCTGCCGGCGTCGATCCGTTCCCCCACGAGTTCGACGGCGTCGAGCCGATCGCGGCTGTCCGGGACGCGCACCCGGCGCTGTCGCCCGGCGATGAGACCGAGGTTCGCCACCGCGTGGCCGGGCGGCTGGCGGCGCGGCGCGGCCAGGGGAAGATGGCGTTCCTCGACGTCGTGGACCGCTCCGGGCGCATCCAGCTCCAGGCGCGCGTCGACGAGCTCGGTGCCGAGGGCATGGACCGGCTGCTCGGGCTCGACCTCGGCGACCTGATCGGCGTTGACGGGCTCGCCTTCATGTCCCGGCGGGGTGAGCTCACGCTGCGCGTGCTCGATTTCACCGTCCTGGCCAAGTCGCTGCGCCCGCCGCCCGAGAAGCACCACGGCCTCACCGACGTCGAGACCCGCTTCCGCCGGCGGGAGCTCGACCTGATGGCGAATGAAGAGGCGCGCGAGCTGTTCATCGTCCGCGCGCGGGTGATCTCGGCGATCCGTCGGTGCCTCGACGCCGAGGGGTTCGTCGAGGTCGAGACGCCGGTCCTGCAGCCTCTCTACGGGGGCGCTCTGGCGCGCCCCTTTACGACGCACCACAACGCGCTGAACCGCGAGTTCTTCCTGCGCATCGCCACCGAGCTCTATCTGAAGCGCCTCATCGTCGGAGGCTTGGAGCGGGTCTACGAGCTCGGCAAGGACTTCCGCAACGAAGGTGTCGACTCCACCCACAACCCCGAGTTCACGATGCTCGAGTTCTACGAGGCGTACGCCGACTACGAGGACATCGCCGCTCGCTGTGAGCGTCTCGTCGCGTACGCGGCCTCCGAGGCCGGGTACGCCGGCGAGATCGACCTCTCGCCGCCGTGGCGGCGGGAGACGCTGGTCGACGCGATCCGCGACCGCACCGGGATCGACATCCTCGAGGCGCACGATCGGGACACGCTCGTCGCTGCCATGAGCGCACGCGGGCTGGCCGTCCCGGAGGGCGAGCCATGGGCGCAGCTGGTTGACGAGCTGCTGTCCAAGCACGTCGAGCCGACGCTGATCGAGCCCACGTTCCTGATGGACTATCCGGTCGAGCTCTCTCCGTTCGCCAAGCGCCACCGGTCGGATCCGCGGCTGGTAGAGCGGTTCGAGGCGTACATTGGCGGGATCGAGATCGCCAACGCGTTCACCGAGCTGAACGACCCCGACGAGCAGCGCCGGCGGTTCGAGGAGCAACGGGCGCTGGCCCGCGCCGGCGACGAGGAGGCCCAGCCCTACGACGAGGCGTTCCTCGAGGCCCTCGAACAGGGGATGCCGCCGACCGGCGGAATCGGGATCGGCATCGACCGCTTAGTGATGGTGATCACAGGTCGGCGCTCGATCCGGGAGGTCGTGCTGTTTCCCGCCATGCGCGATTAGGTCTTGGCCCGCGCGCGGGCGGGCCGCCCGGACCCCCGCGCTCGTAACTCCGGATCGGTCGCGCGGCGCTTAGGTGATATGTTCGACCTGCAAAGCACGACATTTCGCGTGGGGGTCCAGGCGAGCATCCTCCCGTATTGACCCACAATGAACGTCTCGTGAAGTTCCCGGTCTGAGCGAGCGACGCATAAGAGGGGTGTATCGCCGTTGGTAAACTGCGTTATGGCCCGAGAAAACGAGACCGTTGCGCTCATCAAAATGCGGCTAGCAGCCGACAAGGTGGGTAACACGGAACCGTCGGTGTCCCCTCAGCGGCGAACTACTATGTACCGCAGCAGGTAGCGGAGGCGAACAGACCGGAAAACACCTCGACCGACCAGCTACAGACCGCCACACGCAGAGAGAAGAATCATGTTCGAGCGATTCACAGAGCGAGCCCGTCAGGTCGTTGTCCTGGCTCAAGAAGAAGCGCGGACGCTCAAGCACAACTACATCGGGACCGAGCACATCCTGCTTGGACTCCTGCGCGAGGAAGAAGGTCTGGCGGCGCGCGTACTCGAGTCGCTTGACATTACGGTCGAGCGCGTGCGCGCTCAGGTGGTCCGGATCGTCGGGTCCGGAGAAGAGGTCACCTCGGGCCAGATTCCGTTCACGCCGCGTGCCAAGAAAGTGCTGGAGCTCGCGTTACGCGAGGCGCTCAGCCTCGGCCACAACTACATCGGCACCGAGCACATCCTGCTCGGCCTGGTGCGCGAGAACGAGGGCGTAGCCGCCCGGATCCTTCTCGACTTCGATGCCGACTCCGAGAAGATCCGCAACGAGGTGATCCGGATGCTCTCCGGCCCCGGCAGTCGCCAGCGTGGCGCGGCCGGCGCGGGCGCGGCAGCCGCCGCTCAGGGAGCCGAGGGCAAGAAGTCTTCCAAGCTGCTCGACCAGTTCGGGCGCAACCTCACCAAGCTGGCTGCCGAGTCGAAGCTCGACCCGGTGGTCGGGCGCGAGACCGAGATCGAGCGGATCATGCAGATCCTCTCGCGCCGTACCAAGAACAACCCGGTGCTCGTGGGCGAGCCCGGCGTCGGCAAGACGGCCGTCGTCGAGGGCCTGGCCCAGCGCATCACGCACGGCGAGGTCCCCGAGCTGCTCAAGGGCAAGCAGATCTACACGCTCGACCTGGCCGCCCTGGTCGCGGGCTCCAAGTACCGCGGCGAGTTCGAGGAGCGCCTCAAGAAGGTGATGAAGGAGATCACCCAGCGCGGCGACATCATCCTCTTCATCGACGAGCTCCACAACCTCGTCGGCGCAGGCGCCGCCGAGGGCGCGATCGACGCGGCCTCGATCCTGAAGCCGGCGCTCGCGCGCGGCGAGCTGCAGACGATCGGCGCCACGACGCTCGACGAGTACCGCAAGTACCTCGAGCGCGACGCCGCGCTCGAGCGCCGCTTCCAGCAGATTCGCGTCGATGAGCCGTCGGTCGAGCAGACCGTCGAGATCCTCAAAGGGCTGCGCGACCGCTACGAGTCCTACCACAAGGTCACGATCACCGACGAGGCCCTGGCCGCCGCCGGCGAGCTCGCCGACCGCTACATCTCAGACCGCTTCCTGCCGGACAAGGCGATCGACCTGATCGACGAGGCCGCCTCGCGCATGCGGATCAAGACGATGACCGCTCCTCCACGCTACCGCGAGCTCGAGGAGGAGATCGAGCACGTCCGCAAGGAGAAGG
>DASPPG010000015.1:0-19861 GCA_035625625.1 Solirubrobacteraceae bacterium
ATCGGTCTTCCTTCCGGTCGCGGGCGGACGACGAAATCTAGCAAAAGGCAATCGGTGTTCAGGCAATTTGGGTGGTGGGGCTATTACCCGCCTGATCCGTACGCGGCCGTGGTGGCGGCGAGCTGTGAACGAGGCTGCGGCGTCCGCTCGGCCGGAGCGAGGCCGCGCGGCCGTGCCGGCGGCACTCGCGTTCGCGGACCTAACTTCCCGCGGCAACGGTCCGGAGAGCGCCGTGCCGCCGGCTGGACGCACAGCCGAAGCGACCAAACGACGGACGAGCAGCCGAAGTGACCGGCGCCGCGACGGCGGGGCCCCCGCCGTCGCGGCAGCCGGCGCGCTCTCAACCGGCGCCGGTTAGCGGGCCGGCATCGACTTTGGGGGCTGAGCGATGCCGGAAACCGCTGGCGCAGCGGCGAGCGCGAGCTGGGAAGCGTCGGGTAAACAACGCGCCGGGAAGACGGTTTCGTCGCCTGCTTGCGGCCAACGGCATGACCGAGGGTTGACTACCCCACATTCGGGCCCCCGAGCACATCTCTCCTCGGTGGGCCGTCGGGTTGGCCCACCCCGCCAACTCTCGGCGGGACGCTCGCAGACCCGCCCTCGCCCTGTCAAGACGAGGATTAGTGCAGGATTTGTCGGATGGCCGTCAGGTCAGAATTACGACCACGGCGCGGGCTCTGAGGGAGCGCGGTCGACGCCCTCGTAGAGCGCGGCCCGCTGCCACGGGCTGCGACGGGGAGCGGGAGCGACAGGAGCCGGGGCGGTCTCGCGCATGAACCGCTCGAGCGCGGCCACGACCGCAGCCGCCTCCTCGGGTGAGGCGCTGGGCGCGACGATGCTGAGCTTCGGTCGCCGGTTCACGAGTTCGTGGCAGCGTATCGTGGCGGCCGTGCCCGAGCTCCCGGTGCTGGACCACGACGCCGTGCTGCACGCGGTCTCGCCGGGCGTGGCGATCGAACGCGTTCGCGAGGGCCTGCTGCGCTACCACGCCGGCGAGTGGGCGATGCCGCCGAAGGTCTACCTGGAGAGTCCGCCGTTCGGCGACTTCCGGGCCATGCCGGCGCGCGGTGACGGGTTCGCGCTGCTCAAGTGGATCACCTCGTTCCCGGGCAATCCGGAGCGCGGACTGCCGACCGTGACCGGGGTGATCTGCCTGTCCGACGCCGAGAACGGCCAGCCGCTGATGTTGCTCGACGCGCGGTCGGTGACGGCGCTGCGGACCGGCGCGGTGGCGGCGGTGGCCGCGCAGGCGCTGGCGCGCTCCGACGCCCGGACGGTCGGAATCGTGGGCTGCGGACTGCACGGGACGTGGGCGGCGCGCTGCCTGGCAGCCGCCGGCTATGGACCGGGCGTGTGCCACGACCCGCGCGTGGCCGCGGCCGAGGCGCTCGCCCGCGAGCTCGAGTGGCAGGTGGGGACGCTGGCGGAGGCGGTGAGCGGTGATGTGGTGTGCTGCATCACGCCCGGCAACGAGGTCGTCATCGATGCCGGATCGCTCCACGCCGGCCTGCACCTGAACATGCTCGGGGCGGATGGCCCGGGCAAGGCCGAGGCGAGCGTAGGCGCGGTGGCGTCATGCGTGCTGTTCTGCGACGAGTGGGAGCAGGCCTCCCACGGTGGCGAGCTGACCGGCGCGGTGGAGGCCGGTCTGGTGAAGCGCTCAGACGTGACCGAGCTCGGGTCCGTCTTGGCCGGCGACGCGCCCGGACGCCCGGGGGCCGACGCGGTGACGCTGTTCGATTCCACAGGCCTCGCTATCCAAGATTTGGCGGTCGCGTCGGCCGCCTTCGCCGCCTGGGAGGACAACCGGGTTCGCGCCCAAACGGTCCGCCTATAAGACAGGTGGACGAAAGACGGGAACATATGGCCCGTTGCTCATCCAGCCTCCGGTCAGAGCGGGATGTTGCCGTGCTTGCGACGCGGCCCTGGCTGGCGCTTGTTCTGGAGGGTCTCGAGGGCCGTGATGATCTTCGGGCGCGTCTCGTGGGGGACGATCACGTCGTCGATGTAGCCGCGCTCGGCGGCGACGTATGGGTTGGCGAAGTGCGCCTTGTAGTCGTCGATCAGCTTCTGCCGGCGCGTGTCCGGGGTGGGCGAGGACTGGATGTCGCGGCGGTAGATGATGTTGACCGCACCCTCCGGCCCCATCACCGCCACCTCGGCCGTCGGCCACGCGAAGTTGAAGTCGGCCAGCATGTGCTTGGAGGCCATGACGTCGTAGGCACCGCCGTACGCCTTGCGGGTGATGATCGTGATCTTGGGGACGGTCGCCTCGGTGTAGGCATAGAGCAGCTTGGCCCCGTGGCTGATGATCCCGCCCCACTCCTGGTTGGTGCCCGGGAGGAAGCCCGGGACGTCGCAGAAGGTGATGATCGGAATGTTGAACGCGTCGCAGGTGCGCACGAAGCGCCCGGCCTTACGCGAGGAGTCGATGTCGAGCACGCCGGCCATCTGGTTGGGCTGGTTACCGACGATCCCCACGGAATAGCCGTTCAGCCTCGCGAACCCGCAGATGATGTTGCGCGCGTAGTGCTCGTGGACCTCAAAGAACTCGCCGTCGTCAACGACCAGCCGGACCACGTCCCGCATGTCGTAGGGCTTGTTGGGGCTGTCGGGGACGACGTGATCGAGCTCCTCGTCCATGCGCAGCGGGTCGTCGGTCGGCTGCACCCGGGGCGGCGTCTCGAGGTTGTTCTGAGGCAGGAAGCTCAGCAGGTAGCGCGTGTCCTCGAGGCACTGGTCCTCGTCGTCGGAGGCGAAGTGGGCCACACCCGACTTCGTGCTATGCGACATCGCGCCGCCGAGTGACTCGAAGTCGACCTCCTCGCCGGTGACCGTCTTGATCACGTCGGGGCCGGTGATGAACATGTGCGAGGTCTCTTTGACCATGAAGATGAAGTCCGTCATGGCCGGCGAGTAGACCGCGCCGCCCGCGCACGGGCCCATGATCAGGCTGATCTGCGGGATTACGCCGCTGCACATGACGTTGCGGACGAACACGTCGCCGTAGGCGCCAAGCGAGACCACGCCCTCCTGGATGCGGGCGCCACCGGAGTCATTCATTCCTACGACGGGGCAGCCGATCTTGGCCGCCAGATCCATGATCTTGCACATCTTCTCCCCCATCACCTCGCCCAGCGAGCCGCCGAACACGGTGAAGTCCTGACTGAACACGCAGACGCGGCGGCCGTCGATCGTCCCGTGGCCGGTGACCACGGCGTCGCCGTAGGGGCGGTTCTTCTGCATGTCGAAGTCGTAGGTGCGGTGGCGCACGAACACGTCGAGCTCCTGGAAGGAGCCGGGGTCGAGCAGCTTCTCGATCCGCTCCCGTGCGGTGTACTTGCCCCGCTCGTGCTGCTTGGCCACGGCCTGCTCGGAGCCGGCGTGGATGGCCTCGTGGCGCAGCTCCGTGAGCTGGCCGAGCCTCTCCTGGTAGGTCTCTGGTGCTTTGTCTCTCATGGGGGCGGCGAGTTTAGGGTTCGCGGACGGATGAGGGGTCGACGATTCCTCATCAGTTCGCGGACCCTAAAGTTGTCTTGCCGCTGCAAAATGCGATACAACTTCGCAAAGTTGCAGGAATCGGCGTTCTGACGCCGACGACGGATGACATAGAAGCCGAATCGCCGGACCACCCGTGGCCGGCGAACGGAGGACCCAATTGCGACCCTTCGGGGCCGCGGGGGCGAGTCGCCGCAATCTTGTGGCGTAGCGCACAGCGCGAGCCCGTCAGCTAACTCCGCAGGCTACGAACAAGGAGGAGTTAGTGGACACCGCACGTGACCTGGCCTGCCCCGAGTTGTGGCAGCAGTCGCTCGAGCGCTCACTCGCGCGCCGTGGCAAGCCGACGCGCAGCTCGCTCGCGCTCTCCGACCTTCAGCCCGAGCGCGACCTGTCGCGGTCCGACCTCCTCCGCGAGTCGCTTCAGTACTCGCAACTGCGCCGCTCGGTCGCGGCGCGCCGTCCGGCGATGTCGCTCCCCGGCGCCGGCGGGATCTCGGCCCTTGCGCTGCTCGCCGCGGCGACCGTTCCGGGACTGGTCGGGGGCCGGGGTGGACGCGCAGGCGGTGAGCGCGTCTCCTTCCGGGCCAACGCCGACGCCGCGCGGGCCGCAGACGCGGCAGCGGCCGCGAAGCACAGCGTCACGCTCGCGCTCAGCCAGGGCCTTGCCGGCAACGACGCGGCCCTCGGCGCCACGGCCGCGAACGCGGGCTCGAGCGGGCTCGCTGCCGCCGTCGCCGCTGCTCACGCCGGGTCGGCGGCCGGCGCGACTCACGCCAGCTCAACTTCATCGACCGCCCTGCACCCTGCGCCGAAGCACGTCGCTCTAGCTCACGATGCGACGGCGTCCGGTGGCGCGAGCGGAGCAGCCGCCCACGCGCTCAGCGGAGGCGCCGCCCTCGCGGCAAGCAGTACCTCCGCGGCGCCTCGGGTGCCCGGCAACCCCCAGCCCTCCGGGCACCCGAGCACGGGCGGCGGCGCCGTCGAGGACTCGTCGCACGCGGCGACGAGTGGAACCGCGGCGGCGAGCGTTCCGGTCAGCGTGCACACCCCTGCGCATTCGGTCTCAAGCGTGCACGCGGTGGCGCCCTCGCACCCAGCTGCCCGAACCCACGCGGCCGCACCTTCGCATCAGGCGGCGCCCTCGCACCCGATCGCCAAGCCGCACCCGATCGCCAAGCCGCATCCCGCGACGACGACCCACCCAACGACCACCACTCACGCGACCACAACCACTCACCCGGCGACCACGACACATCCCGTGGCCACGTCGCACCCGGCGCCTAAGCCGGCGGTCCCCACGCCACCGGTCGCGTCCGGCGGCTACACCAACCCGCTCGCCGGCGCCCACGTGACCCCCGAGCGGATCGATCAGGGCGTGGACTACGCAGGCTCCGGCACGCTCGGCGCACTTGGCGCCGGCAAGGTCACCTATATCGGCCTGAGCGGAACCGGATGGCCCGGCGCGTTCATCGAGTACCAGCTCAGCGGCGGCTCCTACGCCGGGCGCTACGTGTACTACGCCGAGGGCGTCAGCCCTGCGGGCGGGCTGCACGTGGGCGAGACGCTGCAGACCGGCCAGCCGGTGGCCGAGATCGTTCCCGGCTCACCAACCGGGATCGAGATCGGCTGGGGTGCCGGGATTGGCACCGAGACACTGGCTATGCAACTCGGTCAGTGGAGCGGGAACGACGATTCGGACAGCGTGCCCAGCCAATCAGGCGAAAGCTTCTCGGCGCTGATCGCGTCGCTGGGTGGACCTCCCGGGAAGGTCGAAGGCTAAGGCGCCGCCGACTATTCAATTAGGCGCGCGAGTACGGCCGGTGATGAGCCTGGCCGAGGCTGTCGAGCGCCGCGGCCAGCGCGGTCTCGGCACTCGGTGCCACGACCGGTGGTGCGGGCTCAGGCGCTGAGGGCTCGGGAGCCGGCTCCGGTGCGGGCTCCGTGTCGAGCTCCGGCGTAGGCGGAGGCTCGGGCTCGATCGCACCGGCAAATGGCTCCGCCCGGAGCTCAACGGGCTCGCCGCCCCGGAAGAACGCCCGCAGCCGCGCAAACCGGCGTGGGCGCGGCACCGGAGCCTCGGTAAGCGGTTCGGGCGCCTCGGGCGGGTCGACAACCACCTCGGTGACGCCGACCACCTCGTCGGTGCCGGCCCCCTCGGTGGGGCCGGCCGGCTCGGTCGGGGGGGCCTCCGCAACCGCCTGCTCCGCGGTCAGGATCACCTTTGTCCCCCACCCCGCCGGCTCGATCCGCACCGTGCCGCGTACGTGCTCGCCCTCCCAGGCGACGGCGGTCTCGGGATCGAGGCGGGTGATCCGGATCTCCCCAAACCCGCCCAAATGACGGGCGAGCGCGGCCGCATCGCTGCATTCGGCCCACAGCTCGGGGGGAGACTTGACCAGCGTACGGCTTGCCTCGTGCTGTCTCATGCGTCTGGGTTTCGCCCGCCCCAGCGGGACTCCTCCTAAAGGCGCCGACGTCAGGCGCCGCCGACAACTTCGTTTAGGGTGAAGCCATGGTGCAGCGACAACTCGGCGCCGCCGGACTGCGGGTGTCGGCCGTCGGCCTCGGGTGCATGGGCATGTCCGGGGTCTACGGAACCGCCGACCGGGGCGAGGCGATCGCCACGATCCACGCCGCGCTCGACGCCGGCATCAACCTGCTCGACACCGGCGACTTCTACGGCATGGGCCACAACGAGCTGCTGATCGCCGACGCGGTGGCCGATCACAACCGCGACGAGGTCCTGATCAGCGTCAAGTTCGGTGCGCAGCGCGGACCCGACGGGAGCTGGCTCGGCTACGACGCGCGGCCGGCGGCCGTGAAGACCGCGTGCGCGTACTCGCTGCAGCGGCTGGGCACCGACCACATCGACATCTACCGGCCCGCCCGGCTCGACTCGAACGTTCCGATCGAGGAGACGGTCGGCGCGATCGCCGAGCTCGTACAGGCGGGTTATGTGCGCTACATCGGCCTCTCGGAGGTTGGAGCGGACACGATCCGCCGCGCCGCCGCGGTGCACCCGATCTCCGACGTGCAGATCGAGTACTCACTGATCTCCCGCGGGATCGAGCGCGCGATCCTGCCCACCTGCCGCGAGCTCGACATCGCGGTCACGGCCTACGGCGTGCTTTCGCGCGGGCTGATCAGTGGCCGCTACCGGGCCGATGCGGAGGCCCAGGCCGGCGATATGCGCGGGCGGATGCCGCGCTTCCAGGGAGAGAATCTCGAGCACAACTTGGGCCTGGTCGAGCGCTTGCGCGAGATCGCCGGGGCCAAGCGCGCCACCGTGGCCCAGATTGCCTTCGCCTGGGTCCTCTCGCGTGGCTCGGGGATCGTGCCTCTGATCGGGGCCCGCCGCCGCGACCAGCTCGAGGAGGCTCTGGGTGCGATCGACCTCGAGCTCACGCCCGAGGATCTCGAGCGGATCGAGCAGGCCGTCCCGCCCGATGCGGCCGCCGGCGACCGCTACGGGGCGCCCCAGATGGCCGACCTCGACAGCGAGCGCTAGGCGCTCCTCAGTCGAGCACGAACACGACCACGTCGAGCGTCCCCCGGTCCCCGCTGAGCGCGAGCTCCCCCGCCCCCACGCGCCGCCAGCCGCGGCGCTGATAGAAGGCGATCGACGCGGCGTCGTGCGCGGCGACGTCGAGCACGAGACGAAGGTCGTGTGCGGCCGCGTGCTCCTCGCCGCGCGTCATCAGGGCGCCACCGACCCCCTGGCCCCGAGCCCGCGTCGAGACGAAGAACCGGGAGACGACGGCAAGGCGCTCGACCGGCACCGGCAGCGCGTCGCGCCAGGGCGGCCCGTTGCGCGCGGCGGAGATGCGATGCAGCGCGAGGTGGCCGACGATCCCGCCATCGTCCTCGGCGACCCACGCGGCGAGGGTGTCCCTTCCAGCCAGCCAGCTCGCCGGGTCCGCCGGCCACACCGTCGGATAGCCGTCGGCGTCGTGCACGTCGCGCAGCAGCGCCACACATGGCTCGAGGTCCTCGGACCGGCGAGGACGAAGCATGCTCTCAGCCTAGGTGTCTCAGCAAGACTCTGTCGGCACCGTGTCCGGATGGCGGCCCACCGTCTTCCGGCGCCGCCCTAGGGGCCCTTGGACAGGAACAGCTCGACCTTGGCCTCGGCCCGGAGCGGGCGACCGGCGGGCGGGCTCGTGGCGATGGCGCGGCCGTTGCGAACCTTGCTCGACGCCTCGTGCGTGACCCGGCCGACCCGGCAGTGGGCCCGCCGGAGGGCCCGTTCGGCCGCCGGCAGCTTCAGGCCCTTGACCCGCGGGACCTTGCAGCGAGCGACCGGCGGTGCCGCGGGCGGCGGCTGGTAGTCGATCGTCACCTGGGCCCACACACTCGCGCCGGCGCGGTCGGCGGCGAGCGCGGTGATCGTGTTGGACCCGGGGCTGAGCGGCACCTCTGCGCTCCAGCTCCCACCCGGTGCGACCGACACACTCTGCCCGGCGACCAACAGCGACGCGATTCCCGAGCCCGCGCCGGCGTTGCCGCTGAGGTTCACCGTCGGGGTCGAGACGATGGTGCCGCCGGCGGGCGACGTGATCGCGATCGCCGGAGCCTGGAAGCGGTCCTGCGTGGCGAGTGCGAGCGCCTCGACCTGCGCCACCGAGTATCCGGTCGAGTAGACGTAGGTCAGGCTGACGCTGCCGCCGGCGGGCACCTCGAGCGCCTGGTGCTCCTCGAACTCACTGTTGCTGACGAAATCGAAGCCGGTGGGCGGGTTCGAGTACGTGATCGCAGCGGCCGCCTCCGAAGTGTCCCCGTCGGGCGCCGCGAGGTTCGTGCGCACGAGGATCGAGCCGGGCCCGGTCCCAGGTCCAGGCAGCGTCGTCCCCTGTCCGTAGGCGGAAAACGCGTTCTGGCCGGGGAGCTCGTACCCGCGCTGCGCGTTCGAGGACTTCAACCCGACGTAGTCGTCGTACAGGAGGTCGAGCGAGTGGGCCTTGCCGTCGGTCGAGGACCAGGTATCGGTCATCGTGACGACGAGGCCGCCGTCGCTCGTGGTGATGTCGCGCTGGAGCTGGACGCCCGCCGGGGCAAACTGCGGGCAGGTGACGGACGTGGGCGGGTAGGCGACCGGGTTCGCGCATACACCCCAGCTCTCGGTCGACTGAGAGCTCACGACCCCGTCGGTGGGGTCCTGGACCACGTTGGCCGTCAGGGTGGGAAAGCCGTTGAGATCTCCGGTGCCTATGGACAGGGCCTCCGCCGACGCCGCGTCGTAGGCGTTCTGGCCGTCCACCTGGACCTCGGAACGATCCGCACCGCCCGGCAGGTCCGCGTCGCCCAACAGCGATCCCATGCAGTCGATCGCGAAGTTTCCCTGTCCGAACGATGGGTCGAAGGGCGCCGCGTAGGGGCCGCAGCTTCCCGCCGAGTCCCACGCTGCGTAACCGTCGAACGTCGTTGCCACCACGTAGAAGTCGTATGGGTGGCTCGTGTTGCCGTCGACGAGCCCGGAAGGGATTCCCACCTCGGACACGGCGACCTGGGGTCCGGCGAACTGAGGCAGGCCGTCATCGGCGCCTTCCCCTCCGGTGGGAATGGCGCGCAGACGGCAGGCGTGCCCGGCGATCGACTTCAGCAGGGGCGCCGAGGCCCCCGTCGGCGTGCTGAACGACCCGCCCGTCTGGACGGCCAGATCGGCGGCGAGGATCGCGTCCTGGCTGGGCCCGGAGCCGTAGTAGCAGACGATGTCGACGTGGTCGCCGGACACTCCGTTCGTCTGCCCGGTCACGGTCAGGGTCGTCTTATCGACGTCGTTGGAGATCAGGTACGAGGCGTTTGGCGGCGTACCCGCCTGGCTCGAGGTCCAGGTGAGGATGTTGGACGACGTGACGCTGGCGCGCGCGACGGCAGGCGCTATGCCCAGCAGGGCGACGGCAGTGGCCATGGCGGCAATCCAAAGCCTCGGCAATCGAGGGGTCCCTTCCAGGTGTAGTTCCCCTGCCGGGGAAGGCCTATAGATTGGTCGGCGGCGCCTGACGGCGGCGCCTTAGAACGTCGGCTGGTACTCGCCGAATACGTCCTTCATCGCCCCGCACACCTCACCCAGCGTGCAGCGATCTTTGAGCGCCTGCCGCAGGGTGGGAAGGAGGTTGTCGGTTGTATCGGCAGCGTTCCGGACTTCCTTTAGCCGGTGCTGGACCAATTCAGCATCTCGATCCTGCTTGAAGGCCGCGAGGCGCTCCACCTGCTCGCGCTCGGACTCGGGATCGACGCGCAGGATGTCGGGCACCTCAGGCTCGCCCTCGTCGACGAACTTGTTGACGCCGACCACCACGTCCTGACCGATGCGGTAGCGCTCGTGATAGCCGAACGCGGACTCCTCGATCTCGTTCTTGATGAAGTCGATCGCGCCGATCGAGCCGCCCAGGCTGTCGACCTTGTCGATTAGCTCGGACGCCCGCGCCTCGATCTCGTCGGTCAGCGCCTCCACGAAGTAGGAGCCGGCGAACGGATCGACCGTGTCCGGCGCCCCGGACTCGTGGGCGAGTATCTGCTGCGTGCGCAGGGCGATCTTCGCCGCCCGCTCGGTCGGCAGCGCCAGCGCCTCATCAAACCCATTGGTGTGCAGTGACTGGGTGCCGCCGCACACGGCGGCAAAGCCCTGGAGGGCCACCCGGACGATGTTGTTTTCGGGCTGCTGCGCGGTCAGCGTGACGCCGCCGGTCTGGGTGTGGAAGCGCAGCCTGAGCGAGCGCTCGTCCTTGGCGCCGAAGCGCTCGCGCATGATCCGGGCCCACATGCGGCGGGCGGCCCGGAACTTGGCCACCTCCTGGAAGACGTTGTTGTGGCCGTTGAAGAAGAAGGCCAACCGCGGAGCGAACTCGTCGACCTCGAGGCCGGCGTCGAGCGCAGCCTGCACGTAGGCGATCCCGTTGGAGAGCGTGAAGGCGACCTCCTGCACCGCCGAACAGCCCTTCTCGCGGAAGTGGTAGCCGCTGATCGAGATCGTGTTCCAGCGCGGGATCCGCTCGCGGCAGTACGAGAACAGATCGGTGGTCAGCCGGATCGCGCCCTTCGGCGGATAGATGAAGTTGCCGCGCGCGATGTACTCCTTGAGGATGTCGTTCTGGGTCGTGCCGCGCAGCTTCTCGGCCGGCACGCCCTGTTCCTCGCCGACGAGCTCGTAGAGCAGCAGGAGCACCGAGGCCGGCGCATTGATCGTCATCGAGGTCGAGACCTGGTCGAGCGGGATCCCGCTAAAGGCGGTGCGCATGTCGTCGATCGAGTCGATCGCCACGCCGGTGCGACCCACTTCGCCGAGACAGCGCGGATCGTCGGAGTCGAGGCCAAGCTGGGTGGGGAGATCGAACGCCATTGACAGCCCCGTGGAGCCGTGGGCGAGCAGGTAGCGGTAGCGCTCGTTCGACTCCTTGGCGCTGGCATAGCCGGCGTACTGGCGCATCGTCCACAGCTGCCCCCGGTACATGTCGGGGTGGATGCCGCGTGTGTACGGGTACTCCCCCGGCTCCCCGAGACGCTCGGGTAGGTCCGCGGGCAGATCCTGCTCGGTGTACAGAGACTTGATCTCGATCCCGGAGTCCGTGAACTTCCTCGGATCGTCGGGACCGACGATCGGGGCGATCGTGCGGTGCTCGTCGGTGGTGGCCATGTCTGCGAGGGTACCCTCTAGTGCCGTGAAGATCAGCGTCAGATTGTTCGCCGGGCTGCGGGAACGCGCCGGCGCCGGCGAACTCGAGCTCGAGCTCGCCGAGGGAGCCCTGGTGGGCGACGCACTCGCGCAGATGTCCGCTCTCACCGAGGGTGTGCCCGTGGTGATGGCGGTCAACCAGGAGTACGCGGATGCCGGCACGGCGCTCCACCCCGGCGACGAGGTCGCCCTGATCCCGCCGGTATCGGGGGGTGCCGTCGGTGCGCTCCACGCCCGGCTGACGAGCGAGCCGCTGGCGCTCGACCCGCTGGTCGAGCTGGTACGCGATCCCCGGGCCGGCGCCGTGGTCACCTTCACCGGGGTGACCCGCGAGGTGTCCGAGCTCGAGTACGAGGCCTACGCCGACATGGCCGAGCGCCAGATCGCCGAGATCGTGCGCCGGGCGATCGAAACTCACGGACTGTGCGCGGCGGCGGCCGAGCACCGGGTGGGCACCGTCCCGCTGTCCGAGCCATCGGTGGCGATCGCGGTGTCGGCGCCGCATCGCGACGCGGCGTTCGCCGCCGCGCGGGAGATCATCGACGAGATCAAGGCCAGAGCCCCGATCTGGAAGAAGGAGGAGGGCGAGTGGGTGCGGGGGAAGACGCCGGCCCCGTGACCCTGAGGGCACTGCCCGCCGTGCACGAACTGGCGGGCGCGCTCGAGGCGCCGCATCCGCTCGCGGTCGCGGCCGCCCGCGCCGCGATCGAGGAGCAGCGGGTGGCGATGCTGGCCGGCGCGGCGCCCGCCGGCGAGATCGACCTGGTCCCCCGAGCTCGGGAGCTCCTCGCCGAGCTGGCGCGGCCGTCGCTGCGGGGCGTGATCAACGCCACGGGCGTGATCCTCCACACCAACCTGGGCCGAGCGCCGCTGGCGGCCGGTGCACGCGAGGCGGTGGCGCGGGCGGCCGAGGGCTACAGCAACCTCGAGCTGGACCTCGAGTCGGGCGAACGGGGGAGCCGCCATGCCCACGTCGAGGGCCTGCTGTGCGAGCTGACCGGCGCCGAAGCGGCCGTCGTCGTCAACAACGGGGCCGCGGCCGTGCTCCTGGCCGCGGCGGCGCTGGCCGGCCCGGGGCGCGCGATCGTGGTGGCCCGCGGGCAGCTGGTCGAGATCGGCGGCGGCTTCCGGATCCCCGAGGTGATCGCCCAATCCGGCGCGCGGTTGATCGAGGTGGGAACCACCAACCGCACTCGACTGGGCGATTACCAGCGCGCGCTCCAGGCCCACGACGACGTCGGCGCGATCATGCGCGTGCACCAGTCGAACTTCCGCACGGTGGGGTTCGTCGAGGACGTGCCGGTCGAGGCGCTGTGCGGGCTGGGCGTGCCGGTGATCGACGACATCGGTTCTGGCTGGCTGGCTGGCCAGCCAGGCACGATCGTGGGGCGAATGGTGGGGGACGAGGAGCCGCTCATCACGGCGGCGGTGGCGGCGGGTGCCGCCCTGGTCTGCTGCTCGGGCGACAAGCTGCTCGGCGGCCCGCAGGCCGGCCTGATGGCCGGCCGGCGCGACGCGGTGGCGGCCGCGCGCCGACACCCGCTGGCCCGGGCGATGCGAATCGACAAGCTCTCGCTGGCGGCGCTCGAGGCGACGTTGCGCCTGTACCGGGATCCGGAGCGCGCGCAGCGTGAGATTCCGGTCCTCTCCATGCTGACCGCGGACGAGGAGACACTGGCCGCGCGCGCCGATCGGCTGGCCGTAGCGATCGGCGAGCGCGCCCACGTGACCCGGGCGGTGGCCAAGGTCGGCGGCGGCACGCTGCCGCTGCTCGAGCTCGAGGGGCCAGTGGTGACGCTCGACGCGGATCCCGGCACCGTGGCGCGGGCGCTGCGTCACGGCGATCCGCCGGTGATCGCGCGGATCTACGACGGACGCGTGCTGCTCGACCCCCGCACGCTGACCGATGCCGAGGTCGAGCCGCTGGCCGGCGCCGTGCGAAGCGCGCTGGCGGGCGGATGAGTTCGGCGCCGCTGACCCTCGGGACCGCGGGCCACATCGACCACGGCAAAACGGCCCTGATCCGGTCACTGACCGGCGTGGATACCGACCGGCTGCCCGAGGAGCGCGCGCGGGGGATCTCGATCGAGCTCGGCTACGCCCGGCTCGTGCTGCCGTCGGGACGGGCGCTGTCGGTCGTCGACGTGCCGGGGCACGAGCGGTTCGTGCGGACGATGGTCGCGGGTGCCACCGGCATCGACCTGTTCCTGATGACGATCGCCGCCGACGACGGCGTCATGCCCCAGACTCGCGAGCACGCGTCCGTGCTGCGCGCGCTGGGCGTCAACACCGGGGTCGTCGCGGTGACCAAGAGCGACCTCGCCGACCCCGACCTCGCCCTGCTCGAGGCGTCCGAGCTGTTCCCGGACAGCGAGGCGGTGGCGGTGTCGGCCCGGACGGGCGAGGGGCTCGACGAGCTGCGCGCGGCCCTTGAACGGGCCACCGACCGGGTCGCCTCGCGGGCCGACGCGGACAGACCGGCCCGCCTGCACATCGACCGCGTCTTCACGATCCGCGGCGCGGGCACGGTGGTCACCGGCACCCTGTGGTCGGGCGCGATCGGGCGGGGCGACGAGCTGACCGTGCTGCCCGAGATGGAGCGGGCCCGCGTGCGCGGCGTGCAGGTCCACGACCAGCCGGTGGAGCGCGCCGCCGCCGGGCAGCGCGTGGCCGTGAACCTGACCGGCCTCGGGACGGACGAGATCGAACGCGGGGACGTCCTCGTCTCGAGCGACGGCGACGTGCGGCACACCTACCGGATCGATGCCGAGCTCGCGTTCCACCCCGACGCCGAGCCCGAGCACTCGGAGCGCGTCCAGATCCACCACGGCACCCGCGAGGCGCCCGCCCGCCTCGCCTGGCTCGGCGGCCGGTTCTGGCAGATCCGCCTCGAGCGGCCGCTCGTGCCCGCCGCCGGCGACCGCCTGGTGGTGCGGCGGGTGGCGCCGCCCGACACGCTGGGCGGCGGCCGCGTGCTCGACCCGCGGCCGCGCCGTCACGGCCCGAGTCGCGAGCTTACGGCCCGGCTCGAGCGCCTATCGCGAGGTGAGTCACCTGAGCCGTCCGGACGAGCTTCACCGGCCCCACGGACGCCGAGCGAAGCGAGGCCCCAAGAACCCCTTTCGGCCTCTGCACGCGCCCTGGAGGAGCGCCTGCGCGAGGCCGGCGCCGAGCCGCCACTCGACTCAGAGCTCGACGCCGACGATCTCGCCGCGCTCCGCGAGGCCGGGCGCGCCGTCCGCGTGTCCAAGACCCTGCACTACCACGCCGAGGTACTGTCCGACATCCGCGACCGGCTGGTCGAACTCGCCGGGCGCCACGGGGGAGCGGTGACGCTCGCCCAGCTGCGCGACGAGCTCGGAACCTCGCGCAAGTTCGCCCAGGCCTTGCTCGAGCATTTCGACTCGGAGAAGGTCACGATCCGGCGTGGGGACGAGCACGTCCTGCGTCGGGGCGTTACGCGTCGCGCCTGATGAATCCGTAGATTGCCCGCCCATGCCAACGAGCCTCGTCACCGGCGGCGCCGGCTTCCTCGGGTCGCACCTATGCGAAGAGCTTCTGCGCCGCGGCCATCGCGTGATCTGCGTGGACAACCTCGAGACCGGGTCGCTCGCCAACATCGAGCACATTCGCGACCCCGCGTTCGTGCACCGGAACATCGACATCATCGAGCCGTATTTCGTCGATGAGCCGATCGACTACGTCTACCACCTTGCCTCGCCGGCCTCCCCGATCGATTACCTGCGCCTCCCGCTGGCCACGCTGAAGGTCGGCTCCTACGGCACCCACCACACGCTCGGGCTGGCCAAGTTCCACCGGGCCCGGTTCCTGATCGCCTCCACCAGCGAGGTGTACGGCGATCCGCAGGTGCACCCGCAGCCCGAGTCCTACTGGGGCCACGTGAACCCGATCGGCCCGCGCGGCGTGTACGACGAGGCCAAGCGCTACGCCGAGGCGCTGACCATGGCCTACCACCGCCAGCAGGGCGTGGACACGGCGATCGTTCGCATTTTTAATACCTATGGGAGCCGAATGAGACCCCACGACGGCCGGGCGATCCCGACGTTCCTGCGCCAGGCTTTGCAAGATCGGCCGCTCACAGTTTTCGGGACGGGCTCCCAGACGCGGTCGTTCTGCTACGTCGAGGACGAAGTCCGGGGCCTTATCGCGCTCGCCGAATCTGGCTACCACATGCCGGTCAACATCGGCAATCCCGACGAGTTCACGCTGCTCGAGCTGGCCAAGACGGTGATCGAGGTCACGGGCTCGAAGTCGGAGATCGTGTTCGAGGCGCTGCCGACCGACGATCCGCAGGTGCGCCAGCCCGACATCACGCTCGCGCGCCAGATCCTGGGCTGGGAGCCCAAGGTGAGCCTGCGCGAAGGACTGAAGCGCACCATCGACGAATCTGGGCCCGAGGCGCTCGTCGGCGCCACGTAACCCATCCCCACCAACCCGCGCAGGAAACCTTTCCCTGCAACCCCGCTACTTCCCGATCGAGCTACCGTTATAGCGGCGGGGGTCGGAGTCGGCACGAGCCAACACGTGACGGTCGAGCAGAAAGATGTAGGCAAGACGGACGCGAACGGCGGGACGAGCGGTCCGGTCCCGGTCGCGCTGCCGGAGCGCGACGTCCGGCGCAAGCGCCCTCCGCTCCTGTCGTTCGTGCTGCGCTTGGAGACCCTGCGCCGGGTGGTCCGCGTGATCTCGCTGCTCGTGATCGACTTCGTCGGCGTCGCCGGCGCCCTGTTCACGGCGCTGCTGCTGAAGCTGGCCGTGCACGGCCAGGTCAACCCTGGCGCGGCGTGGCGAGACGCCCGGCACTCGATCGCTTTCGCCTACCTGATGACCGTGCTGGCCTTCGCGCGGCTCGACCTGTACGCCGACCGCAACCGCCGGCCGGGGCTGATGAAGATCGCCACCGGACTGTTCCAGGCGACCGTGATCGCGCTCGTGTTCGCACTGGCCGACGGGCAGCACTTCTCGAGCTACTACATCTTCTATAGCTCGCTGATCTTCGCCACCGTGTACATCACGACGCTCCGCGAGCTGCAACTGCGTGCGAGCGGGAAGCTGCTCGAGCGGGCCGGATACCGCCGGCGGGCGGTGCTGGTCGGGTCGGGGAAGCACATCGAGGAGGTGGCGCGCGCGCTCGCCGACCGGGCCCGAGCGCAGGTCGAGATCCTCGGCTATATCTCGCTCACCCCGCGCCCGCAGAACGGCCTGCGCTCGCTGGGGCGGCTCGATGACCTGCCGCAGGTGCTCGAGCGCGAGCGGCCGCAGGAGGTGATCATCGCCGACCCGGACTTCCCCCAGGACAAGGCGGTTGAGATCGTCGATTTGTGCCATCAGCGGGGCGTGACGGTGCAGGTGGCGCCGACGACGATGGAGATCCTGATCGACCGCGCCGAGTTCTCGCCCGGCCACACGGTGCCGCTGTTCACGCTACGGCCGCCCGTGTTCGAGGGGGTCGACTACGCGCTCAAGCGGACCTTCGACCTGGTGGTGTCGGTGATCACCATGATCCTGCTCTCGCCGTTGTTCCTGGCCATCGCGGTGGCGATCAAGCTCAGCTCCCGCGGTTCGGTCATCTACCGCTCGGTCCGCCCGGGTATGGCCGGCAAACCGTTCTTCTGCTTCAAGTTCCGGACGATGCGCGAGCACGCCGACGAGGTCCAGGACGAGCTCGAGCAGCTCAATGAGCAATCGGGCGCACTCTTCAAGATCCGCGACGATCCCCGCCTGACCAAGGTCGGGCGCCTCCTGCGCCGCTTCTCGCTCGACGAGCTACCCCAGTTGCTCAACGTGGTCCGGGGCGAGATGTCGCTGGTGGGGCCCCGTCCGCTGCCGATGCGCGACTTCGACCGCCTCGAGGAATGGCACAAGAAGCGCTACCTGGTCCTGCCCGGGATCACCGGGCTGTGGCAGGTCTCGGGCCGCGCCGAGCTCGACTTCGACGACCTCGTCCGCCTCGACTTCCTGTACCTCGAGCGGTGGTCGATCATGCTCGATCTGTCGATCCTGCTCAAGACGATCCCGGCGGTGCTCACCCGGCGCGGGGCCTTCTAAGGCGCCGCCGCCAGGCGCCGCCGATAAATCCCCAATCAACCACGATAGGCTCTTCGCGCCATGCCGCCGACCGACCGGTTCGTCATCTCGTTCGCCGCCGAGCCTCCCCAGGAGCCGCTCCCCTACGGGCGATGGGCCGACACGCTGGCCGGCCACTTCCGCGCCGCAGCGGGGGAAATCGACACCGAGGGCGAGGACATCGGCGAGATCGACACCGAGATCTCGTGGTTCCCCGACCGCACCTACGACGGCCGGACCTACGTCCCGGCGGTGGCGCGGACCGCCGGCGGCTACGAGCTGTTCGGGTTCGTGTCGTTCAGCGAGGGATCGCAGGGACCGAGCAACTTCGAGGCGCGGGTCGACTTCACCGCCGAATTGGCGGAGGAGAACCCGGACTGGAAGATCGATCTGAATGACGACGTGATCGGCACGTGGCGGGGTGAGCAGGGCAAGAGCGCGGAGATGACACTCGTATGGGGCGCTCCCCTGGTTCCCGGCGGCACGGTCGTGACCGCCGAGCTGGCCAACCTGGCGGTCGACCAGTCCCCGCTGCTCGAGGACCGCTTCACGTTGATCGCGCCCGACAACTATCGGGGCGACTTCCTCGAGATCAAGCTGTGGAGCGGTAGCGGCGACGAACTCGCGCGCGAGTCCCTCTACGTGGACGTGGACGAAGACGAAGGCTGAAGTCGAATCGTCGGCGGCGCCTGACGGCGGCGCCGTTAGCTACGACCGGTCCAGAGCCTCGCCGGGGGCGTGCGCGTTGGTCGAGCCGTCGGAATCGGGGCGCGCCCCGGCGAGCCGGAGGTTGACCTCGGACTCGCTCAGCGGGAAGTGACAGGCGGCCAGGTTCGTGGTCCCCTTGAGCTCGAGGATCGGCTCGTCCTGACTGCAGAGCTCCTGCGCCTTGGGGCAGCGGGTGTGGAAGCGACACGCGCGCGGCGGGTTGGCCGGACTGGGCACGTCGCCGGTGAGCAGCTGGCGCTCACGCCGCCGGCCGCTCCTGCTCGGGGTGGGGACGGGGACCGCCGACAGCAGCGCCCCGGTGTAGGGATGCCGGGGGAAGCCGTAGAGCGCGTCGCTGGGAGCGAGTTCGACGATCTTACCCAGGTACATGACCGCCACTCGGTCGCACATGTGGCGCACGACCGACAGGTCGTGGGCGATGAAGATCAGCGTCAGGCCCATGTCGCGCTGAAGCTCGCGCAGGAGGTTCAGCACCTGCGCCTGGATCGAGACGTCGAGCGCCGAGACGGGCTCGTCGGCCACGAGCAGCTTGGGTTCGAGCGCGACCGCCCGCGCCACCCCGATGCGCTGCCGCTGCCCGCCTGAGAACTCGTGTGGGTAGCGGTTGTAGTGCTCGGGATTGAGGCCCACACGATCCATCAGGTCCTGCACGCGCTTCTTGCGCTCGCCCTGGCCCTTCAGCAGCCCGTGGATCGCGAACGGCTCGGAGATGATCGAGCCCACCGTCTTGCGCGGGTTCAGCGACGAGTAGGGATCCTGGAAAACCATCTGCATGTCGCGGTGAAGGGCCTTCAGCCCGTCGCCCTTGCGCTTGGCGACGTCCTCCCCGTCGAACAGGATCTGCCCCGAGGTCGGGTCGAGCAGGCGCACCAGCAGCCGGGCCGTGGTGCTCTTCCCGCAGCCGGTCTCGCCGACCAGCCCCAGCGTCTCACCGCGCTCGACGTCGAACGACACGCCGTCGACCGCCTTGACCGCGCCGATCTGGCGCTGGAACACGATTCCCTGGGTGATCGGGAAGTGCTTGATCAGGTCGCGGACCTGCACCAGCGGGGAGCCGTTCGTGCTCACGAGCCGCCGTCCTGGCTCACCGGGGGCCGGCCCGAGACGGGCACTGTCTGCCCGTCCTCGACCACGAGCCGCCGGAGCTCCGCCGGCGTCTCGCCCGCGGACAGGCCCCGCCAGATGCGGCTGCGAAGCGCGGGGGCCAGGAGACACGCGGCCTCGTGCCCGGGATCGCTGCCAACGGGAGTGAGGGGCGGGTCGATCCGCTTGTGCTCGTCACGGACATAGGGACAGCGCGGATGGAAGAAGCACCCGGACGGCCGCTGGATCAGGCTGGGCGGGCGGCCGGAGATCGGCACCAGCTCGCCCTCGCGGGGGGTGTCCAGTCGCGGAATCGACGTCAACAGGCCCCAGGTGTACGGATGCTGCGGCGAGAAGAAGATCTGCTCGGCCGACCCGCGCTCGACGATCCGCCCCGCATACATGACCGCGATCTCGTCCGCGAACTCGGCCACCACCCCGAGGTCGTGGGTGATCAGGATGATCGCCATGCCCAGCCGCTCCTGGAGCTCCTGCAGGAGCTCCAGGATCTGCGCCTGTACGGTCACGTCGAGCGCGGTCGTCGGCTCGTCGGCGATCAGGAGCTTGGGCTCGTTCGCCAGCGCCATCGCGATCATCACACGCTGGCGCATGCCGCCCGAGAACTCGTGCGGGTATTGGTCGACACGCCGCTTGGGGTCGGGGATCCCGACCATCGTCAGCAGCTCGACGGCACGGTCACGGGCCGTCGAGCGAGAGACGTCGCGGTGGACCCGGATCGCCTCAATGAGCTGCGCGCCGACCTTGTAGAAGGGGTGTAGCGAGGACAGC
>DASPPG010000016.1:0-10475 GCA_035625625.1 Solirubrobacteraceae bacterium
GCCTTCTGCACCGACGGAAGCGCCGCCTTGGCCTTCGCCAGCGGCCGGGCTCGAACATCGACGCTCGCGGGCTTGGCGGCGATGTCGATCTCCTCGCCGGTCGCCGGGTTGCGCCCCCTACGCTTCTTCTGCGCCGGCTTGACGCGAACCGTCAACTGAACGACCCCGCCCAGACGAACCTTCTGGGCATTCCCCAACTCCTCAAGGACGATCTCGTCAAGCGCATCGAGCGCCCGCTTCGCGTCCGCCCTGCTGATCTCGGCCCGATCTGCGACCGCGGCGATCATCTGGGACTGGGTCAGAGCCACGGCTGCTCCCCCTCAAATCGTGTTGCGTGAACGTGAACGGCGGTATTCAACCTACCGCCGCAGACGGAGCGCCGCCCTCCGAATCCGTCACCGGGAACGGAGTCCACGACGCCGAGCCCAACCGCACGCGCTGCCGGGCGGGCGGAACCCCCCAGAGCGGCCGTCGGGGAATGTCTGCGCCCGATGCTCTCCCCACGGCTCGCGACGCTTCACCGCGACGCGTTCGTGTTCGACGAACGGGTCGAGAGCCGCGTCGAGGTCGCCGCCACCGCGGGGAGTCCGATCTCGCCGACCTCGACCTAGGCGCCGACGCAGCCGCGGCGGACGCGCCGCGTCCCCAACCCCAGCCTCCCGTCCTGGCCCCATGAGTTCGGGACGGGAGGCCTTGGCCGTCCGCCTCTTCTCTTTTTCGCGGTCTGGCTGTCCAGCACGCCCGGTAGCCAGCACCGATAGACCCACACGGCTGGAGCAATCGTGGGCTCCTCGCCGCCGGCCGCATCCACCGAGACAGTTCAGTCGCTACTCCCGCAATGCCGTGCGAATTCGACGGACGCCAGCATCGCTTCCCCTATCGTCCCATCCGCGTGTCTCGGGGCAGCGGATTTCCGCGAGATTGACTTCCGTTTCGCGACGAAGCGCATCTGTGAGCGCATCGGCTGAGAGTTCCGGATTGCAAGCGTTAGCGGGCACCTCCGCGAGAGAGCGCGTCTTGAGCCGACGTAGTGAAGCCGTGGAGCGTCCAGCATCGCTCTGTCGCTACCCCCGGACGGCAGCGTTGTTGATCGCAGGCGACCGTCCGGCGTCGTGCGCGCGGGACTCGACCGACGCTGGTCTCGGCCAAGCGCGAAAGCGGCGCCCAGTCAGCTCGGAGCTCCATCAGCGACTGGTCTGGATGAGCGACGGATCGACCGACCAGGCGCTCAGGTAAGAGCGACCGAATTTTGCGCGTCTCACATGGACAACTGGCCCGTCCGATAAGGAGCGCAGCACCGTGGCAACATCAACTTTTGCAGTCGAAGTGATCACCTTGCCGGTGAGTGACGTCGATCGGGCGATCCGGTTCTACGTCGACCGGGTCGGTTTTGCGCTTGACGTCGACTGGAGGCCGAGAGAGGACTTTGGCGTGGTGCAGCTCACTCCGCCAGGCTCAGGCTGCTCGATCCAGATCGGAGCCGGTCTCACCGACGCTGTGCCGGGATCGCTGCGTAATACCTACCTGGTGGTCGCCGACCTCGACGCGACGCGGGAGGCTCTGGTGGGCCGTGGCGTACCGGTCAGCGAGATCCGGCATAAGACGCCTGTCGGCGAGTGGGATGGCGGCTTTGCGCCGGGGCTCGATCCTGAGCGCGGCGATTATGCGAGCTTTGCCGACTTCGCCGACCCCGACGGCAATACCTGGATGCTTCAGGAGCGCGGGTTCCACGAGACCGCAGGCGAGGCCTGATCATGGGTCTGGCATGGCAGCAGGGACCGCTGGGGCCAGGCTCGGTCGGGCGTTTCCTCACGCCCGATCCGCTCCCTGAGCGACTGTTGTTCGCTGAGCCGCTGCGGCGGCGGATGCGGGTCCGGTTCGGGGAAACCTGGATCGCGCAGAGCGATGATGTCGTGCTGCTGCACGAGCCGGCCCGTTACCCGGTGGCCTTCTTTCCAAAGAGCGACATCGTGACCGAGGCGCTGCACTACAGCGGTCGCGCGACAGCCCATCGCGACCTCGGGCCGAAGGCTTGGTATCTAGTGCGACTCGGCGGCCGCGAGGCCCCGCGCGGCGCGTGGGAGCATACCGACCTCCCCGGCTTTGCCGAGATCCTCCGCGACCGCGTCGCCTTCGCCTGGCACGCAATGGACGCCTTCTACGAGGAGGACGAACGGATTCTCGGCCACGCGGCCGACCCTTACCACCGAATCGATATCCGCCAGACCTCGCGCGAGCTGATCGTCCGAGCGGGCGACCGGGTGATCGCCGAATCGCACCGGCCGCTGGTGCTCTACGAGTCCGGTTTCGCGCCGCGCTGGTACGCGCCTCGCGAGGACATCAACCAGGATGCACTCGAACTCGTGGAGCGGCAGACCTTCTGTCCCTACAAGGGCATCTGTAGCTACTACGACATCGGCGGTCTCCATTACGCCGCCTGGTCCTACCGGGATGCGTACCGCGAGGTCGAGCGCATCTCCGATCTCATCTCGTTCGAGCCGGACAAGGTGACTGTTCTGCTCGACGGTGTCGAGCAGCATCTCGCGCCCGGTGAGCGGGTGGTTGCCCACGGCCCCGACCGCGACCTGACCCCGGCAGAGGCGGGCAACGTGCTGGCGTCGCAGCCGTAAGACGCGGGTAAGAATTCAGAGAGCAATGCGATCTCTTCTCCGCGCTCCCGCGAGCGCTGCGCGCGCCGTGCGTGAGCAAGCCGACAGGGAAGAGTTTGCCCGGATTGACGCATCCCTCGCGAGACTCGAGGCGGGCCGACCTGACATCTGCCACGAGTTGGTGTCCCGGGTGTCCGTGCGTCATGGCCCCCGAGTTGATCGAGCCGACCCGCTTGAATTGCTGTGGAATCTTGAGGCCCCTGAGAGCGCTCGTAGGCGCTGACCGGTTGCACACGCGACTGCCAGGCGCGTGCATCGCCGTCTGGCCTGCGCCACAGTGAAAACGTATTAGCAGCATTAGGCACACGGCCGCGTGCGACACGAGGGCTGCACGCTGCTTCAAGTCAACCCTCGTCCGCGAGCTTCCCACCCAGTCTCTTGCAGCCGCAGAGTCACCGTCGTGGCGGCCGGCGTTGAGCAGTACGTCGAGCTCCAGGGTGACGACCCGATGATCTTGGTACTCAGCCGTGGGCGGTTCTGCCCAAGGACTATCAGCAGCACCTCGAGCTGGCCGAGCTCAAGCCGCGGATCGACGTGGCCTACACGAAGATCGTGACGATCTCCACTGACGATCCGGTCGAGGCCGGCGAAATGAGGTGGGAGACCGGTGCCGACTGGCCGTTTCTCTCAGACACCGAGCGGGTCATCCAGAAGGACCTGGAGATCCGCGAGGAGACCGACCCCTACCACGACCCGATGGTTCCCCACACGCTCGTGCTAGGCCCCGGACTCGAGGTCCACTCGATCTACTGCGGCTACTACTTCTGGGGCCGCCCGTCGCGCGACGAGCTCTGGCACGACCTGCGCGAGGTCTTCAAGCAGACCAAGCCGGACTTCGATCCGACAAGCCCCATCGCGGCCTGAGGCGATCCAGTGGCCGGCGTCGGCTCAGCCTACGCGAGCGAGGCCGCGGTCTATCTGGAGCTGGAGCGGGTCGTCCCGCGCCGCGGCCTCTCCGTGCTGTGCGCGATCGTCGCGCTGAGCGCGTTCGATCGCCTTCTGATCGCGCCGCTGCTGCCCTCGGTCGCCCGAGGGCTGGTCGTTTCGATCGGCGCGGTCTCACTGGTGGCGACCGTTCACTTCATCTCATATGGGCTGGCGCAGGTCGGACACGGTTGGCTGTCGGACCGATTCGGACGCGTCGGCTCGTTGCAGCCCGCGTTGCTCGGGGCGGCGGTCGGCAACGCCGTCGCGGCCGCCGCCCCGTCGCGGCCGCCGCCCCGTCGCTTGGCGTCCTGATTGCCGCGAGAGCGGGTCGTCGGAGCGGCCTCCGGCGGTCTCGTTCCCGGCGCGCCGTCTTCGCGCTCGCAGCGACCATCTCGGTGGTGTTGATCCCGCTGCTCGGGGCAAACCAGCCGCCAGCCCACAACGCTCGAGGCCCTCCGTCCTACCGACACTGCGGCGCCGCGAAGTGCGTTTCATCTCCCTCGTCGCGGTGCCCGAAGGGGCGGCGGTGTTCGGATTCGTCGTGTTCTTCGCACCGGGCTGCAACGACTAGGGTCCTCGCTCGCCATCGCCGCGCTCCGCACCGGTGCGGTAGGCTCGGCATGCTCGTTGGAGGTATCGCCGTTCGCCGCCTTAGCGGCCGCGTGTCGGGCACTCAGCTGATCCTCGCGGGATCAGCGCTTCTCACGGCCGGCTACTTGCTGGCCTTCGGCATGGCCTTCCCCCCAATTCTGGCCGCCGCCGGGCTGGCCGGATTCGGGCAGTCCGCACACCACTCGACGCTCCAGCAGTGGGCCACCGATGCCGCTCCCGATGCCCGGGGGCTCCGCACGGCCCTGTTTGCCACCGGTGCGTTCGGGGGCGCCGCCCTCGCCGCCCTCGCCGGCGTGCTTCTCCCGGAGCATTTCCGCGCCTTGTTCATCGCAGGCGCAGCCAGTGCTTGCGCTGCCGGCGTGCTCGCGGTGACGCGCCACGCGGCCGCCTGAACGATCGTAGTGCTCTGTTGGTTCTACACACCGCGGCCGTACTGGTCTCGACTAGGCCCGTACGAAGCGCAGGCCGCTCCCCGGTTTGCGCCACATCGCGATCACGCGCCCGGGCGGCTGGCTAGATATCGAGCGCGAGCTCGCGCGACGGGACCGAGCAGCAGAGGAGGGCGTTGCCTTCGGCTGGTGCGTCGAGCGGTGCCGGCGCGTACTCGACCTGTCCCGCGATCACGGCTGACTCGCATAGGTGACACGCTCCGGTTCGGCAGGACCAGGTGACCGGGACGTCGCAGGCCTCGGCCAGCTCGAGCAGCGAGGTGTAGCGCGTCGGGTCCCAGCGGACGGTCAGGCCGCTGCGGGCGAACGAGATCGCGGGGCCGGGTCCTTCGGGCCCGTCGGGTACGTGGACCGAGCGGTCGCCGCCGCTCCGGGTCGTCGCGAAGCTCTCGCGATGGATGCGGCCTGGCGCGACGCCGTCGCTCACCAAGCCTGCGGTCATGTCTTCCATGAAGCCGTCGGGGCCGCAGAGCATGAAATGGGCGTCGAGCGGGGGTCCGAGTTCTCGCAGCTCACGGGCGGTCATGCGCCGACCCGCCTCCCGGGTGTAGTGGACCAGGGTCCGCGCGCCCAGCTGTGCGAGCAGCGCCTGGGTCTCGCGCGCATGGGGAACCTCTCCGGCCGAGCGGGCGCTGTATATCCACCAGACCTCGCGCGCGTCTGGAGACCGCGCGAGACCGTCGAGCATCGCCAGCAGCGGCGTGACCCCGATCCCGGCACCCAGGAACACGATCGGCCGCTCATCGTCGGGGACCGTGAACTTCCCCCGCGGTGCGCCGAGCGGCACGACCTCGCCCACCGCGAGCCGCCGGTGAATCACTTCTCCGGCTCGCCCTGAGGGTTCGCGCTTCACGCTGATCCGCCACCGCCGGGCGCCCCCGGCCGACGACAGCGAGTAGCTGCGCAGCAAGGGCTCGCCATCCTGGCCCGGGAGCGACACGGTCACGTATTGTCCGGCAGCGTAGCCCGGCAGCGGCTGGCCATCAAGCGGCTCGAGCTCGAGCGCACGGACGGTCGGCGTCTCATCCTGGATCTCCGCCACGCGGAAGTCGCGCAAACCCGTCCACGCCACGGCGCGCGTGGCGGCCGCCGAGGTCAATCCCGGGTTGCCGCGACGGTCGCCCTGCTCGAGCAACGCCTGAAACGAACCGCGCCATCCCTCGGGAAGCGCCGGGACTCCCAGTGCCCGGCGCAGCCTCTCTTCGCTGTGGCCGGGGAGGTAAAGCAGCGCCGAGATCTCCCGCACCGTCATCTGCTCTGCCCCTCGCGCGACGAGCTCAATCCGGTCGCCGGCTTGCACTTGCCCCTCTTCGAGGACCCGGAGGTAGAAGCCTGGACGGCCGTGCTCATAGAGGAGCGCCGGCATCCGCGGCTCCCCCAGGCCCATTCCGACCTTGAAGCAGGTGACGCGCGGCTGGGAGACCTCGAACAGCGCTTGGCCGATCCGGTAGCGATCACCGATGCAGACCTCTTCGTCGGGCACCCCTTCGACGGTGAAGTTCTCGCCGAAGCTCCCGGGCGCCATGGGCTGGCGTCCCAGAAACGCCTCCCAATGCCGATAGGAGCTCTGCTGATACACGAACACGGCGCGGTGCTCGCCACCGTGTCCGACCAGGTCCGCCTGCTGATCCCCCTCGACGCCCAGCCGGCGGACGAACCGGGGACCGTCAACCGGCTGCTTGAAGAACGCAGTCCGCACGGTGCGCCCACTCCACTCCACCTCACGCGGGGTGCCAACGTTGACCGAGATCAGTCGCATCAATGGGATCGGTATCGCCCGACGCTCGGTTCTTACGCGCGCGAGCGCTAGAGACGGCACAGGAGATGGGTGTAGTTCATGGATCGTTCAGCCCATCGCACCGTAAGACGGCGGCGACTGCGGCGGTCAAAGCGCTCCGTAACCAACCCAAGGAGCCCCTAATGACCGCATATCGCACCGTGGACGTCGACGGCGTCGAGGTGTTCTACCGCGAGGCCGGCGACCCGAGCGCGCAGACGTTGCTTCTGCTGCACGGCTTTCCGACCTCCTCGGCGCAGTATCGGGAGCTGATCGACCGGCTGGCCGGTCGCTTCCATCTGGTGGTGGCGCCGGACTACCCGGGCTTCGGCTACACCGAGCCGCTCGAGGGCACGACGACGTTCGACCGCCTAGCTGACGTCATCGACCGCTTCGTCGAGATCGTCGGGCTCGACCGCTACGCGCTCTACGTGTTCGACTTCGGCGTGCCGGTCGGCTTCCGCCTGGCCGCACGCAGCCCCGAGCGGGTCGACGCGCTGATCGTCCAGAACGGTAACGCCTACGAGACCGGAATCGGCCCCAACCTCGCCGGGCTGGCCCCCTACTGGGAGGACCGCGTGGCCGCCGAGCCCGCGGTGCGAGGCTTCCTCCAGCTCGAGGCGACCCGCTCGCAGTACGTCGAGGGTGTGAGCAATCCGGAGTCGCTGAACCCGGACCATTGGACCCTCGACCAGCATTTCCTCGACCTCCCGGGGCGCGACCAGGTGATGCTCGACCTGATCTACGACTACACCAGCAACCTGGCCCTGTACCCCACATGGCACGCCTACCTGCGCGAGCACCAGCCCCCGACCCTGATCACCTGGGGAGCCAACGACCAGTACTTCGTCGCCGACGGAGCCCGCGCGTACCTGTCTGACCTGCCGGACGCCGAGCTGCACCTGTTCGATACCGGTCACTTCGCGCTCGTCACCCACGCGGCCGAGATCGCGGAGCTGATCGCCGCCTTCCACGCCCGGCACGCCGCGGCTACCGCCTGAGCCCAACCCGAACGATGAAAGGAACAGCAATGAGCAAGCTCCTGTACGTCATCTCCTCGCCGCGCGGGGCGCAGTCCGAGTCGACGAGGATCGCCGACGAGTTCCTCACCGCCTACCTGCGCGCTCGCCCGGGCGTCGAGGTCGAGCGCCTGAACCTGTGGGAGCACCAGCTCCCCGTCTACGGCGGCAAGGGCGCGGCGGCGAAGATGACCGTGTTCTCAGGCCGGACCCCTGAGGGGGACCAGGCGGAGGCGTGGGCCGACGTCGAGCGCGTCTTCGCGCCGTTCAAGGAGGCCGACGAGTATGTCTTCACGGTCCCGATGTGGAACGCGGGCGTCCCGTGGGTGCTCAAGCACCTGATCGACACGATCACTCAGCCGGGTCTGGTGTTCGGCTTCGACCCGGCCCGGGGCTACATCCCGCTGCTGGAGGGAAAGCGTGCGGTCGTCGTCTACACCAGCGGTGTCTACTCGCCGGGCGCTCCGATTCAGTTCGGGACCGACTTCCACGCAGAGTTCTTCAACGACTGGCTTCGTTTTATCGGCGTCGCCGATGTCTCGGAGATTCGCTTCCAGCCGACCGTCCTCACGGCCGACCCGGACGCGGCGCGGAATGCGGCGCTCGCCCGAGCCCGCGAGCTGGCAGCCGAGCTCGCCGCCCCCCTGGTCGAGGCCGCATGAGGCACGGCGTCCTGGGTGCTGGCGGCCCGGACCAGCTCCGGGCGCCGGCATCCAGGCCCGCGAGGAAGTGACGCGATGGCGCGAATCGCGTATCTTGACCCGGCAACGGGTTGGCGGCCGGACGCGCGAGCTCATGCGCGCTGCCGAAGCTCTGCGTGAGGCGACTCCGAACCTGGTTCGGGCCATGGCGGGTACGGCGGTTCTCGAGGGCTATCTCGCTATCGCCGCCGCGCTGGCACGCGGCAGTGTCACCCCGCCGGTCGCCGAGCGGATCGCGCTCGCCGTTGCCCAGAGCGACGGCTGGGGTTACTGCGCGAGTTCACGCACCGAGGCGGCCCGACGCCACGCCCACCTGGACCCGTCAGAGATCGCGCGCGCCCGAGACTTTCGCTCGATCGAGCCGCGGGCGCATGCGGCGCTGCGATTCGTCCAGGCCCTGCTCGACGGCCAAGGGGACCTTGACTACGCCGAGCTCAAGGCCGCCCGCGCCGCCGATCTCACCGACGTCGAACTCGCCGAGATCGTCGGGCACGTCGCCCTGAATCTACTCATCGCCTTGTTCAGTCGAGCGTTCGCCATCGACCCGGACCCGCCGGACCCGCCCGCCGCCACAACACCTCGGCGGGCCGTCCGGCCTGCCAGCGCTCGACGCGGATCGTGAGTTCCTCCACGTCGGGCACCGCGTAGGCGACCGTCAGCTCCACGAGTCGCCGCCCCGGTTCGTAGTCGTTAAGCGTCATGAACGTGCTTCGTCCGCGCCTGGGCGCGCCCGGAAAGAGCGTCGCCCCCGTGTTGATCGCGGTCAGCTCGATCGCCTCGCGGTGACGCTCGATTACGCTGCGCGTGTCGAGCACGAGGAGGTCGTGTCCCCGGTTCCGCTGCGCGCGGGCGTACACGCGAGCCTGCGGGCTCGATCCTGGTCCAGCCAGAAGAACACCCGCGCGTTCAGCAGCCGCATCCACTCCGCCACCGACACTCCGTCCAGGCAGGTGGCGAGGATCTCGGGGCGAAGCGGCTTGTTGTCGCGGATCCACACCTCGCCAAGAGATGAATGGCGGAGCCGGACCGAGTCGGGTCGCGGCGCCGCCTCGAGCTCCTCTCTGCGTGGACCGTTTACCCCGAACCGGTCGAGCAGGGCTGAGGTCGATAGCAGCCCCAGACGCCTGATCGCCGGCCAGGCTTCCGCCTCAGCGACGTGGAACAGCTCCGGATGGCGCCGGATGAGCTCCGGCTCACCCGACGACTGCTCAGCGCGCGAGCGCGTCGGCGAACCGAGGCCCATCGGTGTACTGGCGGAACTCGCGCAGGACGCCTTCGTCGTCGAGGGTCCAGACGTGCACGAACGGCTGGTCTATCCCGTCCCTCGAGGCCCGTGCGATCCCGGTGTAACGGCCGAGCACAGCGACATGGTTGCCAAGATCGAAGATCCGATCGACGGCCAGGCTGAGGTCCTCGACGTCGAAATTGATCGGCCCGAGCACTCGGTCGGCGATCTCAGCAGCTCCGCGGTACGGCCGCTCCGCGCGGTAGGGCATGCCGTGCGCCTCGTGCCACTCGACGTCACCGAGGAACCCGAGCGCCGTCGGCAAATCTCCGGCGGCGACGGCCTTGTAGAACAGGTCGACTTGGTTGGTGTTGGCGGTACTCATTTTCGGCTCCTGGTGGGTGTGGGATGACTCGTTTCGTGTGCCCAGGCGAGCCATCCCGTCGGCAGCGCCGGGGCCGCGAGCAGCTCATGGCTGCGGCTGTGGTCCTGAAGGAAGATGTGCGCCACGAGCGTCACCGTGACGTCGTGATCTGGCCGGTGCACGACCTCGAGTCGATCCCCGGCGCTCACCGTGCCCGGCTCGAGGATCGCAAGGTAGGCGCCCGGGCGTCCGGCACGAGCGAATCTCCGTGGAAGCAACGGGTCGGAGTGGCGCAATCCGAGCTTGAAGCAGGGCAGCCGCGGCTGGCGAACTTCGAGCAGGATGCTGCCGAGCGCCCAGCGCTCACCAATTCGCGCCCGGCTCACATCGACCCCGCGTAGCGAGAGATTCTCGCCGAAGGCCCCGGGGCCGAAGGATCGGCTCAGCTCGTCCTCCCACCAGGCCGTGTCCTCAAGGGCGTAGGCGTAGACGGCCTTGTCGGGGCCCCCGTGGACCCTCCTGTCGGCTTGATCGTCGCCCCGGACATTCACGCCCTCGATCGCGACCGGGCCGCTGACCGGATGCTTCCAGATCGCGGTCTTGATCGCGCGGTCTCCCATGCGGACAGTGCGGACCTCGCCGACGTTGACGGTCTCGACGTACATGCCGTGGTTTGACGTCGCCGCGCGGGCATGTCTTACGGGCGATCGTCGACGCAAACGCTGCTGAGGT
>DASPPG010000017.1:0-45499 GCA_035625625.1 Solirubrobacteraceae bacterium
TTCGGCTGCGTGTGGATCAACGACCACATCCCGCTGGCCTCGGAGATGCCCCACGGCGGCTTCAAGCAGTCGGGCTACGGCAAGGACCTGAGCATCTACGCACTCGAGGATTACACCGAGATCAAGCACGTGATGGTCTCCCTCTCGTGATCTGAGACCGCCGCCTATTGGTCACATGGTCAGCTGGTGGCTGCAGCAGGCAGGACCGCTGGCGCCCGCGCAGGAGCTGCGCGACGCGCGGCGGGCTGATGTCTGCATCGTCGGGGGCGGGTTCACGGGGCTGTGGACCGCGCTCGAGATAAAGCGCGTCGAGCCTTCGCTCGACGTCGTCGTGGTCGAAGGCGACGTGTGCGGCACGGGCGCGAGCGGTCGCAACGGTGGCTTCGCGATGACCTTCTGGCATCACTTCATCGGGCTCGAGCGGGCCTGTGGAGCCACGGAAGCGGTGCGATTGGCGCGCGCTTCGGACGACGCGGTGGCGAGGATCGGCGCGTTCTGCGACGACCACGGGATCCAAGCCGATTACCGTCGGGCCGGTTGGCTCTGGACCGCGACCAACCCGGCACAGGTCGGCGCGTGGGAGGGCACGCTCGCGGCGATCGAACGTCAGGGCGAGAGACCGTTCGAGCGACTCGGTACCGACGAGGTGGCCGCACGCGCCGGATCGCCGAGGCACCTCGCCGGCGTCTTCGAACCAGGCTCGGCCACGGTCCAGCCGGCGCTGCTCGTTCGCGGGCTGCTTCGCGTCGCCCGGATGCGGGGCGTGCAGGTATTCGAGCGTTCGCCTGTGGTCGCGATCGAGCGAGCCGGCCCGCTGACGGTGCGCACGGATCGCGGACGGGTAAGCGCCGACCGCGTGGTGGTCGCGATGGGGGCATGGGCGAGTCAGCTACGCGAGCTGCGCGGCGCGTTCGTGATCGTCTCGAGCGACATGGTCATCACCGACCCGGTCGGCGACCTACTGCGCCAGAGCGATTTGCGCGACGGCGTCAGCATCTCTGACTCTCGACTGATGGTGCACTACTACCGACCGGCGGGCGACGGGCGTGTCGCGTTCGGCAAGGGTGGTGGTCGGCTGGTTCACGGGACGCGGATCCCCGCGTCGTTCTCGGGTCCCTCGCCGATCGCTGACGAGGTCACGGCCCGTCTGCGTGCCACCTATTCATGGCTGGCGTCGACTCCAATTGCGGCGAGCTGGACGGGGCCGATCGACCGGACCGTCGACGGCCTGCCGTTCTTTTGCGCGTTGGGCCGTCCCGATCTCGTGTGCGGCGGCGGCTTCTCGGGAAACGGCGTCGGCCCGTCCGCCCTCGGGGGACGGATCCTCGCCTCGATGGCGCTTGGGTTGGACGACGAGTGGGCGCACTGCGGGCTCGTGCGCTCGCCGCCGTCGGGCCTGCCGCCTGAGCCGCTGCGTTACCTCGGTGGCCGGGTTGTACGGGGCGCCGTGGCGCGCAAGGAGCGCGCCGAGGATGCCGATCGCCGGCCGTCGACGCTCGACCGCGCGCTGGCCCGGCTGGCGCCAGCGGGACTCGTGCCGGTGGACTGAGCTCAGTCGCCGAGGCATAGTCAGATCTGCCGGCGCTCATCGCCTTTCTGTCGGGATTGGTCCGGCCCGTAACGTCGTTTGTGGTCGCTGACCCGTCCCTCTTGCCGTCCTCGGCAATGCGAAGCCGGTCGGAGCATTCTCGGGCGTTGACAGAGACCTGCGTGTGGCAGAGGATTGGCGTGAGCGAGGGCAAACGCAGGACGGAGGACGATCATGCAGACGCTGGCGGGAATCTCGTTGGCTGATGTCCAGGCTGTCTATGACGGACCTGAAGGCGACCTGTGGGAGTTGGTAATGGGCGAGCAGATCCACATCGGTGGATTGACCTCGTCGATGGATCTCGCCGAGCGGGCCGGTGTCGCGGAGGGCAGCTCCGGGGTGGATCCGTGCTGCTGCAATGGCGCGGGGATGCGGTTCCTGGTGCGCTTCCGAAGCGTCGCGCACGTGACCGGCGTGGACGCGACGGAACGCGTCGTCGAGCGCGGGCGGCGGCGCACCGACGAGGAGGGGCTGTCGGACCGCGTCGAGTTTGTTGTTGGCGACGCGACCGATACGGGTATGCCCGACGCGTCTGTCGATTTCGTGTGGGGGGAAGACGCGTGGTGCTACGTCGAGGACAAGCGGAGACTGATCGCCGAGGCGGCCCGTCTCACCCGCTCTGGCGGCAAGATCGCGTTCACCGATTGGCTGGTTGGTCCGGAGCCGATGGATGATGGCGAGGCCGAGCGCTATTTGCGATTCATGAAGTTCCCCAACGTCTGCGATCTCGATGACTACTGCGATCTGCTGCAGGAATGCGGCTGCCGAGTCGAGACGGCCGAGGACACCGGCCGGTTCCCATCCCACGTAGACCTGTACTTGCAAATGCTGAACATGCAGCTGACCTACGACGCGCTCAAACTCATCGGCTTTGACATGGAACTCATGCAGACACTCGGTGGGGAAATGGACTTCGTCCGGCAGCTCGCGCACGAAGGCAAGATCTGCCAAGGCAGGTTCGTAGCTGCCAGAGCCTGAGCGCATCGCTCTCGGCCCACTGACGCCCTTCAGACCGCGCAAGAGGGTGCGCAGTGTTGGAGAGCAGTGGGACTGTCGGAAATGGGTGCAGATGACGTCGCGGAGGCGGGCCGGTGGGCGACGGGGGCTGGCAGATCCGGACTGAGTGCGCGAGCCTCGCCTACAACGCCTAAGAGAGCATTCGCTTCCGTACAAACCGCGGGCGGCCCTTGTCCAGGTACGCGCCAAGTGGATACGTCCGGTAGCGCAGCCGCGGCAGCTTCTCGATCGTGACGAAGCCGGGTGGCGCGTTGATCACGTCGGGAATCCGGTTGACGAGCTGTGTCACGGTGGTAACCCCGGTCGGAACCGCCGGGTTTGAGAGATGGAGCTCGGGCTCTCCGGTGACTGTCCAGTCGTTGATGTCAGCCTCGCCGGGCTTGTACAGCCTTCCGGTCATCTCGAACGTGAGCGTCATGCCCTCGTGCGTCCGGACCGTGTCGACGTCGGTAAATCCGACGACGCGGCCAGGCTCGACGGTGAGGCCCAGAGCAGTGGACGTCACCGGCTGGTCGGCCACCTCCGGGCGGGTCGTGCTCGTCACTTCGGCGACCGTGACGCCGAGGTCCTCGACGAGGGCGCCGAGGGTGTTTCGACCGAAGCTGGGGGGACGGTCGGCTTCGGCGAGCCACTGGTCGAAGTCCTCAACCGTCGTATCTACGCGCTGATCCTTGGCCACCTCGGGTCCGTAGTCGTCCACGTTCCAACTCGCGCGTCCCGTTACCGTCTCGATCCGGTGAGAGGTCCCCAGCACCAGGCTGACCAGGTTCACCCAGTAGGTGTCCTGATGGCCGGTGCCCGTGATCGTGACGCCGTTCTGGCGCGCCAGCTTGTCTAGCTCGGCCGTGTGCATCGGCGCCGTATTCCACGGGTAGAGCGCCTCCTCGGAGATGGTCACCGCGTTGACGCCGTGCTCGGCGCAGCGGCGAAGGTGCTCGTACATGTCGGACATGTAGCTCGCGACCGCGATCACGGCGATGTCGGCCTCGCGCGTGCTCAGGACCCGATCGGGATCGTCCTCGACGATCACCCCGGTCTGATACCCGAGGCCGGCGACGTCACCGAGGTCTTTGCCCACCTTGTCCGGGCTGCGGGCGAGCGCCCCGACGATGTCGACGCCTTTCTCGATCATCATCCGCGTGGCGATCGAGTTCATCGCGCCGACGCCATATACCACCGCCTTGATCCGTCTCATCCGCTCT
Source organism: Solirubrobacteraceae bacterium (assembly GCA_035625625.1). GTDB lineage: Bacteria > Actinomycetota > Thermoleophilia > Solirubrobacterales > Solirubrobacteraceae > Palsa-465. The sequence goes on from DASPPG010000017.1 coordinate 3,808, forward strand.
CCTTCGCCTCGCTGACCTGACGCCACCCCCGTATGCCGGTTGACGAGAATATCGGCGTGCGCAAAGGTGCGTTATGGGCATCCGCGCCGGCGCGCCGTCGTAATCGACTGCGACGAGGTCGAGGTTGCGGCGGCGCGCGAGCGAACCCGAGCCTCAACGAACCCGAGCCTGAACAGAGAAGGAGGGCAACATGGAGGATCTCTACATCGACGGCGAGTACACGGCGAGCAGCTCCCGCGCTGCGATCGAAGTCGAGAATCCCGCCACCGAGGAGGTCATCACCGAGGTGCCCGACGCCGACGCGGCGGATATCGACCACGCGGTCGAGGCGGCGCGCCGAGCGCAGCGCGGGTGGAGAGCGGTCGACGGCCTCGAGCGGGCGGGGCTGCTGCACCGCTGCGCGGACCGGCTCGAGGAGCACGCCGACGAGCTCGCGGTCCTCCTCACCCGAGAGGGCGGCAAGACGCTCAAGGAGAACCGCGACGAGATCGACTGGAGCGTGACCGCTTTCCGGCACCTGGGGGAGGTCGCCCGGTCCGCGCGCGGGCGCGTCGTCGGCGCGACCAAGCCTGGCCAGATGAACTTCGTGCTCTACGAGCCGCTCGGCGTCGTCGTGCACATCCTCCCCTTTAACTACCCGATCGTGCTGCTTGCCTGGCAGGTGGCCGCCGCGCTTGGTGCCGGTAATACGTGCATCGTCAAGCCGAGCGAGCAGACGCCGCTGGCCACGCTGAAGCTCGGCGAGGTTTTCTCACATCTGCCGCCTGGGCTATTCAACGTTGTCACCGCCCGCGGCGAAGGCGCAGCACGGCTGGTCGACCACCCCGGCACCGACATGATCGCGTTCACGGGCTCGGTCGCCGTAGGGTCGCGGATCATGGCCGGCGCGGCTCCTCGGATCAAGAAGCTGCTGCTTGAACTCGGCGGCTCGGATCCGTTCATCGTCCTCGGTGACGCGAAGCTGGACGTGGCCGCGCGCGGCGGGGTGTTCGCGGCGTTCCTCAACGCCGGCCAGGTCTGCACATCGGCCGAGCGGTTCTTCGTCGAGAGCTCCGCCTACGACGAGTTCATGGAGCGCGCGGCGGAGGTGATGGGGACGCTGCGTCTCGGCGACCCGTTCGGCGAGGTCGATGTCGGCGCCTTGATCTCGCGCCAGGCACGCGAGCAGGTCGCGAGCGTGATCGACGACATCTCCACCCGCGGAGCGCGCGTGATACGGGGCGGCCAGGTGCCGCCCGACCTGCCCAGGGGGTACTTCTACGAGCCGACGCTGATCGAGGTGACCGACCCCCAGCGCCAGCGGTTCGAGTCCGAAATCTTCGGACCGCTCGCCACGGTCACGCGCGTGCGCGACCTCGACCACGCAATCGAGCTCGCCAACGACTCGAACTTCGGTCTGGGCGCGAACATCTACACGTCGAACCTCGAAACCGCGATGCGCGCCGCGACCGAGCTCCAAGCCGGCACGGTGTGGATCAACGACCCGCTCAAGGACAACGACGCGGCGCCGTTCGGAGGCGTGAAGTTCAGCGGTCTCGGGCGCGAGCTCGGGGTCGAGGGCATCAGCGCCTTCACCCAGCCCAAGCACGTGCACATGGACTTCGCCCAGGTGCCCTCGCCGGAGTGGTGGTTCCCGTACGAGCGTCCCGCGATCGGGGAGCGGGCGGCGAGTGAGCAGGAGTCGGCGGCCCGGGAAGCAGCGCCGGCGTGAGGCCGGTGCGCGTCGTCGTCTACGGCGTCGGGGCGATGGGCGCGATCATGACCCGCCTACTCGTCGATAAGGGCGCGAAGCTGGTGGGCGCGGTCGGGCGCAGCCCATCGAAGGTCGGTCGCGACCTGGGCGAGGTGGCCGGGCTCGGGACGATGCTCGGCGTGACGGTCGAGGACGGCGCCGAGGCCGTGCTCGGCCGGGCCGGTGCCGATGTCGCCGTGGTCGCGGTGTCCAGCTATCTGGAGACGATGTACGACCATTTCCGCACGTGCCTCGAGCACGGCGCGAACGTGGTCACGATCGAGGAGGAGAGCTTCTTCCCGTGGGCCACGGCGCCCACACTCGCCCGACGCCTCGACGAGCTCGCCAAGCGCCACCGGGTGACGATCCTGGGCTCCGGCGCGCAGGACCTCTACTGGATGACGCTGCCCTGCGCACTGATGGGGTCGGCGCACCGGGTCGACTCGGTGCAGGGCCGGACCACGTGGAACGTGGATGACTATGGGCCGGAGGTGGCCCAGCACGTCTGGGCAGGTTCATCGCTCGAGGAGTTCGAGTCACACCTCGCGCGGGACGGGTGGCCGCCGTTCGTCGTCCGGAACACGCTCGACGCGCTCGTTGCCGACGCGGGTCTGACCGCGGACGGCGCTCAGACGTCGGTCCGACCCGTCCTGGCGGAAGTGCAGACGCCGTCGAGCAGTCTCGGTCGAGTGATCGACCCCGGGCAACTGCTCGGCGTGATCGACACGGCGACGGTCACCACGCGCGAAGGCCCGACGTTCACGTTCGAGCAGACCGGCTGTGTGTACGGTCCGGGCCAGTCTGACGTCAACGAGTGGATCGTGCGGGGGGAACCCGACGAGTTGCGATTGCGCAACGATCGCGTGCCGACGCGGCTGGCCACGTGCACCCAGGTCGTCAACCGGATCCCGGACGTCATCCGGGCGCCGCCCGGGTTCGTCACCGTCGCGGAGCTGCCGAGGATCCGCTACCGGCACTTCGCGCTGGACTCCTATCTGGGAGGACCATGAGCGAGCGACCGTCGTTCGAGTCGTTGACGCCGACCTCCTTCCTGGCGAGATCGGCGGTGGTGATGCGCAAGGCGTCGGGCCTTCAGTGGCCCGAGGGACGCTTGGCCTTCGCCGGCTCGGACCTGGCCTCCGGCTCGGCCGTATGGATCCACGGCACCGTCGACAGCGGGCACCGCGCGGCTCGTGCCGCCAAAGATGCCCGCCACCAAAGCACTGGCATGACCGTGGACAAGTCTGTACAAAGGAGGCGTTGCGGACTGTCCTGTCACGACGGCCGCCACGCCGTAGGATGACATTTCAGCGGGCCGAGATCACGAGGAGAGGAGATCCATGACTGAGAGATCCCCAGGCGAGGAGCTGACCGCGCAGCAGCAGACCAACGGTCACGTAAACGGCCTGCCCGAAGAGTTCTTTGAAGAGTGGCGCGACGTCGCCTACAACTGCTTCAGCTCGGGGCACAAGTTCTGCCGCGAGGTCTGCCCGGTGATGCAGGTCACCCGGGACGAGCGCCACAGCCCGACCGCGTTCCACGCCGACGTCGTCGCGATGGAGAAGGGCCATCTGTCCGTTGAGGACGTAGCCGAGGACTACGTCCACTGCACGATGTGCGGGGCGTGCGAGCTGCGCTGCCCCAACACACTGTTTACCGGGGACTTCTATCGCTTCCGTCAGCGGACGATCGACGTGGTGAAGGCGGTTCGCGCGCTCGCGGTGAAGCGGGGCGTGCACCAGAAGAACTGGAAGCGATGGGCCGAGCTCACGGACCGGTGGGGGAACGAGCCGGTGCTCGGATGGACCCGCGAGACCTCGGGGAGCAAGGTGCGGGCGTGGGCGGCCGGCTTGGACATTCCGACCGGCGGCGAGGCCGTTCTGTTCGCCGACTGCGAGGCTGCCTTCTACCGCCCGTCGGTGCCGCGAGCGGTGGCTTTGCTCCTGCGCGCGGGCGGCGTCGAGTTCGGCCTGATGGATCAGCAGTGGTGCTGCGGCGGGCCGATGTGGGAGACCGGTTACGTGGACATCGCCCACAAGATGGCCGAGCACAACATGCTCGACTGGCGTAAGACCGGTACGAAGCGGATCATCTGCCTAGACCCGCACGACTACATAACGATCATCGAGCACTATCCGGCGCTCGACCCGAATTTCGACGAGTTCGAAATCGTGCTCGCTGTCGACGTGATCGCACAGCTGATCCGGGACGGCAAGCTTGAGCTGACGACGCCGGTTGAACGGACCGTCACTTACCACGACCCGTGTCGGTTGAACAAGCGGATGGGGGTCTGGCAGTCCCCGCGCGAGATCTTGCGCGCGGTCCCGGGCCTGACGTTCATCGACGTCGACCACGTCACGCAGTGGTCCTACTGCTCCGGGGCGGGCTCGAACCTGTGGGTCGAAAAGCCGGAGCTGACGGCCGAGATCAGCCGGCGTCGGGTCGCGAAAGCGAAGGAGCTCGACGGTGTCAACACGCTCGTCTCGGCGTGCCCCTGGTCGGAGCGACCGTTGACCGAGCAGGGAGAGGCGCAGGGCATGGAGGTGTTCGACATTTTCGAGCTGGTCGCCGAGGCGGCGGGATTCGAGGTGTGACATGGCGATCGCGCTTCTCGAAGGTGTCATCGACGAGCTCACCGCAATCTGCGGACCCGATCACGTGTTCTCGGAGCGTTCGGCGGTGTTCAACCGCGCCCGCGTACCTGCTCCGTTCCCCGCTCACCGGTGGGAGGACCACATTCCCTCGGCGATCGTGCTCCCCACATCTGCCGAGCAGGTCTCGGAAGTAGTCAAGCTGGCCAACCGCCACCGGATCCCCGTCGTGCCCCGAGCCGGCGGGACCGGCTTGACCGACGGCGCGGTCCCCCTCCGTCACGGGATCCTCGTCGACGTCAAGCTGATGAACCAGATTCTCGAGATCGACCACGACAACCGGACGGTGACCGTCGGCCCGGGGATCAACATGCTCAAGCTCAACGAGGAGCTTCGCAAGCACGGCTACATATACCCGGACAATCCAGCGTCCTACCCGTGCTCGCTGGTGGGCGGGCGGATCGGCACCAGCGGCTGGTCGCTGATCGGGGCACGGTACGGACACACCCGCGATCTGGTGATCTCGTTCGAGATCGTCCTCCCGACCGGCGAGATCATCAGGGTGGGCGACGGCGGCGGGCCGAAGGTCCGTAAGTCGTCCAGTGGCTATCAGCTCAAGCACCTGTTCATGGGCCACCAGGGGACGCTTGGGATCGTCACCGAGGCGACCCTCGAGCTGGTGCCGCGACCCGAGGCCGAGTTCTCAGCCTTCTTCACCTACGGGAACTACATGGACGCCTGGCGGGCCACAGGCGACCTCGCGCGCTCTGGCGTGGCCACCCTGGCCGGCGTCGTGCTGTTCGACGAAGACAAGGTCTCCTACCTGCGCCGCGACGACGAGGCGTACATCCCGCAACCCGAGTCCGTCAGGTCCGTCGTGGCCTGCGCGTCGTACGGCAATGCCGACGAGGTGAGGGTGGGGGCGAAGCGCCTGCTGCGGGTCGGCAAGGCATCAGGAGGCGCCTACACCGGCGACGAGATCTCCCAGGGCGACTGGGCGTCGCGGCACGACCGGTATGCCACCCCGCAGCACGGACGAACGCGGGATGGGCAGGTCGCGCTCATGAGCTGGCACTGCGAGGACGCGGCGATTCCGTGGCCCGAGCTTCCGGCCGTCCGCCAGAAGTGGCACGCGATCGCGAGCGACTTGTGCGACCGGTTCGACGTCTTCGACGACTGGGGGATGTTCGCCTACACCAACGGTGCTTACAAGCCGTGGGGCGATTACCTGGCCGAGATCGACATCGGCATCTGGGAGATGAAGTGGGACGACGAGAGCTGGGCCGCTTGGGTGGATGCCAAGCGCGAGCTGGCGCGGGTGTCGATCGAGCACGGTGGCTCGATCTCGGCGTGTCACGGGTCGTGCCGGGAGGGCGAGGTCGATCTCGTTCCGCTCGAGCTCGGCGGCGGGTTCGAGGTGATAAAGACGATCAAGCGCGCGCTTGACCCGAACAACATCATGAATCCGGGCAAGTACCTGCTCGACCAGGCCTACGGGGAGGAGTGAGCATGCTCGGCTTCAGGTTGTCGGCCCAGAGGCCGCCAAAAGCGGAGCGGGTTACCGACGTCGTGGTCAGCCGGTTCGAGCATGTCTACGAGGTCGATCCTGCGTTGATGCAGGAAAACGTCAGGCAACAGGACATCCCCAACTGGGACTTCGAACGGATCGTCGAGAGCCGGTGGGAGCACTTGGCCTGGATGCACAATCACTTCGCGGACTCGGTCCTCTCGGGCGAGGAGCTGCTCGCGGAGATCGAACGAGAGGGTTGAGGCTCGGGGCGCGATAGTCGCGCCCCAGAGAGGAGAGGGTTATGTCAGTTGCTACCGGCGGGAACGTGCGGTTCTCCTACTGCATGCTGCCCGACTATCCGCTGAACGACTCGATCGAGATGATCAAGGTCGCCGACGAGCTCGGCTACTACGCCTGCTACTCGGTCGACGAGACCTGGCACAAGGATCTTTGGTGCCTGTTCTCGGCGGCGGCCGACAAGACGCGGAACATTCGTTTCGGCCCCAATGTCACACACGTGTTCCTGCGCGAGCCGACGCTGATCTGCCAACAACTGGCGACGCTCGACGAGCTGTCGGGCGGCCGGGCCGAGGCGGTGGTGTCGACCGGCAACTTCGTGATGTTGGAGCAGTACCACCTTGACTGGGCCAAGCGCCGGCCGTTATCGCGCCTGCGCGAGGCGATGCACGTGATGCGGACATTCCTCGACGACGGCAAGATCGACTACGAGGGGGATTTCTTCAGGTACACGGGCATGTTCACGGCGGCGCGCCCGGTCCAGGAGCGGGTTCCACTGAAGATGGGTGGCATGAAGGGCCCACGCTCGTTCGAGGTCGCGGGCGAGATCGCCGACGGGCTCCACCACGCGCTCTCCTATTCGCGTGAGGCGTACGACTACGTGATCGACCACGTCAAGATCGGCGCCGAGCGCGCTGGGCGCGACTGGCGATCGCTCGACCTCGGCGCGTGGATCGTGTCCGTGGTCTCCGACGACTCGGCGGCGGCCAAGGCAGCCGCGCGAATCCTCGTCGCGTTCTACATCCCGTCGATGCCGGCCGAGCAGCTGGCCCGACACGGCATCGACCAGGCCGAGCTTCAGCCGATCTTCGACGCGTTTGCCGCCGGTGACGTCGCCAAGGCGATCGAGATGTTCAGCCCGGAGATGGCCGAGAAGCTGTCGGTGGCCGGCACCCCGGAGGAGTGCGCCGAGCAGATCCGCAGGGACATCCTGCCCGCCGGGATCAACCACATCATCCTGGCCCTGGCTGACGCGCCGCTCGTGCAGTTCTTCTCCGGGCAGGCGATCGAGGGCGTTCCTCCGATCACGACGCAGCTGCGGCTGGTGGCCGAGCGCATGATCCCAGCCTTCGCGTGACATACCTCGAGGACCTGTTTGGCCTGGACGGCGCCACCGCCGTCGTGACCGGCGGTACCAGCGGCCTGGGCGCGGCGAGCGCCCTCGCGCTGGCGCGCGCCGGGGCGAAGGTGATCGTGTCCGGGCGCGACCGCGAGCGCGGCGAGCGTGTGGTGGAGGAGATCGAGGCCGCCGGCGGGACCGGTCAGCTGGAGTTGGCTGACCTCGGCGACGCGGACGATCTCGCCGCGTTCGCCGATCGGGTGCTCGGGCGCTACGACCCGGTCGACATCCTCGTGAACGCGGCGGGCGTGTTCGGCCGAGGCGAGGCCCGCGACGTGACGCTAGAGCAGTGGGAGGCGCTGCTGCGCACCAACGTGACCAGCACGTTCCTGCTGTGCCAGCGGTTCGGGCGGCGGATGATCGAGCGCGGCCGTGGGAAGATCGTCAACTTCTCCTCGACCGATGGCTTCCTCGGCGTGCCCGAGCAGCTCGCCTACAACGTCAGCAAGGGCGCGATCGTCCAGCTCACCCGGACCCTGGGCGCGGAGTGGATCAAGCACGGCGTCAACGTGAACGCGGTGGCGCCTTGCGACTTTGCCACGCCGATGATCGCGCCCTTCCTGGGGCAGCAGGAGTACCGCGACTGGATCCTCGACGCGATCCCCGCCGGCCGGGTCGGCCAGCCGCATGAGATCGTCGGAGCGGTGCTGTTTCTGGCCTCGCGCGCGTCGGACATGGTGGTAGGCCACAACCTCCTGGTCGACGGAGGGAGGACTGTTATCTAGACGGTGCGCTGACGCCGACGGCGAGGTACGTGAACAGCCCGACGCGAGCGGCGCTTGGAACCGTCGCCGAGCCTTCCGTGGTCACGCAGACGGGTCCGGGACTGATCGGCGTCGGGGAGCGGGAGGCCGCCAGTTGGCTTCGGCGAATCGGGCGGACGGCGCGGGCCGCCCCCGGGGCCGTCCGAATCAGGGTCGGAATCGAGAGGCTTGGGTCGGCGGGCAAAGAGGACCGGCGCGAAGATCACTGCGAGAACCAGACCGAGGTACAAAAGGCCGAACCAGTCGACTCCGGACACGTGGCTGACTGACGGCGTGGCTGGCGGCACATCGCAAAGCCTACCGCGCCCGCGGGTAAACTAATCGGCAATGCCGGCCACGGAGGCGAAGCTCCCTCGGGCGGTCCGGAAGGGGCCGCTGATCACCGTCACGTGCGAGTGCGGCCAGAAACGGGAGCTCCGATATGGCGAGCGGTGGCGGTGCGAGAGCTGCGGCCGCAGGTTCGACACGGGCAAGATCCCGCTCGAGGAGTACGCGGCAATCCGTCGCACGCAGCTGCGCTACCGCCTGTTCCCGCTCGCCGCCGGACTGCTCCTGCTCGTCGGCGCCATCGTCTTCTTCCTCACCGGCCGCGTTTACGGCGCGCTGATCGCGGTTCCATTCCTGCTCGCCTCCTGGGCCACGTTCGGGCGTCCGTTCTGGCGCGCGAAGTACCGCCGGGCCCTCGCCGAGAATCTCCCGACCTGGGAGATCAAGTCGGACTAGCCGACGTCGATCCGCAGGCGTCATAGCAGTCGAGCACACGTGGTCAGCACGATTTCGTCGGCCGAGCGCCCGAGCGTTGAGGCGAGTTGCCTCACACCCGGCCGCTGCCGACCCGTCGATGTCGGTCAGTGCTCGTGGTGCACGAGCAACACGTCGCAATGCACCTTGTGAGTCACGGCCTCGCTCACGCTCTGACCGAGTAGCCGCGCGATCGCGTTCGGTTCGTGCGTGCCCACGACGATCAGGTCGGCGTCGCGCTCCTTTGCCAGCTCGGCGATCGTCTCCGCCGGGTGCCCGATGCCCGGAACATAATCCGCCTTCACACCCTCGCCGTCGAGGTACGTCCTCGCGTGCTTGAGCTCCTCGACGTGCGCCTCGGGCGGGTCAGTCGAGTCGATCGGACCGGCCGAGCGGCCGATGCTGGTCACGACCGGGGCGATGCTGGTCACGATCAGCTCCGAACCGAATGCCTTCGCGAGCGCTGCCGCGCGCTTGAGGGCCGGCCCGGCCGAGTCTGATTCGTCGTAGCCGAGAACGATCCTTTGGTAGCTCATGTGTCCCCTCCGAGTTGGACGGCGCTAGGTACCGACGGGCACGGCGTCGGCCGCGCCCTCGGGCGTCCAGCCGACCTGCATTAGAGCGTCGCGGTCCGGCCCTTCGGGCATCGTGGGCGTGTGCTCCTTCCAGTGGACGCTCTCCTTGTCCTGGACGAGCCGCCGGTAGAAGAACAGCAGCACGGACGCGACCAGGATCCCTACGCCGATGAAGAAGTCCGTCCAGGTCCCGTACCCGTTGAGCTTCGGCGCCCCGGCGCCAACGACCAGGATGACGATGTTGTACACCAGCAGGATCCCGGCCACCGCCACCCACGGTAGACCGACCTTGATCGGTCTCGGCCAGTTCGGCCGGTCCCGGCGCAACAGCAGGAAGGCGCTGAGCGCGAACACGTGGCAGAGCACGTAGCCGATGTTGCTCATGTACAGGATCGCCAGGTTGCTCGAGATGAACAGGATCAGGCAGGTGTTCACCACCAGGTCGACCGTCATCGCGTTTCCGGGCACGTGGAACCGGTTGAGCCTGCCCAGCCACTTGATCGTCAGGCCCGCTCTGGAGATCCCGAACAGGGCGCGCCCGGCGTCGGCGGTCGAGCTCGCCATCGACAGCAGGAACGACAGGATCAGACAGATGACGAAGAAATCGGTCCAACCATGGCCGACGATCGCGTTCATCGTGGTGACGTAGGTCGAGTTGGCGAGGATCGCCGAGCTCGACGGCACCCCTGAGAATCCGCCCAGCCCCAACGGCAACAGGATGAACACCAGGAGCGAGAACGTCCCCGCGCTGCGCAGGGCGATCGTGCTGTCGCGCCGCGATTTGTACTCCGGCGTAAACGTCGCACACACCTCAACGCCGTCCGCCGACCAGGCCATGATGAACAGCCACACCAGCGCGACCTTGACGCCGCCCCACTGGTTGCTGGCTAGCGCCCAGTGGACGTTCGAGGAGTGCCAGTGGCCTGAGACCGCCGGCCCGATGATGAGGAACGTCACCGGGATCATCATCAACACCCCGGTCACGTACGTGAACCAAGCGAACGGTCGGACCCCGAAGATGTTGAACAGCCACACGACCACGATGCAGGCGATGCCGATGAAGTTGAACAGCTGCAGGTGCACGACCCCGTCCCACACCGTCCACGTCGAGCTCGAGAACCACTGCGCCTGGATCAGCCCCCCGATGAGGTTGCCGAAGATCGCGAGCACCACCGACCACCCGATCCAGTACCCAAACGTCGCGACCGGGCCGACCAGCGTCGTGTACTTGCGCCACCCCTCGTTCGCGTAGAGCGAGATCCCACCCGACCGGCCCGGGAACATCATCGCGGGCTCGGAGTAGATCCACACCGACAGGAGCGCGACGATGGCCGCGATCCCCCACAGCACGGTCGCGCCGACCACGCCGAGGGCGCCGTATGCGCCCAGCAGGGAGCCGAGCAGGAAGCCGGGCTGACAGAGGGCGATCGTAAATCCGTCCCACCAACGAAGGGACTTGAGAAGTTGGCGCTCCTCGACGACTGCTGTGGCCATAGCGCTAAGTCCTCTCCTAACTAAGCAAATTGATGCAAAGCTGGCACAGTTCTATCAGGGGCCTGGTGCCCGGTCAACTCCGTCCAGAACCGTCGCTACGCATTGCGAACCCTCACCCTTGGCCGGTCTCGCTCCGGCGCGGCACGGTATACCAGTTTGTACAAGGACGGTCAATTCGGATATCTCTCCACGCTGGGATTCCCGGCCGCGAAGCCGCGTTTTGGGACCCGTCGTAGGTCGCGATCTTGGCGCCTCCGGCGCCCGGCCGCGGGGTAGAATCGCTCCCGGGCGATGCCACAGGTAATTGATCGTCGACGCCCCAGCGCCGGTCCACCGGCGACCGGTAGAGGGCGGGCGCGTCCGGTGCTGCTGGGGACGCTCTCGGTCCGATTCGATCCGAGTGCCGAGCGCGTCGCCTTGGAGAGCGCGCTCGAAGCGGGCGTCAACCTAATCGTGGCCAACATGATCATGCTGCCGGCCTACCCGACGACGATGATCCTGGCGCCCCAGTACGCGACGCTCCCCCACGAGGAGGATCTCGACGCCGTGCGCGAGACCGCCTCCCGCGCCGCGGCTCTCGGCATCCGCACGGAGCTGTTGCGCGTCACGAGCCGCCGCCCGGTGCGGGCGCTGCTGGAGCTTGCGTCCGAGCGCGATGCGGGCCTGCTCGTGTTCGGCCCCGACCTGCGGCTTACGAACCGAATCCGCTTTCGGGTCGCCGCCCGCACGGTGCGCCGGGGCGCGAACTGCCTGGTCTGGATCGCCCCGGACGGGTGATCACTTCATAGCCGCTCGAGCGCCTCGTCCAGCGTCAGGGAACGGTAGGACTCGACCGGCACGCCCCCCTCCAAGAGCATCCCGCGATCAGCGGCGATCTGCTCCCTGAGCGACGGATCGACCTCCGAGGAGTCCTTCAAGACCGCCGCCACATACGACTCGGTCACGTCGCTCCCGGCGATCTCAACGCCCGGATCGGCGACACGGCCCGCGGGCGAATACGCCAGCGTCGTCAGGATCCGGTTGCGGGCGCTCGCCGACGACTCGCGTTCGAATTCCTTCTTTGCGGGCGCGCGATCCTCGACGAGCAGGCGAGTGATCCCGCGGTCGTTGATCGCTCGGAGCAGCGCCTCCGGCTCGTCGGGGACGACGACCTCCTTGTGCGAAGGCCAGATATCGAGCATGCCGTGGTCGCCGAGACGGGCTCCGATATGAAACAGGAAGTAATCGGGGTAGATGAAGAACTCCTTACCCTTGGCTCGCTGGGCGTCGTAGAACGCGGTCACGGCGGCCAGGATCAGCGTGCTCGCCCCGACCGCGCCGCACGGCTCGCGCACAACCACGCCGAGCCGGTCGTGCTCGACGAAGCCGGGAAACAGATCCTCTAGCGTCGCCGCCCGGCCGTTCACCCGGATGGCAAACGCGGGACTGGACAGCTCCTCGGCGGTGTGCATCATTCGTGCTTGTAACGGCCTGCGCGGCCAGAGTCAACCAGCGGAGCGGCCCGTCCCCGCGGCGGGCTGGGCGTGGTGGACACCGCATGGCAAACCAGATAGAACTTCGGCTGAACCTATTTGTTCATCGCTGATTCGAGAGAGAAGGAGAGGTCTCGCCGTGGCTCGTGACCCCAAGTACGACATCCTGTTCGAGCCGATTCAGATCGGGCCCAAGACGCTCAAGAATCGCTTCTACCAGGTGCCCCACTGCATCGGAGCAGGGTCGGAGAAGCCCGGGATGCAGGCCTACCACCGAGGGATGAAGGCCGAGGGCGGGTGGGGGGCTTGCTGCACCGAGTACTGCTCGATCCACCCCGAGTCCGACGACACCTCGCGCGTATCGGCACGCATCTGGGACGAGGGCGACGTACGCAACCTGGCCGCGATGACCGACCGGCTGCATCAATTCGGCGCACTCGCCGGGATCGAGCTGTGGTACGGCGGTCCCCATGCCCCGTGCATGGAGTCTCGCGCAACCCCGCGCGGTCCATCCCAAATCGCCTCGGACTTCGAGCTGAACATCTTTCCCCGCTACATGGACCAGGACGACATCAACACCGTCCAGCAGATGTACGTGGACGCGGCGATTCGCGCGCGTGAGGCCGGCTTCGACATCGTGTACGTGTACGGCGCGCACGCCTACCTTCCGTTCCAGTTCCTCTCGCCGTTCTACAACCGGCGCACCGACAAGTACGGCGGGTCCTTCGAAAACCGCGCCCGGTTCTGGCGGGAGTCGCTCGAGAAGGTGCGCGAGGCGGTCGGCGACGACTGCGCCATCGCCTCGCGGTTCGCGGTCGACCACCTGCTCGGTCCGATCTCGATCCAAGTGGGCGAGGACGGCGCCCGGTTCGTCGAGTACTGCGACGACCTCGTGGACCTGTGGGACCTGACCGTCGGCGACATCGCCGAATGGGGCCAGAATGCCGGCCCGTCGCGGTTCTTCGAGGAGAACCACGAGAAGCCGTACACGGGCCAGATCAAGGCCGGCGACCACACGAACAAGCCCGTGGTCGGCGTCGGGCGCATCACCAACCCGGACACGATGGTGGCGATCATCAAGTCAGGGCAGTTCGACATCATCGGCGCGGCGCGCCCGTCGATCTCGGACCCGTTCCTGCCCAAGAAGATCGAGGAGGGCCGCCTCGACGACATTCGCGAGTGCATCGGGTGCAACCAGTGCATCTCACGCTGGGAGATCGGCGGTCCGCCGATGGTCTGCACCCAGAACGCCACGGCGGGCGAGGAGTACCGCCGCGGGTGGCATCCCGAGATCTTCCATCCCGCGGCCAACCGCGAGAAGAGCGTGCTCGTCGTCGGTGCCGGCCCGGCCGGGATGGAGTGCGCGATGGTCCTCGGCAAGCGCCAGATGGCGGCGGTGCACCTGGTCGAGGCCGAGAAGGAAATCGGCGGGTGCGTCAACTGGATCTCTCAGCTCGGCCATTCCGACGGCAAGGAGAACCTGTTCCGCGGGGCGGCTCGCGGACTCGGTGAGTGGGCGCGGGTCGTCAACTACCGCCAGATCCAGCTCGACAAGCTCAAGAACGTCACGGTCCACCTCGGTTCGCGCCTCAGCACCGAGGACGTTCTCACCTACGGCGCCGAGATCGTGGTCGTGGCCACCGGTTGCCACTTCGCCACCGACGGCCTGAACGCGGCCACCCACGCGCCGATCGAAGGGGCGGACACGTCTCTGGACTGGCAGCTCACTCCCGATCAGGTCGTCACCGAGGCCAAGCGGGTCGGAAAGCGCGTCCTGGTGCTCGAGAACGAGGCCTACTTCATGGGTGTTTCGATCGCCCAGAAGCTGGCCGGCGAAGGCCACGAGGTCACGCTCGTGACGCAGGCCGGCGAGATCGCCGACTACATGCACTACACGCTCGAGGCGCCGATGCTCCACCGCGACCTCGACCGGCTCGGCGTCGACATCCACACGTACACGATGCTCGAGAAGATCGAGCCGGGCGTGTGCCACGCCTACGACGTGTGGAACCCGGCGCACAAGGAGCAGTTCGAGGTGGACACGGTCGTGCTCTGCACGGCGCGGATTTCCGACGACGAGCTGTACCGCGAGCTGAAGGCCAGCAAGGACAGGTGGGAGAGCGAGGGCATCGAGTCGGTCTACGTGATCGGCGACGCCTCCGCACCGAGGATGATCGTGGACTCGATCTTCGACGGCCATCGCCTGGCCCGCGAGATCGACTCTCCGCATCCCGAGATGCCGCTCCCGTTCATCCGCGAGCGCCGGCTGTGGGGCGAGGTGTCCAACGACGACTACCTGCAGCAGCTGAAGAACACGGTCGATGTCGCGCTGGCGTAATCGGAACCGGCCAGCCCGCGCGAGCGTCGAGGTGAGCCGATGAAGATTGTCGTCGCGGTCAAGCAGGTCGCCGCCCTCGACGAGGAGTTCGAGCTGATCGAGGACGGAGTCGGCGTGGACGCCGACTACCTCGAGTGGGATGTCAACGAGTGGGACACGTTCTCGCTCGAAGCGGCCCTGCAGCTCCGCGACGACGCGGGTGGCGAGGGCGACGAGGTGGTGGTGGTCACGGTCGGCGATGAGGAGGCCGAGGAGGGCCTCCTCAGCTGCCTGGCCAAGGGCGCCGATCGGGCGGTGCGGGTGTGGGACGAGGAGCTCGAGGGCGCCGATGTCCTGGCCGTGGCGCGGACGCTGGCCGCGCTGGTGCAGCGCGAGGCGCCGGATCTGGTCCTGTGCGGTGTGCAGTCCTCCGACGCCGTCAACGGCGCGACCGGGACTGCGCTGGCGGGGTATCTCGACCTACCGCGGGTCGCGGTCGTGACCCAGCTCGACTGGGACGCGGCGAGCGGCACCGCCACTGTCCACCGCGAGCTGGAGGGCGGGGTGATCGAGGTGCTCCGGATCCAGGCGCCGGCGTTGCTGACCATCCAGACCGGGATCAACGAGCCGCGCTACGCCACGCTGAGGGCGATCAAGCAGGCGCGCGAGAAGCCGCTCAAGGTCATCGGTCTCGATGACCTCGGCCTGGATCCGGCGGTCGTGCAGGCGGCCGCCGGCTCGCGGACGGTGGCACTCGCGACGCCGGACCGCGGCGCCGGCGCCGAGATGCTGAACGGGTCGCCGGCCGCGGTCGCGGCCCGGATCGTCGAGATCGTGAACGAAAGGATGTCCGGATGAGCGGGATCCTGGTGCTGGCCGAAACGCGCCGCGGCGAGCTGCGTGATGTCTCGCTCGAGTTGGTGAGCGCAGCCCGCGAGGTCAAGGAGTCCGCGGGAGGCCGCCTGACGGTTGCGGTGATAGGCGCCGACGCGGAAGTGTTCGCGGGCGATCTCGCCGCCGAGGACGTCGATGAAGTGCTGACCGTCTCAGCGCCGACCGAGCAGTTCGAGGCGCACGTCTGGCAGCGCGCGCTCGGGGCGCTGATCGAGTCCGAACAGCCGGCGCTCGTGCTGCTCGGCCACACGATCGATTCGATCGGCTTCGCTCCCGCGGTCGCCGCCCGCGCCGGGCTCGGCTTCGGCACCGACGTGACGGCGATCTCGTGGGCGGACGGGCCTCGCGCGCGGCGCGGTGCGTACGGCGACAAGCTGGTGGCCGAGCTCGAGTTCCCGGGCAAAGAGTGCACGCTTTTGACCGTGCGTCCGGGCATCTTCCCCGTCGCGGCGGGGTCCGGCTCGGCGCCGCGACGACCGATGTTGGTCGACCTCGACGGGGCGGCCCGGACCGAGCACGTCGAATACCTCGATGTGGCGGCGGGCGACGTCGACATCACCAAGGCCGAGTTCCTGCTCTCGATCGGTCGCGGAGTCGAAGACAAGGACAACATCCCGCGCTTCGAGGAGCTGGCCGAGAAGTTCGGCGCCACCCTGAGCGTCTCGCGGCCGCTCGTCGACGCGGGGTGGATGCCCAGCGCGCGACAGGTCGGGCAGTCCGGCAAGACCGTGAAGCCGCGGGTCTACCTCGCGCTCGGCATCTCGGGCGCGGTGCAGCATCTCGCGGGCATGCGCACCGCGGACACGATCATCGCGGTGAACACCGATCCCGAGGCGCCGATCTTCGGCGTGGCTCACTACGGGGCGGTCGCCGACCTGTTCGAGGTCGCCGACGAGCTGGAGCAGGCGCTGGGTTAGTTCGTGTCGGTTCTCGCTGCCTCGACCGCAACCCGACCGGTCTTCTGGCATTTCACGGTGGGGTTGAGGATCACGTGGTACGTGCTGGCCGTGATCTCGGTGCTGGTGTTCCTGTACGGGGTCGCGCGCCCGTTCGTGAAGTGGCGTCGGGGTCATGGTGGGCCGTGGCCGCCGTATCCGTGGCGGGAGATACCGGGACGGCTGGCTGGGGGGCTGGCGCTGCTTGTCTCGCACGCGACGATCGGGCGGCGCGATCGGCTAGCCGGGTGGGCGCACCGCGGGATCTTCTACGGGTTCGTGGTGCTGTTCGCGGGGACGGTGGTGCTGGGGTTCGACACCGATTTCACCTCGCCGGTGTTCGGCTGGAGCTATTTCCACGGCACGTTCTACTTGGCCTACAAGGAGGCGCTGAACGTGATGGGGACCGCGCTCATCGCCGGCGTGCTGGTGATGATGGTGCGGCGCGCGGCGATCCGCCCGCGCAAGCTCGACTACGCGCGGCCCGACCGCGCTCCGGGAGACCCGCAGTTCGACCGGCACGTGTACCGGGTCGGCGACTGGGCGTTTGTAATCACGCTCCTGGTGATCGCGCTGACGGGCTTTTTGTTGGAGGGCGTGCGGATCGCGATGGATCATCCGGGATATAGCGGCACGCAGTTCGGGGGGTGGATCGTTGCCCAGGCGTTGAGCGGCGTTAGCCGCCCCGTGCTGGCCGGTCTGCGCCACGGCATCTGGTGGTTCCACGGCTTGCTCGCTATCACCTTCGTGGCGAGCATTCCGTACACGAAGGCGGCGCACATGTTCGCCTCCTACCTGTCGCTTTCGCTGCGTGACCCGAAGGCCGGCAAGCGGCTGCAGGGGATCCCACCCGAGCGAGCCGAGCTGCCCGCCGGATACGCCGCGCTGGAGGACTTCAGCCCGCTGCACCTCCTCCAGCTCGACGCCTGCACGAAGTGCGGCCGCTGCCACGAGGCGTGTCCGGCCAACGCCACCGGCCGCCCGCTGTCGCCGCGAGACGTGATCCTCGAGCTGCGCGAGCAGTCGAACAAGGCGGCGGCCGGCGCCGGCATCGGCGGCGTGCTCGGGGGGCTGCTCGATCGCGGGACCGGTGGCGATGGGGGGTTCGCCGCGAACGTGGTGGGCCACGACGGCGTGCGCGTGGAGACGGTCTGGTCGTGCATGCAGTGCAACGCGTGCGTGGAGATCTGCCCGGTCGGGATCGAGCAGGCGCCGATCATCAACCAGCTGCGCCGGCGTCTGCTCGAGGAGGGCGAGGTCGACTCAAACCTCCAGTCGGTGCTCCAGGTGATCCACAAGTCGGGCAACTCGTTCGGCGAGAACCGGCGCCGGCGCGGGCGGTGGACGCAGGAGCTCGACTTCGAGGTCAAGGATGCGCGCAAGGAGCCGGTCGACGTGCTGTGGTTCGTCGGCGACTACGCGAGCTTCGACCCGCGCTCCCAGCAGGTCAGCCGTGTGCTCGCGCGTCTGTTGCACGCCGCCGAGGTCGACTTCGGGATCCTGTTCGACGGCGAGCGCAACTCGGGCAACGACGTGCGGCGCGTCGGTGAGGAGGGCCTGTTCGAGTCGCTCGCCGAGCAGAACATCGCGACCCTGTCCGGCTGCGAGTTCAAGCGCATCGTGACCTCAGACCCCCACTCGCTGAACACGCTGCGCAACGAGTACCCGGAGCTCGGCGGCTCCTGGCCGGTGATGCACCACACCACGCTGCTGCTCGAGCTGCTCGAGTCGGGTCGGCTGGACCTCCAGGGACGGCTCAACTATCGGGTCACCTATCACGACCCGTGCCACCTTGGGCGCCTAAACGGCGAGTACGACACCCCGCGCCGCGTCCTCGAGCTGCTCGGATGCACGCTGGTCGAAATGCCTCGCAACCGCGACAACAGCTTCTGCTGCGGCGCGGGCGGGGGTCGCATCTGGATCCCCGACAGCCCAGGCCAGGAGCGACCGTCGGAGAACCGGATCCGCGAGGCCGTGAGCCTGCCCGACGTCGAGCTGTTCATCGTTTCCTGCCCGAAGGATGTGACCATGTACGAGGACGCCATCAAGACCTCCGGCAACGCCGATCGGATCGCGCTGCGCGAGCTCACCGAGCTGGTGGCGGAAGCGCTTGTTCCGCAACGGGAGGCGGTCGAGGTTTAGAACCGCGTCCGCACGCTTGGAGTCGTCAGCTCCAGACCGCCGCCTGCGCGGGTCGGTCGGGATGCTTGTCGCGCACGCCGTGGATCACCGCGGTGCGTAGTGCCCTGACCGCGGCGGCCGAGGCGTCCCGGTCAAGCACGATGGGCGCGGCTCGACCCCGGAACGAGACGGTGGCGCGCCAGGCGTTCACGACCGTCGGGTGCCAGTCGAGCGTGAGCCCGACGCGCGTCTCCTCGAGCGCATCGAGTGCGGCTGGGGCAAGACCGTCCCGTTCGATCCACCGGGCCACCGCCAGAATCAGCTGAGTCGTGGGATCGTCGAACCTCACATCGCCTTGTTTCCCGGCCCCGCGAGGGCTAATCGGGGCTCTCGGCGCTGCTCCAGGACGGCTACGAGATCATGCCGCCGAACTGGCCGCCGCTGATCGTCAGCACCTGGCCGCTGATGTAGTTCGCCCACGGCGTGCACAGCAGGAACACGCCGCCGGCGGCCTCGTGCGGTGTGCCGGCGCGGCCGAGCGGGATCAGCGCCGGTCCCAGCGCGCGCATCTGCTCCGGGATGCCCAGCTGGACCTGCTGGCCGGCGATCTCGACCACGTTCTCCTCGGTCTTGGGCGCGGTCAGTCGCGTCTCGATGAACCCGAACGCCACAGCGTTGACGTTGATCTTGAACTGCCCCCACTCCTTGGCCAGCGTCTTGGTCAGGCCGACGACGGCCGACTTGCCCGACGCGTAGTTGGCCTGCCCGGCGTTGCCCATCGTGCCCGAGATCGATGAGACGTTGACGATCTTGCGGAACACCTCGCGGCCTTCCTCGCGCTCCTTCTTGGCCGGCTCGCGCATGTGTGGCGCCACCGCGCGGCACATCCGGAACGGCACCACGGAGTGGATGTCGACCATCTTCTGGAACCACTCGTCGCTCATCTTGTGGATCGGCGCGTCGAGCGTGTAGCCGGCGTTGTTGATCAGGATGTCGACCCTGCCCCACTGGTCCATCACGGCCTGCACGAGCTCGTCAGGGACGCCCGGCTTCGTGAGATCCCCGGCGAACACCATCGTCTCGCCGGCGATCTCGCCCGCGGTCTGTTCTGCCACGTCGCCGTCCAGGTCGTTGATCAGGACCTTAGCGCCGTTCTCGGAGAGCAGCTCCGCGGTCGCGCGCCCGATCCCGCGCGCAGAGCCGGTGACGATCGCGACCTTGTCGTCCAGAATTGCCATTCGGTCCGCCTCCATGGTTTCGCTTTGGTGAAGCAGGCCATCATGCCAGCGCCGGCGCTTGATTGACTTGTCGATCAACCTCGAAACGCTGCCGGCCTGGCGTGGTGGCGTGAGGCGTCAGCCGGCGAGAGCGGCAGCGCGGGCCCCGGCTCGAAGCCCCGACTCGATCGCCCCGTCGATGAACCCGGCCCAACCGTTGGCGATGTCCGACCCAGCGAGCACGATCCGGCCCTCGATCCGCTGCATCGCGGCGTGGTGGTGCTCGTACCAGCCGGGCTTGTGGATCGCCCATGTGCCCCGCGAGAGCACGTCGGCCAGCCAGTCGTGGGCGGTGGCGCCGAGCGCCTGGTAGCCCGGGATGATCGCCTCGAGCTGGTGCTGAACGCCGGCGAGGTCGGCCGCGTCGCAGCGCTCGGCGTCGATCCCGAACCCGATCAGCAGCTGCGATCCGTCGCCGTTCAGCGCGTCGGTGCCGAGGTAGCCGAACGGGTGGCCGGGCCGGATGCTGTTCTGGACCAGCGGTTCGCCGCGGGCGTGGATGAAGATCTTGATCCCGCGCGAGGCCTGCCCGAGGGCGATCGCCCGCTGCTGGTCCTCGGGCAGCGCCGGCGCGAACTCGATCTGACCGAGCGCGTTCAGAGGCACGGCGACCACGACCGCACGGGCGGCGAAGACCGTGCCATCGCGTGTCTCGACCTCCACTCGGTCGCCGTCCATGCGCACCGCTGAAACCACCGCGCCCAGCAGCCGTTCGAACGGCGCGTCGGACGCGATCGCGCCCAGCAGCGTGCTCGTCCCACCGACGATCGTCACCCGCCCGCCCGTGAACTGGGTCAGCTCGAGGCTGTAGCCCGACAGCGCGTGCCAGCGCAGCACCGACACCGCGCCGGCCTGATCGAGCGGCGCGTGGGCGAGCGACTCGAGCTCCGCCGTCAGCACGTCGCGTTCCTCGTCGGACAGCGCCAGCTCGTGCAGCCGATCCGCGATGGACAGCCGATCGAAGCGGGCCAGGGCACCGAGCGCCGCCGTCGGATCGTGCGGCGCCGGGAGCGCCTCGCGGACCCCGTCGACGAACCGGTCCCAGCCGCGCCGGGCGATCGCGTCCCGTTGCTCGATCGAGCCCGAGCGCCGATCCTCGCCGACGTACCACCCGGCGAGCTGGGCATCGCCGCTGACTTCGACCCGCAATCCGGCCCGGGTGAGCTCAGACCACGTGTGGGGCTGGTGCCAGTGGACCCAGGCGCCGCCGTACTCGACCGGCCACCCCTGCCACTCGCCGCGCCACGTCCGGCCGCCCAGCCGCTCGCGAGCCTCGAGCAGCAGGACGCTGCGTCCTCGCAGCGCCGCCTCGCGGGCGGCGGTGACGCCGGCGAAGCCGCCGCCGATGACGATCACGTCGTGCACGGCACCGTCCCCACGGGCGTCGCGACCGCAATCCGCCGGCGCGCGGTGGCGTCGACGGCCACGGCGCCGGCCGGCCCGGCCAGGACCGGGTTGAGCTCGAGCAGGTCGAGCGATTCCGCGAGCAGGATCTCGCCCACGCGCTGCGCCATGCTCGCGACCGCGGCGAGATCGACCGCGGCCGCGCCGCGGGCACCGGTCAAGAGCGGTGCACCTCGCAGCGACCGGAGGGCCCGCTCGATCCGCGTGGCGTCAGCGCGCAGCGGCACGATCGCCACGTCCGACAGGACCTCGGTCCACACGCCGCCCAGCCCGATGGCGAGCGCCGGCACCACCGCGTCGGCGCGCGCCGCGACGATCAGCTCCACCCCTGGCACCGCCATCCGCTCGGCCAGCACGGCGCCGCCGAAGCGCGTCGCGAGCGGCTCGAGCTGGGCGAAAGCGGCGACAACGTGAGCCTCTGAGCTCAGTCCGAGCCACACGGCGCCGAGCTCGGACTTGTGCTGAACCGTTGCGGCGCTCAGCTTGAGCGCGATGCTCCCGCCCAGCTGCTCGAGCGCCAGGGTCGCCGCGTCGGCGTCGGCGACCAGGCGGCCGTCGACCACCTCCACGCCGCCGGCGCGCAGGAGCTCCTTGGCGTCGTGCTCGGAGAGCCAATGATCCCCACCGGGATCACGGCCCGACGCGACCGCGGCCGCCGCGCCGGCGATCTCGCGCAGGCGGTCCGCATTTCCCGGTGTCGTCCGCATGGCCGCCGCGCAGGCCAGCCCGGTGCGAAGGCCGGCGACCGCCGGGATCCCGGCCTGGATGCACTGCCAGGCCGCGTCGTCGTCGAGCAGCTCGGGAAGGGTCGAGGACAAGATCGTCGTGGCGTCGCCCGCCGCGGTCCTCGCGCCGGCGACGATCCCCTCGCGGACCGCGTCCCAGGACACCGCCGCGTCTCCGGACAGCCCGGGCGGCCGGTCGTAGAAGACGAGCACTCGGTCGATCGCGGGGTCCTCGCCGACCGTGCGGACGAGCTCGCTCAGCAGGTCACGCTCACCCCAGATCATCGCCGTGTAGTCGAGCGGATTGGCGACGGTGGCGGCGGAGGGGAGGAGTTCGCGTAGGCGCCCCGCCGTAGCCGGCGCGAACGGCGGAAGCTCGAGGCCGAGCCGCGCCGCCTCGTCGGCGCCCTGGGCCGAGTCGCCGCCCGAGCAGGTCATGATGGCGAGGCCGGTGGACCGCGAGCCTCGCCTCTGCGCCGGCCGCACAGCGAGCGTCTTGACCACCTCGAGCAGCTCGTGCACGTCGTGCGTCCACACCGCGCCGGCCTCCTCGATCAGGGCCCGGAAGATCCGCTGGTCGCCGGCGAGCGCGGCGCTGTGCGCGGCGGCGGCGCGAGCCCCCGTCGGCGAGCAGCCCACCTTCAGGACGGCGACCCGCACGCCGGCCTGCGCGCACGCCGCCAGGCCGTCGCACAGCCGCGGCCCGCCGTCGTCCTCGAGATACAACGCAATCGCTCCGACCGCGGGATCAAGCGCCAGGCACGAGAGGTAGTCGGCGGCGCCCAGCACGGCCTGGTTGCCGCTCGCGATGACGGTGTGGAAGCGCAGCCCCCGCCGCGTCGCGAGCGCGTTGACCGCCACATTGCCGCTCTGGGAGACGAGCGCCACCGCGCCCGGCTCGCGCGGGGCGAGGGCGTCTCCCCACAGCGCCACCGGCGCGTGCATAGCGACGATCCCGTTGCAGTTGGGCCCGCAGACGGGGAGCTGGTGGCGCTCGGCGGCGTCGAGGAGGCGCGCCTGGAGCGCCACGCCCTCGGGCACCTCGGCGAAGCCGGCGCTGAACACGACCGCGCCACCGCAGCCCCGCGCGCCGGCCGCGTCGATCGCCGCCGGCACGGCCGAAGCCGGGATCGCGATCACGACCGCGTCGACCGGCTCGGGCAGATCCGAGACCGTGGGTACGCACGGCCGCCCGAGCACCTCGGTCCGTCTGGGGTTCACTCCCCAGACCGGTCCGGCGAAGCCGACCGCGTCCAAATTCAGGAGCGCCTGGCCGCCGTAGCTTCCCGGCCGGTCGGTGGCGCCCACGACCGCGACCGACCGCGGGCACAGAAGACGGGTCAAATCGGCCACGGCCCGCTCAGTGGATCGTCGCCTCGACCCCGCGGCGCTCGAGCGCGCGGGCGATGATCAGTCGCTGCACCTCGCTCGTGCCCTCCCAGATCCGGTCCACGCGCAGCTCGCGCAAGAACCGCTCGGCCACGTTGCTGCGCAGGTAGCCGCGCCCGCCGAAGATCTGGACGGCGCGGTCGGCGCACCGGCCGGCGGCCTCGGACACGAACAGCTTGGCCATCGACGCCTTAGCGTGGATCAGCTTCACGTCGGCCCCGGCGTCGACCATGCCGGCCACGTGGAGCGCCAGCAGCCGCCCCAGCGCAGCGTCGGTGGCCGAGTCGGCGAGCGGGAACGAGACCCCCTGGTAGTCCATGATCCGGGTGCCGCCCTGACGACGCTCGAGCGCCCAGGCTGTCGTCTCCTCGAGCAGACGCCACATCGCGCCGAGCCCGTGGGTGGCGATCCCCAGGCGCTCCTCGGTGAACCAGGCGCGCTGTAGCGCCTCGCCGTTCCCGACGCCGCCGATCACGGCATCCTCGCCGACCTCGACGTCCACGAAGCGGATCGTGGGATGGCCGTGCGGGTAGTTGTGGGTGAAGCGTGGGTTGTCGACGAACTCGACGCCGGGGGCGCCCGGCTCGACCAGGAACAGCGTTGGAAGCCGGTCCGCGCCGTCGACGACGTTGGCCATCACGATCAGCACGCGGGCGACGTCGCCCGAGGTCACGAACCACTTCTCGCCGTTGATCCGCCAGCCGGCGCCGGTCGACACCGCGGTCGAGGCGATGCCGCCCGGGTCAGACCCGGCCTCGGCCTCGGTGACGGCGTAGGCGTCGCCACCCTCGCCGCGCAGCGCGGGCCCGAGGTAGCGATCGATCTGCTCGGGCGTGCCCCGGAGCAAGACGTTGTAGGCGCTCGGCACGTGCCAGTGCAGGCCGCCCGTGACCCGGCCGAACTGCTCGTTGACCAGGAACCACTCGACCATCGACCAGCCCTGCCCGCCGTATTCGGGGGCGAACCGGCCGCCGTTCAGTCGTGCGGCGATCGCCTCGCGCTTGATGTGCTCGACGGTCTCCTCGGGCAGCTGCCCGCCCAGTTGCTCGGCCTCGACCTCGAGCGGCATCAGCACCGTCTCGACGAACGTCCGCGCTCGCTGCTGGAGCTCGAGCTGGTCGGCCGTCAGCTCGTGGCCGGCGGATGTGGGGAGGATGGAATTTGTCGGCGGCGCCTGACGGCGGCGCCCCACGGCGGTGCTCATGCTGGCTCCTCGTTGCTCGTGGCGAGCAGCTCGGACAGCCGCCGCCTGTCTGACTCGGTCCGTAGTGCGCCGCGCCCGGGGAGCGCGAGCAGCAGGTTGTGGTGGTTCGAGATCACGGCGATCGCGACCGCTCGGGCGCGCGTCACGTCGGGATCGGGGTCGCCCGCCCGCTGCTCGATCAGCGAGACGACGTCGTGTAGATAGGCGTCCCAGCGCCGCTCGTTGCCGTGCAGGACCAACTGCTCGATCCGCGCGACCTCGTCCGCGACCGCCGTGTCGCTCGCACGGTGGCCGCAGAGCAGCGTCGCGACCGCCCCCGGAAGCTCGCGCTCGGGTTCGGGCGTCACCGATAGCCAGGGCGCGCGCTTGACCACGGGCGATAGACTAACGCAAACTGATCACAAAGTCAGGATGGTTTGCTCATGACCGCTGTTGCCGACGTTCAAGCCCCCATCGCCGAGGCACTCGAGCCCCGGCTGTACCTCGACCCGGAGCTGATCGAGGTCGAGCAGGAGCGGATCTTCGAACGGACCTGGCAGCTGATCGGCCACGTCTCTGCGCTGCCAGGGCCGGGCAGCTACACCACCGGGTTCGCCGGCACACAACCAGTGCTCGTCGTGCGCGACGAGTCGAGCGGCCTGCGCGCGTACCGCAACGTCTGCCGCCACCGCGGGTCGTGCCTGCTCAGCGGGTCCGGCCAGTGCAAGGGGGCGATCCGCTGCCGCTACCACGGCTGGACGTACAAGTTCGACGGGACGCTGATCGGTGCGCCCGAGGCACTCCAGTTCGGCAAGCGCCTGGACAAGTCCGCGCTCGGGCTGATGCCCGTGCGGGTCGAGGAGCTGTGCGGGTTCGTGTTCGTCAACCTCGATCCCGACGCAGCGCCGCTGGCGGACCTGGTCGGCGATCTGCCGGCGCGACTCGGGCGCTACCGGATCCCGACGCTCGAGTCGTTCGCTCCCGGCGGCGGCGCGCAGCCCGCGAACTGGAAGGTGGTGGTCGAGAACTACCTCGAGGGCTACCACATCCCGATCGCCCATCCCGGCCTGATGCGGATGCTCCAGTACAAGCACTACGAGACCGAGCTGCACGAGCACTACGCGTGGATCGACGCGCCGCTGCGGGAGAAGCCGAGCAGCAACTGGCTCGAGCGGCTGTACGCCCAGCTGGTGACGCCGATGCCGGGACTCGGCGAGGAGGACCGCCGCACCTGGCGCTATGTGTTCATCTATCCGAACACGACGATCGACCTGTACCCCGACCAGGTCAACACGTGGCAGATCATCCCCGACGGGGTCGGGCGCACGCGCGACGTGTTCGGTTGCTACCGCTCGCCGGGCAGCGGTCCGCGCACACGCGCGGTCCAGTGGGCCAACCTGCGTCTGAACACGCTCGTGCTGAAGGAGGACATCGACCTGGTGAAGAACGTCCAGCTGGGTCTGCGGACGCGCGGGTACCGGTGCGGACCGCTGTCGCGGCGCGAGAGCGCGGTGGCGTGGTTCGCGGACCGGGTGCGCACGGACCTCGCCGAGGTGGGGACGTCGTGAGCGAGGGCAAGCGCAGCGCGCGGGAGAGGATCCTCGCCGCCGCCGCCGGCCAGATCGCCCGCGAGGGGATCGACGGCGTCCGGATCGCCCGGATCGCGATGGAGGCGGGCGTGTCGCCGGCGCTCGTGCACTACCACTTCGAGACGCGCGACGCCCTGCTCGCCGAGGCGCTCGACTACTCCTACGGGCACGCCGGCGACGCCCGCATCTCGAGGGGTGAGCTGCCGGTGGCCTCGCACGCCAAGCGCCTGCAGTCGATGATCGAGCAGTGCCTGCCGACGACGCCGTCGCTCGAGCAGGACTGGGTGCTGTGGGTCGAGCTGTGGCTGCGCGCGGTACGCCATCCCGAGCTCCGACCCGTCGCCGAGGAGCTGTACGCGCGCCTCCACACCTGGTTCCGGGACGAGATCGCCGCCGGCGTCGACGACGGCGAGTTCGCCCGCTGCGATCCCGACGAGGTCGCCGATCGGGTGCTCGCGCTGCTCGACGGCTACGGCGTCAGGACGCTGATCGGCGACAGCGCGATCCCGCTCGAGCGAGCCCGGAAGGCGGTGTTGAGCGCGCTTGCCCGGGATTTGGACCCCGCCCGCCCGGGAGAGAAGCTTCAGGCGGGCGAGCCGGCGCGCAAGGCCGCGCGCGCGGCGTCGCGGCCGGTGCGGACCGCGCCCTCCATGTAGCCGGCCACCCAGTGGTCCGAGCCGGCGACGTAGAACGGCGGCTCGTGCGTCCCGTGGAGCGGCCCGACCCGGGTCAGGTCGCCGGGCGCCCAGCTCGCGATGTAGCCCTGCGTGAATGGGTCCGTGCCCCACGCGCGCTCGAGCATCGCCAGCGGGAACCGGGCCTGCTCGCCGTACAGTGCCGCGAGCCCGTCGACGACGGTGCTCGAGCGGACTGCGTCCGGCGTCGCCAGGAACGCCGAGAACCGCTCGGGCGGGACCAGCATCGACAGCACGCCGACGCCCTGCGGCCACGTCGAGCCGAACAGCCACTCGCACTCGGCGAGCCCGTTCTGTCCCGCCTCCTGCCAGAACGACGCCTCGTAGGCGGCGACCAGCTTGGCTGCGAGCGCCTGGCGGTGTGAGCGCAGCGACCGCAGCCGGGCATCGCTCAGCCCCGTGATCTCGACCGCGCGCAGCGGGCCGGCGGGGATCGTGCACACGACCGTCTCGGCGGCGATCGCCTCGCCGTCGGCGAGCATCACGCGCGCCCGCCCGGCGCGGATCTCGATCCGGGAGATCACCGCCCCGAAGCGGATCCTCGCTGGACCGAGCTCGGCGGCCAGCGCCACGGGCACCACGGCCGATCCCTCGGCGACCCGTAGACCCTCCCACCGCTCGAGGTCGTAGAAGTGCTCGCCGCCGAGCGCCGCGTGCTTGCGGAGCTCGGCCAGCAGGGAGGTCCGCTCGGGGCCGTCGCAGGCGAGCGACAGCGACGCCAGCTTGTGCCGGCGATGGACCGCGGGGAGCGCGCGCTGATCGCGCAGCCAATCCGCCAGGCTCGTGCGGTCGAGCGCCCCGGCGTCGGGATGCGCCCACGGGTCGTCGGGGTCGACGGTCGCGGCCAGCTCAACGAACGCTCGCCGGACGCGTTCCTCGTCGCGGCGCTCGGCCTCGCTCATCCACGGCGCGTCGTCGCCGACGTGGACGCCGTCGACGAGCCCCCAGCTCATCTCGCCCGGATCGGCGACGTAGCTCGGCTCGACCGGCAGCCCGAGCTCCTCGACCAGCTCAGCGTAGGCGGTGTGGCCCGGCCCGAACACCTCGCCGCCGGCCTGCGCACTGCGGCCGTCGGGCAGCGTCACCGCCTCGACCCGGCCGCCGACGCGGTCCCGCGCCTCGAGCACGATCACGTCCGCCCCCGAACGCTCGAGGTCCCGCGCGGCGCTCAATCCGGCCAGCCCTGCCCCCAACACCGCCACATCGACCATTCGCCTAACTCCTCCCCGGGCCAAAAACTCTTGACAGCGATAACCCGACCTCGGTAGTTTTCTGAATCGCCGTTCAGTATACGAATTGGTACGAGGGTAACAAGAGGGTAAGAGGGTGAGTCCGCGACCAAAGGTCGAGCATCTGCGCAAGCCGCAGATCATCTCCGCGGCGGCCGACGTGCTCTACGAGCGGGGCCTGTTCGACACCCGGATCGGGGACATCGCGGAGCGGGCGGGGACCAGCGCGCCGACGATCCTCTACTACTTCGAGTCCAAGGACCGGCTGCTCGAGGAAGCGGTCGACCAGACCGACCGCGACTTCTATGAGCGCCTAACCGAGGGACAGGCCCAGCAAGTCGGCGCGGTCGACAAGCTCGTGCACCTGATCGAAGAGACCAGCCTTGGTCCGGGCGGGCTCAGCGACTGGACGCTGTGGATGGAGATGTGGGTGCGGGCACGCCGGGATCCCGCGGTGCGCGATGCGTACTTCAGGCTCGACCGCCGGCAGCGCAAGCTGATTGCCGACATCGTGCGCGAAGGCCAGGAGCAGGGAGAGTTCGACGCCGAAGCCGACGCCGACGAGTTCGCGCTGGCGCTGAGCGGGCTGATGGACGGACTCGGGGTTCAGGTCACCCTGGGCCAGCCGGATGTCACACCGGAGCGGATGGTGGAGCGGTGCCTGGCGCTCGCAAAGAACGAGCTGGGCTGCGACCTTCGCGAGTTGAGGAGGGCGCGTGCATCCACGTGAGGGATGGTCCGGAGGAGGCATCCGGCGGAGACCGAACCTTGAGGAGAGCGCGATCTCTCGCCGCCAGCTGCTCGCCGCGGGGGCCGGGCTCGCGTTCGCCGGGTTGCTGGCCGGATGCAGCACGACGAACCCGGCCGGGGCGGCCAGCGCCGACCCTCCGCTGCCACGTGTTGACCGCCCCATCAAGTGGCCGGTGTACGCCGACAACAAGCCGATCGCCTCCGGCCTCGCGCCCGAGAAGGGCGCGACCCTGCAGCTCTACAACTGGGTCGCGTATGTCAACGAGGCGGTGGTCAAGAGCTTCTGCGAGAAGTACGACTGCAAGTACTCGATAACGACCTTCAACACCATCGAAGAGGCGATCGCCAAGCTGAACAGCGGGGAGCTCAAATTCGATGTCTTCTTCCCGACCGTTCCCGTAATCGGCCAGTTGGTCGCCGAGAAGCTGATCCGGCCGCTCAACCACAGCTACATCCCCAACATCGCCAACGCCTGGCCCGACTACAGAGATCCGGGGCATCCGTTCTACGACCAGGACTGGCAGTACACGACGCCGTACTCGATCTACACCACGGGCATTGCCTGGCGCAAGGACAAGGTGAATCTCGCCCCCTCGTGGGACATGCCCTGGCAGGGTGCGGCGTACAAGGGCAAGGTGGCGGTCCTGGACGACTACCGGGAGACGATCAGCTTGGCGCTGTTGCGGGCCGGCAACCTGGACCTCAACACGACCAGCACACCCCAGATCCAGGCCGCCGGCAAGGCCCTGCAGGAGCTCTCGACGCTGACCGGCGTGCGGATCGACAACAACGATTACACCGACGTCCCGACCGGAAAGACCTGGATTCACCACGCGTGGTCCGGTGACATGGCCACGGCGGCCGAGTACCTGCCGAAGGGCACTTCGATCGACACGATCGGCTACTGGTTCCCGGCTGACAGGAAGGGTCCGGTCGCCAATGACCTGATGGTGAACCTGACCAGCGGATCCAATCCGGTGCTGGCTCACCTGTTCATCAACTACATGCTCGACGTCAATAACGCGCTCGAGAACTACAGCTACGTCGGTTACATGCAGCCACTGACCGAGGTCACTCCGAAGAAGCTGACGGACGAGCAGCTCCTGCCCCCGCAGCTGGCGTCCACGGTCGTGCTACCGGACTACTTCCGCAACGGCCTGTTCCAGCTCGAGCTGCCTCCGGCCGCCGACGCGGTGTGGGAATCGACCTGGAACTCGTTCTCCAAGGGGCTGTAGCTATGGCGATGACTGGTCAGCGGGACACGTACGACAGGCGCAACCGCGGGCTGTGGATCGGGCTGGCGATCCCCGGAGCGATCTGGCTGCTCGTTCTGTTCGTGGCGCCGTTCTGCGTGATGCTGGCCGTGGCCGGTGGTGGCGTCAACGAGTTCTTCCAAACGGTGGTGCCCGTGTGGAACCCGTTGCACTGGTCGAGCTGGAACCTGAGCGCGGTCTGGCACGACATCTTCGGGACCGGAGCGTTCATCGGCCCGCAGGCGCTCCGGACACTCGTCTACACCGCGATCGCCACGGTGATTTCGCTGGCGATCGCTTACCCGGTGGCCTATTTCGTCTCGCGCTACGCAGGCAGGCGCAAGACGCTGTTCCTCATCCTGTTGATCGCCCCGTTCTGGGTCAGCTACATGATGCGCATGCTGGCGTGGATCGATCTCCTGCAGCAGGGAGGCTTGTTCAACAGCGCGCTGTCGTTGGTTGGCCTCCCGGGTAACACCGACTGGCTCGGCGGCAAATCGGTGACCGTGATCCTGGGCCTCGTGTACGGATACATCCCATACGTGATCCTGGTCCTCTACGCGTTCCTCGATCGCATCGACCAGAGCATGCTCGAGGCCGCTCGGGATCTCGGGCTGAGCAAGTGGCGCACGTTCTGGCACGTGACGATTCCCTTGAGCAAGCCGGCGCTCATCGCCGGGACGTTCATCACCGCGTTGCCGATGCTCGGCGACTACTACACCAATCAGCTGCTGTCGGGAGCACCCGGGACGACGATGATCGGCAACGCGATCGAGGGACAACTCGACTCGCCGGGCTATGTCGGACAGGGCGCCGTGCTGTCGCTGATGCTTCTCGTCGTGCTCCTGATCCCGATGATTTATTACGTGATCAGTACCGCCCGCGGCTCCCTGGAGAACGCCTGATGGCAAGCGTCGCGGGCGAGTCCGTAGCCACCTCGCCGCCGGAGCCGGCAGAGCTCACCTTGCGCCGCGGTGCGCGGGGGAACCCGTGGCGCCGGCCGTGGGTGATGGAGGGCTTCACGTGGCTGTACATCGTCTGGTCGATCGTGCCGATCGCGATCGCCGTGCTGTTCTCGTTCAACAAAGGCGCATCGCAGGCCACGTGGCAAGGTTTCTCGACCAAGTGGTACATCGGCAAGGGGGTCACTTCGGTACTCCACAACCCCAGCCTCCATCAGGCCGTGATCCAGACGGTGGTGCTCGCGGTCCTGACCACGGTGATCTGCGTCCCGATCGGAGTTTGCTTTGCGATCGGAATCGATCGCTGGCGCAGCCGAACCTCGAACGGACTGAACTTCGTGATGATCTTCTCGTTCGTGGTTCCCGAGCTGCTGCTCGCGGTGGCGCTGTTCCTGCTCGTCACGCAGGGGCTGACGTTCATCAGGCTTGGGACCCCGGCCGAGGTGGCCGGGCTGGTGGTATGGAACATCAGCTGGCCCGCGATCATCGTGCGGGCACGGCTGGTGTCGATCGGACGGACCTACGAAGAGGC
This sequence comes from Solirubrobacteraceae bacterium, assembly GCA_035625625.1. Classification (GTDB taxonomy): domain Bacteria; phylum Actinomycetota; class Thermoleophilia; order Solirubrobacterales; family Solirubrobacteraceae; genus Palsa-465. The sequence continues at coordinate 35,359 of DASPPG010000017.1, forward strand.
GGCGGCCGATCTTGGCGCGTCCCGTCTCGGGGCGATCTGGCGGGTTCTGCTTCCGATGCTGATGCCGGCGGTCTTCGCGAGCGCAGTGCTCGTCTTCGCCAGCACCGTGGACGATTTCGTGATCGTGGAGCAGCTGTCGTCGACCGCGAACACGCAACCGATGTCGGTGCTGATCTACTCCAACGTCCACGGGGGCCTGAGCGGCCCGGCCCTCAACGCCCTGGCCACGATCATGCTGTTCCTGTCGCTCGTCGCCGCGCTGATCGGGTTCCTCGGCTACCGGTGGATGACCCGGGGCGAACGCACCAAGGGCAGCGTCGAGGCCTTGACACCCATCGCCGGAATCTGAGAGGACTGAAACATGAGTGGAGGACATGTCAAGCTCGAGTCACTGACCAAGCGGTTCGACGATGTCACCGCGGTCGACGAGATCTCGCTCGAGATCCGGGCCGGCGAGTTCTTCTCTCTGCTCGGGCCCAGCGGGTGTGGCAAGACGACGACGCTGCGCATGATCGCGGGCTTCGAGCCGCCGACCAACGGACAGATCCTGCTCGACGGGACGGACGTCGGAAGCTGGGCGCCCAACCGCCGCAATGTCAACACGGTCTTCCAGAGCTATGCGCTGTTTCCATTCCTGACCGTCGCCGAGAACGTCGCCTTCGGCATGAAATACAAGTCGGTGCCCAAGTCCGAACGCGACAGTCGGGTGGCGGAGGCACTCGAAATGGTCCAGCTGTCCGGCTACGAAGCGCGGCGGCCCAACCAGCTCTCGGGTGGCCAGCAACAGCGCGTTGCGCTGGCACGGGCACTGGTGCTGCGTCCGTCGGTGCTGCTGCTGGACGAGCCCCTCGGGGCTCTGGACGCCAAGCTCCGCCGCACGCTCCAGGTCGAGTTGGGCGCGCTGCAGAAGCAGGTCGGAATCACCTTCCTGTATGTCACCCACGACCAGGAAGAGGCGCTCACGATGTCCGATCGGCTGGCGGTCATGAACCACGGACGCATCGCCCAGCTCGGCACCCCGGAGGAGGTCTACAACGAGCCTGCCGATGCCTATGTCGCCGACTTCCTCGGCGTGTCGAACCTGATGGACGCTCGCGTCGAGCGAGGCGGCAACGGCCAGGGGCCCTGCCGACTGCGCCTGGGCGATTTCACGCTGGAGGCGCAGGCAGGCCAGCTCGACGCAACCGGCGCCGTGAAGCTCGCGATCCGACCCGAGCGCATTCACCTGCGTCCGTACGAGACGGGCGGGGTCAACAGTCTGCCGGGGATGGTCGAGCGCCTGGTCTTTCTCGGGTCCACCACGCACATCTACGTCCGCCTCGCGACCGGCTCGGCGCTCCAGGCGCTGGTGCGCAACGAGGGAGGCGCCGTGCCGTACAGCCAGGGAACTCCCGTCAGCGTCGGCCTACCGGCCGACGCGCTGCGCGTGCTGCCCGACCCGGGTGTCAGCGTGAGCGAGATCCACGACGAGACGCTCGGCGATCAGCTGCTGGACGTGACGAGCACGGCGCCGGCCTAGAGGACGATCAGAAGCCTCGGCGGGCCAGCAGCGCGGGTAGCAGCGTCGCCAGCATCAGCGCCGCCAGCGCCGCCAGCGGCACGGCGTCGCTGGTGGCCCGGGAGACACTCGCCGCCGCCGGTGCGCCGATGGTCTCCCCGATCGCCCACGCCACGTTGACCAGCATCGAGCCGAATGCCAGCGCCGCGCCGATCCGCTCGATCGCGTCGGTCATGATCGAGATTGCGGGCATCGCAAAGGCGGTCAACGGCCCGCCCAGCATGAGCACGGTCAGCACCGCCAGCGGGAGCGGTGATTGCGGAAGCGGCAGCAACGCCAGCAGAACGGCCGCCGCGACGAGGCCGGCGCTCAGCGGCAGGACGATCCCGCGTCGATCGGCGACGCGTCCGATCGCAGGGTTCATCAGCAGCGCCAACAACGACGCGAGCACGAACGTGATGCCGATCGCCACGCCCGAGGCGCCGAAACGCGACAGGCGCAGGGGGAGCAGGGTGCCGGTGGCGCCGATCGTGCACGCCTCGAGCAGGATCAGCCAGCAGCCGAGCGCGATCCTGGGGTCTTTGGCCAGCACGCGCACCGGCACTCCGGCGCCGAGCGCGGCACGAGGAGGCTCCGGGTGCTCGAGCGTCCACGCCGTCAGCCCGAGCGACACCCCGCCGACGCACGCGAACACGACCGCGGTCCCGGCTGCCACCGCGGCCGTGCCGAGCAGTGGGCCGATGAGCGTGCCGAAGATCGCCGAGGCGAGCACCGAGCCGAGCATCTCCCCGCGGCGCTCGCGGGGCGAGATCGCGATCACCCAGGCGAGGCCGCCGCCCCAGATGCAGCCGCACGCGATCCCCTGGAGGAACCGGAGCGCGTCGAGCGCCACGAGGTCGGAGCCGAACCCGAAGGCGACGATCGAGCCGGTGAACAGCAGCAGGCCGACCACGGTGGTGCGCCGCACCCCGGCGCGGGTGGCGATCCAGCCACCAAGCAGCGAACCCGGGAGCATGCCGGCGGGGTAGGAGGCGGCGAGCACGCCGATCGCCGGCTTCGAGGCGGCGAACTGATGTGCGTAGTGCGGCAGCACCGGGGTGAGGACCGAGTACAGGACCGACTCGAAGCCGAGCAGCACGCGGATCAGCACGACCGTGCGCCGCTCGGGGTCGAGCGCACGCCGCCGGGAGGGCGGCCGGCGGGATCGGATCGCGGTCACGGCTTCACCAGCGCTTCCGCGAGTCGCCGCAGTTGCGGGGCGAGGTCCGAGTCGTCATCGGATGCGAGCTGCTCGACGAGCAGGCCGTCGGCGGCGGCCAGCAAGAGCTCCGCATCGGACCGTGGGTCCCGCGAGCCCGCCGCGGCGAGCAGCGGCGCCAGCGCCACCAGGTACGCCTTGGTCCAGCGGACGGTCACGTCGCGCAGCGCGGGGCGGCGCGCGGCTTCGAGCACGAGCGCGTAGGTCGCGAACAGCCAACCGCGGCTGGTGGGAATCGGATGGTCGGCGGCGCCTGTCGGCGGCGCGTTAGCCGAGTTTTCGATCGGATCGAGAATCGCGCGGACCACCAGGCCGAGCGGGTCGGCGGTACGTCCTGGGGCGTCGCGCAGGAAGGCGCCCAGGCGCTCGATGTCGCGCTCGGCGGCGCGCTCGAGCGCTGCCGTCAGCAGATGCTCCTTGGATTCGAACCAGTACGTCGTCGATGCGAGTGGCAGCCCGGCCACCTCGGCGACGCGCCGGTGCGTGACGGCATCCACCCCCACATCCGCGACGACCCGCAACACCGCGTCCAGCAACGCCTCACGGCGGGCCGCTCCCCGCGGGCGAGCGCCGCTCGGAGTGCTCACGGCCATAGTGGTACAAATGTACCGATTGGCTGCAGGGTCCCGATCAGAGCGGACGAGTCGCGACGCGACGCGACCATCTAGAGTCCGAGCGCCATGAACGCCCGCGAATGGCTGGCCGTGTACGCGGAGAAGCTCGGCACGACGCCGCCCTCGAACGATGAGTTCAAAACGCTGCTGGACGTGGCCGCCGAGGCCGCCCACTCGTCCGAGCGGGTCGCGGCGCCGGTGGCGTGCTGGCTGGTGGCCCGGGCCGGGGTCGAACCGGAGGAGGCGCTGAGGCTCGCCCGCGACGTCGGCCCGTCGTCGGATGGCTGAGCGTCAATACGACATCGTGGTGTTCGGCGCCACCGGGTTCACGGGCGCCCTGACCGCGGAGTACCTGGCGGCTCATGCGCCGCCCGAAGCGCGCTGGGCGCTGGCCGGTCGGAACATGGGCAAGCTCGAGCAGGTGCGCTCGCGGCTGGGCCCTGGATCCGCTGATATTCCGCTGCTGCGGGCGGACGTGACCGATTCGGAGTCGCTGCGCGCGGTGGCGGCGGCGACCCGGGTAGTGATCACCACGGTGGGGCCGTACATCCGCTACGGCGAGCCGCTGGTGGCGGCGTGTGCGGCGGCGGGGACCGACTACGTCGACCTGACCGGCGAGCCCGAGTTCGTTGACCGGATGTGGCTGGGCTATCACGAGCAGGCGCAACGCTCGGGGGCGCGACTCGTCCACTCGTGCGGGTTCGACTCGATCCCGTACGACCTGGGTGCGCTGTTCACGGTGGAGCAGCTGCCGGAAGGAGTGCCGATCGCGCTGGAAGGGTTCGTGCGAATCGGCGGGACCTTCTCCGGTGGCACGTACCAGTCGACGATCGAGATCCTGGGACGACTCCGGCAGGGCGCTTCGGTGGCGCGGGAGCGCCGCCGGCGGGAGTCGCCGGGCCAACCGCGCGATCGACGCGTGCGCGGGGTGTCGGGCCCGCCTCACCACGACGAGTTCGGCGGCGGCTGGGCGATGCCGTTCCCGACGATCGACCCGGTGACCGTGCTTCGCTCGGCGCGAGGGCTCGATCGCTACGGCCCGGATTTCAGCTACAGCCACTACCTGGCCGTCAAGCGGTTACCGGTGCTGATCGGTCTGGCCGGTGGTGCCGCCGGCGCGATCGTGCTGGCGCAGTTCGCACCCACGCGCAAGGCTCTATTCAAGCTCAAGAGCTCGGGCGAGGGGCCGTCCGCCGAGCAGCGTGCCAAGTCGTGGTTCCGCGTGCGGTTCCGAGCGCAGGCGGATGGACGGACCGTACGGACCCAGGTCTCCGGTGGCGATCCCGGCTATGGGGAGACCTCGAAGATGCTCGCCGAGTCGGCGTTGTCTCTGGCCTTCGACGAGCTCCCGCAGCGGGCCGGGCAGCTGACGCCCGCGGTGGCGATGGGCGATGCTTTGCTCGGCCGGTTGCAACGAGCCGGGATCAAGTTCGAGGTGCTCGATGGCGGATAAGTGGACAGCCGCTGATATCCCCGACCAGAGCGGGCGGGTGGCGATCGTGACCGGGGCCAACAGCGGACTCGGCCTGGCCACCGCGCGTGGACTGGCCCGCGCCGGCGCGACCGTCGTACTGGCGTGCCGCACCCAGGCCAAGGGCGATCAGGCCGCGGCGAGCATCCGGGGAAGCGCTCCGAGCGCCGCGGTATCGGTGGAGGCGCTCGAGCTGGCCGATCTCGACTCGGTTCGCGAGTTCGCCGCGCACGCCGCCGCCGCCCACGACCGGATCGATCTGCTGATCAACAACGCCGGCATCATGGCCGCGCCGCGGCGGCTGACCAAAGACGGGTTCGAGAGCCAGTTCGGCACCAACCACCTCGGGCACTTCGCGCTCACCGGTCGGTTGCTCCCGGCGCTGCTGAAGGCGGCGGCGCCGCGGGTGGTGACGGTGTCGAGCACCATGCATCGGGGTGGGACGATCAACTTCGACGACCTGCAGGGCGAGCGCAAATACAGCCGGTGGGGCGCCTACGGCCAGTCGAAGCTCGCCAACCTGATGTTCTGCTTCGAACTCCAGCGCCGCGCCACGGAGGCGGGCAGCGCGCTTCGCAGCTTGGCGGCCCACCCCGGCTATGCGAGCACCAACCTCCAGTTCGCGGCGCCGGACCGCTTCTACGAACGGGCGTTCATGTGGATCGGCAACCGGCTGTTCGCTCAGAGCGCGGACATGGGTGCGCTGCCGACGCTGTACGCCGCGACGTTTCCGGATCTTCCCGGCGGCACGTACGTCGGTCCCGGCGGGCCCGGCGAGCAGCGGGGGTATCCGAAGGTGGTGACCGCCGCGCGCAAGGCGTACGACGAGGAGGACTGGCGCCGGCTGTGGGACGTCTCCGAGCAGCTGACGGGCGTCCACTACGAGTTCCCGAAGGCGGTGAGCCCGGTATGACCGATTTGCGCGCCGGCGAACCCCGGGTTGGTGGGGCGGATATGCGGAGCGACGGCGCGGCCGCGCTCGAGTGGGCGGCGCGCTATCTGGAGCGCGTCGGCGAGTTGCCGGTGCTGGCGCAGGTGTCGCCCGGCGACATCCGCGCGCGCCTGCCCAAGGCCGCGCCCGAGGAGCCCGAGCCGTTCGCCGATCTGCTCCGCGACCTCGACGAGATCATCCTGCCCGGCGTCACCCACTGGCAGCACCCGCGCTTCTTCGCCTACTTCGCCACGAGTGCCTCCGAGCCGGCGATCCTGGCCGAGCTGCTCGCGGCAACGCTGAACTCGGTGGGGTTCCTGTGGCGCACGGCGCCGGCGGCGACCGAGCTCGAGGGTGTCGTGCTCGACTGGGTCGCCGACCTGCTCGGCCTGCCGGCCGGCTGGCACGGCCACATCGAGGACACCGCCTCGACCTCGACCTTCGCGGCGTGCATCGCCGCGCGCGAGGCCACCGGCCGCGATCTGATCGTCTGCTCCGAGCAGGCACACTCGGCCGCCGACAAGGCGGCGAGGATGCTGGGCATGCGGCTGCGCAAGGTGCCGGTGGACTTGCAGTTCCGGATGCGGGCCGATGCGGTCGGGGATCTGTCCGATGCCGCGGTCATCGTGGCTACGGTCGGTACGACCGCGACCACATCCGTGGATGCGGTGGCGGAGATCGCAGATCTGTGCGCGGCGAGCGGAACGTGGCTGCACGTGGACGCGGCCTACGCCGGCGCGGCGATGGTCTGCCCGGAGTTCCGGTGGGCGTTCCAAGGGGTGGAGCGAGCCGACTCGCTCGTGGTCAACGCCCACAAGTGGATGCTCACGCCGATGGACTGCTCCCTGCTGTGGTCCCGCCGTCCCCAGGACCTCCGGCGCGCGTTCAGCGTGGTGCCGGAGTTCCTGCGCACACCCGATGCCGAGGATGCGTGGAGCCTCAGCGAGTACGGGCCGGCGCTCGGCCGGCGCTTCCGTGCCCTCAAGCTGTGGGCGGTGCTCCGCTGTCACGGCCGCAGCGGGCTCCAGCGCCACATCCGGAGCGGCGTCGAGTTGGCCGCCCGGTTCGAACGGTGGGTGGACGAAGCCGAAGGCTGGGCGGTGTGCGCGCCCCGGTTGTTCTCGACGGTGTGCTTCCGTCTGGAAGGCGACGACGACCGAAACCGGGCGCTGATCAAGCGGGTCAACGCGAGCGGCGAGATGTTCATCTCCCAGTGCGTGCTGAACGGCCGTTACGTGCTGCGCCTGGCCATTGGGCAGATGAGCACGACCGAGGACGACGTGCGCCGCGCCTGGGAGGTGCTCCTGCGCGAGGCGGCGCGGGTGTGAGTGAGATCGGGCCGCAGGGTGCCTCCGTCGGCGCGCCGCGGGACGCCACCGTCAAGGTCCGCGGCGACGCGTTCATCCGGGCCGAGCCCGACGAGGCGATGCTCTGGATCACGCTGACGGCGCTCGAGGACTCGCCCACCGTCGCGCTACGGGATGTCTCGGCGCGCGCCAACGCGCTCGTCGCGATGCTCGACGACCTCGGGATCGCCAGGGGCGACCGCTCGACCACCGGCGTCAGCGTCCACGAGGAGTTCGACCACGGCCCCAGCGGGCGCCGGTCGCTCGGGCACCGGGCGGCCACACGGGTAGCCGTGCGCCTCACCGACCACGAGCTCATCGGACGCCTGATCGAGCAGGCCGTGGAGGAGGTGTCGGCCAGGATCGACGGGCCGAGTTGGCAGATCGCGTCGGATAACCCCGCCCGTTTGGAGGCGGCGCGCGCGGCCGCCGCCGACGCGCAGCGCAAGGCTCGCGCGTACGCGGAGGGGGTGGGCGCAGGGTTGGGGCCGGCGCTCGAGCTCTCCGAGGTCGACTCGCACCATCAGCCGATGCTCGCCAGGGCGGCGGCACGGCCGCTCTCGGGCGGCGAGCCTATACCCGTGGATCCGGGCGAGCAGGAGGTCGCCGCCTCGATCCACGCGACGTTCGCGCTCCACTACGAGCCTCCGAGCGCGGACGAGTAAATCCACTGGCGCCCGCCGTCCCGCGAGACGTGCTGCCAGGTCGCGGCGGGGGTGATGCCGGTGGGATCGAGCTGCTCCTGCACGTACGCCACCAGTCGTGTGCCCGGTCCGGGCACGACGGCAACGACGAGCTCGCCCAGGAACGTCTCCCACCAGACGCGGCCGCCGTCGGTCGTGACGTCGACCGCGGAGCTGCCGTAGGCGAAGAACGTGCGGGTACCGGCGACGCCCACGTACCCGACGCCCTCCGGCCCGTCGGCGGCGTCGACGTGAACCTGCGGCCCGTCGAGGTGCCAGCTCCGACCGCCGTCGACGCTGCGCGCCGGGTACTGGGCGCTCTCGACGTTCGCGAGTGCGAACCCGACCCGCGAGTTCGCGAACACGCGGTCGGGGAAGAGATAGTTTGAGCTCACCGCGGTGCCGGGGGAAACGGCGCCGGGTCGCGGCCTCAGGCGACGGGCGGTGAGACGGGGCGGCGGGCTCGGGGCGGTGGCGCTTTCCCGGAGACGTGCACGGGGGAGGGAGCGATCGGCGGTGGCGACGGGGCTCGCGGCGAGAATCGCCACCGCAAGCACGAGCGGCCGCGCGTCTCGAATGAGCACATCCGATGATTGCGTCGGCCGCCCGGTTCGTGACCGGCGCTACCGCGGGAGCGGGAACAGGCCCAGGAGGCGCTCGGCGGCCCGGCGGTCACCGGCGATCGTGAGCTCGCCCGCGCGAAGCGCGTCGCCCAGCTTGCGCCCGTGCCAAAGGATTCCCTGAAGCGTCTCGGGATCCGCGGCAATCGTTGCCACCGGTTCCGAGGGCGCCCCGCGCGAGACGTCGAGCTGCCGGGCGGCCGGGCGGACCTCGAACGGCTGGCCGGTCAAGCGGATCTCGTAGGCGGTGCCGATCAGTCCGTCGGTCCGGGTCGGGTCATAGAGGGTCTTGAGCGCGAGCATCAGCGCGTCGGGCCCGAGGCCCTCGTGGCCGCTCGGGAACGGAGCGCGGCTTCCCCAGCGCCCGAGCCCGAGCACCACGGTCTCGAGCTCGCGTCCCCAGTCGGTGAGCGCGTAGACGCGCGAGCCGGCCGGTGGAGGAAGCTGGTCCCGGCGCACGACGCCGGCCTGGTCGAGCTCGCGCAGCCGCTGGGAGAGGACGTCGGGTCCTAGGTGGGGCAGGCCCGCCCGCAGATCGGTGAACCGCTTGGGGCCGAGCAGCAGCTCGCGCACGACCAAGAGCGCCCACCGTTCCCCGATCACGTCGAGCGCGCGGGCGATCCCGCATGCGTCTGCGTAGGTGCGTTTGCCGGCCACGACACGGAGGGTACCACTTGACAGTCCGTCTTTCCAACTCTATGGTTGGTTTTCCCAACTCATGAGCGGAGGTAGACGGATGAGCGAGCGCGAGAGTTATCCGACCGGCGTGCCGTGCTGGGTGGACAACCTGGTCCCCGACCCCGAGCGGGCGATGTCGTTCTACGGCGAGCTGTTCGGGTGGGAGTTCGACGGACCCGGTCCCGGCGACTACTACGTGGCCAAGGTGCGTGGCCGCGGCGTGGCCGGAGTGGGGCAGGCTCCGCCGGGCGTGTCGGCTGGATGGAACACGTACGTGTCGGTGGCGAGTGTCGACGACGCGGCGCGGGCCGCGGGCCGCGTCATCGTCGAGCCTTTCGATGTGTTGCCAGCCGGTCGCCTCGCCGCACTCGAGGATCCCGGTGGCGGCGTCATCGGGGTGTGGGAGCCGGCTGATCGCCACGGCTGCCAGCTGATCAACGAGGCGAGCGCCTACGCGATGAGCGCGCTGCACACGTCCGATCCCGACGCCGCCGGCCGCTTCTACTGCGAGGTGTTCGGCTGGGAGACCGAGTCCTTCGCGCCTGGGGTGAGTCTGTTCCGCCTACCCGGTTACGTCGGTGGCGAGCCGGCGCAGCCCGTGCCGCGGGACGTGGTCGCGGTCATGGCGCGGGACGACGGCCCGGATCGCTGGAGCGTCGACTTCTGGGTGACGGACGCCGATGCTCTCGCGGACAAAGCGGTCGGCCTCGGCGGAAGTGTGGTGGTGCCACCGTTCGACTCGATGCCAAAGCGTCAGGCGGTCCTCGCGGATCCGTTTGGGGCGGCGTTCTCCGTGAGCACGGCGCCGTGACTGAAGAGGATTGCGGTTAAGCCCGCACTCGCGGGGCGCCGGCGCGCGAGTGCGGCCTTAGCCGTGCTATAGCCGGGTGAATCTGAATTCACCCGATGGCGGGGTGGCGAGTGCGGAGTTTTCCGCCACCGGAAAGAGGTGCATCGTCGATGGGGGCCGCGGCGTGGGGGGGAGTGGCCGGCGTGGGGTGGAGTGGCCGGCGTGGGGTGGAGTGGCCGGCGTGGGGTGGAG
>DASPPG010000018.1:0-6601 GCA_035625625.1 Solirubrobacteraceae bacterium
TCGACCCGACGAACCAGATGGTGAGCGTCGACCCACACGTCGACCGGGATGCCCTGGCCCTGAATCAGCTTCTGAAGAAGGGACCGTTCGGCTGATGGCAGGTTGGGTAGGAGCCGATCGAGGTTGATCTCGGCTCGGTAGTGAGTCGTCTGCACTCCGTCGACCTGCTGCTGTCCCACATCGGTGACGCTGTCGGCGCCGGCGCGAAGTTCCTGGAGCGTCTCCGCCGGGTCGCTGGTCGTGGGGTCGTCGCCGATGGTCGAGAGACCGGGAAGGCCGGCGGCCTTGGCCACATTGATCTCGACCCACGGCTTGCCACCGAGGCTCGGCAACTGGTCGACCATCGACTGGGGGAACCTCACGTATGCGTCCTGGCCTTCGAGAATCAGTGCCATCTGCATCGTGGAGGTCCCGAGCGCCTGCGCGGCCTGGGGCGCCTGCATCACGAGCGACATCGAGGCGGCGTGGTCGGCCGCATCAATCACGGCGTTGGCGGACGCGGAGATCGGCGCCCCCAGCTGCGGCGAGGTGATGGTGAAGCTCATGTTCATCCGGTACCCGGGCGTATTCGCGGATACGTCGGCCGCCTGGGCGATCGGGTCGACGGCCTGATTGCTCGTCGCGGCGAACGCGACGAATACCGCCACCAGCACCGCAACGACGCCGGCACCTGCACCGATCAGCCGGCGCGGAACGGGGCGACGCGCCTTCGGGGCGGGCGGCGCGGGCGTGACTGGTCGGCCCGCGTCCGGAGGCGGGACGAAACCGGGCGGGGGTACCGACGGGCTCACGAGGCATCGATCGGCCGCGCTCGCCTCGGGCGTGAATCCGGAGCGCCACGGTGGACGCTTCGCTCAGGGTTTGCGATACCAGCGAGGCGACGTGGTCGGCGGGGGCTTGAGCGCCGCATTCACCACGATCACGTTCGGCTCCGCGGTGTCGATCGCGGCGCGCAGCGCCTGCTCGAAGTCCGGACCGAAGCCGTTGACGGTACGAGCCGGCACTCCGAAGGACGCGGCCAGTGCGACGACGTCCGGAACCACCAGGTCGACGCCGAACGGCTCCTCGCCGGCCAGGATCTGGTCGAAGCGGAGCATGCCGTAGCCCCCATCGTCCACCAGCACGATGGTCACCGGGATTCCTTCCTGCACCACGGTGGCGAGCTCGCCGCACGCATACATGAAGCCGCCGTCGCCGCACACGCACACGGTCGGTCCGGCGCCGGCGAGCGCCGCTCCGAGCGAGGCGGGGAAGCCGAACCCGAGCGTTCCCCACCCCAGCGGGTAGGCCAGCTTGCGTGGGCGCGGCACCCGCCAGTAGCCGGCCAGCCAATAGCCGGGGATGCACATGTCGGTGACCACGACGGTCTCGGGTGCAAGCGCCCGGTGGATGACCTCGAGGAACTGCGTCACCTGTTCGTCGTCGTTGTGCACCCACGCCGCCACCGCGGCACCGATCGCCGCCAGCCGCCGCTCGAGCTCGGCGAGTCCAGCACGCGGAGTGACTCGCGGGATGAGCCGCTCGAGCACGGCGCGCGCATCCCCCGTGACGGTGAGATCGCAGCGGTAGCTCTTGTTGGCGTCCGCCTCGTCGACGTTCACGGCGATCAGCGTGGGCGGTGGCGGCATCCGCCAGTTCTGGGTGTTGGTGCCGTCGAAGTCCGAGCCGATCGCCAGTACGACGTCGGCCTCGTCCCACAGCGCTCCGACCTCGGGCGCGTGCGCCGGGCCGGGGACCGCGCACGGGTGCTCGGGTGAGAGCAGTCCACGACCCATGAAGGTGGTGACCACCGGCGCGGCCAGCTTCACGGCCAGCTCGCCCACGACCGGGCCCGCGTCCGCGCGGAGCGCGCCGCCGCCGGCCCAGATGAGCGGCCGCGCAGCGCCGGCCAGCAGCTCGGAGGCCCGGCCGAGCGCCGCTTCGGTCGGCTGCGGGTCGGATGCGGGCACGTGGGTTTCACTTGCCAGAGCCGCACCTGACACAACCGTGGAGAGGAGATCGGTGGGTACACCGAGGTACACCGGCCCCGTCGACGCCGTCAGCGCGAGCGCGCCCGACTCGAGCACGGCGCCGGCGATCTCGGCCGCTGCGCCGACCGCCCGCGCCGCCTTGGTCACGGGGACGAACATGGCGGTCTGGTCGCGCGTCTCGTGCAGCGTGCCGCGGTACACACCCTCGCGCCGCAGCGAGCTGGCGGTGTCAGTGGCGATCACCAGCACCGGCGAGGACGCCGCCATCGCCTCGCCGGTCGCCCCGAGCGTGTTGGCCGCGCCCGGGCCCGTCGTCACCACGGCCACGCCGAGCCGGCCGGTCGCCCGCGCGTACCCGTCTGCGGCGTACACCGCGGTCTGCTCGTGCCGGACTCCGACCAGGCGGATGTCCGACGCCGACAGCGCCTTCCAGATCGGCAGGTTGTGCACGCCCGGCAGGCCGAACACGAGCTCCGCCCCGAGCTGCTCAAGCGACTCGACGAGCCGGCCGGCGGCGATCGCGCTCCGGGACGTCGTTCCGGTCATGTCAGGTGTATTCGAACGGCAGCGAGTCAGTGATCTCCGCGAGCGAGGGCGCGGCGGCGTCGCGCGCGGATGCAATCAGCTCCACGCCCTGGGGCCACTCGATCCCCACGGCCGGATCGTCGTAGGCGAACCCGCTCTCCAGGCTCGGGTCGTAATAGGCGGAGGTCATGTACACCACATCCGCCACCTCGCTCAGGACGCAGAAGCCGTGCGCGAAGCCGTCAGGGCAGTAGAGCTGGTGGTGGCTCTCGTCGTTCAACTCGAACCCCTCCCACCGGCCGAAGCCGGGCGATCCCCGCCGCAGGTCGACGAGCACATCGTAGATCGAGCCGCGCGCACAGCGCACGAGCTTGGCCATGCCCGGCTGGAAGTGCATCCCGCGCACGACGCCGACGCGGGAGCGCGAGTGGTTGTCCTGGACGAATTCGTCCTCGATCCCGAGCTCGGCCAGCACGCTGCGCCGGTAGGTCTCGAGGAAGAACCCGCGCGCGTCACCGTGCACGACCGGCTGCAGCAGGACGGGACCGGAAAGCCTCGTTGGGAGCTGCTCCAACGCGCGTGCGCCCGTCAGTGGCGGTTGGCGTCTTTCTGGCGCGAGGAGTCGACCAGCCAGCCGATGAGAAGCGTCAGGAGGATGACGACGATGAACCCGCCGATCAGCGGCCAGTACATGCCGCAAACACTACACGCCCGCGTGCAGCGCGCGCTGCTCGCTCGCCGACGGGAACGCCCAGGCGACCTGGAGACGGCGATCCTGGCGGAACACGAACTGCATCTGCTTGGGCGGGCGCAAGCCCTCGGGATGGTTGGGACGGTAGGTCGCGCACGGACCCGAGTCCGTCACCGCACACAGCAGGTTCGCCCGAAAGAAACAGTCCTCACAGCTCACCTTCGTCGTCCGCGCGCGGCCGTTCGTCACCGCCAACCCTCCTACGAGAAGCTCAACTCCGTGGGGGTCATCAAAGCCGACTTCTCCCCCCTCCTGCAACGACGAATTCCGGAAATCGCAGGAACTTCACATCCGGCTAAATCCCTGCAAAAAGCGGGAACTTTCGGTGGCGCCGACAAACGTCGCGCAATTTCCGGGGCTTTCGAGAGGCGGTGGCGGGGACGGTCATGGCGCGGTCGCGGCCAGGGTTTCGGGACGGGCCGAGCCCCGGTTGCCGGCGGCACCCGTCGAACCCAGGGTCGTTAGTGTCTGCTCGTCATGAGTACGGTCCATGCGCAGATCGACATTAAGGCGCCGATCCAAAAGGTATGGGAAACGATCATGGATCCCGACCGCCTGAAGGATTGGGTCACGATCCACCGGTCGGTCAAGGACGTGTCCGACTATCCCTTGCGCAGGGGGTCGACCATGGAACAGGTGTTGCACATGCGCGGCGTGTCCTTCCACGTTCATTGGACGCTCACCGCCCTCACGTCTCCGAACCACGCCGAGTGGGAAGGACACGGACCCGCGCACTCGCTCGCCCGGATCAGCTATGAACTGTCCGCCGACGGCGACGGACCGACCCGGTTCGACTACACGAACACGTTTGCACCCCCCGGCGGCAAGCTCGGAAACGTCGCCAGCCACCTCATTGTCGACGCCGCATCCGAGCGCGAGGCGAACAATTCACTGGCCCGCTTGAAGGCACTGCTCGAGCGCGAATAAGACTCGGGCAGGTAGCCCGGGCCACCCGTTGAATAACTGCAAGAAGTCGTGCGCTGACGCTCGTCCGACCGCGAAATGGTTTACGACAGTCAGTGCATGTAATCTTGTTTGGCAAGCTCACGTTCTTCCACAGAGGGAGTGTTCAATTTGGCTGGCTTCGTAGACAGCACCGTGAAGGAAATCGATGACCGCCTGCGCGAGCTGAAGGAAGAGGTGGCACGCCTGGAGGCGGCGCGTACCGCACTAGTCGGTGGCCGCCGGCGACCCGGTCGACCGCGGGCCGCGAGCACGGCACGGCCAGCCGCGCGCCGGACGACACGCCGGACCGGACGCCCCGGCCGACCGCGCGGCCGTAGCCGCAGTGGCACACGCGCGAATCAGGCGCTCGAGCTCGTGCGCAGCACGCCGGGCATCACGATTCCGCAGATCGCGGAGAAGATGGGCATCGAACCCAACTACCTGTATCGCGTCATGCCGCGGCTGGCCACCGAGGGACAGGTGAAGCGCGACGGCCAGGGCTGGCACCCCGCTGGTTAGTTACCGCCGCAGAAACCTCGGACGACGAAGCGGCCGCGCGAAGGTCAGTGCGCGGCCGTTCGTACGTGGTGGGTCTGCCCTTCGTCAACGGAGCCGGTGGGAGCGCTTAAGGCAGATGCTCCACTCAGCCCGGATCGACCGGCCCTGATGAACAGGGTCTCGGGCGCCAGCTTCCGGAGCGCCCGCTAGTTCAATCGCCGGAGACAGCCAGCCAACACGACCCGACGTGGAGCGATCCCGAGCCGTGATGATCCTCCAGAGCCCCGCTGCTGGAGGCCGTCTTCCAGTCGACCGGAAGTTAGAGCGCCCGCCCACCGTTATAGAGCCAGTATGCGCTATGCCGGAGCGCACATGAGCCATCCATGCCATGGCTAGATTGAGCGTGCATCAAGAGCCGCAGCACGCGGCTGACGTGATGCCGCCAGATCTGGCGGCGAGTCGCGCCGAGCCCCTTCACGCACCGTTGACGCCCTCCGATAGCGCCAATTCGGCGGACACATGGACTGCCGGCCCAAATGATCACCGCCTGCGACTCGTCACGGCGATGGCACCTGTACTGCCGAGTGCGGAAGACACTCCTCTGGCCCCAACGGCCTCCTTCTTCATCTGCCACACGATGCGCTGCGGCAGCACGCTCCTGTGTGATGCGCTGAGCAGCACTGGAGTGGCGGGCCACGCCGAGGAGTACTTCCCGGAGCGGGCTCGCGACGGCACGGTCTTCGTGTCCGCCGGCGCTGCTCTCAAAGACCCCGACACCTGGATATCCGATTGGACAACTACCCCGTTAGAGGAATGTCTCGGCCGAGCGCTCAGAAGCGGCACGACTCCAAATCATGTCTTTTCGGCGAAAGTCAAGTGGCCCAACGCGCGGTATCTGGGCGAGCTGCTGGACGCGCTGCCCGAGCGAGGCAGCCGGTCGCTAGCCGAACAGCTCGGTGGCCTCTTGCCGAATCTCCGATATGTGTGGATCACCCGCCGGGACAAGGTCCGGCAGGCGGTATCGCTAGTCAAGGCGCGGCAGTCAGCCCAATGGACGGAGACGACCGCGCAGCCACAGCGCTCCCACGCGGCCGACTACAACTTCCTCCTGGTCGACCTCGCGGTGCGCCAGATCATCCAAGAGGAGTGCTCATGGGAGGAGTACTTCACGCATACAGGCATCACTCCGTTCACGGTCGTCTACGAGGATTTCGTTCGCAACTACGAGGCGACCGTCCGCCAGTTGCTCGACCACCTCGAGATAGACCTGCCGAGCGCGTACGAATTCCCCCATCCGCGACTGCGCAAGCAGGCAGACGCCGAATCGGAAGAATGGGTCGAGCGCTACTACCGGGACGCACGGTCAAGCCGGACGTGGCGCACTGTAGCCAGCCTCCCGGCTCTGCTCCTCAGGCGACGTTTACGCCAGACGTACGTTGTGCCGCGCCTGCGCACGCGCATTGGCCGCCTACGAAACAGGCGTCACACAGGAAACGTGGGATAACCGGCGGCCGGGAACCCGCCTCGCCCGAGCATGAGCGAGGCGGCCTCCAGGCTTGCCAGCCGTCGCGACGTCCGGTCTCAGACCAGCTCGAGCCGCGCGACCGTGTCGCGCTCGTCTTTGAGCTCCTTGACACTCGCGTCGATCTTCGAGCGTGAGAAGTCGTCCAGGTCGAGCCCCTGAACCACCTGATAGGCACCACCCGAGCAGGTGACGGGGAAGCCACAGATCACGCCCTCGTCAACGCCGTAGGAGCCGTCGGAGGGGATTCCCATCGAGACCCAGTCCCCCTCGGGCGTTCCGAGCACCCAATCGTGCACGTGGTCGACGGCGGCGTTGGCAGCGGAGGCGGCACTCGACGCACCGCGCGCCTCGATCACCGTAGTGCCGCGCTTCTGCACCGTCGGGATG
>DASPPG010000019.1:0-15106 GCA_035625625.1 Solirubrobacteraceae bacterium
GCTTGAGGTGATCGAGCGCGTCGAGCGGGCGGGCGGCGAGATCTACGCGATCGACCACGGCAGGCTGACCAACGGTACGGCGGCGACGCGGATGAGCAACAACATGATGGGCGCGGCGTTCCAGTACTACGCCGAGGTGACCGGCGAGAAGGTCAAAGCCGCCCAGGAGCGCGTGGTCGCGCGCGGTGTGCTGCCCAACTCCAGGATTCGCCCGGCTACGTGCGCGGCGAGGACGGCGTGCTGGTCGTGGAGCGCCGCAAGGCCCGGATCGTCGTGCGGGCATTCAAGCGCCGTGACCGGGGCGCGTCGCTGGTCGAGATCCAAGCGATGCTGGCCGAGAACGGGATCGAGCGCTCGATCTCCGGTGTCGAGTCGATGCTGCGCTCGCGAATGTACCTCGGCGAGATCCACTTCGGCGCGCTGCACAACTTGAACGCCCACGAGCCGATCATTAAGGATCGCGCCCTGTTCGAGCGCGTGCAGCAGCGGACGGTCTCGCGCGGGCGCCAAGCCAAGTCGCAGCGGCTTTTGGCGCGCCTGGGTGTGCTGCGCTGCGGGACGTGTGGGTCGCGGATGGTGATCAACAGCTACACCGGCAGCTACCGGTGCGGCGATACGAGCGCTGACCGGTGCCAGCGACGAGCGGCGGTCAAGGCCGACCGCGTCGAGGAGATGGTGCGGGACGCGGTCCGGGCGTACTCGGCCACGACCGACGCGGGCGGACGCGCGTCGCGCAAGCGGCACATCCGCGAGGCGGACGAGGCGATCGAACGCGCCAACGCGGATCTCGATGACACGATCCGGCAGCTCGGCGAGCTTGGATTGTTGGGCCGGCCCGCGAGCCAGGAGACCCTGGAGAAACTGACCGCGGCGCTCGATGACGCGCACAGCGCCCGGGCTCGACTCGGCGACGGGGGCGAGAGCGATGTCATCGGTCCCGGCGACATCGACAGGCTGCGCGACCCTGCGAAGCGCCTGGCGGCTTGGCGACGGCTGATCACCGACACCGTCGAGTCGGTTACGGTCGCGCCGGCGATGACCGCGGAGGGGCGTCCCAGTCGCCGCTGGGACCCGCGCCGGATCGACATCAGGTTCCTGGGCCAGCATCCGTAAGGAAGCCGCCACCAGCGACTTCTCGCGCTTCCGTCGACACCCTCCGGTTCTACGGCTCGCGCAACACTGCGGACCCTCGCTGAGTCGGCCGTAGTCGCCGGGCACGACTTGCGCAACCGCGAGAAGCGGAGGAGCGAGATCGACGTCACCCGTGTTGCGAGATCCGGGTGTCCGCTCCGAAAGGCGCGGTCGGCCCGTGCCTCGCGCCCGTGCTCTTGACTTAACCGCGGCGCGGGCGTGAGCAGACCGACGCCATCGCGGCTAGCACCAACTGCCGGCGGGGTTGCGGTTGGTCGGCGGCGCAGCGGCCGGCTCCGCGGCGAGATGCGCATCGATGAGCGATCACCGCACCGGCGATCGCGGCGTTATCGGATCCCGCGCATAGGGATCACGAGCACGACTGAGGCCGGACTATCGCCCCGGACCGGAGGAATCGGCCGATGCCGCAAAGCAATAGTGGCGCGGGCGAAGCCCGTTTCGAGGCTGCGGGACCGATGCTCGGCCGGGGCGATGCAGTAGCCCGCCCTGCGCCGCAAGACTACGCAGTACGTGGCGAAGCACAAGCCGGCCTCGACCTTCTCAGACGAGCAGAGCAATCGTCAGCTGTCAGCCGGTGCTAGCCGGCGGAAACGGCGGTAGTTAGTGTTTCGACTCACCCGGATTCCGCGCGGAGGGGGCGGCGGCGGAAGCAATCGGATACGCGCCGCCGCGTGAAAGGAGGTCTTCGCGCTCCTAGCTGTTCACGGGGCGGTGCCACGGCGAGTCACCGGTTTGGGTGCCGCAGAAGATCGAGCATACCGGCGGGTGGCTCATTCGGTGTCGGTTGGCCGGGGTTTGAAAAGTGGGTAGCTGAGCGTGACCGCTTGGGCCACGTCGACCACGGTCTTGTTGGTGTTCCTGGCGCGGTTGCGCAGCTCCGCGAACGCTTGATCAGCGGTGATTCCATGGCGGTCCATGAGGATGCCCTTCGCCTGTTCGATGATCGTGCCGGTGCGCAGCGCGCCGTGTAGGCGGTTGAACTCGGCGTAGCGGCTCAGGACGATGTCGATCGCGTGTTCCATTCCCGGCTGCTCGCCGTGCTTGACGTAGGCGAAGATTCCGACCGCGCGGCATTCTTCAGGAACGAGTCGTCGTCGCTCTCGGTGTCTGCGATCACAGGGCACGTGGCCTGCTTGACGATCGCTGAGATCAGCTCAAGCGCGTGGCTCTGCTCGCCGTCCACCCCGACGATCGCCACATCCGGGTGCTCACGCCCTGTCGCATCGGCGATCTCGGAGACGTCGAGCAGCTGAGCCACGACGCTGTGGCCCAGCCCGGAGATTACGTTGGCGATCTCGGCGACGCGGCGCTGATCCTCGTCTGCGATCAGCACGCGCAGGTGGGCGGATCCTCAGCCATCGCGTGCCAGTATCGCGCCCACGGGTCGGCCGCGGTAGCTCGCTATCCTCAGTGTGTCCGCTCAATCGCCGTGAGGCTCGGCGGACGTTCGATCGGCTCGACTCCCGGCCGGATAACTCGTCAGCTCCACCAGACCGGCTGACCGCTTCGGCAACCCGAGTCACTCAGAGGTGAGCATTGTGGACAGAGCGCCCGCGACGAGCAGGTCGCCGGGCCGGCAGACGATGGGAGCATCGGGCGTCGCCTGGTCCGACGTCCCGAGGGACGCGCGCACGATCATCGAAGTGGTCGAGCCCAGAGCGCGCCGCCAAGCCTCCGATGACTGCGACTCTCTCGACTCCGGCGACGGTGGGCTCATCATCGAGCGAGGCCCGTTGAAGGGTGGCGAGCTGAATGCCGCGAGTCCTCGCGCCATGTCATTCCTGAACTGTCCTCGTTGCGGCCTGAGCATCAGACCAAAGGCTCGGGGGTCGAGGATCGAGCATTGTCCGCGTTGCATGGCGCGGGCGTCGATCCAGGTCGAGTTGTTCTCCTCACCGCTGCCCCCAGCCGAGCTGTACCGTGAGGGCTCAGCGCCGCACGCCGAGCGGTTTATGGGTGACCCACCCGACCGGACCGGCTCCAGGTGAAGAGCGCGCTTGTTCCCAGTCCGAAGCTCGCGATGAGCGCCTCGTGCTCGCCCCTCCGGCTGTTGCCCTTTGCTGGCGTCCGTATCGAGCCGCTGCGGGTCGCGGTGCTTGCGCCGCCGTGGATTCCGGTGCCGCCGCCCGGTTACGGTGGGATCGAGGCGGTCGTCGATCTGTTGTGCGAGGCGCTCGTGGCCTGTGGCCACGACGTGACACTGTTCGCAGCGCCAGGCTCGCGTTCGAGCGCGCGCGTCCAAGCTCTGCTCGATGGTGCGCATCCAGACACGATCGGCTCGTCGCTGCACGAGTCAGATCATGTCGCCTGTGCGTGGGAGCAGATCGACCTGGCGGTCGAGCGCGGCCGGGCATTCGACGTTGTGCATGACCACTCGGGTTTCACCGCGTTGGCGATGTCCGATCGCGTTGACGCTCCGGTAGTGCACACGATCCATGGGCCGTTTGCCGGGGAAACGGTCCGCTTCTATCAGCGCCACGGACGTAAGGCGCACCTGGTGGCGATCAGCCGCTCGCAGGCTCAGAGCGCTCCCGCGGGCGTGCGGATCAGCGACGTTGTGCCTAATCCGATCGCGGTTGAGCGCTGGCCGCTGCGCGGCGAGAAGCAGGCCTACTTGTTGTGGATCGGGAGGATGGACCCGGTCAAGGGCGCGCACCGCGCGATCGAGGTGGCGCGCCTGGCTGGCCGGCCGCTCGTGCTCGCTGGGCCGGTGCAGGCCGGCCAGGAGGATTACTTTCAAAAGCGCGTCGAGCCCCACGTCGATGGCCGGCGGGTTCACTACATCGGCGAGGTCGGCGGGACGTCCAAGCGGGAGCTGTTCGCGAACGCGACGGCGCTGTTGATGCCGGTCCGCTGGCGCGAGCCGTTCGGGATGGTGATGGTCGAGGCGCTCGCATGTGGCACGCCGGTGATCGCGTTCCCGGAGGGGGCTGCGGCCGAGATCGTGATCGACGGCGAGAACGGCATGCTGGTCGCCGACGAGGCCGAGATGGCGCGCGCGGTCGCACGCGTCGGCGGGATCGATCCGGTGCGCTGCCGCGCGAGCGTCGCCGAGCGCTACGACGTGTCGGTCACCGCCGCCGGCTATGAGGATGTCTACCGGCGGGCGATTGCAGCCGATCGGCTGCGTGCGACTTCTCGCGCGCCTGAGACAGTGCTCGACAACAGCCAGCTCGCGGTTCGACCCCTCAGCACCAGCTGATGAGTGCCCAGGCCACCCCGCGAGCACCGACCAGACGAGACCGCGAAGCGCGGTGGCTCGTGACCCGGCGCGGGTGCTGGCGCTGCTGGAGGACGATCACGCGGGTGGCTCGAGGATCGTCCGACGGAGGGGATCGTGGAGTCCAGGCGCCCGCCCAGGACGCCTACATGTTGCAGCTCGATGGCGATGACCTCGACCGCGTCCACTGCAAGCATCCAGACCGGCCCGTGACGCGACGAGGACTTGGTACGCAAGACTGTGGTGGGTGATAGCCACCGACGCCGAGAACTGTCGGGGTCGCGGGAGGGGGCGCCCGCGGTGAGGTCCGACTTGACCGCGGAGTTCTTCGACGAGCTCGGCAGTCGCGGACATGAGCCGCTGCTCGGGAAGGTGACCGGTAGCGCCCGTTTCGACGTGGTCGCCGGCGAGCGAACGGAACGCTGGCTGGTAACGATCGACAAGGGGGACGTCCGTGTGTCGCGTGGGAACGCTCCCGCGGACTCCGTCCTGCGCGCCAACAAGGCGTCGTTCGACCGGATCGTCGCCGGGCAGCTGAACTTGATGGCGGCGGTGCTGCGAGGCGAGCTGGCCGTCGAGGGCGACCCGAGGTTGCTCGTGCGTCTCCAGCGGCTCTTTCCAAGGCCGCAGGGCGGGCGAACCCACCGGCAGGCCGCCGGCACCGCGGGGAGGGAGGAATGAGCGACGGGCTTGTCAGGATCCTCGACGGCAACACGTTCGTGGTCAGCGACGCGCGCGGCGACATCGAAGCATCGCCGACCGATCCGACGGGGCTGTTCTCGTTCGACACGCGTTTCCTCTCCCGATGGGTGCTGACCGTGAACGGCGAGCGGCTGAATCCGCTCTCGGTCGACGACCTTCAATACTTCGAAACGCGCTTCTTCCTCGTGCCCGGTACCGGGACGGTGTACGTCGATGCGAAGCTGTCCGTGATCCGCCAGCGCGCGGTCGCCAATGGTTTTCACGAGGAGCTGACGCTTCTCAACCATCTCGACGAACCGGTCGATCTGAGCGTCCGCGTCGATGCCGGCTGCGATTTCGCGGATCTGTTCGAGGTCAAGGACGCGCTCGAGAAGAACGGCAAGCACTCCGCGCGCGTGGAGGGCGGCAAGCTTGTGCTTGCCTACGATCGCGGGACCTTCGGCCGCTCGACCGCGATCTCGGCCTCGGCACCCGCACGGATCGACAACCACGGCCTGACCTTCAAGATCCGGATCGGGCCTCACGAGGAGTGGAGCACGCGTCTTGACGTTGTCACAGAGCGTCTCGGGGTCGGCCTGGCTCGTGAGGCGACCGGTGACCCAAAGCGCGCACGGGTGCGCATGCGGCGAAACCTGGAGCGCTGGATCGACGAGGCGCCTGGACTCGAGTGCGACTGGGATCCGCTGAAGGCGACGTACCGACGCAGCCTCGTCGATCTCGCCGCGCTGCGCTTCTCGCCGCCCATCTCCGGGGGACACAGCCTCCCGGCAGCCGGCCTGCCTTGGTTCATGACGATGTTTGGCCGGGACAGCATTCTCACCAGCTTGCAGGCGCTGCCGTTCACGCCCGAGCTCGCCGCGACGACGCTGCGCGCGCTCGGGGACTGGCAGGGCGTCGGACTGGACGACTTCCGCGACGAGGATCCAGGCCGGATCCTCCACGAGATGCGCTACGGCGAGCTGACCGCCTTCGAGGAGCGCCCGCACTCGCCGTATTACGGCTCGGCTGACGCAACCCCACTCTACGTTGTGCTACTCGACGAGTACGAGCGCTGGACAGGAAACAGAGCGCTCGTGCGCGAGCTCGAGGTCGAGGCGCGGGCCGCGCTCAACTGGATCGACGAGTACGCGGATATCCAGGGAACGGGCTACATCTGGTACAAGCGCCGCAACGAGAAAACCGGGCTCGAGAACCAGTGCTGGAAAGACTCTTGGGATTCGATCTCGTTCCGGGACGGCCGACTGCCCGGCTTCCCACGCGCGACCTGCGAGCTGCAAGGCTACGCGTACGACGCGAAGCTCCGCGGCGCGCGCCTCGCACGGCTCGTCTGGAAGGACACGGCACTCGCCGACAGGCTCGAGAAAGAAGCCGCCGACCTCAAGCGACGCTTCAACCGGGATTTCTGGGTCGAGGACGAACAGTACTTCGCGCTCGCGCTGGACCCTGACGGAAACCAGGTCGACGCGCTCGCCTCAAACAACGGTCACCTGCTCTGGAGCGGCATCGTCGAGAAGTCAAAGGCGAAGGCCGTCGCACGGCACCTTCTCGGCCCGCGACTATTCTCCGGCTGGGGCGTGCGTACACTGGCCGAGGGCCAAGGGCGCTATAACCCGATCGGCTACCACGTGGGCACCGTCTGGCCGTTTGACAACTCGTTCATCGCCTGGGGGTTACGGCGATACGGTTTCAAGGAGGACGCGGCGGTGATCGCAGCCGGGATCTTGGATGCTGCCCATTTCTTCGACGGACGTCTGCCGGAGGCGTTCGGCGGCTATGAGCGGCCTCAGACGATGTATCCCGTCCAATACCCGACGGCTTGCAGTCCTCAGGCCTGGTCGACCGGCGCTCCGCTCCTGCTCCTGCGGACGATGCTGGGTCTCGAGCCGCACGGCGAGCACCTGGTGGTCGACCCGGCGCTTCCGATCGCGATTGGTCACCTAGAGCTCCTCGACATTCCAGGACGGTGGGGCCGGATCGACGCATTCGGACGCGGGCGCGTCGAGGTTGAGAGGAGATAACGATGAACGACGTGGCAACACGGAGACCAGTGCGGAGACCCGCGACGGCCAGCGGCGAGCAGCCTGCCGCTGTGTTGGTGGTGTTCGGGATCACCGGTGACCTCGCCGAGGGTGATGACGTTCCGGTCGCTGTACCGGCTGGAGCGGGGCGGCCTGCTCTCGTAGGCCGATCCTTAGCATGAAGATGCCGCATTCGACGGCAGCTACGAGCTGCCACCGATCACACGCACAAGCTGACCGCTCACGCGGCCAGCGAATGCTCAGGCAAAGACCTCACAGGAGTCTCAGCGACGCGCCTGCTATTGACGAGACAGCAAGCCGGCCGGCCGTCCCAGTGGCTGCTGCTCGGCCGTCAAAGCGATCACGTCGCCCCCAGCGGGTCGCCAGCTCTTGGTGCAATCCGATCGGGCCAGGCTACGTCGGTCAGCGGGTCCTGGGTACCCGCGCTGAGGCGAAAGCAGGACAAGCGCCCCGCGAGTGTGGCGTCCCTCCTTCTCGCCAGATGCGTTAGCCACGGGCCTGTCCGCTGGCTAGCACCGGCTGACGGCTGACGATTGCTCTACTCGTCTGAGAAGGTCGAGGCCGGCTTGTGCTTCGCCACGACTGCAGCAACGGCGTAAGACGACTGCTCCGCATTGATCCAATAGCCGGAGTGTCCGATGATTGCTTCCGTACAAGAGGAGCAGCGCGAATTGACCGCTGCTCGCGTGGCGAGGCGTAAGCCGGCGGAGCGCTTCGGGGCGCTCCTCGAGTGCTTGCTAGCGCGCCGCTGCCGAGCTAACTGCGCGCTGATCTCGGATGGCCGCCTGAGCGGGCGATCCGGCTTTCTCCGCCGATGTCGCTCCTTCGGCGACCGCGGCGCTCGCCACCGATCGAGTCGCCAGCCGAGACGGCTCGTCCGAGGTCGGCGGCCGCGGGGCGCGAGTCGCGAGCCCTGGGCGATCAGACGCGAGCGCGGCGACCAGCAAATGACAGGGCATACGTATTACGCGTCGGTGCGGACCGGGGCGGTCTCGGCGACGGTCTCGGCGAGGGTCGGTGCCGCTGCGGGCAGCGTGGCGATGTTCTCCCGCTGCAGGTTGACGTGGTTGGTCTCGCCGCTTATCGACTCCTTGAACCCGCGCAGGCCCGCTCCCAGTGAGCTGCCGATCTCCGGCAGTCGCTTAGCGCCGAACACCAGCAGCAGCAAGACGAGGAGGAAGGCGAGGTGGACGGGGTTGTCAAGACCCAACATGGCAAAGCTCCGATCTGGTTTGGTCGCACGCCTTCGTACGTAACCTCCCACGATTCGGATCAATCGCTCGTCTGATCATCCATAAGGTGGTGTCCAGATCGTCCGTTCAGTCGGTTCGAGATCCACATTTTTGTCGATGCGCGTATGTCAGCCATGCAGAAGCCTGCCGGGCATGTCCACCGAAGCCTTCAACCGGCATCCTTCCGATGAATTCCTGCTGCAACGGGTCGCCGCCGGCGACCCTTACGCCTACGAGCTGATCTACAGACGACACTCGCGGCCGGCGCTCGCCGCCGCCCGCCGCCTCTCCGGTCGCTCCTGGATCGCCGAGGAGGCGATCCAGGAGGCGTTCCTGGCCGTCTGGTTACGCGCCCACATGTACACCGCCTCACGCGGCAAAGCCCGCGCCTGGATCCTGAGCATCGTCCACAACCGCCTGATCGATGCCACCCGCCGTCGGGCGCGGGTCGACCGCGCTGAGTCGACGCTCGACGGCTTCGAGGAGCAGTTCGCCAGCTCCACGGCGACCGACGTCGAGGTCGAGCGCCGGCAGCGCGCCCGCGCCGTGCACCGGGCGGTGCAGCGACTGCCGCCAACCCAGCGGGAAGCCGTCGTGCTGACCCACTTTCGCGGGCTCAGTAATCACGACACGGCCGCCGCGGTCGGCCGCCCGGTCGGGACGATCAAGGGCCGGATCCGGCTCGGCCACGACAGGCTGCGCCACGACCTGAGCGGGCTGGCGGGCGCCACATGAGCCGGCCGGCGCGTCCCTAGACGTGATGGCGCGTCGCGAACACGGCGGCCTCAGAGCGATTGCGGAGGTGAAGCTTCTCGAGAATGTGGCGAACGTGTGTCTTTACCGTCGCCTCAGAGAGGACGAGGCGGTCCGCGATCTCCCGGTTGCGCATGCCGCCTGCGAGCAACGCCAGCACCTCTCGCTCGCGCGGGCTCAGATCGACGAGCGGATCGCCGACCGCCTGTACGTTGCTCCGTGCGAACTCGTTAAGCATCCGCCCCGCCATCCGTGGGGCGATGTGCGGCTGACCGACGGCGGCGTCGAGGATGGCGGCCACCAGCTCGGCGGGCGGCATGTCCTTCACCAGGTAGCCGCGGGCGCCCACCCGCAGCGCCGCCCAGAGGTCAGGCGCGTTCTCTGAGACGGTGAGGATGAGGACCTCGACCTCGGGATGCCGGCTTCGAATCGCAGCGCACGCCTCCAGTCCGCCGAGCTCCGGCATGTCGAGGTCGAGCACGACCACGTCGGGCGACCGGGTGGCGACAAGCGATAACGCCTCGCGTCCGTTCGACGCCATGCCGACCACCTCGATCCGCGGGTCAATCCGCAGCAGAGCGGCGGTCCCCTCGCGCATCAGGCGGTGGTCGTCAGCGATCAGAACGCTGACCGGAGGCCGCGGTTGCTCCATGACGCTCAGTATCCTGGCTCCCAGCCATGAGTGCAGGCCCGCCTGGCGCCGGGATAGCGGACAGTCTAGCGGCCGACGTCGCGGCCGGGCTGGGCGCGATCGGTCGGGTGGCCGGCGCGCTCGTGTCAGCCTCGACGCTCCAGGACCTCGCCGAGCAAGGACTGGCGGAGATGCGCGACGTGCTCGACGTGGAGGTTGCCAGCCTCTACCTGCCTGACGGCGAGGGCCGGCCGCTGCTGCACCGGTACGCGACCGCCGCGCGCGGCGATGCGATCGTGCAGCTTGCTCCCGAGGTCGTTTTCGACGAACTCGCCTGGCGCTTGGCCGTGGCCGCCGGCGCCCCCCTCATCTTCCACGAAGAGGGCAGCTGGCTGATCGACAATCCCTTTCAACCGGCGGCTCGATTCTGGCTGATGCTCCCGCTGCATTCCAAGCAGGCCGTCGTCGGCGTGGTGCTGGCCGCCTCCCGGCAGCGGATCGAACTCGGCACGACGGGAGCCCGCGTGCTGGCGCTGATCGGCGACCTGCTCACAGCCGGGATCACAACCGCGCGGCTGCGCCAGGCTCTCAGACAGACCGAGCTCGAGCGCGAGCGTGCCCGGCTGGCTGCGCTCGTGCACGACGGACTGGCCCAGGATCTGGCTCTGGCCAGCCGCGAGCTCGCCCTACTCGACACCGATCCTCCGCCCGATATCGCCCAGGCCAGCTTCGAGCGGCTGCACGCCGCGGTCATCTCAGCTCATACGACGGTGCGCGAGCGGCTCAAGGACCTGGTTTCCACTGTTCCGCTGGGAGGGATCGGCACGGCGGTCGGCGAGATCTGTGAGCAGTTCGAGGGCCGCGGGATGGTGGTGCGGATCCGCCACTGCCCCGACCACCTTCAGGTCGCTCCAGCCACCCACGCGGCGGTCGTCCGGGTCCTCAGCGAGGCTCTCACGAACGTCGAGAAGCACGCCGGCGCGCTGGCCGTCGACGTCAGCCTCACCGTCGAGGACGAGCGACTGACGCTCGGCGTCGCTGACGACGGCGCCGGCTTCGACGTCGGACAAGTGCCCGGCCCGATGTCCGGCCACCTGGGCATCATGCTGATGCGAGAGCGGGCCGAGGCGGCGGGCGGGACGGTATGCTTGACCTCCCAAGCGAATGGGGGCACTCTGGTTCGGCTCCAGCTACCCATCGAGTAGATAGACGTCGCGCTCTCCCCATCGATCGAGGACGGGTCCTGCCCGCATCTGGCCGTTCTCCTGAGGACCAAGGACGAGTTGTTCCCGGTGCTGGCGTCCTTCTACGCGCTCGGCGCGTCACGCCATGGCTACCTAGTCCACCGGGCCACGCGAGGTGACAGCGCGAGTGACCGGGCGAGCCTAGAGGCCGCCGGTCTCGATGTCGGTGCGCTCGAGGCCCAGCACCAGCTCGCGATCGTCGAGTTCGACCCCGACGAGCCGGCCGAGACCTCACCGCAGGCCTGGCAGGACGTGCTCGAACGCTCGCTCGCCGGTGGTTACAGCGCACTCTGGTACTCCCGGTTCGCGGTCGGTCCCGGCGACGTCGAGTACCGCAACGTGATCCCGCTCGAACGGGCCTGGGGACAGCACTTCGCCGGCAG
Organism: Solirubrobacteraceae bacterium; assembly: GCA_035625625.1. Lineage (GTDB taxonomy): Bacteria > Actinomycetota > Thermoleophilia > Solirubrobacterales > Solirubrobacteraceae > Palsa-465. The sequence continues at coordinate 11,357 of DASPPG010000019.1, forward strand.
TCCCGTGGTCACGCTGTGTCCCTACATCGTCGGGGCGCTCGACGGAACGGAGGCGCTACGGCGCTTGACCGACGTCGCGGGGCTGCATGCCGGAGTGCTTGTGGCTAGCGACGACGGCCTGGCTTTGATGCGCCCCGCCACCTCCTGAGCGCGCGCGGCGGGCGGATTGATCCGCCCGCTGCTCCTGTGCGTACAGCAAGAAGTTGACACGACCAGTCGCAAGGTTGTGGTCAATTTCTACGACACGACAGGAGACTCACATGTACAAGGTCAACCTCGACGAGATCGACACCGACGGCGCTGTCCGCGAGGCGGCCGAAGCGGTGGCGGGCGACACGCGCCTCAGCTTCATGAAGAAAGCCGGCCTGGCCGGTGGCGCCTTGGTCAGTGGCGGCGCGATCCTGGGGGCACTCGCGCCTAGCGCGTTCGCCGCCGGCAACGGCCGTCCGCCCGCGGCGTTCGGTCCCGGCGATGTCGGCATCCTGAATTACGCGCTGACACTCGAGTACCTCGAGGCGGCGTTCTACAACGGTGCCACCGTCGCGAATCTGCCCCTCTCGGCGCAGGGGTCCGATTTCCTGCAGACCGTCACCCGGGACGAGAACGCCCACGTGGCTTTCCTCAAGCGGGCACTCGGATCGAAGGCCGTCAAGCAGCCGAAGTTCGACTTCAAGGGCACGAACACGAACGCGTCGCTGTTCATGCAGACCGCTCAGGTGCTGGAGAACACCGGCGTCCACGCGTACTCCGGCCAGGCGCTGAACATCAAGAATCCGGCCTATGTCACGGCCGCCCTCTCGATCGTCACGATCGAGGCACGCCACGCCAGCGTGGTCGGCTTGCTGAACCAGGGTGCTCAGGGGATCGCCCCCAGCGGCCCGTTCGACACCCCGTTGCCTGCCAGCAAGGTGCTGGCGGACGTCAAGAGCACGGGCTTCATCGTCGGCTGACGCCGGCGCTACCAACGAAGGAAGTCAGAGCAGATGCCAAGCGCGATTCGCACGAGTGTGCGGTCCGTGGGGCACGATGAGCGGCTGAGCACGGTCGAGCACCTCGACGAGCTGCGCAGCCGGCTGATCGTCTCACTCGCCGTGCTCGCGGTCGCGTTCGGCTTCTGCTTCTGGCAGAACCACAACGTTCTACGGCTGGTCAACCGCCCGCTCGCTCACCAGACCCAGAAGCAGGTCAGGGCGGGACACGGACCACTCGGGGCCACGTACTCGGTGGCTCAGAACGCGCGCGACGTGGCGGCGCAGCTGCAAGTCGTCGTCGGGCTGCTCGACGGGCCCGGGTCCCACGCCGCCGCGCCCGCCAAGCTGGCGCTCGCGCGCGTCTCCCGTCGGCTCACCCTCGACATCGGGCGTCTCTCGGCGCCGCCCCAGGGCGATAAGCCGGTGACGCTCGGGATCGGCGAGCCGTTCACCACGACCGTGACGATCTCGCTCATCTTCGCGCTGATCCTCTCACTCCCCTTCTTGCTCTACCAGGCCTACGCCTTTTTCATCCCGGCCCTGGAACCGGCCGGGCGACGTATGGTGCTGCCGCTGATCCTGGCCGTCCCGTTCCTGTTTGTCGCCGGGGTCGTGTTCGGATACTTCGTTGTCCTGCCGGCGGCGATCCGCTTCTTCCAGAATTTCAACAGCTCGCAGTTCAACGTGCTCGTGCAAGCGAACCAGTACTACAACTTCGCGGCCACGATCCTCCTGGCGATGGGCCTCGTGTTCCAGGTGCCGATCGCGATCATGGTGATCTCGCGCGCCGGGATCATGACCCCGCGCCAGATGCGTCGCAACCGGCGCTACGCGATCCTCGCCTGCGGTGCCGTCGCCGCCGTGCTACCCGGTGACGCGGTTACCCTGCTGCTCGAGACGGTGCCGCTTTACCTCCTGTTCGAGCTCGGCGTGGTGCTGGCTGCGCTCGCCGATCGCCGCCGCGATCGGGCCGCGGCCCGGGCGGCGCGCCGAGCGACGAGCATTTCCTGAAACCCCAGTGATCCAGTGGGCCGCGCGGGCTGTATAAACAGTGACCGGGGCCGGGGCGCTGGCGAGGTGAGCGAGAACCGCTGCGGGAGCGCGCTTTGCTCTTCCACGCCTCAACCCGTCGCTCGGCCAATCCATCCAAACGACAGAGTCAGATCATGAGTGACAGCGCCAGGAGTGGATTCGTCAAGAGGTCGGCCGCGGGGTCGCCGGCATGACGGTGATCGGCGCGCTTGCGAGCGAGACCGCCGAGGCTGAGGCGCGTGCCGACAGGGGCCCACTTGTCGCGTAGTCAAGAACGCTCGCACCGCGGGAGGTATCGGTGATGGTAGGTGAGCGGACGGTGAGTGTCCGCGACCGCCAGCTAGCGGCAAGCTTGCCCGCGCGGCGCGCTGACCTCGAATCACGACCCCTAATAGGAACCGAACCCGAAGGAAGAAGTAAGGATCCCGTCGCCGAGAACACCGACACATACGCGTTCGTCAGCCCTGACGATCCGGGCACCGTCACGCTCATCTCGAATTACGTTCCCCTCGAGGCGCCGTTCGGTGGCCCGAACTTCTTAGAGTTCGGCGACGACGCTCTGCCGGCTTACGCTCCGCCACGTACCGAGTCGTTTTTCGGCGCGTCGCGGGCTATTGCATCGCCCCGGCTGAGCATCTGTCCTGCAACTCGAACCGGGCTTCGCCACCGCACTATTGCTCTGCGGCATCGGCCGATCCCTCTGGTCCAGAGCGATAGTCCCGCCTCGGCCGTCCTCGTGATCCCTATGCGCGGGAAGCAGCGGAGGAGAAGTCGCGACTCGCGCCGGCTCCGGCACCATCGCCTTTGAAAAGTCGGCTCCGCCTCGGCACACACCTGGTCGGTCCACCACTGTTGCGGTAGCCGGGAGGACCGGCTTGCCTTGAGCGCTGACGGCAGCCGGATCGAGCGCTGCGCACCGTCGGCGGCGATGGGCGGGTGGCCGCTGCCTCGGGACGGCGCAGGTTCCGAACCGACGAGTGACAAGGCAGTTACCGAACGTGCTGGACAGCCTGAGAAGCAAAAAAAGAGAGTTGGGACCGGCCGGGCCTCCCGTCCAGACGCCCGGGCGTCGGGACGGGAGGCGAAGGTCGGCCCGTGGAGCGGCCTATGCCGCGGGCGTGTCTTCCTCGCTGAGGTCGAGGTCGGCGAGGTCGGACTCGGCGCGGTGGGTGGCGAGTCGGACGGTGGTCTCGAGCGGTTGGTCGAACACGAATGCGTCGCGGTGAAGGGCGGCGAGGCGGGGGAGAGCATGGGTCGGAGGAACTCCCACACTGCGGCGCGGATTGGGCTGTGTCCGCCTGGGAGCGCGTCGGCGAGTTTGCGGGCCATGCGTTCGGTGCCGAGCGTTTTGGTGCGGGTGATGCCGCCGGGGTCGAGGACGAAGGCGGCGGCCCAGCTAGCGGTGAGTTGCGCGATGCCGCGCAGCGGGTCTGGGTCCTCGAGCGCGCGCTGGAGCTCCGCGTTGAGGATCGCGTCGGGTTGGCGGGGTTCGTGGCGGCCGGTATCGCCGATTGGCTGTTGGCGGTCTTGGTTGGTCCAGCCGGCGCCGTAGGCGATGACGTCGCGGTAGTGGTGGGCGAGGAGGTGGCAGATGATCGCTTGAAGTGCGTGGAGCTGGCCGGGGGTGGGGTCGATGAGCCCGGCGCGAAGGTCGTGGCCGAGTCCGAGGTTGCTGTTGGTCGCCTCGGCCCGGCGCAGCCGCTGCGCGGTGCGGCGTTCGCGGTCTTCCTGTCCGGCGGTGCGGAGC
>DASPPG010000020.1:0-2562 GCA_035625625.1 Solirubrobacteraceae bacterium
AGCGCCTTGGCCAGCTCGGCGGTCTCGCGGTGCTGCACGGTCCAGCCGACGATGTAACGGCTAAAGACGTCGAGGATCACGTACAGGTAGAAGTACGTCCACTTCGCCGGGCCCTTGAGCTTCGAGATGTCCCAGGACCACGGCTCGTTCGGCCGCTGTGCGAGCAGCTCGGGCTTGTTGTAGGCGGGGTGGGTTAGCTGGTTGCGGCGCTCGCGCACCCCGCCGTGATGGGCGGCCAGGATCCGGTACATCGTGAGGGGCGAGCACAGGTAGGTGCCCTCGTCCAGCAGCGTCGCGTAGGTCCCCTCCGGCGAGACGTCGACGAACCGCTCGCCGTGCAGCAGGTCGAGCACCTGCTGGCGCTCGGGCTCGCTGAGCGCCCGGGCGGGTGTCGGTCTGGGCTTGGGCGCCATGGGCTCGGGCGGTCTGCGGCGGCGGTAGATCGTCGCCACAGACGCGCCCAGCGCCCGGCAGGCCGGCCTGGTGCCGATGATCGGCGTCAGCTCCTCGACGGTGGTCGCGATCATCGCTCGGTGCTCCCCTGAGCGCTGTCGGCCCCGAGCATCTGCTCCAACAGCGCTGAGACGGTTGAGGTACGACGTCGGCGAGGTGCCCTGGAGTCCTTTTCCGACGCCGCCCTCCCGAACCCGGCGTGACCGTTTCCGATCACCGGGCTCTCCAGTGACTATGCCGTTAACGCGATTGGTCTCCCGTGGATGTTGGCGTGGCAGGGTTCGCATACCACGAGGGTCTTGCGTCGCCTGCGTGCCATCAGGCTCATCCATTCGGGTCGTTCGGGTCCGGGCGGGTCGAGGTCGGCGAGCTTGCGGATCTGGTGCATCTGCACCTTTTCCATGCCGCTGCAGATCTCGCATCGTCCTGCGAGCAGCCGGCGGACCAGCTCGCTGCGCTGAACGTTCGCTTGGACTGGTTCGCGATCGGTCAGGATCGCGGTGCGTTGCCGCCGTAGCGGGATACCGCCGAAGGTTGCGACCAACGGCTTGCGACCATCGGCACGTTGGACGGTGACCTGCAGGCACTTGCGTGGCCCGTGCGGCGTCTGGATGGTCGCCGCGTACCTGCGGGCCATCTTCGACACTGACGAGTCGTGCTTGCCGGCCAACGTCTTAAGCAGCGAGGTCGCCATCACCCAGTGCAGCCGGCTCCATCGATGGACATCGCTGGCCAGCAGGTAGTACTGGATGACGCCGCGATACTCGGCTCCGTAACGGCTGATGATCGCCTGATCCGGCTCGTTCATCAGCCCGGGCCGTCGCTCGGGTCTTCCCCGTTGCGTGTATCGGGAGCACTTGGTCTTGATCACCTCGCGGGGCACGCGCAGCCTGATCCCGCCGTTGGCGACACGACGGCCACCGGCGATCACATGGTTGGCGTGCTGCGTGGTGATCTCGTAGCCGAGGAACCGCGCCGCGCTGGTGCGGGCGTGGGTGATCAGCGTCTTCGTTTCGGACAGTTCCAGCTTGAGGTCATCGCGCAGGAACTGGGCGAGTCGATACTTGATCTCCTCGGCTTCTGCCTTCGGTCCGACAAACCCGAGCAGGATGTCATCGGCGTATCGCGCGTAACGCAGCCGCCGGTAGCCGGGATCGTCGGGATCCAGGCTCGGGAGGCTGCGCAGCTGCTTGCGCAGCGCCCGCACCCCGGCACGATCGCCGCGGCGACGGGCTCGAGCGAGCGCGTTCTGCACCTTGCGGTACTCAGGGTTTCGGGCCCTGAGCACGCCTCGGGTGTATCCCGGCATCAGAACTGTCTCGACAAAGCGGTCCAACCTGTCCAGGTAGATGTTGGACAGGCAAGGGGAAAGAACCCCGCCCTGCGGCGCGCCGCTGAGCGTGGCTCCCCATACCCAGTCCTCCAGGTACCCGGCAGCCAGCATCTGGCCGACCAGCCGAAGCAGCCGCTTATCGTGGATCTTCTCCGCGAGCGTCTCGACCATGACCTGATGGTCAAGTTGGTCGAAGCAGCGGGAGATGTCCCCTTCGATAAACCAGGCTGTTCCCGTCCATGTTTCCGCCACCTCGCGCAAGGCGGTGTGGCAGCCGTGGCCGGGCCGATAACCGTGGGAGTGCTCGGAGAACTGCGGCTCGTAGTACGCCTCCAACAGCAGGCGCACGACTTCGCCAACGAGCTTGTCCGACCACGATGGCAGACCAAGCGGTCTTTGCTTCCCGTCCTTCTTCGGGATGTAGACGCGCTTGACGGGCTTGAATCGGTAGCGCTCGTGACGCAGCGCGTCGATGATGCGCTCGATCTTGCCCATCGTCATGCCGTCCGCGGTTTCCGCGTCGGGTCCCGGGGTCATCGCTCCCTTGTTGGAGTAGATGCGCCCGTAGGCCAGCAGATATAGCTGCGGATTGAACAACTGCCGATACAGCTCATCGCACGGCAGGCCGCGCCTGCCGCGTTCACGGAGGACATCCAGGACCGTTTCGGCGCTCTGCATTACGCATGCCTCCCGGCTCTTCGATGTCCAGCCACCTGTGCCCCTTCGCCCTGCGGACGGCTCTCCCGTCCTCCCTGGTGGGTCGCGACTCCCACGAC
>DASPPG010000021.1:0-2304 GCA_035625625.1 Solirubrobacteraceae bacterium
GTCGACCAAGACCCAGAGCGGGTCAACGATCGCGACTACGTCAACTCGATCTACCACGAGGTGCAATCCGCGATCCAGCGCGCAATGGACCGACTGGCCAAGCAACGGCGCTTCCCGATCTTCGGCTAGCCGCCTGCGCAGGCACAGACACGCTCGATCGCATCATGGGGTGCGATGCGTCTGAGAACTCGCGCAGCTGGGCGGTCACGAGGGACTCAACTTGTTGGGAGATATCCACGTTGGGAGATATCCACGATGAGCGGCTGCGCGAGGCCGGCATTTCCATTGGGTGCGGCTCACCTGGAGGGACGTCCTTGGGCCTGTGGGATGACGCCGTTGGCATAGCGGGTTTTGTGGACTCGGCGTTGTTCTTGGGCGAGGTGGAACCGCCAGTAACTATCGAAGTCTCCATTGCTGCGCAGCGCGCGTAGCTTGAGGACGGCTTCGGCGCCTTGGAGGCCCCAGCGGGCGCCGGTGCGGTCCATCCGATCTTTGACGAGGTGGCGGCAGGCGCCCTCGATCACGCCTGTTGCGATCGGCCACCCGTTGCGTAGTGCGGTGGGGTAGTCGAGGTAGGGCGCCTTGTTGTGTAGGTAGTCGGCGCAGCGGTCGGCCTTGGCGCGCTTGTCGGTGTCCAGGCCGAGGCGGGTGGCTTTGCGGCGGATCGAGGCGGCGACGATGCTTGCCTTGCCTTCCAGGACGGCAAGTGCCTTCTCGTGCACCCATCTCTCGGCGGCAGGGTCTCCTTCGTTGAAGAAACTCCAGCACGCACCCCAGAGATATTCCAGTACGTGAACCAGGTCGATAACGATCGTCAGCTTGATGGCGCGCGCGTTCGCCTCGGCCGTGATCCGGTCGATCTGGTGGTTGTTGCCGTCCACCAGCACCACCCAGGTGCGCTGGTGCTGCGGGTCGCGGCGCTGTGCCTCATCGAAGACCTGGCCGACGACCGTGGCGGCGTCGCAGACCACGCTTGCGGTCAGCCACTTGCGCTTGGCCTCGGGCGCCGGCACGGTCTTCTCGGCGCTGCTCGCGAGCACCTCCTCGCCGGTCCTGGGCTTGACCTCGTAGACCGCGCCGACCTCGGCGATCCGCTTTCTGTTTGGCTTCTCGCCCCGCGACAGGCGGGTCCTGAGCTTCGGCTGGGCCCGCTGGGCCGCGGCGGCGGTCGCCGGGCGCAGCCCGTCGGATCGGATCACGATCCCCTTGCCATCGCAGGAGATCACCAGCACGTCGTCGTCGCTGTCGTTGTCCTGCTCGGCCGCCGCGCTGGCCTGGCTGGCGTAGAAGGCATCGAAGTCGACCGCGGCCGCCCGCGCCAGCTCTTCAACCTGGCGCTTTGAGATCTCAAGCCCGGTGATCTCGCGGACCTGTTCGGTGGCCTCCTCGAAGGACCCCTTGGAGGACCCGACGGCGGCCAGTCGCCTGGTCCCGTGCGACGGGCGCTCCCGTGGCAGGTTCAGCTGCGCGTCGGCGAGATACAGGTTCTGGCAGCCGCGGCGGCGGTACGCCTGCCGCCCGACCGTGACCTGACCGAACACACTTGAGAGCAGCCGCTCGTGGCCGCGCTCGACCGCGGCGCGCACGACGCCGGCCGAGCAGGCCACCCCCTCCAGGCGCTGCTCGCGCAAGGCGCGCAACTCAAGCTTGTCGTCGAGCATCCGACGCAGAAGCTCACGCCCGTCGGCCTGCAGGCGCTCCTCCAGCTGCGAGTGTTCAAGCCCGTCGGTCTCGCCGTCGGAAAGCCAGCCGAGCATCGTCTCCAACTGCTCCCGCGAGTTCACGAACGGATCGGCGCACGATCCCTCGACCGCAACACCATCGGATTCAAGATCCGCTGCAGCGCCCCGATCGGACGCGTCCTCAGGCAGGACTTCTACAGCCAGCGCGTAAAGTTCGCCACAACGGGTGCCAGGGTCGGCGATCATGCGGCCACCTTTCGTGGTCGACGTTGATAGACACAACGCCGACCTTCGGCACCCTCCTCTTTAGCTCCTGCCGCCCCCGCTCACGCCCAGCCCGTCCCGCCAAACGGGCCCAAAACACCGCCACACGCGCGCCCGGTGGCCGAAGCCTCCCCGACCACCGCCGTCAGTCCCCTCAGCGCTGACCCAGCGTCGCGCTAGAAATCCCTGACTTGCGGGGATCTTTCAGATCCCCAGCCGACCCTCCAAGTGAGCCGCACCCGTTGTTTTCGGCCGGGTGGCCATGATCTGCCGGTTCGGTCGAAGCCGCCGGACCACCGAGGTTGACTTGTGCAGGCCGGGCGTAGACGATCCCGGTGTGAGCTTTGAGGTTGAGTTC
>DASPPG010000022.1:0-7387 GCA_035625625.1 Solirubrobacteraceae bacterium
CTGTCCTGCTGCTCGCCGATCTGGAAGCAGCAACGCGCTCTCCACGTGTGGAGTCGCGACCCTCATCCGGCTGCGTGGCAGGCGGCGGCAGCAGCTCGCCGGGAGCGTCGGCAGTACCGACGTCGGCTTCCTCGGGATTTAAGCTCGCTGAAACACCTCAGCCCCGCAATGGCTTCCAGGACGCTTCCATCCCGGTCGCCCGGCAGACCATGGGACGGTCGCCAAGAGCAGGGAGACCCGTAGGTGCAGGCGAATCGGGCAGTGGGCGGTACTGGGCTCGAACCAGTGACCTCCTGCTTGTAAGGCAGGCGCTCTACCAGCTGAGCTAACCGCCCGGGGGAGGCGGATGGTACCTGCGCTGACCGGAGCGGCCGCTGCCGAGTTGGTTTACAACCGCCGTTCGGGCACTCGCTTGTCAGGCCGGCGCCCACCGGCCTACATTCAAATCTGCTGGGCCTGGAAGCGAGTGATCGCCACCAGATCGAGGTCGTACCGGGCCCGGGCGAGCGTGGGAGTCGTTCGGATACGCGGCGCTTTCGGGACGAGCGTTGCAACGGACGGTGGATCCCGCACACGATGGAGCCAGATTCATGAGAATGCACGAAGAGACCACAGAAGCTGCGGATCAGGAGTATCACGCGGACTCGGCGCTCAGCGATCGCAGCCCGATGCTCGAGATCTCGAACGCGATGGTGCGCCTGTACAAGGAGGCGTTTGGACGCGGACCGACCAAGGCACGGGCGCAGTTCGCGGGGCACGACACGCTGGTCGTGATCCTGGAGAACAGCCTCACGGTGGCCGAACGCAACCTGGTGGCAATGGGCGAGCACCAGCGCCTCCGCGAGGCGCGGCTGTTCTTCCAGTACGCGCTGGAGGATCAGCTCCGGGCAATCGTCGAGCAGGCGCTGGGCCGGCGCACGGTGGCGTTCATCAGCGGCATCGACACGAGCCGCGACGTGGCGATGGAGGTATTCACGCTGGAGCCCGAACGGAACGGCTCGGGTCCGGACGACGCCTAGGTCCGAGGCTCGGACTCGCGCTCGGGCTTCCGCGACCCGTAGGCCGTCTCGCTCCGATTTATCGCGACCCTGGTCTTTATGGTCCATACTCCAGAGGGTCCCCCCTGCCGTCAGACGCACTCGCTCGACGCGGCGCCCGGACGGTCGGGTTGGTTCCACGTCGATGAATGCCACGGCTAGCCAAGACCGAGTCCCCATCCTCACGGCGGCGCTCGAGCTGACGCGGTACCTCACGCCGGACGAGCGCGCCGATCTCGTCAATGTCAGCCTGCCGGTACTCACCATCCGACCGGGTCCGGTGGAGATGAGCACGCTCCTGGCCAAGTACCCGGCGTTTGGGGCAACCGTGCTGGACGGCCTCATCATGAGCGCACAACTGATCGGGGATCACACCGGAATCCAGCTCCTGGGTCCGGGCGACCTGCTCGTTCAGGGCACCGAGCCGCTCCCGGACTGGCTTTCCGACCTGGAGCTCCGCGCGCCCGCGCCTGTGCGCGTCGCCGTGTTCGGCGACGACCTGCTCGCGACCGTCTACCGCTGGCCTCGGATCATGCAGGGCCTGTACTCCCGCGTAAGTGAACAGCTCCACCGGCTGGGTGCGCAACTGGTCATCTGCCAGCTACCGCGGGTCGACGAACGGGTGCTCGCGATGATGTGGCTGCTGGCCGAATCGTGGGGCCAGGTCACCCCGGGCGGCGTCCGGCTTCCATTGGCGTTGACCCACGAGACGCTCGGCGCGCTGGTCGGCGCGCGTCGGCCCACCGTGTCCCTCGCCCTGCGCAAGCTCTCCAGCCAGGGAGCGGTCGTCCATCAGGACAACGGTTGGTTGCTGCTCGAACCTCCACCCCAGCCGGAGCACGGCAAGTCGAGGATCCTTGCACCAGAGCCGGTGGACCAATCGATTTCCCGCTGGTCTACGCCGGCGCCCGTCGATCCGAGCGTGACCTACGCCGAGCTCAAGGACACGGTCCGCCGCCTACGCGTGCAGCACACGCATGACAGAGAGACGACGGCCGAGCAACTCCGCCGGTTGAAGACGACGCGCGTGCGCATCGAGACCGTCCGCCAGCAGATCTCGCGCGACGCCCTCAGTCGTCGGCGAGTTCCTCCATCATCATGATGACCCCCGAGATGTCGCCGTTGCTGCCGCCGAGCGGCAGCAACGTGACGCGACAGTGAAACGGCTTTCCACGCCGGTTCGTGGCGTCGAGAACGACCTCCTCGCGGGCGGACGTACCGCTGAGCGTGTCCTTGATCTGCTGGCGAACCTTGTCGAGTGGCAGTCCGATGTCCAGCGACAGCAGATGTTCGTCCTCGGCCTCTTCGGGCGTCACCCCCCATAGCTCGCGTGCCTTGCCGTTCCAGATCTGCACCCGCTGGTTGCGATCGATCACGGCTACCGCCAACCCGATCGTGGTCAGGATCGTCTCAAGGAACGAGTTGACGTCGTTGACCTCCTGGGTGCGGTGCCGGAGCTCCTCGTTCATCGTCTCCAACTCCTCGTTGGAGGACTGGAGCTCCTCGTTCATCGTCTCGAGCTCCTCATTGGTCGACTGGAGCTCCTCGTTCGTCGTCTCGAGCTCTTCCACGGTCGACTGGAGCTCCTCGTAGGCCTGCTCGAGCTCGCGTTTCGAACCGGCCAGCTGCTCCTCGAGCCGGGAGGTATCGGTCACGTCTAGATAGGTGATGCTCGCACCCATCGACGATCCGTTGGCGAGCAGCGGCGTGAGGCGCACGTCAACGACGCGTTCGTTCTCGCCGCTGCGCCAGCGCACCGCGTTGATCTCCATCGGGCGGAGTTCGCGATCTAGGGTGTCCAGGTGGCTGCGCAGCTCGAGCGGGCGGTAGGACACCTCCAGGTCCTGGAGCGGCCGCCCGAAGTCGTTCAGCCCCAACGAGAACATGCGGCGGGCGGCGTTGTTGGCCATGACCAGCGAGCGGTTGTGGTCGAGCACGAGCTGAGCAGGTCCGCCGACGTCGAACGCCGCCTCGCGCAGGTTGTCCGCGCCGGTGGCCGCGCCGCGGATGTTTTCGCCCGCCATCACCCGCACCCGATCCCGCAACGTCGGCCTGATCACCTTGTGGAAGACCCGTCGCTTGAGCTCCACCGGGGCGAACAGGTCCGTGTGCGTGATGAGCATTTCGGATTTCCCCAGGAGCAGGAATCCGTCGTCGTCAAGCGCGAAGTGGAAGCGCCGCAGGATGTGCGCCTGCGTTTCCGCGGTGAAGTACATCAGCGTGTTGCGGCACACGAGCAGGTCCATGCGCGAGATCGGCGCGTCCTGGACCAGGTCGTTGCGACCGAAGATCACGCACCGCCGCAGGTCCTTGCGGAACACGTAGCGCTGATCGGTGCGCTCGAAGAAGCGCTCGAGCGCGTCGTGCGGCACCTCCTCGATCGCGCGCGGCACGTAGGCTCCGTGGCGGGCGTAATCGAGCGCCTCCTCGTCGATGTCGGTGGCGTAGATCTTCACCCGCTCGCGGAATGCCGAGTCTCCCATCACCCGCGCCAGCACCATCGCCACCGTGTACGGCTCCTCGCCCGACGCGCAGCCCGCGGACCACACCCGGATCGGCTCCTCCCGCTCGCGTGAGGAGAGCAGCTGCGGCACGACCTCGTCTGCCACGTACTCCCACGTCTGAGGATCACGGAAGAAACCGGTGGTGTTGATGAGCAGCGTGTTGAACAACTCGGCGAACTCCTCGCCATGCAGCTCGAGGTAGTCCAGGTAGTCGTCGTAGCGCTCGGTGCCGACCGTGCTCATTCGCTTCGCGACCCTGCGCTGGATCGTCGAGCGCTTGTAGCCCGTGAAGTCGAAGCCACGTGTCTCTTTGACGAACGAGAGCAGCGCTTCAAGCGTCATGTCGGCGCGCGGCGGGGTCATGCCACACCTTCCTCGCCGGAGCCGTCCTCCTCATCTTCCTCCACCCGTCGCAAGGTCGTCCGCGCCGCCCCGGTGAGCGCCTGACGGACGATCTGGGCCTGCTCCTCGGCGGCTTCGGACTGGCGGCGGAAACGGCGCGCGGAGCGCATCTGTCCGCGCCGGTCCGCCTGCTCGGCCATCCGGGCGAGCAGGATCGCGCGATCGTCGAGAGCTCGTACGGCTGCCCACAGCGCGGACTCGACGTTATCCGCCTGTGCATCGAGCAGCGTGCCTGGGGAGAAACGGTGGCCGACCCGGCATTCCCACTGCAGCACACCGGCCGCCAGCCGCTCGCTGAGGACGCCGCCGCAGTCGGGACAGACAGCGTTGACCGGCTCACCTTCGACCCGATCCCGCTGAGTTCCCACCGGGCTGGGGCGGGCCCCGGACCGGTCGTCTTCGGCCGCCGGGGGATCGGGATTAGGCGCCTCGGGCGACGTGCCGGGCGGAGGGTCCTCTCCCTTCACCATCGCCACGATCGTACTCGCCAGCAGGTCGGATTTGACAATCGCGTCGACGGTTACGTTCGCGATCGCGCTGGCCGGCATTCCGCTGTACGTCGCCTCGTCGGGATCCTGCACGATCGTGCCTCCGCCGCTGGCCTTGATCACGGCGAGGCCGGCCGATCCGTCGTCGCGGGTTCCCGACAGGACAACTCCGACCACGCGGCTGTCGAGCGCCTCCGCAGCCGTCCGGAAGAGCACATCGATGGCGGGCCGGTGCCCGTTCTCGCGCGGGCCCACGGTCAATCGCACCCGGCCATCCTCGACCACGAGATGGCGGTCGGGCGGCGCGACCAGGATCACGCCCGCGCGGAGGCGGTCACCGTCGCGGGCTGCGCGGCACGGCAACCGGCCGGCGCGCGCCAGTATGTGCGCGAGCATGCTCGGACTCCCCGGCGCGATGTGGAGGACGATGCATACAGCGGCCTGCAGATCCGCCGGCAGGTCCCTCGCCACCTTCGTCAGGACCTCGACGCCGCCCGCAGAGGCCCCGATGACCACCAGGTCGCGGGGCGCGTATGAGCGCTCGAGGCTGGGTTCACTTTGAACGTCCACTGCGGGACAGCCTACGCCCAGTCCGCTCCCCGCACCATGTTGGTAACGGGAAACTCCAGGGTCAGCGCGCTGCCAGCGGCTCCTCGCGCTCCCAGTCGGCGAGAGCCCGCCGGACGGCTCGTGTGAACGGCAGCGGGGAGATGCCGTAGAGCTCCGCCATCGCCCGAGCAGCATCCGGGGACCGGGGAAGGACGTCGGCATTCAGACTCCCCATCAGGGCGCGTACCAGGTCGACGTCGGAGCCGGCGATCGCCGCTGCCACCGCGGCAAACGTCGGCGCCGTGAAGATCGGCAAATCGACCTCGGGCCGGTCCACTTCCAGCTCAGCCGCGATCCCCCGCAAGATATCCGCGTACGCCAAGACCTCGGGTCCGACGAGATCGATCGACCGACCCTCGGTCCGCTCGATCAGGGGAGTCCGGACCAGGCACCCGATCACGTCGCGCTCGGCGACCGGCTGCGTCCGCCGTTCCCGCCAGGGAGGCAGCGGGAGGACGGGCAGGCGCTCGATCAGCCGGACCATCAGGCGGAACGACGGGCTGTGGGCGCCGATCACGATCGACGCGCGCAAGCCGGTGGCGCGGGGCAGGTTCTCCATCAGGATCTGCTCGACCTCGAGCCGCGAGCGCATGTGGGCCGACAGCCGCCCGCTTGGCCTGATGCCGCCGAGGTACACGACCCGCTCGACGCCGGCGCGGTGGCAGGCGGCGACGAAGTTCTGAGCAGCCACCCGATCGCGCTCTTCGAAGCTCGTGGCGCCCGCCTCCATCGAGTGCACGAGGTAATACGCCACGTTGCACCCCTCGAGCGCCTCGTCGAGGCCCACGTCCTCGAGGACATCGCCGCGCACCGTCTCGACCCGCCCGTCCGCCGACACCGGCCGTGGGTGGCGCGACAGCGCCCGCACCGGCCGATCCTCGTCGACGAGCGCTTTGGTCAGGAGGGTGCCGACGTACCCCGTCGCGCCGACGATCAGATCCACGGAGCCTGATCGTAATTGATGGCAGCCCGCCCACCTCCCCCCGCAATAATCGTCCCCGTGGACGTCAGCCCGTTCCGGATCGAGCGTTACTACGCCCGCTACGAGTTCACGACCCGCTACATGCTCTCGAGCAGCGATTGCGAGTCCCGCACGATCGCCGAGCTGCTCGAGCTCGAGCCGGACGCACATGAGCGGCTCTTGGAGACGTGGTGCGGCTACACCGAGTCGCCGGGATCGCCGGAGCTGCGCGAGGCGATTGCGGCGCTGTACGAGCGGATCGACCCGGACGAGGTGATCGTGACCTCATGCGCGGAGGAAGGCATCTTCCTGCTCTACCACGCGCTACTCGGGCCCGGCGACCACGCGATCGTCGAGGCGCCCTGCTACGAGTCCGCGCTCGAGCTCGCCCGTCGCACCGGCGCAGAGGTGACCCCGTGGCGCCGGCGCTATGAGGACGGCTGGGCGCACGACCTCGATGCGCTCGCAGCCCTGATCCGCCCGGACACGCGCGTGCTCTACGTAAACCAGCCGCACAATCCAACCGGCACGCTGATGAACCGCGCCACCTTCGCGCGCATCGCCGATCTGGCGCGGGCAAACGCGCTCGCTCTGTTCGGCGACGAGGTGTACCGCGAGCTCGAGCACGACCCCGCGATCCGCCTGCCGGCGGCGTGCGAGGTCGACGCACGGGCGGTGTCGCTGGGCAGCATCTCCAAGAGCTACGGCCTGCCCGGGTTGCGTTTGGGTTGGCTCGTCACCCGTGACGCCGCCCTGCGCGAGTCGATCATGCGCTGGAAGGACTACACGACGATCTGCTCGAGCGCGCCGAGCGAGGTGCTCACCGCGGTGGCGTTGCGCCACCGTGACGTGCTGCTCGACCGCAACCTCGGGATCGTCGCCCGCAACCTGCCCTTGCTCGACGAGTTCTTCTCGCGCCACTGCGACACCTTCGACTGGGTGCGTCCGACCGCGAGCCCGATCGGCTTCCCGCGCGTCAAGGCGGTCGGCGATGTCGATCGCTTCTGCGAGCGACTCGCCAGGGTGGGCGTGCTCCTGCTCCCGGGATCCGTGTACGACGAACGCGGCCACGTCAGGGTCGGCTTCGGCCGCGCCAATCTCCCCGAGGCGCTCGACGTGCTCGAGTCGGGCTTGGCGGCGCCGGCGGCGGTTTGACCCCGTTCGCGGACGTCGTCGAGGCCTCGAGGCTCGTGACCGCCACGAGCTCGCGCTCGCGCAAGGTGGCGATCCTGGCCGAGCTGTTGAAGCAACTGGACGACGACGAGGTCCCGGTGGTCGTCGGGTTCCTGTCGGGGGTTCCGCGCCAGGGACGCATCGGGGTCGGGTACGCAGCCGTCTACGGGACGCAGGCGCAGCCGGCCGACAGGGCCTCGCTCACCGTGCGCG
>DASPPG010000023.1:0-77038 GCA_035625625.1 Solirubrobacteraceae bacterium
GCGCTCAGGCCTTCGCGACGACAGCCGCGGTATTGCTCTCCGCCGGACGATCAGACAACATCAACACCAACAACAACCGACGCGAAGTGGGGCCACTTCAAGCGTCCGCGATGGGGCCAGTGCAAACGGCCGCTCCGACCAGGTCCCGCATGAGCGCAATGCCACGTGAGCGGTCACGGCAGGCGGGCCTTCTCGTGGCTGAAGTTGGCAACCGGCCACGAGGCCCGCTCAACGGTGCTGCCCCGCAAAAAGGAGCAGCAGTCCCGGCCATCACGACGGGCGGATCATGCCGGGCCGCTGGTTAGGTCGCCGATCACGTGGAACTGGGTAAGAAAGTCCCACTCGACGACGCCGGTTAGCGAGGAGCACGCAATGGTTGCGGTCGAACCGTAGTCGTTCGAGAAGTAGAGATGGTGGTGCGATACCAATACGTCGGGGGCGATGTTGCCGGCTAGTCCTTGGATGAAGGTCGTGTCCACTCTTCTGCCGTCGAGGTTGGCGCGACCGATGAGGGGCCCGAGGTCGTAGCTCCCCCAATAGATGTGGCCGTCTCCGGCTGAGACGCCGGCGACCGTATAGCCGGGAGGCAGGACGATGAACCGGTTGTCGTAAGTCCGGCGCTCGGTGTCAAGCCGCCCGATACCTCCGATCCAGCTCCAGTAGAGGTATTTGCCGGCTATTCCAAGTCCGTTGGCGTATAAGGTGTCGGCGATACCGGCTGCCCCTCCGCCTCCGCAAACGAAACCCCGTTGGACGTTGGTGCCGTTGAGTCGGGCCCGACCGAACCCAGGGTCGCTACCGCATCCCGGATCCTCATCGGAGAGCCAGTACACGTAACGGCCCGCGACCGCCACGCCGTTGAGCACGCCAAGGCCGCGGATGAACGCGCGGTTGATACCCCCGCCACTCAGGTTTGCGCGCCCGATTGCCGTGCCACTCGTCCAGTAAAGATGACTGCGGCTCGCTGCCACCGTCCCCACCTCGATGAGCCCCGAGATGAAGCTCCGTTCGACCCTCGCACCGGCATTGGTAGCTCGCCCGATGTGATCCCCGCGGGCACCCCCGACCCAGAACAGATCGGCGCCCGCAGCCCCCGGAACCCACCCACCAACGATCGCAGCAAGCGCGAGAGCTTGAAGTAAGCGGCAAAAGCGCGCCCGCACAACGAACTAATCCTAACTCCGGGCGTTTCGGGAAGCCCGCGGATCGTGAGCGGGTCCGCTTTGAGCAGGTGGTAGGTCGCAAGCCCGCGGAGCGACCCGTCCAGCAGCCCGCTCAGCATCATCATGCCGGCGTCGGGTTCGGGGCGATCGCCGACCGAGCGGTTCAGCGACTGGCTCACTTCGCGTCACGTTTCGAGGATCACGTGCGCTTGATCGTGCGCGACAGGCGCCGCGACCGCACTGCCGGTGCGCGGCGTCGGGATAGGCACGGTGCTGCGTCACTGTTTCATCCCGGTACGGCTCGACGGCAGAACGGTTCACGGCGGCGGTGTCCCCGTCGCGACCCGTCACGAGGCTCGCGCCACGACTCTGCAAATGCCGTGCTGCAGTCGTCCCCTGGGCACGCCCGGAGGGCGCCGTCCCGATCGCGCTAGCCACACCGAGGGCTCACGACCGGGGCAAGCAGCGGCGGGCCGATCACCCTGCCGTCGCCATGATTCCAGTCATCCTAGGAACCCGGGGCGGAGCCGAGTCCTGCTCGCGCGAAAGACGCCGCCGACGCCCGTGAGGCCGCGATCCCTTGCAGCCTCACGAACGATCGACGACGGCCACGGTTGCGGCGGGGGTTGCCCCACTATCTGACAAGTGCCCGATTCTCGGGCGCAAGCAGCACTATCCCGATCCGACATCACGCCGCTGCTCCCGTCCGTTGCATTGGCGCCGACCGAGTCGCCGGGTCTTGTGGAATTGCACTGAGCAGCAATCTCGGCGTCGCTTGCGAGGTGATTGCTCCCTTTGCTCAAAACCAGAGCGTTTCGACTGATCCTGCAGTCCGTCTGATCTGGTGCGGCGTCTGGGTCTCGGGTCTTGCGACTGGGAGTATGGTCCCGGCAAGCAGATGGGTCACCGTCGAGAGAAGGACTCGCCGGAGCCTCGTAAGTCGAGGATCACGGCGATTGCGGAGGCGTTCGCTCAAGCACTACTGGCCGCCGACGCGGTCGCGGCTGAGATCGCGATCCGCGAGGCGATGGATGCCAGCCTGAGCACTGCTGAGATCGACGAGAGGGTGATCGCCCCAGCGCAGTGGCTCGTCGGCGAGCTTTGGGAGCGTGGCGAGATCTCGGTTGCCGACGAGCACATCGCAACAGAGATCACGGTCCGTGTCCTGGCGTTACAACGCGAGGCCCAGCGGGTGGCGCAGGCCCGGGGCGGTCGCCGGGTCATGCTTGCCACCCCTGCTGGGGAGCTCCACGTGGTCGCGCTTCGCATGGTGGAGAATCTTCTGAGCGGCGCGGGCTATGACGTTGTGATGCTTGGCGCGGACGTTCCCGCGATTGCGCTCGCCGCTGCGGCGCGACGTCTCGATGCACAGGTCATTTGTATGAGCTTGACGGTGCCCGGAAGGGCGGACCAGGTGCTGAATGCGATTGACGAGGTACGCCGGGCAACGCCTTCTGCGGCGTTCGTCGTCGGCGGGCGGGGACTCAGCGGCGAGTGGCAATTGCGGCCTGAGGTTCATTTCTGCGCGCGCGTTTCCGAGGCCGTCGAGGCGGTCGACGCGATGGCCAAGCGCGCGGGTTTGAATTAGCCACGTTCGCGCACGGCTGGCACCCTTGTTTGGGGCGCCCAATTCGCGGCGTTGAGCATCTTCAGAACCGGTCGTGAGCGGCGTACTCTTTGCCGATGTACATCTCGCTCTCTCGCTTACGTGTCGCGCCGGACCGCACCGACGATCTGGTTGCGGCGTTCCGCGACCGCCTTGGCCTGGTTGATGGGTTTGGTGGGTTTGAGGGCTTGGAGGTTTGGCGCTCTGACCGCGAGCTGGATGAAGTCATCATGGTGAGCCGGTGGCGGGATCGCGACTGTTTTCGCGACTACATGCGCAGCGCCGCGCACCGCGCCTCCCACGATCGAATCCGAGGTGACCTGCAGGCGGCAATCAAGCTCGAGCGGCTCGAGCACCTCCACACCTACGAAGTCGTGGCGCGATGAACGAACGAGGAGTGGCGCCACCGACCGGGATGGCGCCACCGGTCACGGCCACACTGCCCGACGGCGTCGTGCTCGAGCTTCGCCCGCTCGCCCGCGAGATCACCGATCGGCACTTACTCCGTCACGCCGAGGACCTCCAGCGATACGGCGAAACCGGTCGAGAGTGGTGCACTCACGACAACCAGCACCTGATCAACTGGGCGGTGCTCGCCGTTTGTGACGCATTGTCATTCCGCGAGCAACTCGCATGGCTCGCGAACGTCTTGATCAGTCGCGGCTACCCGCTCGCCAACCTGGCCGATAACCTAGACACAGCCGCCGAGACCACGCGGCAACTCATCACCAGCGACCACACCGCGCAGCTGGCGAGCGCGCTCGAGACGGGCGCGCAGTTCATTCGCGGGCTGGAGTACGACGAATCACCCTAGCCTTTCCCTGCGAGCATCAGCATCGCTGTCGCGGCCAGACTGGACGCGCCAGCGCAGAGACTGGATCGGTACCCCCGGTCGTTGGGAACGGACTGAGCACCGGCACACGTCGGCGGCCGCCGAGACGATCGGCAGCATGGCAACGCGCGCGGTCGCCGCGATGGTCGCAATGAGTCCCGCGCGTGGCTTTTTCGGGTTCGAGGGAAGCCTCTTTTCGTTGGTGTGGCTTCTAAGGATGTGGATGCGGCTCACGTGGATCTTCTGACGCCGCGCAGGTTGGGCAGTTGAGCAGCGGCTCCGACGGAGCAGTGCTGGCGAGATCGCTCATCGTGGTGATCTCCGGGCGCGGGCTGAGATCAGCGGGTAGAAGTTGCGGGAGAAGTCGGAGCCGGCGATCAGCTGGAGAAAGTGGTCTATCTCTTGGTCTGAGACGAGGCTCAAGTCGGTTGGGCGGTCGCGAACCTGCTCCAGGTTGGCGCCGCCGCCACCGACCTCCAGGCACGGCCTTCCAGCGGCGACGCCCATCTCCGCAAGCTGGCGGATCGTCACCCGATCGAAAGAGGTCTCCGGGCTGGCGAAACGCTCGCGCGCCCGGTCCATTGCGTTGTCCAAGACGTAGGTACTCATGTTTGCCCCCGAGGATGGTTGGCTTGCCGATAGGCACGGCGAAAGCTCGCTCTCGGTTCGCGTGAGACCAGCGGTCCGCTCTGATACCCATTGACGATGGTGAGAGACCCGCCATCGCGGCCTGGCCGCCACGACGAGTTGAAGTGCTCGATCTCGACCGTCGCCGGCAAGGATTCGACTCACGAGCGCCCGATCCGCCGGCCGCGCGCCACGCAAGTCGTTGGAGGTATGAACGTGCTGGCGGGGTCCTCGAGCAGCCGCCGCGCCTCGTCGATCTCGCGGCTCTCTGCGCCGATGAGAACCATTTGTTCTCTGACGCGCTCGAGCGTGAGCGACAGGAGGCGCGAGGGGAGCGTCCCGCCGGGGTAGCGGCGCCCGATGTAGTCGGCGTGAACGTCGACGAGCCCGACCGCGCATAGGTCGCCGCACAGCCTGGCGCCGTAGCCGGGATCCAACCCGCCGGCCATCACTACGTCAAGGAACCGCGACCAAACCCGCCGCCACACTAAGCTCGGCGGCGACAGAGCCACCGTCGTGAAGTCGGGCGCGATCGAGGCCACCCACCCACCCGGCCGCGCCGCACTTACAAGTCGCTCCAACGCCCCAAGCCGAGGGGACAGGAACATCAAGAGCAGGCGCGCGTGGACGAGATCAAAAGCCGATTGGGGCAGCTCGTCAGACAGCAGGTCATGGCGGCGCACCTTGACCCGATCGCTCGCGAGCCCCTCGAGCAGGCTGGTGTCGAGATCGACCGCAAGCACCGAGCCGGTGCTCCCGACCCGCTCGGCAAGCATCCGCGTGACCGAGCCGGCGCCGGCGCCGACATCCAGACAACGCCAGCCCTTGCCCACCCCAATCGCGTCCAGCTGACTCACACTCAGCGGATCGTGGTACTCCTCCAGCAACCGCAGCCGAGCCTGCTCAACATCGGGCGAGCGTCGCCGCGAGAGAAGGTATTCAGTCAACCCCGATCCCTCGATTCCACGTCGATTTCTCCTGCATCTGAGAGTCGGTTCTCACACCGCGTTACGGCCGCCGCACCAGTTGGTTCGCCGCCTCGGAGGGCAAACACGGTCCGCATGCCGCACTGCGCCGATGCCGTGGTCAGGCTGCGATACGCGGCGCGTCGAGGAGCCGGAGCAGTTCAGCACGGCTCGGGCCGGCGGGGGGTGGTGGTTCGCTCTCGCTCGCGAGGTCGAGAATGCGTTCGACGAACTCTGGGTTCTCGAACGTCTCCCGGAGGGAGATCAAGCAGCAGCGCGACGCAAGAAACGCCCTGAATGCGTCGGGATCGCGCACACTGGCCGCGCACAGCGCTTGCCGAAGGCGCGCCGATGATGTGCCCGCCAGCTCGGGCTTGAGCCCGTTGCGGAGCGCCTCGATCTCACCGATCCGAGCGCGATCCTCCTCGACGGTTTCTCGGTACCACGGCGTCAGCTCGGCCTCGGTTACGCTGTCCCAGGCCGCAGCGAGCTCGCGAGGATCGTCGAGGTGCGCTCGGATCACGTCGCGCAGACGCTGGGCGTGCATCAGGCCGAGCGCCATCCCCCGGCCGTTGCTGGGATTCGTGCAGACGGATGCGTCCCCCACCGCCACGACGCCGGTCGCCACCGGCCGGCCCCCTATGTTGAACCGACGGTAGCGGTCGATCAGCCCACCGAGCGGCAGCACGTCGCTGATCGGTTCGCCGTCGAGCCACTGCACGTGCTGTGGGCATGCCGCCACCAGCGCCGTCCAGAGATCAGGGTCCCGGAGCCGCTTGAGCGGGCGGTCGCCGCCAGATGTGTAGAGAGTCACTGACCACGTGCCGTTGTCGCTGGGCACTGTGAGCACCGAGAACGTTCCCACTTCGGTGATCAAAGGCGCCCGGAACTCCGGCAGCGCACCGTCCTCGGAGCGAAAGTAGCGGCTGTAGTAGAGAAAGCCACAGTCCTCGGCCTCCTCGTGTACCGGCCCAGCGCCGGCCTCCTCGAGCCAGCGCGGAAGCTGCGAGCGCCGGCCCATCGCGTCCACCACAAGGTCGGCCCGCAGCTCCTCCCCGGAATCGGCTCGCACGCCGGCCACGTGCGGGATACCGTTCGACTTGCTCACCACCAACTCCCGGACGGCAACGCCCCGACGAATCTCCAGGCCCGGTTCGGCATCCGCCGCGAGGCCCAGGACCCGCTCGAACACGGGCCGGCGCGCGGTAATGGTCTCGAAACGCTCGTCGCCGTGCCGCGGTGCCCGGTGCGTGATCGTCGGCGGCATCAAGGAGAGCGGATCAAACCGTAAGGCGCCCGCCGCCTCGAGCGCCGCAACAACCTCCGGCAGTTCCTCCTCGAGGACGATGCGCCCGCGCGGCTGTAGATAGTGCGGCTGGCGAAACTGGGCCACTCCGCCGCGGGCCCAACGCTCCCACGCCCGCTGGGGGGAACTCGGCACCGGTTCTGAATCGCGCTCCAGGAGCGTCACCTCGTGACCGTCCCGGCTCAGCAGCATCCCCGTGGCCAGGCCGCAAAGGCCGGCACCCAACACAATAATCCTCGATCCCGTCGCTGCCACAGAAATCTCCTCGTTCGGCTTTGGCGTTCTTGGCAGGACTACGGCCCGGCAGCGCGTGCGGTTCGCGATCACTTCTTGCTGCCTCCTCGAACCGACCGAACGTCACCGCCGTATTCCCTTGTGAGGCACCCGTTTGCGATCAGGAACGATGCGCGGGTGACACGGGAATCCGTCAAGGAGGGAGCGCTCGCCATGGCAGACCTGATCGACGGTACGCTGGACGACCTCGACACTCATCTGCGCCAACTCAGGCGCGAGGTTTCGAGGCTCGAAGCGCTTCGCCGGCAACTGGACATTCCGGCCGACGACTTGCCGGGGAGTAATGTGCCTCGCAGCGTCGTAGGAGGGGATGCGCGTGATTCTGGGCCGAGAGCGCGAACTGGAGCGGATAGATGAGCTGATCGGCCGGGCGCAGCCCGGCGGTGGTGGCGTTGCCATGCTGGAGGGGCCCGCCGGGATCGGGAAGACGGCCTTGCTGCTCGAGGCGACGCGACGCGCGGAGGGCTTGGGATTCACTGTCCTGCAGGGTGGCGGGGCACGTCTCGAGCGCGATTACGCCTTCGGCGTCGTCAGGCAACTCTTTGCTCCTGCGTTGGGTTTCCGCTCTGGCTCCACCGATCTGTTTGACGGAGCGGCACGTCTCGCGGCGATACCGCTCGGGCTCGTCGGAGCCACGGATGAATTGGCTGACGTCTCGGGCGATGCGTCGGCGGCGATGCACGGTCTCTTCTGGTTGACGGCGAACCTCGCCGAACGGGCACCGGTGCTCGTAACCGTCGACGACGCACATTGGAGTGATTCGATGTCGTTGCGGTTTGCGCTCTATTTGAGTCGGCGGGTCCGCGACCTGCCCGTGCTGTTACTAATCGTGACGCGTCCACTCTCGGAGCAGCATGACGCAGAATTACTGATCGAGCTGGGGGCGCTGCCGGATGTGACGCGGCTGCGACCGGGTCCGCTGACCAGGGCCGACGTGGGACGGTTAATTGAACAGAACAGGCTGCACGACGCACATGAGGAGTTCGTCACTGCCTGTGACCGCGCGACCGGCGGCAATCCGTTTCTGCTCGGAGAACTGGTGGCGGGCCTCATCGCCGACGGAGTGAGCGGGAGTGCACGTGACGCGGCGCGGGTAGCCGGCTTCGCCCCGGAGGGGATCGTGCGTTGGGTGCTGGCGCGCCTGGACGCGTTGGGAGAGGCTCCGCGGCAGTTGGCAGGCGCGTTCGCGGTACTCGGTGCCGGCCCGCTCGCGGACGCCGCTGCTCTGGCGAAGCTCGGGCCCGCGGCGGCCGCGGCAGCCGCTGACGAGTTGGTAGGTGCCCACATCCTGGCGGCGGGCCGCGGCTATGAACTTCTCCATCCAGTTCTGCAGGCGGCGGTGTACGACGGGCTGGGGCCCGCGAGCCGGGCAGAGGCGCACGCGGTCGCTGCGCGACTCTTGAGCGCACGCGGCGCCCCGCTGGAGCGCGTGGCAGCGCATCTACTGGCTTCCGATCCTGGACGGGATGGCTGGGTGGTCGAGCTGCTACGCGCGGCGGCTCGCGAGGCCGGAGCACGCGGCGCGCCGGCTTCGGCCGTCAGCTACCTGGAGCGTGCACTCGCGGAGACGCAGGCCGAGGAGACCCGCGTGGAGCTGCTGATCGAGCTCGGCGAGGCTCAATTGCAGGCTGGACACGTGGGCGCGGCCGAGCGCCTGGAGGAAGCGCTGGGGCTGGCCACCGATCCGCGTCAGCAGGCAGAGATCTTGCTCACGCTTGGACGGGCGCTGTTCTCGACCGGTGAATACCTCCGGGCGCGCGACGTTCTGCGACGCGGCCTGGACCAGTTGCCGAGCGGAGACGATTTGTCACTGGAGCTCACCGGCTGGTCGATCGCATTCGCCCGCGACGACCCGGTGTTGCCGGCGGTGACCCGGCGCCGGCTGGAGTCGTTGCTCGCGAGCGTGACGCCGGGGCGCAGCCGGAACGAACGCCTGCTGCTCGTCCACCTGGCCTACGAGGCGGTCCGTTCCGGCGCGCGGTCAAGCGACCAGGTGGCGACGCTCGCACGGCGGGCTCTAGCTGACGGTGCGCTACTGAAAGACAGCGCGACCGACCTCATGGGCCCGTACGGCGGGGCTTGCTACGCGCTGCTCCACGCCGGTGAGGTCGATGAGGCAATCGCCGAGCTGGGGCGCGGCGTCGAGGTGAGCCAGGCTCAGGGCTCGAGGGTCGCGTTCGGCCGTCTGTCGCGCCTTCGGGGTATCGCGCGCTACTACCGGGGGGACCTGCTCGAGGCGCTTGCAGATCTCGACAGCGCGCGCACGAGCCACGGCGACGGGTACGAGCATGGCCTGCCTGAGACGATGGCATTCCTTGCCATGTGCGTGCTGGAGCGCGACGATCCGGCGGGCGCGGCAGCCCTTCTCGAGCTTCCAGGCGACCCCGAGCGGTGGCGGGCGCAGCCGTCCTTCGCCAGCTATCTGTTCGCCCTGGGCCGTACTCGCGTAGTGCAGGGGAGCCTCGACGAGGCTCTGGAGATCTTGCTCGAATGCGAACAGGTGGTGCGGGACACGAATTCCCCCAACCCGGCTGTGAACCTGCCCTGGCGCTCGGAGGCCGCCCTGGTGGCGGCACGGTTGGGCGCGCACGACCGCGCGGAGGAGCTCGTCGCCGAGGAGGTTACGCTCGCGCGGGGGTTCGGAGCGCCGCACGCCCTCGGGGTCGCGTTGCGAACCGCAGGGCTGGTCACGCGAGCCGCCGACGTTTTCGAGCAACTGCGGGAGGCGGCGGAGCTCCTTGAGCGGGCCGGGACACGCCTCGAGCTCGCGCGCACATTGACCGAACACGGAGCCTCACTGCGCCGCGCCGGTCGACGGCGTGACGCGCGTGACCCGCTCCGTCGCGCGCTTGACCTTGCGACACGCTGTGGGGCAGTCGCGATCTCCCGGCGCGCACGCGAGGAGCTGATCGCAGCCGGCGCCAAGCCGCGACGAGAACGCATCACCGGCGTCGACGCGCTCACCGCCAGCGAACTCCGCGTTGCACAACTGGCGGCGCAGGGCATGACGAACCGCCAGATCGCGCAGGCGCTGTTCATCACAATGAGGACGGTCTCCGCTCACCTCGGCCAGGTGTATTCAAAGCTGGATCTAAGCGATCGGGCCCAGATCGCATCCGCGATCTCTCTCACAACCGGCCGGACGCCCGAGGTATCATGAGAAGCCAGGAAGGCCGCGAAAAGCTCCGGCACGGGCGCCGCAACTGAAATGGGAGTGACATGAGGATCAAGCTAGTTGGATTGCTCGCCGTGCTGGCCACCATGCTTGCCAGCACGACCGCATGGGCGTTGGAAGCTGCACCAGCGTCGTTCACACTTTCGGCGCGTGGGCCGGTGAGCCAAGGAGTCACAGTCAAACCCGTATTGAAAGAACCTCGGATTCTCGGTTTGATTGTGTTCAGGCAGCCGAAGCACACGGAGGTGGGAACGGTGCTTCTGGGCTCCTTCTCTGGCCGCCCATCCATTCATTGGAATCTGAAGGTGCACGGCAAGCTGCTCGGGTCCGGGTCCTATCTGATCTCCGTCCAGGTATTCGCTAGCGGCAAGCCCACGACGATCCCCGCCCCACGCCCGCGGAAGCTGACGATCTCCGGCCACCAAGTCACGGTCGGTTAGGCCGTCGGGCGAACGGGGCCGAATCGCCCGGTTGGCTCAGCCTCTCCGGGTTCGCATGAGGTCGGCGATGACGGACCAAGAATCACCGAACCGCGGTGGTCCCCCAGGGAAGGGCGCGCTCATTGGTGGCTATCGCATCGATGAGCCGATCAGTCGCGGCGCCATGGGCCTCGTCTACCGCGCGACGAGCATCGAACTGGGCCTGGTGTACGCGCTAAAGATTCTCGCCCCCGAGGTCGCCGGCGATGAGCAGTTCAGACGACGCTTTAGGCGCGAGACTCGTATCGCCGCTTCGCTTCGCCATCCGAATGTGGTCGCAATTCACGACGCGGACGAGCACGAGGGTCTGCTGTTCCTCGTGATGGACCTCATAGCTGGGACGGATCTACGGGAGGTGATACGGCAATCAGGTCCGCTGGAGGCCCACCGCGCCACCAAACTGCTGGCTCAAGTGGCGTCGGCGCTCGACGCCGCGCACGATCACGGGCTGGTGCACCGAGACGTGAAACCGGCAAACATTCTGATCGCTGGCGGCGAGACCGATGAGCACGCTTACGTGACTGACTTCGGCCTGGCAACAGAGCTTGACCGCGCTTCGAGTGTCACTGCCCTCACGAAGACGGGAGCTGTCCTAGGCACCGTCGATTACATGTCGCCGGAGCAGATCACCGGCAAGCGAATCGACGGTCGGGCGGATATCTATGCGCTCGGTTGCGTGTATTTCGAGATGCTGACTGGCGCCGTCCCTTACGTACGGGATAACTCGGTGATGGCGATCCTGTATGCGCATGTGCACGAGCCACCGCCACCACTGTCGGAGCGGCTGACCGAGCTGTATCCCAATCTCGGCGCCGCCGTCGAGCGCGCGCTGGCAAAGGATCCGGACGACCGGTACGCGTCAGCCGGAGAGTTTGCGGATGCTGCGACCGACGCAGTCGAGGGCTTGCGTCGCCCCCGATCGCGGACCATGCGGCGACCAAGGCCGTCGGGCGCCGAGGAGGCGGCGCTTGCCTTGACGGAGGCGGCACAGCGGACGGTAAGCGTCTTGTGTTGCGGGGTGAAGTTATCGACCGCGGCGGGGCCGGAGCCTGACTACGGGCTGACGCAAAATGCACTGGATCGATGCCTCGTTGAGGTTCGCAGCGCGATCAGCCGTCACGGCGGGATCGTGGAGGGGCCTGACGGAGATGACGTGATCGCAGTATTCGGCGTCCGCCGTGCGCGAGAGGACGACGCGCTGCGCGCGATGAGGGCCGCGGCCGACATTGGAAAGCGGTTATCGGCGGTGGCCGCGGAGGTTGGGGTGGTGGTTCAGGCACGCATCGGCGTCCATACCGGCCGCGTGCTGGTTGGAGAAGACTACGAGGTTGCCAGTGGCGCCCCAGTCGACGCAGCGGCAATCCTGCAGACGCTCGCGGGCGTCGGCGAAGTCCTGTTGACGTCGCCGACGTTACAGCTCGTGCGCGATGCCGTCGAGGTCGAGCCGCTCGAGCCCGTCACGATGGCGCGTGGGTCCGAGCCGGTGCCGGTATTTCGCCTCGTTCGTCTCGATCCGGCCGCGCCGGGACTCGCCCGCAGGTTTGACATCCCGTTCGTGGGCCGCGAGCGCGAACTCCGTCTGCTGCGAGACGCATGGGGCCGCGCCATGGAAGAACGGGGCTGCCACCTCTTCACCGTGGTTGGCGAGGCCGGCGTCGGGAAGTCGCGCTTGATCGCCGAGCTGTTGGCCGACGTTGGCCAGGCGAGTCGTGTGTTGCGCGGTCGCTGCCTTCCCTATGGGGAGGGAATCACGTTCTGGCCCATCACCGAAGCCTTGACGCCTCTTGGGGAGGTCGTCCAGCCGGTCCTCAACCGTCTGCGCGGCGGCGGCGGCGGCGTCGCGGCGCCCGAGGAGCTGTTCCTCGCAGTTAGGCGGCTGCTCGAGTCACTGGCTGCCGAGCGCATGGTGATCCTCCTCGTCGATGACCTGCAGTGGGCCGAACCGATGTTGCTCGATCTATTGGACCACGTCGCCGACCTCTCACGCGTCGGGCCAATCCTTCTCCTGTGCGCCGCCCGCCTGGAGCTGCTCGATCTCCGACCCGCATGGGGTGGCGGCAAGCTGAACGCGACGACCGTGCTGCTTGGCCCGCTTCCAGAGGCCGCTTCGAAGCTGCTGTTGGACGAACTCTCGGTCGGGCTTGGTCCAGCGATGCGCGCGCGGGTGCTGGCGGCGAGCGAAGGTAACCCGCTGTTCCTCGAGGAAATGGCCGCGCTGGCGCGCGAGGGGGGTTCAGTCACCATTCCTGCGACGATCGACGCGTTGCTGGCCGAGCGGTTGGAACGCCTCGCGAGCGACGAAAGAGAAGTGCTCCAGTATGCGGCGGTCGAAGGAGAGGTGTTTCATCCCCGGGCCCTCCAGCCGCTTGTCGGTGAGCGCCTCGCGGCGATGCTCGACTCGACGCTGTCGACGCTAGTACGCAAGCAACTGATTCGACCGCACCCGGCGACCCTCGACACCGACGATGCGTACCGCTTCCGTCACCTGCTGATCCGCGAGGCCGCCTATGACGCCCTTCCCGAACACACGCGTGCGAGGCTCCACGAGCGGTTCGCCAGCTGGTTGGAACAGGGCGCCGGCGACATCGCTGAGCTCGACGAGATCGCCGGCTGGCATCTCGAGCAGGCGGTGAGGTACGGCCCTGGCCGCGGCCCACGGATCGACTCCGAACTCGGGCGGCGAGCAGCCGCTCACCTGCACGCCGCGGGCCGCCGGGCCCGCGACCGGGGCGACGCGGCGGCGGCCACGGGCCTGCTGGAGCGGGCGTTCGCCCTCGCCCCGCCGACGGACATGCTCCGCGGCCTGATCGGCGTCGATCTTGCCGAGCGCCTCATCGAGTCGGGCGAGGTCGTGCGCGCCGACGAGCTGCTGTCCACTACCGAACTGGACGCCGGGGCGGGCCAGCTCGCTGCGCTCACCAGGTTCGAGTGGACGGTTCGGGTCCGGCCTCAGGAGGCGGTGCAGACGATCGAGTCGAAGCTCCCCGGAATCCTCCGGCAGCTGGCCGACGCAAAGGATGAAGGTGGAATGGCTCGAGCCCACCTGGTTGCGTACATGCCGCACTGGTTCGCGAGTCAATGGACGCTCGCCGGAGAACAGGCGCGTCTGGCTGCCGAGCACGCGGAAAGCGCGGGTGACCAGGGCATGCGCTCGCGCGCGCTTGCGTTTTACATCGGTTCGCTCGTCTACGGGCAGGCCAACGTTCGGACGATCGCCCGGGAGCTAGACGCGATCGAGTTGGGCGAGCCTGGCCCCAGTCTTGCCGCCAGGCTCGAGCTGGCGAGGGGCCAGCTCGCGCGGCTCGAGGGCCGCTTTCCGGACGCTCGGATGTTCATGCGACGGGCGTTTGAAAGCTTTCAGGCGCTCGGCATGCGCGAATTGCAGGCGGCGTGCGATAGCGAGCTCGGCGTGGCCGAGCTGTCAGCCGGAGATCCGGCGGCAGCGCTCCCGTGCCTGCTTCGGAGCGACGCGGTCCTCGCCGAGCTGGGCCAGCATGCGCTGCGGTCGACGACCCAAGCGCGCGTCGCACATACTCAGTCGCTCTTGAACAACGTCGGCGCCGCTCGATCCGCGATCGAGCTGGCGGAGCGCCTCAGCGCCCCCGAGGACATACTCAACTTCGCGATCACCCATCGTGTGCGCGCCCGCCTTGCCCTCACAGAGAAGAACGATGAGGGGGCGGTCCGCTGGGCGCGCAGCGCGGTCGCCCACGCCTTCCGGACCGACTCACTTGAAGTGCGTGCCGATGCCATGCTCGACCTGACCCGCGTCCTTCAAGCGGTCGACCGCCGAGCCGAAGCGGTGGTCGAGGCGCGCGCCACGTTGGACCTATTTGCCGCCAAAGGCCATCGCCCGGGGATCGAGCAGGCACAGTCACTATTGGACGAGCTCGGAGCGCGCGACCAGTCGCGGCATGAGGAGGCTCGAATCGAATAGCGCGGGCGATCGGACGGAGCGCCGTCAAAAGATTGGTACCCCCTTCCGATGACGTCACGGGCAGGGCGGCCTACTTTGCGCCCATGCCTAAGAACGCCGCCACCGGCACATTCACCTCGCCCCGTCTAGCCAGCGTCCGACGCGGTCCGCGCGCGTCGGCGCGACGCGGGCCCCGCGGGATCGACGCCAACCTCAGAGCCAAGTTCCGCAGCGGCGACCCTGACGCGGTGCGTGCCGTGTATTCGGCCTACGGACGCCTCGTCTATGCCGTCGCGCACCCCATCCTGCAGGAACGTGGCCTGTGCGAGGAGGCAACGCAGCAAACATTCTTGAAGGCGTGGCGAGCCGCCGGGAGCATCGATCCAGGAAGGGAGCTCGGGCCGTGGCTGGCGGCCATTGCCAGGCGGGTGGCGATCGACATCTACCGCCGAGAGGCTCGTCGAGTCGCCAGGCCGCTGGACGCTGTCTCGGCCGACGATCCGGCCCTCGTGTCGCCGGCAGTCACCGTCGAGGACACCTTCGAGCTGTGGGAAGTCCGTCGAGCGGTCTCGTTGCTTCCCGACGATGAGCGCGAGGTCGTTCGCGCACAGCACTTCGAGGGGCTCACCCAGAGCGCGATCGCGGCTCGACTCGGGATCCCACTGGGGACCGTCAAGTCTCGCTCGTTCCGGGCCCACCGGCGGCTGGCGGTTCTTCTAGGACATCTACGACCGCGGGCGCCGATCTTCAGCTGCCCGAGCTGACCGCACACGAGTCTCAACCGGCTCAGCGGTTGTGGGCTCCGCTGCCATCTTGGGCTTGCTGGTCGTTGCCGTATCGGTCGTCAACTCGGATGATGCGGACCCCAGAACTCGGGAGTTGCGAACCGTGTTGGCCGGGAGCGCGTTTGTTGTCCTGGTAGACATCTTCTTCGTCTCGATCGTGGCCTTGACTGGGGGCTCGGTCGTCCTCGGGGTCTCAAGCATCGCAATGGCAATCGTCGCCCTGCTGGCCACCAGACGCCTGATACCGAGAGCGAAGCGGGCTGGCAATTTCTCCCGCAGTTCTCGAACCAGAAAGCTGAATCTCGCCTTCGCGGCGATTTCGGTTGTGGGCTACTCAGTGCAGCTCGGCCTCGGCGTTGCGCTCCTGACGAACACCCAGAGTGCCGCGCTGGAACGTGCCTTGGTCCTCGTCATCGTGGTCTTTTATGGCAGCGCCCTTGGTCGGGCCTGGGAGGTCACCGGGATACCCCGGCGGGGATAGGAGCGCGGGGGAGTACGCGTGTCTGCGATGAGCGGTGGAAACGTAGAACCCTTACTGCCTGAAACTACGGATCTTCCATAGCCGGCGCAGGCGTAGATTGAGCGCGTCACAGAGCGTGGGTGTTCCGAATCGGGACCGACCGCCAAACCGGCCAGCGGCAGCCTCAGCCGTTTACGATTCGGCACCCACGCTCTTGACATATTTGGCGAGCTTCGCCGGGGGCGCGAATGACGGGCGAGGCGCGAGTAGGTCATGAGCTTGCATGCCCGCAGAGCTCATGCTGCGTCTGTCGACTCGCCAGCGGTATGCAGATCTCAGGGCGCTGCTCTCCGACCCCCTATGTGCGACTCTTCTGACGATACGGAGCGCCAGCTTCCCCGAGACGACTTAGATCCGTAGTGCACCGTCGTGTCGTGTGGCTTTCCCCGGACGCAGTGTGGCTCCAGACCGGCTATAGCACGGGTCAAGCCCTCCGTTGAGTCGCAATCGCGTGTTCAGCAGAGATCAACCGTAGATAGTAACTTTCGACACGAGGAGGTTGATCGTATGGTGGGCGAAATCCTGGCCATCCTTGCTGTGGTGGCGTTGTGCTTACTCTTCATCCACGAGGCCGGCAGTCCTTACCACCGCTGATTCACTACCTGTCACCTGTCTGGTCGTGACGTTGACGTCGCTGGCTGACGACCGATGTGACGGCCAGCGGGGTGTCGTCAGGCTGCATGCCTCCGACCGCTCGTAGCTCGCGCCCGTAAACGGTCCGGCGCGAGTTACGAGGCGACCCCTACGCAATCGCGTGGTGCCATAGCGCTCAACCACGCAGGTCACGCAAGCCGTTCCCCGCCGCCCAGGTCTCCCCAGGATCTCGATTGGCAAGGACCGGTCCATCACCTGGACGTGCACCAGTGTCCGGGATCCTCGCGAAGTCATCGCGCGGCCCCGATCCGACGACGTCGGCACCATGGCGGGGACGAGCGACTTAGAGCACCGCGCTCCGACCCCCTCACCCCTTTACGCCCCTACGCGCCAGCGATACAGTTTTGCTGCTGGTCCCGGTGCGAAGCAGTGAGGGAAGGGTGCGCGAGCGACGGGTGCGGAGCCGTCCAACGCCACAGCCCAGGTCGGATCTCATGCACCGTCCTCACGCTATCGGTCCGCCGGCGTTCTCGCCGGTTTGACCGAGGTCGTGCGGCCGCTATGGCCGGGGCGTCGTCGTGCCGGTACGACGCGGCCGGTGGTGGCGAATAGGACGAGTGGCGCGCTCAGCGCCAGCAGCAGGACGGAATGCGGGTCGGGGGCGGACGGGAGTGACCCAGCGGTAGTTATCTCAGGGCTTCCCGCATCCGTTCGCCGCGGCGATGAACGCCGGCGACTGTGGGTTGACCGTCGGCGGGATGCTGAACCCGCCTCCGGGGAGTGGGTCGGGGTAGTTCCGCACGCCGTGCGCGCGCATGCACTCGGCCTGCCTGAGTTGCTGCGCCCGGGTGGTATGGGGTTTGGCGTTCGCCAGCTTCGCCTGCAGGCTCCTGCAACGCCTGCTCGGCGGTGTGGAACGCCGGGGAACCCTTATCCACCGGGCCGACGGTTGGAGCCTGACCGCCTGCCGCCGGGTCGGTGAAGCTCGGCACGCCGTGCGCGCGCATGCATGCCGCGAACTCGACCGGCACCGCGAGCGGGCTCGAGCCTCCAGAAGTCGTCGAATTGCTCGATGTTCCGCACGCGGCGATCGCCAGCGCGCACCAGGTGACCGCGGGCGCAATCACGCGGTGGTGGCGGGCGCGGTGTCTCGTGTCGCTCGGCGTCTCGCGCACGTCATAGTCCCGAGGCTGGTCCGGCACCTCAGTCTCCTCGTCGTCGGGTAACACGGTGGTAACGCGGAACCCCAAAGCGACCGATGCCGCACCGTGCGACGGAACGAGAACTAGTCGAGCAGGACGACGGCTTGCCCATTGAGGGTAGGTAGCTGCACGACCGGCCCGAGAAAGCCGCCCGTCGAAAAGTCGAAGGCCACGACGTGGTCCTCACCCACACAGTAGAGACGACCCTCGGGTCCGAATCTCAAGCCCCGCGGCCTCCGGAATCTCAGTGAACGGTCGGGTAGGAGTACGCGCAAGAGCTCTCAAGAGGCTGGGTCGTATTCGCGAAGGCTGGTGACGGCGTCCGGAGCGCCGAAGGGGTACTCGCTGGAAACCACGATGTGCCCGTTCCGAGCAAGCGTGAGATCAAGCGGGCTCAGTTCGGAGTCGCTGACCAAGCACCGCGCGCGCAGCGGTCCGTCATGATCGAACGCGACGATTGTGTTCTCGCCTTCCCCGGACGGCCCGACGCCCGACGCCAGGTAAAGCCGGCCGTCAGCACCAAAGCCGAACCCGCGCGGGAAGAGGACAATTCCATCCGGCAACAGAGGCTCTCCGGGCCCGTCCAGAGCGGTGGATATGGCCAATATCGTCCGACGGCGGCGCATGCCGACGTAGTAGCGACCATCGGGCCCGAACGTGCCGCCATGGTGACTTCATCGCGTTGGGCCGCGATCGGGCGGCGGGCTTCCTCGAGCCCGGCGCGCGCGAGGCGGCTGCGCTCGCGGAGCATCGCGGCTTCGGCTTCGGCGTCGCGGGTCGCCTGGCCGTCAGCTGCGAGGAGGCGGTGTCGCCGATGTTTCGCTCACCCGGTGGGCGCTCGAGCACGACCACCCGCTGGCCGACCTCGAGCTGCACCGTCCGATCCTCGAAGACGTGTACCTGCACCTCACGACCACCGACGATCGGGAGCTCGACCAGTGATCCGCCTCGTCATGCATCAGACGCGCTATGACCTGCTGACCTTCGCCCGCTCGTCCTCGCCCTCACGCTACCGCTCTCATTCATCTCCGGCGTTTACATCCCCTCCGTCCGACCACCGCGCTCGCCCACATCGCGCAAGCATTTCCCCTCGAGCATCTCGTGGCGACGCTCAACCGAGGATTCCTTCCCGGCACAGACAGCGTCGCCTGCGGCAACCTGGCAATCGTCGCGGCATGGGGGATCGCCGGGCTGATCGTCGCGCTCGCACGGTTCCACTGGGCACCCGCCGGGGCCACAGCTTGACCCACACCAGAATCGAACACCAACCACGGGAGACGAACATGTCGATGTTCAAGTACGAGACACACACCCGTCAGGGCAGCTGCCCCGCCCACGGAACAGTGAAGGGCGAGAAGCACGTTCCCCAGGGTCACATTACCGTTCGTGATCACCGGGGTCGCGCGCCACGTGGCGGGCATGCGGCCCTACCGCTGCCCCGAGTGTGGCGCAAAGGTCTCCTAACCCCAATCACCGGTCCGCCGCGCCCCGCTCTAATCTGCGGGGCGTGAGCTCCGGCGGCACGTCGTTCCCAGTGCTCGAGGCGAGCGACCTCGATCGGGTCACCGGGCTCCTCGAGGCCCATCAGTTCTTCTGGCTCGACCTACACGACCCGAGCACGGATCAGCTCACACGACTCGGCGAGCTGCTGCACCTTCATCCGCTCACGATCGAGGACGTGAGCACCTTCTCCGAGCGCCCTAAGCGCGAACATTACGAGGGGTACGTCAGCCTCGTCGTCTACGGGGTCGACGAGCAGGCGGCCGCCGGCGAGCGACTGCTGCGCGAGGTGCACCTGCTGATCTCCGGCGCTTGGGTGGTGACGTTGCACCCGACGCCGTTCGCGGTGCTCGACGCGCTGCGCGCGCGGGTACGGAAGCAGCCACCCGCCCGGGAGCGGGCGCTGGTCATCGACATCCTCGACACGGTCCTGTCGAGCTACGTGCCCGTGCTCGATCGCATCGACGAGGCGATCGACGAGATCGAGCAGCAGGTCATCGAGCAGCCGCGCGAGCAGAGCCTACAGCGAATCTTCTCGCTCAAACGCGACCTGATCGCGATGCGCCGGGTAGTGACCCCGATGCGCGATTTCTTCGCGCGCGATACGGACGAGATCAGCCACCTTCCGGGGATGGAGCCCGACGATCTCCTCTACTTGCGCGACCTCTACGACACCCTGGTCCGCACCTCGGACCTGATCGATTCCTACCGCGACCTGTTGAGCGGCGCCACCGACATGTACCTGTCGACGGTCGCCAACCGCCAGGGCGAGATCTCCAAGCAGCTAACGATCATCGCCACGATCTTTCTGCCGTTGACGTTCCTGACCGGATTCTTTGGCCAGAACTTCGCGTTTCTGACCGGGCATATCCAGAACGCGACGTGGTCCTTCTTCGTGCTCGGTCTCGGGCTGCTGCTCGCGTCGATCGTCGGCTTCTGGATCTTCCTTCGCCGCAAGGGCTGGCTTAGCTCGAGCGCATAGAAGCGTCGAGGCCGGGGCGACGTCGCGACCGTCCAGCCGGGCACTCCGCACCGCTTTTGGAACGCCGGCGCGGGAGACTCCTTGGCTATCGGCCCACAGAGATCCCCGCACCCGCGTGAGCGTGGGTCACGACGCGTTTATCGCGGTGTCATCGATGCGGGCGGTGACGCCAAGGCGATCTGGTCCATTGACGGCGTGCACCTCGATTACCTCGGCGGCGTGTAGCCCACGAGGCCTTGAAACGGGTCCTGAGTCTCTTACGATCCCGTCGCCGTGCCGTCCAAGACCGTGAGCAGCAGGCGCGAGGGCCGCGCGCCGTCGTGATATAGGCGGTTGTGCGCGATGGTGGCATTCGTGCCGGTGCTCTCGTCTCCACCGGTTCCAAGGTTTACGGCGAACTTGGGGTGAGCGGATGAGGCGACATCCAAGCGGATGCAGTGGCCGGGAAGGAAGCGCTGCGCCGTGTCCCACATGACGATCTCGATCTCATACACCGTGTCTGGCTGCACGGGCTCGGCCCGCTCGTGTCCAGCGCGGTAGCGCAGCCTCACCAGACCGTCACACAGCCGCTGGGCGAACCCGTTGGGGTGCACATCGACCAGCCTCGCGGTTACGTCTGTATCCGCCGCCGAGGTGGATACGAACGCGACAACCCGGACCGCGCCGACGACATCGAGCGGCTGGGTGAGCGGCTCACTCGTGTAGACCAGTACGTCACCGCGGGCCTCGAGAGCCGAGTAGTCGTCCGGGCCGCCGATCTGCGCCGATGACGCCGGGGTGATGAACGGGACCGGGCGATCGGGATCGTGCACCCAGGCATCCGCGGGAGACTCCGCAGGCGCCGGCCGATCACCCAGGCGCCCGTCGCCGTAGCGCGAGTTGGCATGGCCGTCACTCTCCAGGTACAAGGGCAGCTCCGTGCTCCCCGGCGCGGGCCATGCGGCCAGGTCAAGCCACTCATTCGCGGCCATCAGGAAGATCCGGGCAGGCGCTGGCGGTTCGGCCGGGACCCGGCCGCGAACCATCTCGTCGAGGAAGGCCGTCATGGCCGCGTCGAGGTCGATCACCGCGTCGTGACCGAACTCGAGTTCGCCGAGGCTCGTCCCCGTGTTCACCTGGTGACCCCACGGGCCCATGAGCAGCCGCTGCCCCGTCCGTCCGGTCGCGCTCATAGCCGCGTAGTTCGTCGGCGTACCGATCTCCTCGTCGTCGTACCAGCCCGAGATGTGCAAGACCGGCACGTCGATCTCGCCGATCCGATGCTGATACCGGACCGGCTCCCACCACGCGTCGAGGGTCTGGTGGCGGCACTCCTCCCGCCACAGCTCCGAACGAAAGCCCGCGGCTTCGTCAAGCTCGGTCAGCGGCCGGTGGCGGTAGACCTCCATCCAGTCGACGGCCTCGGTGTACTGCATCGCTCGCCCGTCGGTCATGCGGAACCAGTGAATGTGCATCGGCCCAGGAACACCCGTCGGGTTCTCGACGAACGGATCAGACGGGGTAACAAGCACGATCATCGCCTGCAGTGCTGGCGGATGATGCAGGGCCGTCAGCCACTGGATACGGCCCGGATAGCTGCCGCCGTATGTCGCCACCGAACCGTCGCACCATTCTTGGGCGGCCGGCCAGGCGATCGCGTCGACTCCATCGAGCCCGTCGTTGCGGTACGGGTCGAACACCCCATCCGAATCCCCACGTCCGCGCACATCGACCCAGCAGGCGCAGTACCCAGCGTTGGCAAACACGTCAGAACGCTTGGTCGCTAGCTCCCCCCCGCGTCCGTACGGGGTACGCAGCATCACGACCGGCGCGGGCAACGTCCCGGGCAGCACCAGGTCCGCCGCAAGTGTGACGCCATCGCGCATCGGGATCCGGACGTTGAACCGCCTGACGAGCCGCGGGTGGAGCACCGCCGCAGCCTACCCGCCGCCGGGGTGCGGGCCACGGCGGCGGCTGCAGGTGCTTCAGGCCTTGAAGCTCCAGAGCTTCTGCCTGACGGGTATCGAGTGGCGCCTACGACCCCGAACCGGACAAGCCGGAACCTGTCGCAGTTCCGGCGATCAGCCCTGGGACAGTGCACGGTGATCGCGAGCCACGCGCAAGTCGACTCGCAGAGGCTTCCCCGGGATCGCCAGCACCGCTGCCACGCCGAGCGCCAAGGCACCCGCGCACAGCGCGAAGGCGACGGCGAAGTCTCCGTCCAGGGAGCCACCACGCGCCAGGCATTCGGCGGCGATCGCGGCGCCGAAAGCCCCGCCCAGGGTCCGCATCACGGTGTTCATCGCGGTCGCCACGCCCGTCTGACGCGGGCCGACGGCGACGACGATCAGGTTGGCAAGCGCACCCAGGCCAAACCCGAGGCCAAGTCCGAGCGCGCCCGTGGCGACGACGAGCTGCCAGGCGTGCCGGTGGGCGATGGTCAGCGCGACGTAGGCGGCGAGCATGAGCGCGACGCCGACCAGTAGCTGCACGCGCGAACCGATCCGCCGCGCGACGCGGCCGGTGAACGGTCCGACGATCAGCTGCGGTGCGGCGGTGGGCACCATGAACAGCCCGGCGGCCGTGACTGAGCCCCCGAAGCCCACGCCGGTGGTGCGCGGCAGCTCGACCAGCGCCGGCACGAGCGCGATTGACGCGTACATGCCAACCCCGAGCAGGAAGGCCGCGAGGTTCGTTGTCCAGACGCCACGCAGCGCCATCATTCGCATGTCGACAAGAGGGTCGCCGCTGGCCAGCTCATGGCGAACCCAAGCGGCGACGAGCAGCGAACCGGCGCCCAGCAGCCCCAGGGTGCGACCCGAGCCGAGACTCCACACGCTGGCCTCGCTGACGGCGACGAGCAGCGCCGACAGACCGGTGACCATCAGTGCCGCGGACGCGAGGTCGACGGGGGCAGGCGTGCGGACCGGCGAGCCGGGCACCCACCGTGCGACCGCGCCTGCGACCGGCACCAGCACCGCGAGGGGCAGCCAGAACAGCCAGCGCCAGCTCAGCGCGGCGATGACCGGGCCGGCGATTACCAGCCCGACTCCGGCGCCGATACCCAAGAGCGACGACACCAGACCGATCGCACCGGCCACGCGTTCGCCTTCGAACTCGTCGCGCAGCACACCAAACGCGAGTGGGAACACGGCCCCACCGGCGCCCTGAGCCACGCGGCCGACGAGCATCACGGGCAGCGAGGGCGCCAGCGCGCACACGAGCGTGCCCAAGCCGAGCGCCGTCATGACGACTCGGAGCATGCGGTCCTTGCCGTGGATGTCGCCCATCCGGCCGAGGACCGGGGTCAGCACGGCGGTGGCCAGCAGGTTCACTGTGAGGATCCAGGTGCCGCTCGAGGGACCGGCGCGCAGCGCGCGATCGATGTCGGGCAGCGCGGGCACGACGGCGGCCTGCAGGACGGCAAAAACCGCTCCGGCCAACGCGAGTACGGCCACCAGCAGATCACGACGACGGTCATTCATCACAACCTCCATGGACGAGGAAACGGAAGGACGCGTCGAACGATAAGCTCTACGACGAAGACGGTGAATACCTCAAACGCGCAAATAGATGTCCAATCGTCTCATCAAGGCCTCGACTTGGTCGGTGATGCCGTATCGGCGATGCGCACCGGGCAGCCCCAGGTTGCCCGCGCCCTGCTTCACGCCCCGTGGGGGCTGCGCTTCCCCGCCGCTGGAGCGATCGGCGTGCAGGTCATCCTCAAGGGCAGCGCCTGGCTGACGGGTCCCGGCGGGGACGAGCCGATCGCGCTCGGAGCCGGGGACCTTGCGCTCATCCGTCGCCACGCCCCCCACGCGCTCGCCGACGACCCCGCTACCCCTCTATCGGACGCCGACTACGCGACCCACGTGCCCGCCGACCACTGGCCTGCCGACGGCAGCGCACTGGATCCCGCGACCGGCGGCACGGTGATGCTGGGCGGCACCTACGACCTGGGCGGCGCCCGACCACATCCCCTGTTCGCTGACCTGCCCGACGTGGTGCACCTGCCCGCCCGGGTCGGCGTCGCCTCCGAGGTACGCGCCGTCGTCGATCTGCTCGGCGCCGAGCTGGACCGCGATCTGCCGGGCACGAGCGCCGCCACGCCGGCGTTGCTCGACCTGCTGCTCCTCTATGCCCTGCGCGCGTGGTTCGAGGCGCCGCAGGCTCCGAGCGGGTGGGCCCGGGCCAGCCGGGACCCCGAGCTGAGCGTCGCCCTGCGGCTCATCCACGACCATCCGCAGCACGGGTGGACGGTCGCTGAACTGGCCGCCCGCTGCAACCTGTCACGGGCCGCCTTCGCCCGGCGGTTCACCGAGCTCACCGGGCAGCCGCCGCTGACCCACCTCACGTGGTGGCGGATGACCTTCGCCGCACGGCTGCTCCGCTCGGGCGATTACCCCCTCAGCGCGATCGCCGAGCGGGTCGGGTACGCGAGCGAGTACGCATTCTCGAAGGCGTTCCGGCGCGAGTTGGGGGTGGCGCCGTCCCGCTACCGCGCCGAGGCACAGCGTTAGCAGCGCATCGCGCGCTGGTCGAAGCACTCCTTTGCACGCCCGGTGTCGACGTCATGACACCGAGGTCTTGAGCTCCTTCTTCACGACCTTGCCGGTCGGCCCGATTGGAAGATCGTCCCAGAACTCGACGCTCCGCGCATACTTGTACGCCGCGATCGCTTCTTGACGTACTCGATGATCTCTCCTTCGCTCGGAGTGGCACCGACCTTGGGTTGCACGAAGGCCTTGATCTCCTCACCCACACGGTCGTCCGGGATCCCGATCACGGCCGCATTGGCAATGGCCGGATGGGTGTAGAGGACCTCTTCGACCTCGCGCGGATACACGTTGTAACCCGCTCGGATGATGAGGTCTTTCTTCCGATCCACGATGAAGTAGAACCCGTCCTCGTCGCAGTATCCGAGGTCACCCGAGTGAAACCAGCCGTCGGTGAAGGCCGCGGCGGTCTCCTTCGGCTTTCGGAAGTAGCCGCGCATCGTGTTGACTCCGCGGATCATGATCTCGCCGACGTTTTCGGAGCCGACCGGTAGCGGTTGCTTCTCGTCGTCCCAGATCTGCACCTCTACACCCCAGATTGGCTTCCCGACGCTGTAGATCTTGCGCTCGTCGGCGCTGACGTTGAAGGTCGTCGTCGACGCTGTTTCGGTGAGCCCGTACCCCTCGAGGATTACGATGCCAAATTTCTCCTCGAACGCATCCAGGACCTCCGCCGGCAGGGGAGCGCCCCCGGAGATCCCAATGCGAAGCGTCGATACGTCGTAGGCCCCGAGGTTCGGGGCTCGCAGCATCGCGACGTACATCGTCGGGACTCCCTCGAAGATGGTCACGCCATCCCGCTGTATCACCTCCAGCGCCTTGGTGGCGTCGAACCGCGGAACCAGGGACATGGTGGCGCCGAAGCGCACGCATACGTTGAGTTGACTGCTCAGGCCGAACACGTGGAACAGCGGCAGCGCCACCATGACGATGTCGTCGTCGCGGATGCCGAACACCCGACCCGGCGTGTCTGCATTCATGAACAGCTGAAAGTGCGTCAGCTCGGCGCCCTTAGGGGTTCCCGTAGTTCCGGATGTGTAGACGATCGCCGCCGTGTCGCCAGGGTCGGTCTGGACCATTGGAGGCGACTCGGGTTCCATGGCCAGGAGCTCCTCGAACCGGCGGCCGACTGAAGGCTCGGGAACACCGGGCGTGTTGACGACGCACAGCGCCGGGACCCCGGCCTCTCCGGCGCCCTTGATTGCCTCGTCCGCAATGCCCGCCCACGTGACCAGCATCCGGGCCTCCGCATCGCTGAGGCAGTACGCAAGCTCAGGCGCTTTCAGAAGGACGTTCAGCGGTATAGCAATGCACCCGGCCTTGAGGACCCCGAAGTAGGCGACGAGAAACTGGGGGATATTGGGCAGATGCAGCCCGACGCGGTCCCCACGGCCCAGGTCGGACGCCCGCAGGCCGGCGGCGAACCGGTCTGACAACGCGTCAAGTTCGGCGTAGCTGACGCGGCCGCCATCGTAGAGCGCAACCGGCTTGTTCGGGCGCGCCACCGCTGACTCGCGCAGCATGGTGGCAAGGTTCAGACTCATCTTCCTTCACCTCCCTCGCCGGCGGACAGTTAGCAACGGACCGCATCTCCGCGAATGTCACCTGAGGACGCTGAGCCATCCACCACCGCCGGCGCAGTACGACGGGCTAAACCGAAAGTGGCATACGCCCCGAAGGCACCGAGGACTTCCGCCACCATCGAGTTCGACGCGTCGCGCGTCGCATAGCCAGAAGCTGCCATCTCGACCCATCCACGCGCATCCGACCCGCTCACGGAGCGACATAGGTAGTTATCACGCTTCTGCCACGTCGACCGAAGCCCACGGAGCGGCCATTGCCGGCCGGCTGCTTGGAGCTGAGGTGAGGGCCGGGGCCTAATCAGAGATCTGTCGGCTCCGAGGCCCGGTACAGCGGCTGAACGCCAAGGACGCGCAGGCGCAGGCACGCATCAATGGCGCCGGCGCGGGAGTACATGACGGCTTGGCCGTTTTCCACCAGGCAGTAGCTGTCGTCGACGAACGGACCGTCCCAGCCGGTAAGTAGCCCGACAGCGGTAGCGCCTCGCAGGATCGCACGTATGTAGCGCTTGCTCATGGCCGACCTCTTACCCAAAGAGGCTGGGTGCGTATCCGTGGAGGCTAAAGCTTGATATCCCCGATCGCAGCCACCGCAATGAGGCACTTCCGATGCTTGCGTGCCTCCCGGCGCTTTCCCGGCGGCGAGTTAGATCACTCGTCCAGGTCGGGACCATCGCCGCTCATCGTGGGTATCCGGGTCAGTGGCAGGAAGTCTCAAACGGTCTTCCATTTCAGAGGAGACTGGGGTGACGGGCGTGCCCATGACGCGACGCCAGGGACAGCATGACACCAGTCACCCGCGCGTGCGAACAGAACAGGCGTCGCCGCGCGGCCAGCACCCCGCGGCCGGTGGACCATCGAGACGGCGGAGTCGCGTCCTAGCTCGCGATGCGGCCATTGCCTGACCGGCGATTGCGGCGGTCGGTATCAGTGCCGAGGATGGGGCCAGATCCCGGCCACGCTCGCTGAGTACGACCTGAACTCGTTCGACCACCTCGACTTCTACGACGTGTCGATGGTGGACGGCTCCAACCTGCCGATGTACATCACCATCGTGCACGGTCACGGTCAGGCTAGGGACCGGATCTCGGCCGACGGCTGCGAGCGAGGCCGCGGCTGCACGTCCACGGTCAAGTGCCCGTCGGCGCTGCAGGTCGACCGTGGGGGTCGGCTAGTCGGCTGCATCTCACCTTGCACCCGGCTCCACACCGACCGTTACTGCTGCAGCGGCCAGTACGCCAGCGGGTGCGCGCCGGCGAAGACGTGGCCCATCGACTACGCCCTGGTGTTCAAGCGCGCGGAGCCCTACGCCTACTCCTGGTCCGGCGATGACGCCACCAGCGTGTTCACCTGCGCCGGGAGGTGCGATTATCGGATCACTTTTGGGATCACCCCGCCAGGGATCGGCGGTCCGCCAGGCTGAGCCACCAACACCGGCGCGGCTCCGCCGAACGAAAGCGCTGGAGTCAGGCGAGCAGCTGTCGGACTGCGAGCGCGAGCGCGTCGTTCCGGTCGCGGGCGCCGTGGTCGGCGGCGATGAAGTGGTATCCGATCGCGAGCGCGAAGGCGAGCACCGCGCGCCCCTCGACTTCCTCCTCGTCGGCGCAGAAGGACGCGAAGAGCTGGCGCAGGTATTCCATGCGACGGTTGTCGACCCGGCGTAGGCGCTCCGCGACACCGGCGTCGTGGCGTGCCCAATCGCGGATCGCGAGGTCGATCGGCAGCAGCTCGTCGCTGAACGTGAGCGCTCCCGCCCGGCGCACCCGCTCGCGTGCGTCGCCCCCGCGGCGTTCGACCTGCTCGAGGACCTCGTCGACGGCGGCTCGTTCCCAGGTGTCGAGCATCGCGTTGAGCAGGGCGCCACGGTCCTTGAACTGACCGTAGAAGCCACCGCGGGTCACGCCCAGAGACTTGGCCAACGCATCGACCCGCACGGCATCGGGCCCGGCTCCCGCCGCTAGTGCGCGCAGTCCTGCGTCGATCCAGGCCTCGCGTGGCGTCCGGGTTGGGGGAGCCATCGCCCCTAGCGCTCCGACGGCGGGCTTGACACGGTCACGGATGATGCCTAGGCTCCATATATATACAGCACTGTATATATGGAGCGAGATCTATGACCGAAACACGACCGTCTGGCGCGTTGGTCCCCACCGTGAGCGAAATCTCGCTGCCGGCAGAGGCGCGGGCGCTCAGCACG
This sequence comes from Solirubrobacteraceae bacterium, assembly GCA_035625625.1. Lineage (GTDB taxonomy): Bacteria > Actinomycetota > Thermoleophilia > Solirubrobacterales > Solirubrobacteraceae > Palsa-465. Next base: position 28,256 of record DASPPG010000023.1, read on the forward strand.
CTCTCTCGGATCGACTACGTGGACGCGTTCACCGTGACCGGGGCCGCCGCGCGCACTCCGCAGCAGTGGCTCAGCGCCACCGTGCAGGAGGCTCCTCGGCGGGTGCGACGGCGTCTCGTATTGGGATGGACCGCACTCGGCCTGAAGCTCGGCCCGCCATGGTCTCCGAACCGCGTGCTCGGCTGGAAGGTGGAGCACAGCGATCCAGCCTTCGTTCTTCTCGTCGCCGACTCATGGCTTGGGTTCCGCGGCCAGCTCTTGTTCCGAGGCGAGCCCGATGGTCTGCTGTTCGCCACGTTCGTCGAACAGACAAACCCGGCCGCGCGTGCGCTCTGGGGGGTGATCACACCCCACCACCGGCGCGTGGTCCGGTCGCTTCTGGCCCACGCCGCGAGCCGCAGACCAACTCGCTGAGGGGGCCGGGGCGAACCACCGCTCAGACTCTCGTCTATCGCGTTGGCCGACGGAGCGCGAGGTTCGCGTGCAGCACGGCATCGTCGCCGATCGACCCCAGCCGGTTCCAGGCCATGCCCGCTGCCTGGCGGGCTACGGTCGTTCTTCCTTCCAGGCGCAGCTTCCCGTCGGCGGTTAGCTCCGCGTTCACCGGAACCTCGAGTCGGATGCGCGACGCGCCCACAACCAGGTCCCCGTCGACCGTCAGACCGCCGTCCCGGACGGCGACCCCCGTCGCCGTGAACTCGATCCGCGGGAATCGCTCAATATCGAAGAAGTCTGCCGAGCGCAGGTGCCGATCACGCTTCTTGTGCCCGGTGTCGAGGCTGCCGGCCTCGATTGTCAGTTCGCCCCCGGCGCCGTCCTCGCCAACCATGAAACGGCCGCCATACGCGCGGAAGACGCCGCGAACGGTTTGCAGCCCCCAAAAGTTCTTGACGGCGAAACCGATCTCGCTCCGCTGCGGGTCGACACTCCAGACCCCCTCGGGGAGCGAAGGCTGGGCCGAGCGCTTCCAGGAGCGACGACGCCACCTGCGGGCGGTCGCCTACCGGATCCTCGGGTCGGTAAGCGAGGCTGACGACGTGCTCCAGGAGGCGTGGCTACGGCTCAGCCGCAGCGACGCGAGCAGCGTCGAGAACCTGGGGGGCTGGTTCACGACGATCGTGGCGCGCGTGTCGCTGAACATGCTCCGGGCGCGAAAAGCCAAGCGCGAAGAGCCGCTCGAGGGCCGGATCCCGGACCCGATCGTCAGTCCACCCGACGGGACCGACCCCGAGCACGAGGCCTTGATCGGCGACTCGCTGGGGCTCGCGCTGCTCGTGGTGCTCGAGTCGCTCGCCCCGGCCGAGCGAGTCGCCTTCGTGCTGCACGACATGTTCGGCGTGCCATTCGAGGAGATCGCCACGATCACGGAACGCTCTCCCGCGGCGGTCCGGCAGCTGGCCAGCCGTGCGCGGCGTCGTGTACAGGCCCAAGCCCGCCTCCCCGATCCGGACCTGACGCGCCAGTGGAGCGTCGTCGAGGCGTTCTCCGCAGCCAGCCGAGACGGCAACTTCGACGCGCTCGTCGCCGTGCTCGATCCGGACATCCTGCTTCGTGAGGACAACGGCACGCGACCTGGACGCGCGTCGCTCGTCGTTCGCGGCGCACGCGCGGTGACCGAGCGGGCCATGATGTTCTCGCACCTCGGGGCCTACGCACACCGGGCGCTGGTGAACGGAGCCCCCGGAGTCGTCGTGATACCCGAGGGCCGCCCATTCGCGGTCATGGCCTTCACCGTCTCGGACGGAAGGATCGTCGAGATCGACGTTCTCAACGATCCCGCACGCCTGAGCGAGCTCAAACTCCCGACCCTCGACTGAGCGAGCCGGGCAAGCCGCGTGCGTCGTCGCGCGGGTACGCTTGGCAGGCGGGCCTGATCGTCTACCTGATGATCCTGTTCTTCATCGGTCTGTTCGTGGGATACGCCGGCCCGGCGCGCGCAAATAGCCGGCAGTGATCGCGCCGGGCCCCTCGTTCGAGTCCGCCCTCAGGCGGCGGCCAGCTCGGCCTCGGCCCGCAGCCAGTTCCCCAGTGGGTCGGCGCCGGACTGCTCGAGGTGGATGTAGTAGGCGCGCTCCGCGATCTCGGTATGAGACGGCTGGTGCGACTCGGCCTTCGGCTTGCGCGATCGGGTACGGCGGACGGCCGGCTTGCTCGTCTTCTCGGTCATGGACACTCTCCGGGTCGAAATCGGACGTGGCTCGTGCGCGCGGTGGCTCCCGCACGTGAGTACTTCTTCGACACGGCCGCGCACAGCCCTTCGTGCACGCATCTACTGATGTCCGGCGATCGGATGGGGAACGTAGAGCTCCTCCAACCGCTCGATCTCGTGGGGAGTGAGCGACAGCTGCTCGGCGGCAAGCGCGTCTTCGAGGTGCGAGATCTTCGTCGCTCCAACGATGGGGGCGGTGACCCCCGGCCTTTGCAGCAGCCAGGCCAGAGCGACCTGCACCGGCGGGTCGCCTCGCTCGCCGGCTACCTCGACCAGGCGATCGATCACGTCGAAGTCGAGTTCGGCCTTGTACAGATTGTCGCCGAACGCGTCGGTCTGCGCCCGGGTCGTGAGCCGCTCGCCTTCCCGCGTGCGGTTGCCGGCCAGTAGCCCGCGGGCCAGCGGGCTCCACGGGATGATCCCGACGCCTTGATCCAGGCACTGCGGGATCATCTCCCGCTCTTCCTCGCGGTAGATCAGGTTGTAGTGGTTCTGCATCGAGACGAACCGCGTGCGGGCGACATGTTGCGCCTTCGCGAACTGCCACGCGAACATGCTGCTGGCCCCGATGTATCGCGCCTTCCCGGCGATCACGACGTCGTGGAGGGCATCCATCGTCTCCTCGATCGGGGTGGTCCGGTCCCAGCGGTGGATCTGGTAAAGATCGACGTACTCGAGGCCGAGGCGTGACAGGGACGCGTCGATCGAGGCGATGATGTGCTTACGGGACAGGCCGCGGCCGTTCTCCCCCGGCATCGTCGGCCCATGGACCTTGGTGGCGAGGACATATTCCTCGCGCATCCCGAACATCTTGCGCAGCAGCCGACCCGTGATCACCTCGCTTGTCCCACCGTTGTAGACGTCGGCGGTGTCGAAGAAGGTGATCCCGCCCTCCACCGCGCGGCGGACGATCGGCTCCGCCTCGGCCTCCTCGAGCGCCCAGGGCCGGCTCTCGTGCTGGCCGTAGCTCATCATGCCGAGGCAGACGCGCGAGACGCGTAGTCCCGTCCTCCCAAGATTCACGTAATCCACGCTGTTGGCTCCTGTTCGTTCGACGGTTCCGAACGCCGCGATAGGCTCGCGCCGCCAACCCAGACCTTAGGAGCAACACGCGTGAACGTTTCCTCGCGATTCGAGGTGGCCGGATTCGGTGTGATCGTGACCGGCGGCGCCAGCGGCCTTGGCCTCGCGTTCGGCGAGGTGCTGGCCGCCCACGGCGCGCGGGTCACCCTGATCGACGTCAACGCCGATGCCCTCGCCGAGCAGACGGACCGGTTGCAGGTCGAAGGCTTCGATGTCCGGAGCGCCACCGCCGACGTGACCGACCACGCGACCCTGGACCGCGTGATCGACGAGGCGGCCGGACTGTACGGCCGTCTCGACGTGGCCTTCGCCAACGCCGGCATCGACCCCGGCGTGGGCTTCGTCGGCGCGTGGGCAGGGAACACGCGCCCGCGGGTCCCCGAGGGTGCGATCGAGCGCTACGAGGACGGGCGCTGGAACCGGGTCATCGACATCAACCTCAGCGGGATCTTCGCCACCGCGCGCGCCGCCGCCCGGCACATGCGCCCGCGCCGGTTCGGGCGGATCGTCATCACCACCTCACTGGCGGCGACGACGGTCGAGGGTGCCATCGGTTCCGCCTACATGGCGGCGAAGGCGGGCGCCCGCCACTTCATGCACGCGCTCGCGCTCGAGTTGGCTGCGGACGGGATCATGGTCAACGCGATCGCGCCCGGGTTCTTCGTCACGAATATCGGCGGTGGCCACGCACAGCGTCAGGAGGTGCAGGCCGCGATGGGCAAGGTCATCCCGATGCACCGCGTCGGCTGGCCCGACGACATCAAGTCGCTGGCGCTGTTCCTGGCCTCGCCGGCGTGCGAGTACATCACCGGCCAGGAGATCGTGATCGACGGCGGCTGGGGCCTCGGCGTCGCCGACTAAGGCGCCGCCGTCAGGCGCCGCCGCCGCTCATCTGACATACGCCGCGATTGGGCCTCGCTCCGCTCGGCGTCCGTGGTTGCCCGGAGGCCAGCGCGGCGAGCAACGCACGCACGGCGAGCGTGACAGACCAGCAGTGGAGCGTCTAGCGGTTTCCCGACGTTAGGTCGAGCGGAGTGCTTCGGTGGGGCTGAGGCGTGCGGCTTTGGCGGCGGGGTAGAGGCCGGCGATGGCGCCGATGATGAATCCGGAGGTGGGGGCGGCGAGGAGCGCGTAGAGGGGTAGGACGAATGGTTCGTGGCGGCTGATGGCGTAGACCTGGGTGGCGGCGGCGCCGAGCGCGAGTCCGGCGATGGCGCCGAGGAGGGCGAGGAGGGCGGATTCGGTGAGGAATTGTGCGGTGATGTGGTGGCGGGTGGCGCCGAGCGCGCGGCGCAGGCCGATTTCGCCGCGGCGTTCGAGGACGGAGATGACCATGATGTTGGCGATTCCGATCGCGCCGACGAGGAGGGCGACGGCGCCGAGGCCGAGCAGGAGGGTGGTGAATTGGCCTTTGGCGTCGGCCTGTGCTTGTAGGGCGTCGGATGGGCGGCTGACTTGGACGCCGTCGGCGTTTTGCGGGTCGGCGGTGGCGGCGAGGATGTTCGAGACGCCGACGACGTCGTTCTGGTTGGCGCGGACGTAGATCTCCGACGGGTTGGGTTGGGTTTGGAAGAGCCGCTCGGCTTCGGGGAGGGAGATGAACACGGTCGCGTCGAGCGAGGTGTCGAGGACGGCCGAGCGCATGATTCCGATGACGGTGAACCAGGTGTTGCCCAGGTAGACCATGAGGTGTCCCGCGACGTGGTTGATCTGCAGGACCTGCGCGGCTTGCCATCCGAGCACGGCCTCGGGGAATTCGTTGGCGACCTGGCCCAGGAAGTGGCCGGAGGCCATGGTGGTGCCCATTACCGCGGGGAGGTTCTCGGCGGCGGCGTCGACGCCGATCCCGCCGGTCTCGGCGGCGGGGACGAGCGGGGTGCGGTACACGTTGGCGCCCGAGATCTGGTAGACGGCGGCGGCGCTGTGCACGTTGGTCTGGTGCTCGATCGACGGGACCGCGGTGTCGGGGAGGACCTCGTTCGCGCCCAGGAACGTCTGCCCGGGGGTGACCGTGAGGAGGTTGGTGCCGAGCGCGTCGATCTCGGCCAGCAGGTTCGCCTGCGCGGAGGCGGACACGCCGACGACGGCGACCATCGCGCCGATCCCGATCGCGATCCCCAACGCCGACAGCGCGGCGCGCAGCCGGCGCGTCTTGAGGCCTTGCAGCGCGGTGCCGAACAGCTCGCGGACGGGCAGCCGCGCGCGGTCGATCGCCGCCGGACGCGGCGCCGGCGCCGCCGGCGCGGCCGCGGTCGCGCTCGTCATGCGCGGTCGTCCCCGACGATCTCGCCGTCGCGCATCTGCACCCGCCGCGGGAAGCTCGACGCGATCCGCTCATCATGGGTGATCAACACCAGCGTCGCCCCGTCCGCCGCGAGCCCGTGCAACAGCGCGATCACCTCGCGCCCCGACCGCGAGTCGAGGTTCCCGGTCGGCTCGTCCGCGAGCACGATCACCGGACGCTTCGCGATCGCGCGCGCGATCGCGACCCGCTGACGCTCACCCCCCGACAGCTTGGCCGGCTTGAACTCCCGCCGGTGCCCCAACCCCACCCGGTCGAGCGCCCCCCGCGCGATCTCCCGCCGCTCCCGCAAAGGCATCCCCGTGTACAGCATCCCCAGCGCCACGTTATCCACCGCGCTCATCGCCTCCTGCAAATGAAACCCCTGAAACACAAACCCGATCTCACACGCCCTGAGCCCGGCGAGGTCGACATCCGACGCGCTCCCCACATCCCGCCCCGCGACCTCCACCCGCCCCGCCGTCGCGCGCTCCAACGTCCCCATGATCGTCAACATCGTCGTCTTCCCCGACCCCGACGGCCCCACCACCGCCACCCGATCACCATCCGGGATCTCCAACGACACCCCACGCAGCGCCGCCACGCCACCCGCGTACTCCTTCACCACCCCCTCCAGCCAGAGCGCCACGATCACCCCTGCGAATCGGTCACCTCGAGCCCCTGATAAATCCCCGGACCCGAGACCTGCACATACCCCGCCGCGAACAACCCCGTCCTCACCGCAACCAACGCGTGCGGCGCCGCCGCCTCCTGCACCTCATAACCCCCGCCCGCGCCCGCCAACAGCGCCGTGACCGGCACCGACAAAACATCGTTCGCCTCCGCCTCGGAGAAATTCACCGACACCGCGGCCTGATCCAGCCCCGCCCCCACATGACGCCCCATCAACACGATCGTCACCGGAACCAGCGCCCCACTCGAAGAACCACCACCACCCCCACCGCCACCGTTCCCGTTACCCCCGCCCCCGTCCCCGCCAGAACTCTGCGCCACCGGACTAACTGCCGTGATCCGCCCACCCACAAAAGACCCATCCGGCAACTCCACCTGCACCCCCTCACCAACCCTCGCCTCACTCTGCTTCGTGGCATCCAGATCGACCGTGGCCACAAGCTGCGTCGAACTCGTCTGCATAACCGCCGTCGCACCCGCCCCACCACCACCACTCCCGCCACCGTCCCCGCCGCTCCCGCTACTCCCGCCGCTCCCGCCGTTGCCGCTATTCCCGCTGTTACCCGAGTTGCCCGACCCAGACGGTGAGCCCGACCCAGACGGTGAGCCAGAAGACTTACCCGGCGAACCCCCGTTGCCGTGGGACGCCTTCAACTCGGCCGTCGTCGCTTTTAGCTCCGCGGTCGCGGCCTTGAGCAGCTGGGTGAGTGCCGCCACCGTGTTCGCGCTCCCGCACGAATTGTCACCGGAGTTTGACTTCGTCTTCGACGTCGACTTTGACTTCGTCTTTGGCTTGCACGACTTGCCCGAGGTGGTCGACGACGGCGTGGTCGTTGTCCCTGGGCTGCTCGTACCCGAGCCACTCTCGCTCGGACTGCTCGACTTGGTCAGACTGACGAATTCGGTGCGCGGACCCCCGGCGGGCGGATCATAGGAAGCCTGAGATCCTCCACCGGACCCGTCCGAGCCGACCGTCGCCTGAACACTCGAGACCAGCTGATCGCCGGGCAGGAACACGACCTGGCCGAGCGTGAGATCTCCCGTTTGGGTCTCTCCCAACGACTCCTGAAACAGCTCCACACCGTCGGTCGTCGCCGCCTGCCACTCATCATCAGCGACGATCCCCCCCGCATCAAGGCCCAACTTGATCAGGTTCCGGTTCAACTCGAGGATGTCCGGCCCGTCGCTGTCGGACGAATTGAGATCCCGGTAGGCCGGCGTCGTTCCATCCATCAGAATCACCGGCACGTTGTCTACGTCGTAGAGCGCCTGCCCCGGCTTGATCACCTGACCGACCGCCGGCAGCCACGTAATCGTCCCCGACAAACGGTCATAGACCGTGTACGAGTTCGCGTAACTGAGCGTCCCCGACTCCGTGTCCGTCTCCACGAGGTTCCGACGCTGAACCGCGACCGCTCCCGACGACGCACTCGCGTTGGTCGAGTTGCCCGACGACGGCGACGACTCGCTCCCCAGCACGATCGCCACCAGCACGCCGATCGCCACCAACAGCGCGAGCGTCGCACCGAGGCGACGCCCCACGCGGCGGCCGGTGTCGGCCCTCCGGTCCTCTTCCCTCCGCCGACGCCTCCACGGGAACCTCACGATGACCTCCCATTGCAGATCGCCACCGCCCGCTGGAACGCCGGCGAGCTGCGCCTGATGTTGGTCCCTGAACCCTGCGCGATTCCCCCGCCCGCCGGGAAGGTCGGATCGGGGAAGTTGGGGATGCCGTGCTTGCGGATGCACTCCGCGAACGCGACCGCGGCCCGCTTCTGGCTGCCTGTGATTTGGGGCGGAGAGGTGCCGCCACCGAACAGCTTGCACGCCTTGACCGCCGACTCGAGCGCCGGGCCCTCGAACGTGGTGCCGTCGACCGTCAGCGTCGAGCTGCCCGGGGTGGCGCTGATCGCGAAGCCGCCGCCCTGCCTGGGATCAGGAAAGGTCGGCACTCCGTGAGAGCGCATGCACTCCGACAGCGCAAGCTGCGAACCGTTCGAGGAGCTGTTCGTCGTCGTGCCGCTCGGCTGACCGGTGGCGCCGCAGGCGGCGACGCTGAGCGCAAGCATCAAGGCCAGAGCAGCGTATGGGAGGAATTGGACCCGAATCACGGCGCCGGCACTTTTGCTCCGACCGGCGGCAGCTTGAGTCCACAATCGGCCGCTGCCCGGCGGAAGGCCGGCGACCCCGGGTTCAGGCCCGGCCCGCCCGCGAACAGGATGCCGCGAAGCGAAAACACCAGCGTCGAATCGCTCGGCGTCCCCAGGATGGGATCGGGGAAGTCCGGCTCCCCGTGCGTGCGCATGCACTTCGCGAACGCGACCGCTCGCACGCGATCGGCCTCGGACATCGCTCGCGGCTGACCGTCATTGGGCAGGTATTTCTGACACGCGCGCTGGGCGGTCTGGAACGCCGGCGATCGCGGATCGACCTGACTGACCTGGGGGCCGTTCCCCGACCCCGGGTCGGGATAGCTCGGCACGCCGTTCGCACGCATGCACTTGGCGAACTCGAGCGCTGGGCTCGGTCCGCTCGGGGTCGGACTCCCGGCGTTGGTCACCGTCCCGCTCGGGGCGCCGGTCGAGCCGCAGGCGGCCAGCGCCCCGCAACCCGCGACGGCAAGAGCGATGCAGGCCCGGCCCCTACGAGACCTACGATTACTGCTCATGGCGCCAGGTTGTACGCACCCGCGCATAACCGGCCCGTAACTTTGTTATCCCGCTGTTATGTCGGCCTCGCCATCCTGGCTGCCCGGACGTCGGCGCGGGACCGCTCCCGCGCCGGCGGTGCCCAAGGCGGCTAAGCCGCCGCCGTCAGGCGCCGCCGACAATCCAAGATCCAAGTCCCAAGAACCATGACCTGCCAGTGCGAGACGTACGCATGAGGGTGCTGGTGGTCGAGGACCATCCGCGCCTGGCCGAGACAGTGGCAGCAGTGCTCCGCCGCGAAGGCATGGCGGTGGACATCGCGTACGACGGCCGCGAGGCGCTCGAGCGGACCGCCGTGACCGGCTATGACGTCGTCGTCCTCGATCGCGACCTCCCAAACGTCCACGGGGACGACGTGTGCCGCGCCCTCGTCGACGCCGGCCAGAGCGCGGTGCTGATGCTCACTGCCGCCGGGACGATCGAGGAGCGCGTCGCCGGCCTCGGGATCGGCGCCGACGACTACCTGCCGAAGCCGTTCCACATCGCCGAGCTGGTGGCACGGATCCGCGCGCTCGCGCGCCGCTCGCGGCGCGCACTTCCGCCGACCCTCGCCTACCGCGACCTCGAACTCGACAGTGCCTACCGTCGCGTGACCCGCGCCGGCCGGCCACTGTCGCTCAGCCCCAAGGAGTTCGCCGTGCTCGAGCTGCTGTTGGGCGCGGAGGGAGCGGTGGTCTCGACCGAGGAGATCCTCGAGCGCGCCTGGGACGACGCCACCGACCCGTTCACCAACGCCGTCCGCATGACGATCAGCCGGCTTCGCGGCAAGCTGGGTGAACCGCCGGTGATCCAGACAGTCACGCCGATCGGCTATCGGATCGGAGACGGGACGTGAGACTCGCATCCGCACGCGAGCAGCTGCGCCACCCCCAGACGACGGTCCGGTGGCGCCTCACCCTGCTTTACGGAGGCTTGTTCCTCGTCTGCGGTGCCGCGCTGCTGGCGGTCACCTACGGGCTCGTCTCGCACGCAACCATCGGCGGCAATACGTTCGCCGTCTCCCCCGCGGGCCCGCCCTCAGCGGGCTCCGCTCTTTTCCAGAAATCGGCCTCCGGGAGTGCGGGCGTGATCCACCTGCGAACGCCGGCCTCCCAATTCGTCATCAGAGGCAAGCAGCAGAAGGTTCCACCGACCGTGAGCCGCCTGCTTGGCTCGGCCTCCGGTCGAGCCGCCGTGCGGTTCGTCGGCACGCAACAGCGGATCGCCGACCTGCACCAACTCGAGATCGAGTCGGCGATCGCGCTCGCGATAATGGCGATCATCGCCGCGCTGCTGGGGTGGTACGTGGCGGGGCGCGTGTTACGCCCGCTGCGAACCATCACCGCAGCCGCCCAGGAGATCTCCGAGGCGAACCTCCACCGGCGGCTGGCGCTGCCGGGGCCGCGCGACGAGCTAAGGACGCTGGCCGACACGATCGACGGCCTACTCGAGCGCCTGGAGGACGCGTTCGACGCCCAACGACAGTTCGTCGCCAACGCCTCGCATGAGCTGCGCACCCCGCTCACCGCGGTCCGGGCGCTGCTCGAGATGGTCATCAGCGACCCGCGCGCCAGCGTGCGGACGTTCCGCGAGACCTGCCGCGAGGCGCTCGAGGAGAGCGAGCAGCAGGAACAGCTGATCGACGCTCTGCTCGCGCTCGCCCAGGGGCAGCGCGGGCTCGACCAACGCGAGCCGGCCGACCTGGCGGTGATCACCGACGAGGTGCTGAAGACCCATCAGGCCGAAGCCGACGAGCGTCACCTACACCTCGACGTGGAACTGGACACCGCGACCATCTCGGGTGATCGCCGCCTGATCGCCCGGCTGGTGTCGAACCTGGTCCAGAACGCCATCAGTCACAACATCCCGGATGGAGACGTGCACATTCGGGTCGGGACCCGTGCCGGCAAGGCGTACTTCGCGGTCGCCAACACCGGGCCGGTGGTGCCGGCCGGCGAGGTCGAGCGGCTGCTCCAGCCCTTCCAGCGCCTCGCGCCGGATCGTCTCCGCCAGCGCGAGGGCTTCGGCCTCGGCCTGTCGATCGTCGCCGCGATCGCGTCCGCGCACGACGCCCGGCTGGGCGTCCGCCCCGGCGAGCACGGCGGGCTGGACGTCGAGGTTACCTTCCCAGCCGCTGCGCCCAGCGTTGAGCCGCTGATGGCCCACCAGCACCCGGCGCCCGAGCCCACCGTCGCTTAGGAGGACCCGCCGGAAACTGTCTCCGAGCCGGCGCTATCCGGCGCGGGAGCGGTTCTCGCGCCCGCCGGTCAGCACCGAGGCGGCGAAGCTGAGCAGCGTCGGGTGCAGTGCTCGCAGCCGGTCTGAGACCTCGGTGGCTGGGCTCTCGAGGAGGCAATGTTGCACCAGCTCGGCGATCCCTCCCACCAATCCACGCACGAACGCGTCTGGCACCGCGGGGAGGTCGGGCTCCTCCGCGCGCGCCCGCTCACCCAGGCCACGGTAGTGCTCGACGTAGTCGCCGAGGACGCGTTCGCGCGCCTCGAGCGCGGCGGACCCGGCGCCCAGCACGTCGATCAGCAGTACACGCGCGAAGTGGGGCTCGGCGGCGAGGATCCTCAGATACGTCTCGAGCGAGACCGATAGCCGGGTCCGCCAGTCGGGGTTCTCGAGCTCGCGCAGGGACGTGTCGATCTGCGCGATGCCGTTCTCGCAGCCGGTTCGGTAGGTCTCGAGGAAGCAGTGCTCCTTGTCCTCGAACTGCTCGTAGAAGGTACGGCGAGAGATCCGCGCCCCGGTCACCACGTCGCTCACCGTGACTGCCGCATAGCCGCGCTCGGACACGGCCCGAGCCATCGAGTCGAAGATGCGCGCGCGTGTGATCGAGCTGGTCGTCTCGCCGACGTCGTCCCATCCCTGGGGGACCCGGACCGATTGGAGGAACAGCGAAGGTGCCGCGGCCATCTGCACCAACACCATAACACCGCGATACGCGGCAGTACCTGGCCTGACACCGCGCGTTCCGGTTTGGTCCGAACCCGTTTCGGGCATACGTGGTCCGTCCGTCCTTTGACAGCTCGTTGAGTCGCTAACGGCGGGAGGCGCTGACGGCTCGCCGGAAGTCTGGGGTCCGCTCCGCCGCGTCGGAGCGGGCTCCAGAACCCTGCAAAACTCACCAGAACCGCGCTCGCCGAACCATCTTGGCGACGTAAGCATGCACTCACTGCTTATGTCGCCAATGCCCCGCGCCGGGCCGAGGTTTGGCGCCTTTTGCATGGCGCGTCGGCCAGGATCGAGACCACGGCTCGCGCGGGCGGCACGCTGAACAACCCGCGGGCGGTACGCTGGACAACCCGCGGGCGGTGGTCTCAACAACCCGCGCGCGGTACGCTGAACAACCGTGAGCGCCGCCCCCGGCACCATCTACCGGAACCTCACCGTCGCCCCGGCCGACGACGCACAGCCGGCCGCCCGCATCACCCTCAACCGCCCCGAGAAGCGCAACGCGCTGTCGCTCGAGCTGATGCAGGAGCTCATCGCCGCGCTCCGCGAGACCTCCGAGCGGCCGAGCACCCGCGCCATCGTGATCGACGCCGCCGGCCCCGCCTTCTCGGCCGGCCACGATCTGTCGGAGATGATCGACCGCGAGCAAGCGTTCCTCGACGAACTGTTCGCCACCTGCACGGTGATGATGGAGACGATCCACGAGCTGCCCCAGCCGGTGATCGCAAAGGTGCACGGTATCGCCACCGCGGCCGGGTGCCAGCTGGTGGCGGCGTGCGACCTCGCGGTGGCGGCCGAGGGCACCCGCTTCGGCACCCCCGGGGTGAAGATCGGCTTGTTCTGTTCGACCCCGATGGTTCCGGTGTCGCGAGCGGTCGGCCGCAAACGCGCGATGCAGATGCTCCTCACCGGCGAGCCGATCGACGCCGACACTGCGCTCGACTGGGGCCTAGTCAACCAGGTTGTCCCAGCCGATGAGCTCGACGCCGCGATCGACCGTCTGACCCAAGCCATCGCCCGCTCGACCTCATACACGGTGGCGACGGGCAAGCGCGCCTTCTACGACCAGATCGACCGCTCCGAGCACGAGGCGTACGCGCGGACGAAATCGGTGATGACCGAGAACGCGCTCGCCGCCGACGCCCAAGAGGGGATGAGCGCGTTTCTACAGAAGCGCGCGCCCCACTGGGTCGGCCACTAGAGGCCCCTCAAAGCGCCGGCGCGAGCCGCGCCGCCATCGCGCGCGCCACCTCGACGAGCTCGGGCGGAGCGAGCACCTCCATCGGCTCATCGAGCGTCGCCATCCACACGAGGAACCCGCGCGTCCACGCGCCCCGGGAGGTGACGACGCACGCCTCCTCCCCGTCGGGCTCGACCTCCGCCCAACGGATCGGAATCCGGGTTCGTGCCCTCGCAGCAGAAACGCCGAGGCGGATCCGACCAGGGACCGCGTCCACCCCAGCCTCGCTCTCCCGCGCCGCGCCGCGCAGCCGCTCGCGCACGAACTCGGCCGGATCTCCACCCGGCACGACGCGCCGCCGGCCGCGCTCGCCCGCCCGGACCCGACCGCGGATCCGGTCGATCCGGAAGGTGCGCCAGTCGTCGCGATCGAGGTCGAACGCAACCAGGTACCAGCGGTGGCCGCTGTACACCACCGCCGCCGGCTCGACCGACCGCTGTGTCGCCCGCTCGTCGCGCGCGATGTAGGGGAAGCGCAGCCGCACCTGGTCGCGGCAGGCGCCGGCCAGCGTGGCCAGCACCTCGGGGTCGATCCGCGGCCCTTCCATCCCGAAGGCGGACGTCGCGAGGCTCAAGGCGCTGACCCGCCGGCGCAAACGGCCCGGCAGCACCTGCTCGAGCTTGGTCAGCGCCCGTACCGAGGTCTCCTCGATCCCGGCGATGCCGCCGGCGGCGGCGGTCCTCAACCCCACCGCCACCGCCACCGCCTCGGCGTCGTCGAGCAGGAGCGGCGGCAGCTCGCCACCGCTCCCGAGCCGGTAGCCGCCGGCGACCCCCGGCGCGGCCTCGATCGGATACCCGAGCGAGCGCAGCTTGTCGACGTCGCGGCGGATCGTGCGGGGACCGACCTCGAGGCGGTCGGCGAGTTCCTGGCCGGTCCACTCGCGACGGACCTGAAGCAAGGAGAGCAGAGCGAGGAGGCGTGCGGAGGTCTGAACCATGATGCGGCGCATCCTTACAGGGAACGAGGACAAAAGCTGACCGCAATAGCCGACATCGCCGCCTATCGCGGACCGAAAATGACCGCATTTGTCGAGAGCGTTCAGGCCATGTCAACCACCACGTTCAATCCCTCAGAGGCCGCCATCGCGCGGTCCTCCAGCCGCGCCGTCTGGCTGGGCTTCGCCGTGGTCGTGGCCGCTTCGGTCATGGACCTGCTGGACTCGACGATCGCGCAGACCGCCGCCCCGGCGATCCGTCGTGACCTTGGCGGCTCGTACGCCGCGCTCGAGTGGATCTCGGCCGCCTACACCCTGGCCATGGCGGTGACGCTGCTGCTCGGCAGCCGCCTGGGCGACGTGCTCGGCCGCCGCCGCGTGCTGCTCGCGGGCATCGGTGGATTCGTGATCACGTCGACGCTGTGCGCGCTTGCCCCGACGGCGAACACGCTGATCGCCGCCCGGGCCCTCCAGGGCGCAGTCGCCGCGGTCATGGTGCCGCAGGGCTTCGGGCTGATCCGCGAGCTGTTCGGCGACGAGGGCCAGCAGAAGGCATTTGGCGTGTTCGGGCCGATCATGGGCCTCGCCGCGGTCACCGGCCCACTCGTCGGCGGTGGCCTCGTCAACGTCGACCTCCTCGGCACCGGGTGGCGGGCGATCTTCCTCGTCAACGTCCCGGTCGGGCTCCTCGCCCTCGCCGCCGGCCGGCGCTTCCTGCCCCGCACCGCCCCCGCCACCCCGGGCGTCCGCCTCGACGTTCCCAGCGTGACCCTGGCCATGGTCAGCGGCTTCGCGCTCGTGTACCCGCTGATCGAGGGCCGCGAGCACGGCTGGCCGGCGTGGTCGTTCGGCCTGCTCGCCGGGGGCCTCATCACGCTGACCGCCTTCGGCCGGCTCCAGGCCCGCCGTTCGCGCCAGGGACGGACTCCGCTGGTCGAGCCTTCGATCCTCCGCCGCCGCGCCTACGTCGCCGGCCTGGCCGTGGTGCTCGGGTTCATCGGCGCGATGGGCGGGATGATGATCGCGCTGAACGTGATGTACCAGACCGGCCTCGGCCTGACCCCGCTGGCGTGCGCCGTCGCCACGGTGGCGATCCCCATCGCGGCGATCGGTGGCTCGATCACCTCATCGACGCTGCTCCCGAAGATCGGCCGGCACACCATGCACATCGGGATCGTGGTGATGGCGGCTGGGCTGGTGGCGGCGGACCTGGTCATGCGCTCGCACGGTGGCAGCCTGACGGCGTGGAACATGGCCGCGCCGCTGACGATCACCGGCTTCGGTATGGGCATGGTGTTCGTCCCGATGTTCGACGTGATCCTCGCCGGCGTCGCCCCGCACGAGATGGGGTCCGCCTCGGGGCTGCTCGAGTCGACCCAGCAGCTGGCCATGTCGATCGGGATCGCCGCCGTCGGCACCGTCCTGTTCGACCGCCTCGGCAGCGGGCACGGCCCGGTGGCGTTCGTCGGCGCGTCGGACCAGGCGCTACTGGTCGCGGTGGCGTTCCTCGCGGCGGCGTGCGCGGCGGTGTTCTGGCTGCCGCGGCACGCCCGCGCCGCGCACTAACCCACTTACGGGCCTCGCTGCGCTCGGCATCCCTGGGGCCGTTCCGGCGGGCATCCTTGCCCGCCGGCCGCGCTCCGAAGCCGGCGCGCTACCAGGGGCGGCTCGAGAAGCGCGGCGAAGGACCGATCCGGTCGTTCGCCAGCGAGGCGTACCCGATCGCGATGTTCGGATCGAAGATCCCCGAGGCCGCGTAGTGCCGGTTGCGGCCCGGGCAGGTCGACTTCGCGCTCTCGCCCGGTGTGGTCGCCCACACGAAGCCGTCCAAATACGGCGAGTACATGCCGTAGGAGGAGCCGTCGCTCGCGCCCGGCTTCGGACCGAGCCCGCGGCCGGGCGGGTTGCACAGCTGCTCGTTCCCGTCCTTCACCGGATTCCGGGTCTTCAGCGGGCCGTTGCCATCACCACGCGTGTCGACCACGAAATGCAGGCCGCCGGTCAGTCTCGCGACCTTGTTGCCGAACTGGATCTCCTTGTAGGCCCAGTTGAAGTGGGTGTCGTTCGTGAAGAAGCCCCGGATCTTGTAGGCGTCGACGGCATTCAGGACACGCGCCACCTGGCGCGGGTTGTTCGCGTCGGACGTCCCGCCCTCCACGTACAAGAGCGCATGGGGCAGCTGGGAGAGGGTGTCGATCTCGTACTTGAGCAGCGCCTCGCGCTGCGACACCACCGCCGGGTTGCGCCAGCAGATCGTGTCGATCGCGTCCTCCTCGACGAAGATCAGCGCCGGGAAGTTCCCCACCGCGTCCCTGACCGCATTCACCTCGGCATCGAAGTTGGGGTTGTTACCAGGGGTGCAGCCTGAACCGTGGCTGATGAAGTATGTCGTGATGTCCGCGGCTGCGCCGGGCGTGGTGCGCTGCATCCGGCACAGGTAGTTCTGTACCTGGGTGAAGATCGCCGGGCCCGATCCACCCGCCGTGTACACGCTGAACTGGTGAGCCTGGGGATACCCGCCGATCTTCTCGAGCATCTGGACCTTGAACGCGACCCTCTTGGACAGGTGCATGGAGTTCACCTTGGCCTCGAACCGGCTCCACGGCATCGGCCTGCCGCCCTCCTCGCGGCTCATCCATCCCAGGCCGACCAGTTTGGCGATGGCATCGGCCGCGTCCCCGCCGAACTGCCACGGGCTCTCCACGAACAGATTCGCGCCCGCCAGCGGGTCCGTGCCCGTGAATCCCCGAGTATCGAGCGGGTTGGCGGGATTGCGGGGAGAGGTGTCACTCGAAGTGCACTGAGACGCCGCATGTGCCCTGGATGATGCGCCCGAGGCGCTGGTCATCGCGACTAGGCCCAGCACGGCAAGGCCCCCGATCGTCACCATCAACACCAATCGTCGGCGCCACTTCATGTCAATCACTCCCGCCAGATCGCTTCCCCCTGCGCAGACAAGGTTAGGCGATCCACAAGACGGTGAAGCGCGCCGACTCGACTACATGGTGAGCGATCGGTAGATATGGGCAGCGAAGCGCGCCGAAGGGGGAGGCGCACCAAATGTGCGCCTCCCCTCGGTTGCCTCCGCAATCCTCAGCCCCGGGTTGGGCCCGGCAGGCTCACTCTCAGTGGAGCGAGAGCGTAGGCCTCGCTCAGGCGAGCCGAAGCAGAGGATCCCCCGCTGGACGGCCCCCGCTCTGTCGCGGTGGCAGCGCCTTGATGTCGGCGATCAATTCATCCCAGTTCACGCCCGAGGGCCCAATCCCCTGCTTGCTCAACATTTCCTGCGTGACCACGACGTGTGCCTCCTGGGCGTAATCCTGGTGGAACGGCACGGTGAGGAGCAGCTCCGCGCCCCAGGTCACGCACTTGAATGTCTCAGCGTCGTACTCCCATTAGGGGATGCCGTGGCCGCCCCACGAGCCGGGCGCCGAGTTGCCGGTCTTGCCGTCGCCGACCACGGTCCATTCGGTCTGGCCCTGCGCGGTGACCGGAAGGGCGATGCCGATCGCGTCCTGGTCGGTGAACGCCGGCACCGGGGTGCTCGCATCGAGGTGGAAGTCCTCGATCGAGTGGAGCATCATCGCGATCACGCAGTCCCCGATCCGGTCGTTGGCCAGCATCCCCCAGTTGAAGCCGGGGTGTGGGCGAGAGATCGCCGCCGGCGGAGGCGGAAGGATGGGTCGGCGATGCGGGTCATGTCGGTGCTGCTTTCCTCGGTTGGACGGTGCCTGGCAGCCAAGATATGGCGCCGCCGACGGCTCGCGCAGCCACCCTAGGTGACGACTCGCACACCTAAGGCGCCGCCGTCAGGCGCCGCCGACCATCCCATTTATCCACCGGATTCAGTTAGGGTCGCACTGAACATGAGCGCCCTCTCCCTACCGCTCCGCCGCCGACGTCCCGCCTCCAAGGTCAAGCCGTACCGGGCCTTTGACCCGCGGCGGGTCGGGGGGCTCGAGGCCGATGCGTGGGTAGCGTATTACCGCCGCGACTGGCTGGCGTTCCTGCGCTCGGCGATCGCGCTCACCCGCCACACGTTCGGCCTGCCGTGGCCCTCGACGATCTGGGGCGCGGCGCTCGTGCTGCGCGCCAACCAGCTGTGGGCACCGTACCCGGACAACGACCCGGAGGCGGCCCGACGGGCAATGGAGCGCTTCTATCGTCTGGTCGCCCGGCACCACGGCGAATCGTTGGATGCCCGTGGCGCGTCCGAGCTCGAGGTCGAATGGTGGCGCGTTCACCGCGAGCACCAACGCGAGCATCCCGACGGCGACGAACGCCCGCTGGTGGCTGCCCTGAGCGCGCTGTATTCAACTGTCTACGGGGTGACCGCGACGCAAGTCACGGTCGCAGCCGAGCAGCGCGCGCTCGCGATGCGTTATTCCGACCGGTGGGTGGAGGAGGGCTGCGATCTCGCCAGCCCGCTGCTGGCGCAGGAACGTGCCGCGCTCGTCCGTTCCTACGCCGGCTTGCTCGCCGCCGTATATCGCGAATAGGGACGCCTCCACCCCTCCCGAACCGGCAAAACGGGGACGCGGGTGTGTCCAAGCGACCCCGGATCACACAAGTTTTCGGGCGATCTGCCGAATGACCGACGGACGGCGAAAGTTGGAAGACCCTCTCATGGGAACAGCTCTGTACGGGACCGAACGATGAGTGCCGACGACCTCGGCGCGCGGATCCGCGCCGCCTTCCCGCCCAGCCGGCGTGCGCTCGATCGCACCCCTGCGCTGGTCTGGCCGCTGTACGGCCTGTTCGCCGTGCTCGCCGCCGGCTACGTGGCGGTGGAGCTAGCGGGAGTTAACTGGGGCTGGCTGAACGGCTGGGGCGTGGACGCCTTCGAGCTGTCCGCCGCCGGCCTCTGCCTGCTGAAGGCGACCACCGTGCGCCGCGGCCGCGTGATTCCGGCGCTTCTCGGCCTGGGGCTCCTGTGCTGGGCCCTCGGCGACACGGTGTTGACGATCCTGTCCCTCGGGGGAGCCACGCCCCCCTCGCCATCGCTGGCCGACGCCTTCTACGTGGCCTTCTACCCGGTCACCTATGCGGCGCTGATGCTCCTGCTCCGCAGCCAGGTCAGGCGGTTCAGCCTCGCGAGCTGGCTCGACGGCGCGGTCGCCGGATTCGGCGCCGCGGCCCTGTGTGCGACCTTCGCGTTCGGCGCTGTGCTGCATCACGACCACGGCAACGCCACCGGCGCCGCGGTCAACCTGGTCTACCCGGTCGGGGACGTCCTGCTGCTCGGACTCGTCGTCGGTGGCGCCGCCGTCGTGTCTGGCCGCCGGCGGCTGCCCTGGCTCCTACTCGCTGCGGGCTACGCGCTCAACACGGTGGGCGACATCTTCAACGTACTCAACTCCACGTCGTTCGTCGGCACGCTGTTCAACGCGATCGCCTGGCCGCTCTCGATCCTGCTCGTGTCGGTGGCGGTGTGGATCAGGACGCCTTCGCCGCGACCCACGGTGGTGGAGGAGCCCCCCGGCTTCCTGCTCCCCGCGCTGGCCGCCGGCGCCGCGCTGACGATCCTGTTCGTCGGTTCGCTGCACCACGTGGGGCGTGTGTCCCTGGCGCTGGCCGTGGCCACACTCGTCGTGGCCGGCGTGCGCTCCGCCCTGTCGCTGATCGGACTGCGCACGGTCACCGACCAGCGCCGGCGCGAGGCCGTGACCGACCAGCTGACCGGACTGGGCAACCGCCGCGCGCTCTTCCAAATGCTCGACGCGTTCATGGCCGAGCAGCGCAACCCGGACGCGACGGACCGGAGCCTGGCCTTCATGTTCGTCGACCTCGACCGCTTCAAGGAGGTCAACGACTCGTTTGGCCACGCCACCGGCGACGAGCTGCTGCGCCAGCTGGGCGCCCGGCTCGAGGACTCGCTGCGTAGCTCCGATCTGGTCGTGCGTCTGGGCGGCGACGAATTCGCGCTGGCGCTATTCGACAGCGACGCGGACTACGCCGCCACCGTGGCCGGTCGCCTGACGTCGCGGATCGAGGAGCCGTTCGCGCTCGAGGCCGTGCGCGCCCAGATCGGCGCCAGCATTGGCATCGCCGTGTGCCCGGATGACGCCCTCGATGCGGCCGATCTCGTCCGCTGCGCCGACCTCGCCATGTACCGGGCGAAGGTGGAAGGCAAGCAGTTCGCCATCTACCAGGAGGACCTGGACGGCGCGGCGAACCGGCTGCAGCTGGTCGAGGAGCTGCGGGTGGCGATCGAGGAGCGCCAGCTTGAGCTCCACTATCAGCCGCAGGTCGACCTCTCGACCGGCGAGGTCGCCGCGGTCGAGGCGCTGGTGCGGTGGATTCATCCGCGCCTCGGATCAATCCCCCCGCTCGAGTTCATCGCCTTGGCGGAGGACGCCGGCCTGATGCGCGGGCTGACCGCGCTGGTCCTCGACGAGGCCATGTTCCAGTGCGCCACCTGGCGCTCCGCCGGCCGAGATCTGACCGTGTCGGTGAACATCTCGGCATCGGATCTGCTCAACCCCGATTTCCCCGACCTGGTGGCGCGGCTGCTCGCGGGCTACGGACTTGGGCCGCAGGCCCTCGTTCTGGAAATGACCGAGACGACCGCGATCGCGGACTTCGAGCGCTCCCAGCAGGCGATCCAGAAGCTGCACGACCTGGGGCTCGTGGTGTCGGTCGACGACTTCGGCGCCGGCTTCACCTCGCTGGCCTACCTCGGTAGCCTCGCCGTCGGCGAGCTCAAGCTCGATCGCAGCTTCATCACGCGCTTGAGCGAAACCCAGGGGGGCCGTGACGTGGCCCTGGTGCGGGCCACCGTCGAGCTCGCCCACGCGCTAGGCATGAGGGTGGTGGCCGAAGGCGTAGAAGACGAGGGGTGCCTGGGGCTGCTCAGCGGACTGCGCTGCGATCTCGTCCAGGGGTATGTGATCTCCAAGCCGAAGCCCGCCGACCAGCTCGAGCTCGCGCCGCACACCCTCCCGGTCGTCCCGGCCCGCCGCGCGGCCTGACCAGGCCCCGACCGGCCGCGTTCGCCGCGGTCGTCATCATTGACGCGGATGCAGGTGACGGCGTCGGTGAATTCCCGCGAGTACACGCGCGACGTGGAGCCGCGCATGCTGCTCGTGCATTTCCTGCGCGACGAGCTCGGCCTGACCGGCACGCACTGGGGCTGTGACACCTCCAACTGCGGTACCTGCGTCGTGTTGATGGACGGCGAGCCGGTCAAGTCGTGCACCGTCCTGGCGGCCACGGCAGCCGGTCACGAGATCCGCACGGTCGAGGGGCTTGCCGTCGGCGGCGTGCTCGATCCCGTCCAGGTTGGGTTCACGGAGATGCATGGCCTGCAATGCGGGTTCTGTACCTCCGGCATGATGTTGACGGCCCGGGCGCTCCTTGATCGCAATCCGAATCCAACCGAGGCCGAGATCCGCGAAGCCATCTCGGGCCAGATCTGTCGCTGCACCGGTTACGCCACCATCGTGCGCTCGGTCCGCTGGGCGGCCGAGCATCGGGCCGACTCATGAGCGCGACCGACGGGAACCCGATCGGCTTCGGCCGCATGCGGCGCAAGGAGGATCCGCGCTTCATCCGCGGATCCGGCACGTTTGTCGATGACGTGCAACTGCCGGGGATGCTGCACGGCGCCGTCCTGCGAAGCCCGGTCGCGCATGCGCGGATCATCTCGATCGATGCGTCCGCCGCGCTCGCGCACCCGAAGGTCTACGCGGTGATCACCGGTCGGGATCTCGAGGCCCGCGGGGTGGCCTGGATGCAGACGATCTCGGCCGACATGCAGGCGGTGCTCGCCACCGACAAGGTCCGCTTCCAGGGTCAGGAGGTCGCGTTCGTGGTGGCGGACGACCGCTACTCGGCTCGCGACGCGCTCGAGTTGATCGACGTCGAATACGAGTTGCTGCCACCGGTCGTCGACCCGCGCCGCGCCCTCGACGCGGACGCACCGCTGATCCGCGACGACAAGCCCGGCCAGACGGACAATCACCTCTTCGACTGGGAATCGGGCGACCGGGCGGCGACGGACCGGGTGTTCGAAGGGGCCGACGTCGTCGTCGAGCAGGATCTGGTGTTCCCGCGCTCGCACCCGGCGCCGATGGAGACCTGCGGGGCGGTGGCGCAGTTCGACGTGGTATCAGAAAAGCTCACGGTGTGGTGCACGACCCAGGCGCCTCACGCGCATCGCACCGTCTACGCCCTCCTCACCGGACTGCCCGAGCACAAGATTCGCGTCGTCTCCCCCGACGTCGGCGGCGGGTTCGGCAACAAGGTTCCCGTGTATCCAGGCTATGTGTGCACGATCATCGCCGCGATCGACACCGGCCGACCGGTCAAATGGATGGAGGACCGCTCGGAGAACCTGATGTCGACGGCATTCGCGCGCGACTATGTGATGCGTGGCGGGATCGCCGCCACCCGCGAGGGCGAGATCCTCGCCGTCCGCGTCGAGGTGATCGCCGACCACGGAGCGTTTAACGCGACCGCGCAGCCAACCAACTTCCCGGCCGGGTTCTTCCACGTGTTCACCGGTTCGTACGACATCGAGGCCGCCCATTGTCATGTGACGGGCGTGTACACGAACAAGGCCCCCGGGGGAGTGGCGTACGCCTGCTCGTTCCGCATCGCCGAGGCCGTGTACCTGGTCGAGCGCATGGTCGACTGCCTCGCCTACGAACTCGGAACCGACCCCGCCGAGCTGCGGCTCGCCAACCTGATCAGACCCGACCAGTTCCCGTACGAGTGCAAGACCGGCTGGGTCTACGACTCAGGAGACTACGAGCGGACGCTGCGCAAGGCACTCGAGATCGCCGAGTACGGCGAGCTCCGTCGCGAGCAGGCAGCCGCGCAGGCCCGCGGCGAGCTGATGGGCATCGGCGTCGGCTTCTTCACCGAGGCGGTGGGCGCCGGACCGCGCAAGCACATGCACCTGCTCGGGTTGGGCATGAACGACGGGGCGGCCTTACGCGTGTACCCGACCGGGAAGGCCCAGCTCAGCATCAGTGTCCAGACCCAGGGACAGGGCCACGAGACCACGTTCGCCCAGATCGTCGCCGAGGAGCTGGGTATTCCCCCCGAGGACATCGACGTGGTCCATGGCGACACCGACGTCACGCCCTACGGGCTGGGAACCTACGGGTCGCGTTCCACTCCGGTGAGCGGCGCCGCCACCGCGATCGTCGCGCGCAAGGTCCGCGACCGGGCGCGGATCGTCGCCGCGGCGATGCTCGAGGCCTCTCCCGATGACCTCGAGTGGGAGAAGGGCCGCTGGTTGGTCAAGGGCGACCCGGAGAAGTGCGCAACGATCCAGGAGATCGCGATGGCTGCGCGCGGATCAGTCGAGCTTCCCGCGGGAGTCGAAGCCGGCCTCGATGCGGAGACGGTCTACGACCCGCCCAATCTGACGTTTCCCTACGGTGCCTACATATGCGTCGTCGACATCGATCCCGGCACCGCCAAGGTGCGGATCAGACGGTTCGTCGCCGTCGACGACTGCGGCACGCGGATCAATCCGATGATCATCGAGGGCCAGGTGCACGGGGGTCTCACTGACGGGGTCGGGATCGCCTTGATGGAGCAGATCGCGTTCGATGAAGAGGGCAACTGCCTGGGGGGCTCGCTGATGGATTACCTGATCCCGACGGCGCTCGAGGTCCCCGACTGGGAGACCGACTTCACGGTCACTCCGTCTCCGCACCATCCGATTGGAGCCAAGGGCATCGGCGAGTCCGCGACGGTGGGCTCGCCGCCGACGATCGTCAATGCGGTGTGCGACGCGCTGCGTCCGTACGGCGTGCGGCACGTCGACATGCCGTGCACGCCATCACGGGTCTGGCACGCGATGCGGGGGAGCCCGCCCCAGTGAGCCGGGAGTTCACCACCGGTCTCGTACTTGCCGCCGGCGGCTCGAAACGGCTCCGACAACCCAAGCAGTTGCTGCCCTACGGGCGCGCGACGCTGCTCGACCATGTGCTCGGCACCGCGCGAGCCTGCCACTTCGACCAGCTGCTCTGCGTGATCGGCGGGAGCGCGCCGGAGGTGGCGGCCACCGTCGTCCTCGACGGCGTACAGGTCGTGGAGAACGATCACTTCGGCGAGGGCTGCTCATCGTCGATCGCCGCCGCCTTGACCGCACTCGATCCGCGCTGCGACGTCCTGGTCCTGCTGCTCGGCGACCAACCCGGGGTCAGCGCCACACACGTCGCCCAGCTGCTGGCGGGACGCGGGGACGCCGCCCTGGCCGCCTGCGCGTACAACGACGGGCGCGGTCATCCGCTCGCCTTCGCGCGGAGCACGTTCGATCAGCTTGCCGCGCTCCACGGCGATAAGGGCGTCTGGAAGCTGCTCGATCGCGCCGGCGAGGAGGTGGTCGACGTCCTCGTTGGCGGAGCGATCCCGCGCGACGTCGACACCTGGGAGGACTACGAAGCAGTGGTACGCGACGCGGCCCGCGCGGCCGGCTGATCAGGGCGTCGACGCGGCGTCGATCTCTTCTGCCACCGAGCGCCAGAGCGTTACATGCACCTTCGGCCGCACTCGGGTCGAGACCGTGCCGGCACGGCCCGTCGAGATCGCCTGCGTCGCGTCCGAGGTCGTGGCGAAGCGCTGCAGCGCCAGCGCCGCCGGCACCGCACGCTCCAGACCGAGCGTGCTCGCGTACCACATCTCCTCGATCGGGGTTCCGCGCACGTCGATCCGTGTCAGCGCCCGCCGGCGGACCTCGTCGAGCACCGAGTGCGCGAGCGTGAGGAGGATACCGTCGCCCGCGGCCGCCGCCGCGATCGCTGCGGCGTGGCTCGCGTAGGCGGATATGTCCGACGGCGTCAAGCCGTTGCGAGCGAAGAAAAGCCCGGTCGCCGTGGTCGGATCGATGTCGGGCGGTCCCACCAACCAGCGCTCGGTGGCGAGCTCAGCGGGGCCGACTTCGGGCCTCCCCGACAGCCGATGACCGGGCGCGGCGACGATGATGAGGCGACAGCGCAGGAACGGCACCGTGGCGATCGCGTTGGCGCGCTCGGGGCCCGGATGCGGACCGAGCGCAATGTCCGCCTGCCGATGTTCCAGACGATCGGCGAACGACGCACCAGGGACCGACTCGACGCCGATCTCGAGCCCGTCGTCGCGGGCGGTGAACGCCTCGATCAGCGGTCCGATGTGCTCGGCCACGACGTTGGTGGCGACCACCTGCACCCGGCGCGGCTGACCCGCGGTGTCCTGGACCGACCGACGAGCCTGTTCGGCCAACCCAAGGATCTCGCTGGCGAGCGCCGCCAGCCGCCGGCCACCGGGGGTGAGCGCGATCCCCCTCCCCTCGCGGACGAACAGATCGTCACCCAGTTCCTTGCGAAGCGCCGCCACCGCGACCGAGACCGCGGGCTCGGTCACCTCAAGCTGGGCGGCCGCCGCCTTCACCGACCCGAGCCGGGCGACGAGCACGAACGACTGCAGCTGCGCAAGGGTCAACGGTGGCTCCTAAGCGATCACTTAACCCAATTTGACGAGCCACGATAACAACGTCTAAGTTTCGGTAAGGAGAGAGAGGCTCAAACGGTTAGAACGGTGATCTGTCTGTCGTACGCGAAGGAGCGCATTGCAAGTTCCCGCTCCGTTTGAGTACGAGCGTGCGACCAGCGTCGAGGAGGCGCTCGAGTTGCTCACCCAGCTGGGACCCGAGGCGCGCCTGCTCGCCGGCGGGCACTCGCTGCTCCCGATGATGAAGCTTCGCCTGGCCTCGCCCGCGTACCTGATCGACATCGACTCGCTCGCGGACGAGCTTGGGTACGTCACCGAGCACGAGGGCGAGGCGCGGATCGGCGCGATGACGCGCCATCGCGCCCTGCTCGAGTCGGAGCTGCTGGCCAGCCGGCTGGCCATCTTCACCGACGCCGAGCGCGTGATCGCCGATCCGGTCGTCCGCAACCGCGGGACGATCGGCGGGGCGCTGTGTCAGGCGGACCCCTCGGAGGACCTGAGCGCCGTATGCGCGGCCGTCGGCGCCAAGATGGTGATCCGCGGAACCGCCGGGCAGCGAGTGCTCGGTATGCACGAGTTCCACCGCGGCCCGTACCAGACCGCCGTCGGGCCCGCCGAGATGCTCGTCGAGATCCGGGTCCCGCTGGGCGAGGCTTCCGGGAGCGCGTACGAAAAGGTGGATCGCCGCGTTGGCGACTGGGCGGTGGTCGCGTCCGGGGCCTCGATAACGCTGTCGGGGGACGGAAAAATTGCCCGTGCCGGTATCGCCTTGGCCGCGGTCGGCTCGGAGGTCACGTCCCACGAGGCGGAGGAGGCCCTCGCGAGCGAGCCGCCGTCGGAGGACTTGTTTAGGCGGGCCGCCGCAGCCGCAGCCGCCGCGTGCCGCCCGGTCAGCGACCAGCGGGGCTCGGCCGAGTACAAGCGGCACGTCGCCGGCGTGTTGACCGAGCGGGCGCTACAGCGGGCTGCAACTCGGGCGCAACGGGGACAGGCGCCGATTCAGAAAAGAACACAGGAGGTGTGACTTGCCTTTGGTGATCGGTGCTTCCACCGGTTGGTACATCGGTCTCGTGCTCGGCATCGTCGTCGCGGCAGTCGCGGCGGCGATTGTGATCACGATCGTGATGCTGGCGAGGAGGATCGCCGGCCAGGCGCGGACCGCCGTCGAGGGCGTCGAGAAGGTGCGCGCGCAGACGGATGGGCTCGCCGGGATCGCGCGTATCAACGACTCGGGCGTCAGAATCCTGCACTCGGCGCGGGCGCTCCGCAAGGTCGCGGTGGGAAAGTGATCGCGTTCGCCACCCTCACCAATCACGACGCCTGGACGATCGCGCTCGTGATCGCCCTCGTCGTCGCGCTCGCGGTCGCGGGCCTACTGCTCGTGCTCGTCAGGACCGTCGGCGACATCAGAAACTCCGTCGCCGCCCTGCTCGACGTGGCCGGCAAGGTGGCCGGCAACACTCAGAACATTCCTCAGCTCGAGGCGACGGCGCCGGTGCTGGGGCTTATCGTGGAGGAGGCCGTGATCCAGGACGGCTACATGAACGCGCTCACCGACGGATTCGGCAACGGGAATGGTGACCGATGACCACGCTCATCATCCTCAGCGTCGTGCTCGCGGTGATCGTCATCGCGGTGGTCGCGGCGGCGCTGATCAAGGTCCGCCAGGACCTGGACGCGACGTCAGCTGACCTCGCCACGCTCGCCGGCGCCCTCAACATGGTCGAGTCAGAGCACCTGAAGCCGCTCGAGCCGGCGGTCAAGGCCATCAACGGCGAGTTCGACGTGATCGTGGGCGCGTTCCCGGGAATCGCGCGCAAGGCCAAGATCGTGGCGGAGAGGAGGCCTCGATGACGCTCGAATGGATCGGCGACGCGATTCTGCTGCTCGTCGTGCTGCCGGTCGTCGTCTACCTGCTGCGCGGAGTGCTAAGCGCCGCGAACAGCATCGTCCCCAGCGTCCGGCAGATCGCGGCCGCCGCGACCGCGGGCTCGAAGGACCTCGACGCAACCGCGCTGCTGCTCACCACGCAGGACCAGGTACAGAAGACGATCGAGGTCGCCGCGGACTACGGCGGCTCGCTCGACGTGATCCTCGACGACGCCCGATAGGAGGCAAGCATGCCAGCAGCTGGTGTAGTCATGATCATCGCGGTCCTGCTGATCGTGTTGGCGCTCGTCTACTACCTCGTCTCGACGATCGTCGCGCTGCAGCGGATCACAAATGCCCTCGACGATGCGATCACCGGCGTGGTTGGGATCATCGAGAAGAGCGCGCCGGTCGACGAGGTGGTGACCTCGATCAACACGAACCTTGACGCCGGGGTCGACCTGCTCGAGGGCCTGCTCGTCAAGAAGGCGGGCCTCTCCGACGCGATGGGCCTGGTCGACGGCCTGTACCCGGGCGCGGCCGCTCAGGGACTGCGGAACTTCCCCGACAGCAAGACCACCAAGGCCCCGCGGATCAGCGAGGTGTACACGAAGGGCACGCTGACCCTGGCCCGGCTCGGACGGGAGGCCCCGATCGCGGCGGCCAGCCCCAACGGCCCGGCGCTGCGCAACCCCGCCTACGGCAGCACGGCGGCCCGTGCTCTCTACCCCGAGGTGCGGCAGAGCCGGCCGAGCTCGATGCCGCGCTCGCCGATCATCGGCGCCGACTCGCCGGTCCAGTACGTGCCGAGCGAGTCGCCCGGAGTGCGTAAGCGGATGCCAATGGCGGCCGGGGTGACGGCTGCGCCGGCGCAGGGCCAGGAGCAAGCCGAGGGCGGAGCGGTGAAGTCCAGGCTGGCCTTCCTGCGCCGCTCGACGAGCGACGACCGATAAGGAGATCTCGTGCAGACCCCAGCGCCATTTGACTACGAGCGCGCGACGAGCGTGGAAGGCGCGATCGCATCGCTCGCCGAGCGTGGCCCGGAGGCGCGACTGATCGCCGGCGGCCACAGCCTGCTGCCGATGATGAAGCTCCGCCTGGCCACTCCGGAGTACCTGATCGACATCAACGACCTCGAGCTGTCCTACATCGAGGAGCGCATGACCGAGATCCGGATCGGCGCCCTCACCCGGCACAACGAACTGCTCGAGTCCGACCTGCTGGCCACGCACCTCCCCGTGTTCCGCGACG
The DNA here is from genome assembly GCA_035625625.1 of Solirubrobacteraceae bacterium. GTDB lineage: Bacteria > Actinomycetota > Thermoleophilia > Solirubrobacterales > Solirubrobacteraceae > Palsa-465. Next base: position 56,912 of record DASPPG010000023.1, read on the forward strand.
CGGAGGAGGTGATCGCCGACCCAGTGGTGCGCAACCGCGGGACGATCGGCGGGTCGCTGTGCCAGGCCGATGCGGCCGAGGATCTCTCGGCAGTGTGCGCAGCTTTGAAGGCGCAGGTGGTGATTCGCGGGCCATCGGGTGAACGGACGGTCGGCATGGACGGCTTCTACCTGGGGCCGTTCACGACCACGGTGGGCGCCGACGAGATGCTCACCGAGGTGCGCCTGCCGCTGCGCCAGGGCGCGGGCAGCGCGCACGAGAAGGTCGAGCGCCGCGCGGGCGACTTCGCCATTGCCGCCGTTTCGGCGGCGGTGTGGCTGCAGGGCGGGACGATCGCCGACGCCGGGATCGCGCTCGCCGCGCTCGGCCCGAGCACGGTCATCGTCTCGCGCGCCGAGGAGCTCTTGCGCGGTAAGGCTCCGTCCGAGGAGCTGTTCGCGGAGGCCGGGGAGATCGCCTCGGCCGATTGTGCACCCGTCCCGGACGGGCGGGGTCCGATCGACTACAAGCGGCACCTGGCGAACGTGCTGACCGTCCGCGCGCTCCGTCGCGCCGCCGCCCGTGCCCTGCAGCAGGAGGTCCACTGAACATGGAAGTCACGCTCACGATCAACGGCGAGCGGGTCTCGCGCGATGTCGAGCCGCGGCAGCTGCTCGTCCACTTCATCCGCGACACGCCGGGCCTGACCGGCACGCACTGGGGCTGCGACACGTCCAACTGCGGCGCCTGTGTGGTGCTGATGGACGGCAAGCCGGTCAAGTCGTGCACGACGCTCGCGGCGATGTGCACGGGCCACGAGATCCGCACGGTCGAGTCGCTCGAACGGGACGGCGAGCTCGACCCGGTGCAACTCGGCTTCCACGAGAAGCACGGCCTGCACTGCGGGTTCTGCACCCCGGGAATGCTGATGACCGCCCGCGCATTGCTGGACCACAATTCGAACCCCACCGAAGAAGAGATCCGGACCGCGATCTCGGGCCAGATCTGCCGCTGCACGGGCTACAAGAACATCGTCAGCGCGGTGCGCTGGGCGGCCGAGCACGAAGCCGCGATCAAACAGGAGGCGTGAGCATGGCCACGATGGAAACAGCCACGACCGAGCGCCCGATCGGCTTCGGCCGTCTGAAGCGCAAGGAGGACGCGCGCTTCATCCGCGGCAAGGGCACCTATCTGGACGACATCCGCCTGCCCGGGATGGTGCACGGCGCGGTGCTGCGCAGCCCGTACGCGCACGCGCGGATCATCTCGATCGACACCTCGCGCGCGCTCGAGCACCCAGGCGTCGCGGCGGTCGTGACCGCTAAGGACCTCGAGACGTTGGGCCTGGCCTGGATGCCGACGATCTCCTACGACACCCAGGCGGTACTGGCCGGCGACAAGGTCCGCTTCCAGGGGCAGGAGGTGGCGTTCGTCATCGCCGTCGACGAGTACACCGCGCGCGATGCACTCGCGCTGATCGACGTCGAGTACGACCCGCTGCCGGCGGTGGTCAATGCCCGCAAGGCGCTCGATCCCGACGCGCCGCTGATCCGCGACGACAAAGAGGGGCAGACCGACAACCTGGCCAGCCCGCTGTGGGAGGCCGGCGACGCCGAGGCGACCGACCGTGCCTTCGCGGAGGCGGACACGATCGTCACCCGCGACATCATCTATCCGCGCTGCCATCCCGCCCCGCTCGAGACGTGCGGGATGATCGCCGACTTCAATCCGAAGACCGGCCAGCTCGACATCTACAACGGCAACCAGGCCCCCAACGCGCACCGCACGGTGTACGCACACGTGGCCGGCCTGGCCGAGCACATGATCCGGATCCGCTGCAACGACATCGGCGGCGGGTTCGGCAACAAGGTGCCGGTCTATCCGGGTTACGTGTGCGCGATCGCCGGCTCGATCGTGGCCGGCGTGCCGGTCAAGTGGATCGAGGATCGGTCGGAGAACCTGATGTCGACCGGCTTCGCGCGCGACTACGTCATGCACGCCGAGATGTGCTCCAAGGACGGCAAGATCACCGGCCTGCGCGTCGATGTGATCGCCGACCACGGCGCGTTCGACTCGACCGCCCAGCCGACCAAGTTCCCGGCCGGCTTCTTCCACATCGTGTGCGGGTCCTATGACCTGCAGGCCGCGCACGTGCAGGTCAAGGCCGTGTACACGAACAAGGCGCCGGGCGGCGTGGCCTACCGCTGCTCGTTCCGGATTACCGAGGCCGTCTACCTCGTCGAGCGGATGGTCGACGCCCTCGCGCTCGAGATGAAGGTCGACCCGGTGGAGCTGCGCATGCGGAGCTTCATCGCGCCGGAGCAGTTCCCCTACGAGACGACCACCGGCTGGACGTATGACTCTGGCAACTACGCGGCCACGATGCACGAGGCGATGCGGATCGCCGGCTACGAGGAGCTGCGAAAGGAGCAGGCCGAAAAGCGGGCGCGCGGCGAGCTCATGGGCATCGGCACCTCGTTCTTCACCGAGGGCGTCGGGGCCGGCCCGCGCAAGCACATGGACATCCTGGGACTGGCCATGAACGACGGCGCAGACCTGCGCGTGCACCCGTCTGGGAAGGCGGTGGTCAGCATCTCGGCGCAGACCCAGGGGCAGGGGCACGAGACGACGTTCGCTCAGATCGTGGCCGAAGAGCTGGGGATTCCGCCCGAGGACGTGCAGGTCCGCCACGGCGACACCGACCGCACCCCCTACGGACTCGGGACGTATGGCTCCAGGTCGACACCGGTCAGCGGCGCCGCGGTGGCCGTCGTCTCACGGAAGGTTCGCGACCGGGCGCGCCTGATCGCGGCCACGATGCTCGAGACGCGCGCCGAGGACCTCGCCTGGGAGAAGGGCCGCTGGTACGTCAAGGGCGACCCCGAGAAGGGCGCGATGATCGAGGAGATCGCCGCCTACGCCTATAGCGGCGAGCCGATGCCCGAGGGGATGGAGGGCGGCCTCGACGCGCAGGTGATCTACGACCCGCCCAACCTGACCTATCCGTGCGGCGCCTACATCTGCGTGGTCGACGTCGACCCCGATACCGCGGCGGTCAAGGTCAGGCGGTTCATCGCAGTCGACGACTGCGGCGTGCGGATCAACCCGATGATCGTCGAAGGGCAGATCCACGGCGGCCTGGCCGAGGGGGTCGGGATCGCGCTGATGGAGGTCATCACCTTCGACGACGAGGGCAACTGCCTGAACGGCTCGTTCATGGACTACCTGATCCCGACCGCGCTCGAGTGCCCCGACTTCGAGCTGGGCGAGACGGTCACGCCGTGCCCGCACCATCCTCTCGGGGCCAAGGGCGTGGGCGAGTCGCCGAACGTCGGCTCGCCGCCGGCGATCGTCAACGCGGTGATCGACGCGCTACACGAGACGCACGGCGTCAGTCACATCGACATGCCGTGCACGCCGGCGCGGGTGTGGGCGGCGATGCAGGGCCGCCCGGAGCCGCCGCAGTGATCACCGGCCCGCTCTCGAGCCGCGCGCAGGAGCTGACCGCGCAGGGCGCGACGTTCGTCACGGCCACGGTTGTGCGAGTCGAGCACCCCACCAGCGTGGCGCCGGGCAACGTCGCGCTCGTGCATGAGGACGGGAGCATCGAGGGGTTCGTGGGCGGGGTGTGCGCGCAGAACAGCGTGCGGCTCTACTCGCTCAAGGCGATCGAGCGGGGCGAGCCGCTGCTCCTACGCATCCTGCCCGACGGTCCGGGGGTCGCCGCCGTCAAGAGCGCGGCTAATGTGGATCCCGGTCACGAGGTCGCGCACGACGAGGGGTCGGTCACGGTCCAGAACCCGTGCCTGTCCGGCGGCGCGATCGAGGTGTTCCTCGAGCCGTTCCTCCCCCCGCCGCGGATGATCGTGGCCGGCGACACGCCGATCGCTGCGGCCCTGTTGCGGCTGGGCCCCGAGCTCGGGCTCGACGCCGTCGATTCCCGTGGCGGCGACAGCGGCGCGGTTGTGCCGTCCGCCGACGATCTGGCCCTGGTCGTCGCCGCCCACGGACGCGACGAGCTCACGATCCTGCGGGCCGCGCTCGAGGCGGACGTGCCGTACGTGGGGCTGGTGGCCAGCCGCAGGCGCGGCGCCGGGGTGCTCGAGGAGCTACGCAAGGGCGGCGTCGCCGAGGAGCTGCTCGGGCGGATCGACACACCCGCAGGGCTCGACATCGGCGCGCGCACGCCGGCCGAGGTCGCGCTCTCGATCCTCGCCTCGATCGTCGAGGTCCGCCGCCGGTCCAGTACGGCCCCGCGCTCGTGGGCGGCCGCGCCGCCGACCGCGGTCGACCCGATCTGTGGCATGACGGTCGTGGTCAGCGCGGATGCGCCGTCGGTCATGCACGACGGCGACACCCACTATTTCTGCGGCGAGGGCTGTCTCCGCGCATTCGAGCGCCAGCACGCTTCGGCATGACGCCTCCGCGGGTGACCGGCGAGGCAGCCGACGAGCTCCGGCACCTCGTTCCCGACGTGGAGACGCTCGCCGTCCGGCTAGCGTCGGTCGACTACCTGGTCGACGAGGCACTCGCCACCTCGATGTTCCTCTGCCTGCGCCTGCCCCAGCCACTGCTGCTCGAGGGCGAGGCCGGCGTGGGCAAGACGGAGGCGGGGAAGGCGCTCGCCGCGGTTCTCGACACGCCCCTGATCCGCCTCCAGTGCTACGACGGGATCGACGCGGCCGAGGCGCTGTACGAGTGGAACTACCCGCGCCAGCTGCTCAGCATCCGCGTCGCCGAGGCACGCGGCGTGGAGTTGCGCGAGGAGGACCTGTTCGGGCGTGACTACCTGATCCGCCGTCCGCTGCTGCGCGCGCTCGAGCACCCGGGTCCGCGGCCGGCCGTCCTGCTGGTGGACGAGATCGACCGCGCCGACGACGACTTCGAGGCCTTCCTGCTCGAGTTACTGGCCGAGGCCGCCGTGACGATCCCGGAGCTCGGCACCGTGCGCGCCACGCATGCCCCGATCATCGTGCTCACCTCGAACCGTACGCGCGACCTCCACGACGCCGTCAAGCGCCGTTGTCTGTATCAGTGGATCGACTACCCGAGCACCGCGCGCGAGGTTGAAATCGTCCGGCGTCGGGTGCCGGGTTCGTCGCAGTCCCTCGCCGTGCAAGTAGCCGACGCGGTGGCGCGGATGCGCGACTCAGACGTGCAAAAGCCGCCCGGCGTGGCGGAGGCGATCGACTGGGTGGCGGCCTTGACCGTGCTCGGCGTCGACGAACTCGACGCTGCGTCCGTGGGCCGAACGCTCGGGTCGGTGCTCAAGTACGCCGAAGACCAGGAGGTCGTCCGCGCCGCCGGGCTCGAGCAGTTGGTGGGGCGGCCTTGACCGCGCCGTTCCGAGTTCGCGCGCTCGGGCTTGACGTGCCCGCAGTGGCCGCGGCATTCGCCCGCCGGCTGCACGACGCCGGCGTCCCGGTCACCGCCGAGCGCGCCGCCTGGTTCGCGCAGGCGCTGGCCGTCGTCGAGCCCGTTTCGCGCCGGCGGTTGTACTGGACGGCGCGCGTCACGTTCGTCTCAGACCTTCCGCAGCTGCGGGCGTTCGACGCGGTGTTCGCGACCGTGTTCGGCGCGGCACAGCCTGACCACGCGCCGGACGCCGGCACCGCGCCGGAGCCCAACACCGCGCCCGCCGATTCGGCGCCGTCCGATGAGCGGCGGCACACCATCGAGGGCTCGCCCCCCGGCGGCGGCGCCGCCTCGGACTCGCCCGCCACCCGCTCGACCGAGGCGACCGAAGAGATCCCGGTGCCGGTCCTGGCCAGCGCCGAGGAGGTGCTGCGCTCGAAGCGCTTCGACGCGCTCGAGCCCGACGAGCTGGCGCGGCTCTATCGCCTGATGACGCGGATGCGGGTGGCAACGCCGCAGCGCCGCACCCGCCGGTCCGAGCGCGACCGCCACGGGGAACGCATCGACATGCGCCGTACGCTCCGCGGCAGCCTGCGCACCGCCGGCGATCCAATCCGGCTGGCGCACCGGCGTCGGCGGGTGGTGCATCGCCGGCTCGTGCTCCTGTGCGACATCTCGGGCTCGATGGAGCCCTACGCGCGCGCGTACCTGCAGTTCCTGACCGCGGCGGGTAGCGGTGCGAACGCCGAGGCATTCGTGTTCGCCACGCGGCTGACCCGGCTCACCCGGGCGCTGCGCTCGCGCAACCCGGAGCGTGCGATCCAGCGCGCGGCCGCCGCGGCACCCGACTGGTCGAGCGGCACGCGGATCGGCGACGCGCTGAAGGCGTTCAACGATCGGCACGGCCGGCGAGGCATGGCCCGCGGCGCGGTCATCGTGATCCTCTCGGACGGCTGGGAGCGCGGCGATCCAGCCCTCGTGGCGCGGGAGATGGAGCGCCTGCGCCGGCTGGCCCACCGCGTAGTCTGGGTCAATCCACGCGCGAGCGCGCGCGGGTTCGAGGCGCGGGCCGGCGGCTTGGTGGCGGCGCTCCCGCACTGCGACGTGCTGGTGAGCGGCCACAGCCTCGAGGCGCTCGACGAGGTGGTCGGCGCGATCAGCGCCTCGCGCGCCGAGGACCTCGCGACGCCGCCCCTGGCCCCCGAGTCCGAGCCCGAGGAGGAGCCGTGGCCAAGCGCCACGCCCGTCCCGGGGAGCTCGGTCGCGATGCCGAGCGGATACGGACCGAGCCGGGGCAAGACGACACCCGGATGGTCGCTCGGGAAATGACCGAGAAGACGTGCATCTATCCCGGCTGCGAGCGCCCGGCCGCGCCGCCACATCCGCTTGGCGGTCCGCAGCCCAGCTTCTGCGACCTGGAGGACCACAACGCCTTGACCGCCCACCTCGAGCGCCAGCGCCTGGCGCGCGAGGAGGCGACGAACCAAACGACAGAGGAGGATCAGTGATGGCCAACGAGGCGTACCGCGCGGTGTTCCTGCGCGTGCACCCCACCGGCAAGATGGTGCTCAGCCTCACCACGGAGGCGGACGGCGAGGAGGGTCAGTACGCGCAGCTCGTCGCCGATCAGCTCGGCGTGCCCCCGCTCGACGTCAAGGTCGTGCCCGGCGACACCGACCGGTTCGGCACCGGGCACGGCTACAACACCGCGCCGTCGGCGAAGACACCGGCCGCGATCCAGAGCGCCACCGGGAAGATCCTCGCCAAGGCGCAGCTGCTCGCCGCCGCGGCCCTCGAGACCACGCCCGAGACGATCACGTGGGAGAACGGCGCGTTCGTCAGCTCGACCGATCCGAGTCAGGCCAAGACGATCGCCGACGTCGCGCTGTACGCGCACGGCACCGGCGTCTTGCCGCCGGGCGTCGAGGGCGGATTGGACGCGCAGACCGTCTACAAGGAGGACTGATCGAGCCTGCCGTCGATTGCGACCTGTACCTCGTCCGCGAGCTTGAGCGCGCCGAACAGCGCCCGGTACGGCTTCATGCCGAACTGCGTCTGTGTGACCGTGGTGCTCCCGGTCAGATGCCCGTCGTCACCGATCGCAAGCTCGAACGTCGCCGGGCTCCGTTTTCCCCTCAGGGTCAGCTCGCCGCGCACGGCCAAGCCGCCGGGTGTCCGCTGGACCTCACTCGATCGAAACTCGATCGCGCAGCCCTTCAGCACTTCCTCGTTGATCGTCTTAGCGATGTCCGCTCTGTCATCGTCGGTGAGCGCTTTGATGCCTCCGGTGCCCTCGAGCACCAGCAGCGAGCGCGAATCCGCGTTGAGGGTGAGCGCCGGCTGTCCGTCGAGGTCGAGGGTCGCATCCCAAGCGCCCACTTCGATCAGCAGGTCGTGCCCGGCCTTCGCCGCTGCGCCCTGCCGCGCGGTGCGAACCGTCAACGACGCGTTGTCGGGTCCAAACTTTTGAATCGCCATAGACCAACCCTAACCGACGTCAGGAGACGACCTCATGGTTGAGCTGGACCATCCGTTCTCGACCGGCAAGCGGATTGACGACAACTGGCAGGCGATCCTCGACCTCGAGCGCCTGGTTCCGTGCGTCGAGGGCGGCAGCGTGATCGAGAAGACCGGACCGGACAGCGTCAAGGCCGAGATCAAGGTCAAGATGGGCGCGATGTCGCTGACCTACAGCGGCACCGTGACCGTGATCGACCGGGACCCCGAGGCGCACCGGGCGGTGCTCCAGGTGAAGTCGCGCGAGGCGAGCGGGCAAGGCCACGCCAACGCCGACGTCACGTTCTCCCTGTCGGACGGTGGCGGCACCATCCACACCGCGGCACAGATCACCGGCAAGGCCGCGTCGATGGGCGAGGGTGTGATGGTCAGCGTGCTTGACGCGCTGATCACTGGCTTCACCGAGCGGTTGGCCTGGATCTGACGCTCTCCTGGCCATGGCACAGATCCCGATGAGACACGTGGAGCCGGGCGAAGTACCGCCGGACGGGGGCACTGCGGTGCAGATGGATCCGGAGCGACCCGTCTTCTCGGGCCACGGTTCCAACGACTACGTCTGCGTGGAGTGCGGGAACGTGCTCGCGGTGGCGATGCCGCCCGAATACATGAACCGCAAGCTGCGGATCCGCTGCGCGCGCTGCCGGACCGTGAACGCCGCGATCGAGGTGCCCGGGGTCGACTACCGCTCGGCGTTCAAGCGCCCGGGTTGACGGCGCCGGCAGGAGGTTCGCCAGCCGGACCTATAACGCCGGCTGCGTCACGCTCGTAGTCGAGCTCGGTGGCGACCCCGAGCGCGTTCAGGGCCTCGTTGGCCTCCTCCAGGCTGTCGGCATCCGCCACCGCCTGGGCCAGCCGGCCCGCGGCATTGATCGTGATGTCCACGTCGAGGTAGAAGGTCACCGCGGCAACTGAGCTGAGCTCGACCGTCCGCGTCCCGCCGCGAATCGTCACCGGCCCCGACGCGCCGCGGAACGCGCGCACGGCCTGCGCGCTGGCCTCCGTGCGAACCAGCTGCATGGCGGCCTCCATCCGGTCCGCGACGGCGCCGGTCAGCCCCCGGGCCCCGCACAGGCCGCCACTCGACGCAACCGTGGCCAGCTGCGCGAGCACCTCATCCGGCGTCAGTTCCGCGTCGCACCCGATCCCGAACACCCCGAGCAGGACGGGCTGTCCGCTCGTGCTGAGGCGGCCGGCGGCGGCCAGCATCATCGCGTCGGCCAGCGGGCTCCGCAGCCCGGGCTCGGCTCCGTTCGCGATCACGTCGCCGCCAACGTCGACCAGCACCAGCAGATCGCACTTCAGCGAGGCGATCGCCTGGGCGAGGCCGTCGGCGACGGCGGCGGGGCCGGCGTTGATGTCGATCAGCACGGTGGGCTGGTCCAGGAACTCGGCCATGCGGGACTCGGCGAACACCACGTCGCGGTCGCGCACCCGGGTGCTCGGGCCGGCCAGCAGGATGCCCGGCGCGAGCGCCTCGCCGCCGGCGATCTCGGACACGGTGCGCGGACCGGGCACCGGGTCGAATGGCCGGCGCTCCCAGGTCAGCCCGCCGAGCACGGGCTCGGCGCGGTCGTAGATCCGGGTCAGCTCGGCGGTCGCTAACGCGCCGACCACGTCGCCGCCGCCCCCCATCCCGATCACCAGCGGGCGGCCAGACCCCCGCAGCAGCAGCTCCGCGTCACGCATCCCGGTAGTTGTACCGGGCGTTCGGTGGCTCCCGTGTTACGAACCAACCGCATGTGCATGGTTTGGCGTCGTGCTCAGCGGGAAGCCCTCGTCCGAGAGTCGAGCCGCCGGAGGAGGGGACGATGAGCGTCGGACTAGCTGCTGTACTGACGCGAGCGTGGCCGACGTGACGCTCAGCGCCGAGGACCTGCAGCGAGTCTGCGTCGAGCTGCTGTGCGCGGTTGGCACCCCGCGCGATCTCGCCTCCGTTGTGGCCGCAGGGCTGCGGGACGCGAACCTGACCGGGCACGACTCGCACGGGCTCGTCCGCCTACCCGCTTACCTCCAGGACGCCCGCGCGGGCAGGATCGAGCCCACGGCCCGGGCGGAGCTGGTGCGCCGGCGAGGCGCCACCGCCTGCGTCTCGGCCCGGCGGGGCTGGGGCCAGCCCGCCGCCCGCCTGGCCGCGCAGACGGCGACAGAGATCGCGGGCGAACTGGGCGTCGGCGCGGTGGTCCTCCAGGACTCTCCGCACGTCGGGCGGATGGCCGACTACGTCGAGTTGATCGCGGCCAACGGGCACCTGGGCATGACCGTGACCAACGCCCGCGCCAACGTGGCGCCGTTCGGCGGTCGCGACCGGCGCCTCGGGACGAATCCGATCGCCTTCGCCATCCCCCGCCCCGAGAGACGCCCCCCGATCGTGGTCGACGTCGCCACATCGGTGCGAGCCGAGGGCAAGGTGCGGGTGGCGCGAGCAGCTGGTCGGAAGGTGCCCCCCGGCACGTTGATCGACCGCGACGGCCGACCGAGCGACGAACCCGAGGACTACTACGCCGGCGGATCGCTGCTTCCCGCCGAGGGCCACAAGGGCTACGGCCTCGCGGTGGCGATCGAGGCGCTGGGCGGCATCCTCTCGGGGATGGGGCCGGCGATGATCCCCGACTACGGCGCCGGCAACGGTGTGTTCGTGTTGGCGCTCGAGATCGAGGCGTTCATCTCGGTCGAGCGGTACATGCATCAGGTGGAGGAGATGGCCCGTGCGCTTGAAAGCGCCCCGACCGCCCCGGGCGTAGATCAAGTACTGCTGCCCGGCGAGCCCGAGCTGCGCACGGCCGTGCACCGCCGGCGCGACGGCGTTCCGATCGCCGAGGCCACGTGGCGCGAGGTGCGCGACCTCGCGGACGAGCTCGGCGTCGCTTTACCGAGCTAGCCGTACTGCGCCGCCGCACGCCGCGTGGGTCAGTGCTCCTCGCCCTCCCCGGTCAGCGCTTGCCACGCGATTCGGCCCAGCGGCGCATCGCGTAGCGAAACCACGCTTCGCCGAACGGGACGTAGACGCGGACGGGGATCCCGCGCGCGACCAGCGAGGCCTGGTCCCACGGCCTGACGCCGAGGAGCATCTCCACGCCGGCCCCCGGGAGCGCCGGCAGCAGCGCCTCCCGCAGCACCGGATCGTGAGTGGCCAGGGACACCTCCGCGCCCGCGCGATGAAGAACGTAGGTCGAGCGAGAGGAAGGTGCCAGGCGGCGCGCCGCCCAGGCGGGCGGCTAGGCGGACGTATTCGTCCGCCACCAGATCCGCCTCGCCCGTGTACGAAGGCATCGCCGCGAAATTCTCGCCCGTCCGTCAGACCAAAGACGATTAGGACTAACTCCATCAAGTTACTGATATATTGATGGAGTGACGAACTCCGCCTTCCACGCGACCCGCGTCGACACCCACCAGCATCTGTGGACGGAGCAGTTGCTCGACGCCCTCGCCGCCCGCGAGCGTCTCCCGTTCGTTACCCGCGACGATGGAACGGCGATCGTGCACTGCGCCGGCGAGCAGGCTTACGCCATCGACCTGAGTACCGAAGCCCCGGCCAACCGCAGGGTCCTCACCCAGGACGACGGACTCGACTTGGCCCTGATCGCTCCGTCGAGCCCGATCGGGATGGAGGCCCTGCCGCGCGACGAAGCCCGCGAGCTGATCGAGGCCCATCTGACCGGCATCGACGAGGCCGGAGAGCGGTTCCAACCTTGGGGCCCGGTGGCGCTCGACCGCCCCGACCCCGGCGATGTCGACGAGCTGCTCGCGCGCGGGTGCATCGGGATCACGCTTCCCGCCGGGGCGCTGGGCGGTTCCGACGACCTCGACGAAGTCGAGCCGCTGATCGCCCGCGTCACCGAGCTCGACGCCGTGCTGTTCATCCACCCGGGCCCAGGGCTCGGTGCCCGGACCCACGCGCCCGCGCTGACCGAACCGGTCTGGTGGCCGGCGATGACCGATTACATCGCGCAGATGCAGGCGGCCTGGCTCACGTTTGCGGCGCTCGTGCGCCCGCGCCACCCGCGTCTGCGCGTCGTGTTCGCGCTCCTCGCCGGCGGAGCGCCGCTGCTGAGCGAGCGGCTGGTCTCGCGCGGGGGGCCGGCGATTGAACTCCGCGACCCGCACACGTTCTACGAGACGTCGAGCTTTGGGCGGGGAGCGATCGCGGCGCTGGCCGAGCTGGTGGGCGCGGACCAGCTCGTGTACGGCTCTGACCGGCCGGTGGTGGAGCCGACGGCGACAGAGTGGGACCGGATCCTCCAGGCCAACGCGGCCCGCCTGACCGCGGACCGCACGCGCCTGACAGCGCGCCCCAACGCCCGCTCGACCACGGTGGCGGCATGAGTCTCACGCCGGTCGAGCTCGAGCAGTTTGTGGCCCGGCTGGCCGCCAGCCCCGAGCGCTGGCGGCACGCCGTCCGGCACGCCAGCGACGTCCGCGTGTACGAGCAGATCTGGGACGACGAGGACGTCAACGCGTGGGTCATCTGCTGGAGCCAGGACCAGGACACCGGCTTTCACGATCACGACGTGTCCTCGGCGGCGATCGCCGTGATCGACGGCCAGGTACGCGAGGATCGCCTCCGTCTCGATCGGGCTCCCCGCTCGCGCGTGATCGGGCCCGGCTCCATCTTCACCGTCCCAGCGACCGCGATCCATCGCGTCCTGCACGCCGGCGATGCGCCGGCCGTGACGATCCATGCATACTCGCCGCCGCTGCTCCGGACCGGCGCGTACCGGATCGGACCGGACGGCGAGCTCCGGCGCGAGCTCCTCACAAACGAGGAGGAGCTCCGCGCTGCGCCCGCGCTCAGCTGAGCCGGCCACGCCGTCCCCGTAGGATTACGCCCGTGGCGGGCGTCGGCCGGTACATGAAGTTCATCGCCCAGCCGGGTCGCGGCGACGAACTGGCCCAGTTGCTGTTGCGCGCCGCGGATTCCCTGCAGGACACGCCCGGCTGCGAGCTGTACGTGATCAATCGCTCACCCACGGACCCTGACGTGGTGTGGGTGACCGAGCTGTGGCTGAGCCAGGACGCGCTCGAGGCCTCGCTCGAGCAACTCCGGGCCGGGGACGCCCAAGCGCAGGTCGCCGAGCTGCGGGCGCTGCTCGCCGCGCCGCCCGAGCGGATCGACGTCGAGCCGCTCGGGGGCGTCGGCTATCTGCCCGGCGGCGCCGGCTACACACACGTGAACCTCACCGACGACGTCGAGGATGTGGCGCCCAGATTCGGGTTCGGAGAGCAGGGCGAGGCGCGGTTTGCCAACCGGGCGCTCGGCACGGTCGGGACCGGCGTCAGCCATCAGCGCTTGCGTCCGAACATCCGCCAGGCGTTCGGCCACCGCCACCAGCACGCCGAGGAAGTGGTCGTCGTGCTCGCCGGCAGCGGCCGGGTCAAGATCGACGACGACGTCCGCGAGGTCCGGCCCCTGGACGCGATTCGCTTGGCCCCGAGCTCGGCGAGGGGATTCGAGGCCGGCCCCGACGGGCTCGAGCTCCTCGTGTTCAGCGCAAAGCGTCCCGGGGACGCGGTGATGGACCCGGCCTTCTGGCCCGCCGAGGCGAGCGCCGGCGGGTGACCGCGGCGGGCCTGACCGTGGCCTACACGTTCACCAAGATCATCCACGACGGCCGTGAGGATGAGGTCGCGGTCGAGGAGCCGCTCGAGATCCGCGTGGACGGCGTCCCTCTGGTCGTCACGATGCGGACGCCGGGGCACGACGAGGAGCTGGCGCTCGGGTTCCTGTACGGCGAGGGCCTGATCGACCGCCCGCACGCGGCGGGACCGACGGAGGACTTCGCCAACAACACCGTCGAGGTCGCCGGACCGCTCACCCGCGACCCGGGCCAGCGCCGCTTCTACACGACCTCCTCGTGCGGGGTATGCGGCAAGGGCGCGCTCGAGGAGGTCGCCGTGCACAGCGGCCCGCTGCCGCAGGGCCCGATCGTGAATCGCGATCTGCTGGCTGCCCTGCCCGACCGCCTCGTACAGCCCGCGTTCGAGCGGACCGGTGGCCTGCACGCCACCGGCCTGTTCGACCCCGACGGGGAGCTCCTCCTGGCACGCGAGGATGTCGGGCGCCACAACGCGATGGACAAGGTGATCGGCCGCGCGCTCCAGGACGGATCCGTTCCCCTCGGCGAGCGGGTCCTGTGCGTGAGCGGCCGGTTGTCGTTCGAGCTCGTCCAGAAGGCGGCGGTCGCCGGCGCACCGATCCTGGTCGGGGTGGGAGCGCCGAGCTCACTGGCCATCTCGCTGGCCGACGACCGCGGGATGACGCTGTGCGGCTTCGCCCGGCGCGGCAAGATCAACGTCTACACGCACCCCGAGCGGGTCGGAGGGGGCTGAGCGGTCACACGCGGGGGTCACGCTTCGCCGGACGATGAGAATGGTCGGCGGCGCCCGACGCCGGCGCCTCAGGCGACCTGCTCAACCAGCCGGTCGAGCTCCTCCTCCGAGCTCCACGCCCCCACCGACGCACGCACCAGCCCGAAGGCCGGGATGCTCCGCACGATCACGCCCTCCTCGGCGAGTCGTGCCACCTCCGCGTCCGCGTCCTCGGCGTGCCAGGAGACGAGCGTGGAGCTCCCCCGGGGACGCACGCTGAGCCCGCGCTCGGTCAGGCGATCGGCCAGCCCGGCGGCGAGCGTGGCGGCCCGGTCGTGCACCCATTCCCACCCGGCGGCCTCGAACACGCCCAGCGACGCCAGCGCCCACGCGTTCCGCATCCCGGCGGGGAAGCCGTGGTCCAGACGCGCTACCCCCTCGGCCCAGTCGGACTCGAGCGCGTTGTGCGCGTCGGCCAGCGAGGCGTAGCCCGGCCACGGGACGAGCAGGTCCTCGAGCCGCTCCGGGCGCACGTAGAGGCAGCCGCTGCCCTCGGGGCCGCACAGCCACTTCTGGCCTGAGGCGGCGTAGAAATCGCAACCGAGCGCGTGCACGTCGACCGGCACCGCACCGAGCGCCTGGGCGGCGTCGAGCAGCACCGGGACGCCGGTGCCGACGAGCGCCGGCACGTCGGCCACCTCGCCCCCCACCCACGAGACGTGCGAGCACGCGATCAACCGCGTCTTCGCCGACACCTCGCCGGCGATCTCGGCGAACGGAACGACCCGCACCTCGACGCCGTGGCGCCGGCGCGCCCGGGCCAGCGGCGCGAGCAACCCCGGATGTTCCTGGTCGGTGGTCAGGATCTCCTCCCCCGGGCGCAGGTCCAGCCCGCCGATGACGGTGTTGACCCCGTCGGTAGTGGAGCCGGTGAGCGCGACCTCGGTGGGATCGCAGCCGAGCACCGACGCGTAGCCGGCGCGGGCCCGGTCGCGCAGGCCCAGGGTCTCCTCGAAGTACTGGCGGCCACAGCGTCCGCCGTCCGTCTCGAGGTCGATCCGGAGGTGAACCACCTCCGCCGCCGCGCGGGGTACGGGGCCCTCGGTGCCTGAGTTCAGATACGAAAGCCGCTCGAGCACAGGGAACTGGGCTCGGAAGGTGGTCGGGTCCGTGGCAGAGGTCAACCAGTCAGTCATGCCCCTATTCTGTCGGTCGCCATGTGCTTCGACTTCGACGCCAGGCCACCGGCGCCACCCGAGGACCTGTTGCTCGCTCCGATCGCCGGCGGTGCCGGAGCCGAGCTGCTCGAGCTGACCTCCGCCGACGGCACCCGCTTTTCGGCCTCGCTGGCGCAAGCGGGTGCCGGTCACAGAGGCGGGGCCCTGATCTTCCCCGACGTACGCGGCCTCTACCCGTTCTACATCGAGCTGGCCGAGCGGTTCGCGCAGGCGGGCTATCACGCGATCGCGCTCGACTACTTCGGCCGCACCGCCGGACTGGGGCCACGGGACGAGGAGTTCGAGTACATGCCCCACGTCCAGCAACTGAAGGTTCCCCAGGTGCAGGAGGACGCGGCGGCCGCGGTCGCCGCGCTGCGCGAGCGGACGGGCGCCGAGAACGTCGCCACCGTCGGGTTTTGCCTCGGCGGCATGGAGTCCTTCCTCGCCGGCGCCGACATGAGTGAGCTGACCGCCGTCGTCGGCTTCTACGCCGGGCTCGACGGCTCGCGCGTCGGCGTCCGCGGCCCGCTGGACCGCGCCGCGGAGATCCGCGTGCCGCTTCTCGGCCTATTCGGGGGCGCCGACCAGGCGATCACGGTCGAGCAGGTCGAGCAGTTCGACGCGCGACTAACCGACGCCGGCCTCGAGCACGAGATCCACATCTACCCGGGCGCGCCCCACTCGTTCTTCGACCGCCGCTACGAGGAGTACGCCGACGCGTGCGAGGACGCGTGGCGACGGATGCTCGGCTTCCTCGAGCGCCACATCGCCTGAGCGGCCCGCCGGCTACTTGGACGAAGCCTTCGGGCTTTCCTGCTTGGCGGACTTCGAGCTCTCGCGTTCTTCGCCGCGCTCGGCGAGCTCGCGCTTGAGGACCTTGCCGGTCGGGTTGCGCGGCAGCTCGTCCATGAACACGACCTCGCGCGGAACCTTGTAGTTGGCCAGGTTGTCCTTGACGTAGCCCTTGACCTCGTCCTCGGTCAGCTGGCCGCCGTCGTGCAGCACGACGAACGCTTTCAGCCGCTGGCCGAATTTTTCGTCCTCGACGCCGATCGCAGCCGCCTCCTGGATCGACTTGTGCGCGGAGAGCAGTTCTTCCACCTCGGCCGGGAACACGTTCTCGCCGCCCGAAACGATCATCTCGTCGTCGCGGCCGTCGATGTACAGACGCCCCTCGGCGTCGAAGTGGCCGACGTCACCCGACGCCATCAGGCCCTGCAGCATGTCCTTGTTGCCGCCGCCCGTGTAGCCCTCGAACTGCGAGATGTTGCCGACGAAGATCCGGCCGCTCTCGCCCGCCGGAACCTCGTCGCCGTCCTCGTCGAACAGCTTGACGATCGAACCGCGGACGACCTTGCCCACCGTGCTGGGGTCGACGTCGAGATCCTGCGGGGTGGCGATCGTGGCGTAGGCGATCTCGGTCGACCCGTACAGGTTGTAGACCACCGGCCCGAACGCCTTCATCGCCTTCTGGGCGAGCTCGGCGCCGAGCGCCGAGCCGCTCACCAAAATGATGCGCAGGTCGGTCAGATCGCGCTGCTCGATCTTCTCCTCGCCGAGGTCGAGGATCCGCGACAGCATGACCGGGACCACGACCATCGCGGTGGCCTGGTGTTCCTCGAGGCTGTCGAGGGTCACCTCGGGGTTGAACCGCCGGTGCACGACCAGCGTCGATCCGAGGCCGACTCCGACGATCGCCTGCATGAACCCGAGCGCGTGGAACATCGGAACGCACAGCTCCGTCACCTCGTGGGCCCGGAACGGGACCTTGCTGAGCAGTCCACCGATCAGCGACAGCGAGCGCGGCTCCGAACGTGGCGCGCCCTTCGGCGTGCCGGTGGTCCCGCTCGTGAGAATCGTGATCCGCGGCCACTCGCGAGGCTTGGGCGGTCCCCCGGCGTCGGCGCCGTCGATCAGCGCATCGAGCGTGTCGTCGCCGGACTCGTCGGCCCAGGCCCGGAACCGGCCCCGGGGAGGATCGTCGATCCCGCGCAGCGTGTCGGAGTACTCGTCGTCGTACACGAGCAGGTCGGTCCCCTCACGCTGGGCCACCTCCCGGATCTGGGGGCCCGCGAACGACGTGTTGAGGAGCACGATGCGCGCACCGCACTTGGCCGCCGCGAACACGGCCTCCAGGAACCCGCGATGGTTGCGGGCCAGGATCGCCACGCCCTCACCGGCCTTCAGGCCGCGCCCGCGCCACGCGTTGGCCAGCGCGTTGGTCCGCTCGTCAAGCTCCTTGTAGCTGAGGCGGCCGCGCTCGTCGATCATCGCCGGGCGGTCGCCGTGACGGATCGCACCGGCCACCACGGCGCCCCCGAGCAGGCCGTAGCGCTGAAAGCCGAGCGCGAGCTGCGCGACGTGTTGCGGCGGCTCGGGACTCACCAGCCCGCTGCGGATGCACAGCGTGGCGAAATATGCCTCGTCGCCGGCGCGCTCGGCGAGCTTGGCGGCGCCCTCGATCAGGCCTTTCGGGTCGAGCGCGGCGCTGAGGATGGCCTTCGGGTCCAGGTTGACTATGGGACTCTCCTCCTTCGGGACGTATCAGGCCGGGAAGGTTGCACGCGGCCGTGGCGTCATGCAAGTCACAAGCATGCCTACCAGGACCGGCCGCAAACTATTCGCGATTGTCGGCAGGGATGTGCCGCTCGCGGAATTACTCCGCGCACCCGAACTGGGGCCAGCTTCGCTGCATGCATTGCAGCGATGACATGACGCCGCCGCCGACCCCACGCGGCGGCGGCGTCGACATCGCTTCATAACTCGATTCCTGCGCCGGCGCGACGACGGCCGGCGGTAGCAGCGCCCGCTCAGTCGGAGGCCGGACGTTAGTCGGCAGGCATCCGGACGGCGAGACGCAGCCCGGCGCCGACCGGCACGACCGTCTGGGTCAGGGCCGGCTCGGCTTCGATCAACCGCGTGAACTCGACCAGCTCGTGCTCGTGTGAGATGACGTTGTCGACCGCGAGCACCCCTCCGGGCGCGAGCGTCCGCAGCAGATCTCTGAGATACACCGGGTAGGCGGGACGCTCGGCGTCGAGGAACACGAACTCCCATGCGCCGTCCGCCGCACCTGCGAGCGCGCTCGCCGCGTCCTCGCTTCGAAGCTCGACGCGCTCCAATAACCCCGCGGTTGCCAGGTTCGATCGCGCCAGCTCCGTGCGGGCCGCGTCGAGGTCGACGGTCACCAGTCGGCCTGCGGTCGCCTCTGCGGCGTCCGCCAGCCAGATCGTCGAGTAGCCGTTGGAGGTCCCGAGCTCGAGGATGCGCTGGGCCCTGGTGGCGCGGATCAGCACCCCCAGGAGCTCCGCGGTGGGCGGCTCGACGTTGCGGAAGCGCTCGAGCCGGTCGGAGTGCGCCCGGTCGTGTTCCCGGCTGGCCGCGTACAGCTCGTCCGCGAAGCGTCGTCGAGTCTCGTCCATGGGCTACGCCACCATCTCCATCTCCGCCCGCGCGGGTTCCGGCGGGCGCACGTCCTCCAGGCGATCGACCTGTGCCAGCTCCGGGAAGATCCGCCCCCAGGTGAGTGCGAGCAGAACCGTGATCGCGCCGCCGCCCACGACGGCCGGGATCGTACCCACGAGGTACGCCGCCAGCCCCGATTCGAACGCACCGAGTTGGTTGGAGGCGCTGATGAACACCATCTCGACCGCGTTGACGCGCCCGCGTAGCCGATCGGGCGCGGCCAGCGCCACGATGGTGGAGCGGATGTTCATGCTGTAGAGGTCGACGAAGCCGCTCACCGCCAGCGCGAGGAGGGAAATCAGGAACACGCGCGAGAGGCCGAAGACGATGATGCTCGCGCCGTACAGGCCGACCACGAGCAGGAGCGTGCGGCCGGCTCGGGCACGGAGCGGCCGGCGCGTGAGGACTGCCGCCGCCAGCAGCGCCCCGACCGCCGGCGCCGCCCGCAGGACGCCCAAGCCGGTGGCGCCCACGTGCAGGATCGAGCTGGCGAACACCGGGAGCAGCGCTACCGCACCGCCGAACAGGACGGCCAGCAGGTCGAGCAGGATCGCCCCGAGCAGGATCTGAGTCCTGCCCACGAAACGGAGCCCCTCGAGCACGCTCTTGAGCGTGGCGGAGCTTCCGGACTCGTCGACGCCCGGCGAGATCTCGGCCGCCGGATGCGGGTGCATGAGCATCACGCTCAGGCAGGCGAGCAGGCAACACCCGGCCGCGAGCAGGTACACGAGGACCGGCGAGACGCCGTAGAGCAGGCCGCCCAGCGCCGGCCCGACGACCATGCCGATCTGGCTGGCGATGGAACGCAGCGTCATCGCGCTTTGCAGCAGCTCCAGAGGGACCAGCGTTGGCGGCATCGCGCGCGCGGCCGGCCAGCCCAGCGCCATCGCGATCCCGGCACCCATGGCGAGCGCCAGATAGGCCCACACCTCCGTCGTACCCGCCGCGCTGACCAGCGCGAGACCGACACCCACGCCGGCGCCGAGCAGCAGCGCGCCGGCGAAGATCAGCCGTCGCGGCACGCGGTCGGCCAGGTGCCCGGCCGGGAGCGCCAGGACGAACAGCGGGATGAATTCGGCCAGGCCGATCAAGCCGAGGTCGAGCGTGCTGCGGTGCAGGGCGTACACCTCCCAGCCGATTGCCACCTCGAGCATCTGCAGGCAGGTCCCCATCCCCAGCAGGGCCAGCCACCAGAGGCGGAAGTCGCGCTCCTCGAGCGCGGGGCCGAGCCGTCTCAAGCGCCCGCCGTGACCTGGGTCATCAGAAGTGAGCGTAGCCGGGGCCT
>DASPPG010000024.1:0-8606 GCA_035625625.1 Solirubrobacteraceae bacterium
TAGACCATATGGATTGTCGGTCCATCCGGCGTGATCGGTACAAGTGGCTGGTTCCCCCGCAGTGGTGTGGGGGTGAAGTTATGCCGCGCGGCTGGACCCCGCGCGGCGGCCCGCAACCGAATATTGGAGGAACCAGCCGTGGCGAAGGCTAGATCGATCGTCGGCTTGGACGTGCACGCGACGAAGATCGTCGCGGCGGTGCTGGACGTCGATAGCGGCGAGTTGCAGGTGTTTGCGATGAAGGGCGAGAACGCGAAGGCGACCGCGTTCTGCGCGGGTCTGCCGCGAGGAGTCAGGGTCGCCTATGAGGCTGGCCCGACCGGGTATGTTCTGGCGCGCGAGCTCGCGAAGCGCGGAGTCGAGTGCGTGGTCGCGGCGCCTTCGAAGATCCCGCGTGCGACCGGCGACAAAGTCAAGAACGATCGCCGTGACGCCGAGCACCTCGCCCGGCTGCTGCTGGCGGGGAAGCTTCATCCGGTCCGCGTCCCGGGCCCGGAGGAGGAGGCGCTGCGTGACCTCGTCCGCGCTCGCGAGACGCTTCGGCTGGATCTGATGCGCGCCCGGCACCGGCTCTCGAAGATGCTGATGCGCCACGGCATCCAGTTCGACGACGGCCGCGCGTGGACCGACCGGCATCGCGCCTGGTTGAAGACCGTGGCGCTGCAGTGGCCGGCGGCGCAGACGACGCTGCTGGACCTGCAGGGGATGATCGACGTGCTCGTGCACCGCCGCGAGCACCTCGAGCGGGAGATCGTCGCGACCCTGCCCGGCTCACCGTGGGAGACGCAGGTCGGCCGGTTGCGTTGTCTGCGGGGTGTCGACACGCTGACCGCCGTCGGGCTGTGCGCGGAGGTCGGCGACTTCGAACGCTTCGCCAGGGCGGGGCAGTTGATGAGTTACCTCGGGCTCGTTCCCTCAGAGTCAACGACCGGGCAGCAGCGCCGGCTCGGGTCGATCACCAAGACCGGCTCCGCGCACGCCCGCCGGCTGCTGGTCGAAGCGGCCTGGCATGGCCGCAAAGCACCAGCGGTCGGCAAGACGCTGTCAGACCGTCAACCAGGCCAGCCGCCCGAAGCGATCGCGATCGCGTGGTCAGCGCAACGCAGGCTGCACCGCACCTGGACCCGGCTCGAGGCGCGCTCCAAACGGCGCACGATCGCCGCGGTCGCCGCCGCCCGCGAACTCGTCGGGTTCTGCTGGGCGATCGCCCTGATCGAATAGTCCCCCACCCCGCACGTTCATCTTCACAACCCGGTCGGCTGGGTCGGTGGCGGCCCGGAACGCGCGGGGAACCCGCGATGTGCCTATGAGCAACCCCTCGGGGTCACGCTCGATCTCTTAGACCGCGGCACCCCACGACGAACCATGGTCCTGCGGCCACCCGGATCCGCGCATATCAGTCTGACCCGCGTCGCGCACAGCAATCCGGACCGCCACCCACCCAGCCCGCCACACCGTCCCCCCGTTTCACGACCCGCGAAAGCGAGAAATTCTTAACGCGCCTCTTGACAAACGCCTCTCCATATCAGGCACGGAACGTATCCAGGGTCGTTGCGACCTTGACCACCCCGCTGTCGCTTGGTCAGGCGGAACGGTCATCTCATCTCTCCCACCGCACGCGCTGCTCCAACTCGGTCGTCCGCACCAACAGTGAGGTCGCGGGCGCCCCGAGCTTGTGCAAATTCCTGGGAGGGCGGCAAATAACGGGTCTCCTGCAGGAACCGTGGGTTGTGTCACCGGCCAGGGAGTGACGGGCAGAGGTCTGCGAGGGCGAGCATCGCGAGGGTGATCGCGGCTTGGTAGGAGTGGAATCCGAACGCGCGGCGGACGATGAGGCGCAGCTGAGTGTTCACTTGCTCGACCCGAGCGTTCGACAGCCCGTTCCGAATGGCCGCCTCGATACCGTCCCGCTGCTCGGTGATCGTGCGGGCGAGCTTGACGAACGGTTCGAGTCGGCAGCGCCGGGCCCAGCGCAGCCATGCGTCGAGCAGCGCGAGCGCGTCCTGGAATCTGACGCGGTAGATCTGGCGCAGCTGCTGGGCGAGCAGGTAGGCGCGGTACAGCTTCTGGTTGAGCTTTTGGATACGCGCGAGCTTGAGCTGCTGTTGCTCGGTCAGGTTGCCGGGGTTCTTCCAGAGCGCGAATCGGGCGCCCTTGAGCTCGGCGGCGAGTTGGCGCTGACCTTGGCGGCGAGCCTCGTTCCAGATCTCGCGACGGATGTCATCGAGCGCGTCGGTCGCCAGCTTGACCAGGTGGAACGGGTCATAGCAGACGGTCGCGTTCGGGCAGCGCTCGCCGATCGGAGTGGTGATCCAGGAGGCCATGTCGCAGGAGACGAGCCGCAGCTGCTTGCAGCGCTCGGCTCCCAGCAGATCCAGGAAGCTGGTCACGGTCTGCTTGTCGCGGCCGGCGGCCGCCCATACCAGCCGGCCGGTGTCGTGGTCGACCACGACGGTGAGGTATCGCTGGCCCTTGCGAATCGAGATCTCATCGATCCCGATGCGCTTGAGCCCCGAGTACAGGTCGCGGCCGGCGAGCTGCTCGGCCATCACCCGTTCGCAGATCCAGCCGACCGTCCGCCACGCGATCCGCATCAACTCGGCCACCGCGGTCTTGTTCGTGTGCACCGCCAGCCACGCGACCTGATCCTCGAATGCCCTGGTGAAGCTCGAGTCGTGCCGCGCCCACGGCACCGCGGCGACGACCACCCCGTGCTCCCGACAGCTGACCCGCGGCGCCCACGCCTCCAGATAGGCGAAGGTCGTGCCGAGATCCAGCGCCCGCCAGCGGCGGCGGCCCTGCCCCCAGTCATAGCCCGGGCAGCGCCGCCGGCAGTGCGGGCAGCGATCCCGCTCGCGTGCCTTCGGCCGCACCGCCACCACCACCGCCCCGCCGTCCTGCACCTCGACACCCTCCACCACCGCTCGGTGCAACCCGAGCAGCTTCTTCCATACGCTTCGTCGGCGCACGCCGCCACCTGCCCTTCCTGAGGTTCCAACTGCTGTGAGAAGCCGGAACCGTAGAAGCAGCGCGGCGTGCGCCCTCCGTGCCCGGACGTCGGGCGCTCCCAGCGCCCCGACCTAGATGCCCCACAGCGCGGCCGGCGGCGGCTGTCAAGCAGCGCAAACGCCGCAAACCACGGCCACGCCTCGCGCACCGCGACCCCGAGAGCGCGCTGCTTGACAGACGACGACGGCCCGCGCTAACCCCCGCCTGGCCTTACCTCACCCACGGAACATGCAGGAGCGCCCAAATAACGCATGGGAGGCGGGAACCATGGGGATTGTGTGATCGCCACAAATCCGGGACCTGATAACGATCGCGACGCCGGCGAAGTGCGAGCCGCTCGCGAGTGTCGATCAGCATGCGTGTCGCGGCGCCGCCGTCGCCCGTGCACGTGGTGCGACGAGCAGGTCCGCGGCCACGCGACGGTCGAGACCCGCTTTCGTTTCCGCGCGCATCAAGCCCGCGAAGTGGTGGCTGCTTGTGCCCGCACGCGCCCCTCCGACGCACAGCGAGAACCCTGGGTTGGTGTTGCCACGTTCGCGCTCATCCCTCTGCCCACGGCTGCCGGCGGGTGGGGCTCGCCGTGCACGCACGTGCCTACGTAGTTTGGAGAGGAGGAGCTGCGGCGCGCAGGCAGGCATGTCGCAGGCAAGACCGGATGGTGTCGTGGTCTCACGGCGTGAGGATAAGCGTGGAGACACATAACGCTGCCGAGGGATGGGGCCCTTGCACGCGTTTGCGGGAGTCAGGTTGCGCACGCCGCGCTGGGTCGTCCCTTCGTGGTTCCGGGAAAGGGGGAGCCGTGCGCACCTCACTACGTCATTTCCTACTGGCGCTCGCGTGCGCGTTAGCGGTCGCGGGCGTCTCGACCGCGTCGTCGGCCGGATCGGTGCGGCTGGGGTACACGTTCACCCCGATCGCGTTCCCAGGTCATCAGACGGCGACGTGGCCGTGGAACGTCAACACCGAGGGGGTGGTCATCGGCGAGTACTGGACTGGCGCACCCAACGATGCGCAAAACGGGTCCCAGGCTCTCGGGTTCGTCGATCACTTCGGCCACTACGTGACGATCAAGGAGCCCAACATGGGCCCCTATGACGAGATGAACGCGATGGAGCTGACCCAGTCGGGCGAGGTCATCGGCGGCTACTACTACGGCGGCAGCGTCTCGACGGCCGGGTCGAACGGACGGATCTACATCGATCGACACGGCCATTTCACCAACCTCAACGACCCGAACGCCGTTGCGAGCTGCACAACCGGACAGTGCGGAACGTGGCCGCTTAGCGCGAACTTCTGGGGTGAAGTCGTCGGCAGCTACGTCGGCACCGATGGCGTGTGGCATGGGTTCATCTACCAGCACGGCCACTGGACGACGGTCGACAACCCAGGCTGCGGAGCGGGCAATGCCACGCAGTTCACTGGCGTCGGCGACCAGGGGATGATGGCCGGGCAGTGTGTGTCGGACGGCGGCAACGGCAACCAGGTGTCGAACTTCCTGTACACCGCGCACGGGCAGTCCCTGACATTCCCAGATCTCACGGCCCAGCAGGCGCCGGGGATCCTTCCGAACAGTCCCACCGAGTGGGGTGACTCCACGGAACTCTGGGGGGTCAACGACCACGGGCTGCGGGACGGCCGATACTTCGCCGCCGCCCCCACACAGGACTGCAGCGACCTGGGCCTGACGATCAACGGTTTCGTCGAGCAGAACGACAGGGTGACTCCGATCATCGTCCCGTCCAAGACGATCCATCTCCCCGACATCTCGAATCCAAACACGTGCGTGATGAACATGTACGGAGCCAACGAGGCGGGCCAGATCGCCGGGCAATACTGGGATACATCGACTCAATACGGCGAGAGCTACGGCTTCGTCGTCAACACCGGCTTCTGAGGAGCACACACACACACGAATCTGACAATACGGCGGCGCCACACGAGGCCGCCGTATTTGCAGGAGTACCCGCAGGATGCGGTCGACAAGGTAATCTGCGCGACGCCAGCCCTAACCAACACCCTGGACTCTGGCGGCGGCGCGCATTTCTCCCGCGCGGGGCCAACACTCGGCTTCAGACGAACTCGAGCACGACGCTGGCGCGTCGGTTAACCAGCGCCCTGGCCGCCGGCAAGCACGTAAACAGCCGCGCCGGCGCCTTTACGGCAGCAAGGACGGCGAGCTCGCCGTCGCCCACATGGGCGCTGCTGCTCTAGGCGTTTGAAGCGGCCACGCTGGGCACTGCACACCACCAACCAGTTCCAGACCCGCCTTCGTATTCAACCCGCATCTCGTCGCCGACGCCAGGTGTCCTACTTCGCGCCCGGATGGGAGGCACCGCGTCTTCGGCTGCGCCGTACCTGTCCACAGATGGCAGGAGGCGCGCGCGAGCACCTCGCACCTCGCCGGCGTCGCGATCGTTATCAGGTCTCGGATTTGTGCCGATCGCACAATCCCCATGGTTCCCGCCTCCCACGCGTTAGCTGCCGCCCTCCCAGGAATTTGCACAAGCTCGGGGCGCCCGCGACCTCACTGCCGGTGCGGACGACTTGCAGAGCTGATCGGCCGGCGCCGCGGAGACCGCCGCCGCGCTTCCCCAAATCGTCCATCAGGCGGCAGCGAGGCCGGCGATGAACGCGACGCCTCGTTTCTTGGGATCGGAGAAGAGCCGGTGCTTGCCGGGCTGGAGCCGATTCATCTCGCCGACGCGCCGCACGGCACTCTTCCCCTCCGCCTGGGCCAACGGAGCAGCGGTGCGACGTCCAAGCCGGATTGTGGAGGCTCGTCCCGAGCGAGACCGCGGGATTTCGTGATCTCCGACTCCCTGACTTTCCGGATCCTATGAGAGCGACGGTGAAACCGCGCTTCCGCAATGCTTGCCGAGCGGCGCTGTTGCGTCGCGAATCTCCACCCACTACGACGCACTTGGTCCTCGTCCGCTCTAGCAGTGAGACCTCGGTGGTCCTGCGAGTCCGCATGAGGTCCGGGTTGTTCACTGGTGCCGGACGGGCCGAGGGGTCGGACCCGGACTGGGCGCACCACGCGCTTATGTCATCGCGGCCGATCCGATCTCGGGATGGTTCTGCATGAACGCGACGAGTTGGTGGACATACGTGGGGAATGCTGGTGGTTCGATTCCGCTTCCCGCCAGGTCCTCGCGGAGATGGTCGGTGAGGTAATAGGTTGGGTGGGCGAAGTAGTCGACTGCCTCGGCCGGAATCCTCATCAGCCGGTACACCCCTGGGACGTGAACGATTGCGCCCTTGGCGAGACGTCTTGGCAGGTACACCTTGATCAGCTTGCGGCCGCTGGCCTCCCCGAGTGCGTCGGCCATCTGGTCGACGGTGAGTGGGTGGGGGTCGGCGAGGTGATAAGTGCGGCCCTTGGCGTTCGGATGGCCGCTGAGGTGAGCAACCGCCGAGATGACGAAATCGCGTGGGACGACGTTCACGCGCGTTATCGTCGGGTCGCCGGCGAACGGCACGACCGCGCGGGTGGGCTGACGCAGCAGCCATTGCAGGATGAAGTAGGGGCCGTCGTACTTCTGGGTCTCGCCCGTACGGCTGTCGCCGACAACGATCGACGGCCGGTAGATCGTCGCGGGCAGCCCGGCTGCCATCCGTCGGCGGACCTCGACCTCGGCGAGGTGCTTGGTCTCCTCGTAGAAGTTGTTGAACGGAGCGCCGACGTCGAGGTCGTCCTCGGAGAACGGACCCGCGTAGCGTCCGCTGACGTAGCAGGTGCTGAAGTAGTGCAGGCGCTCGAGCTTCGGGCAGCGCTCGAGCGCATCGAGGACGTTGCGGGTTCCGTCGACGTTGACGCGCACCCCCAGCGCCCGGTCGACCGCTAGGTCGTACACGGCAGCGAGGTGCCAGGCCTCGGTGACATCCCCGAGGACAACCTCGTGCAAGCCGAGTCCGGGTGCGGTGATGTCGCCTTCAGTGAGGGTGATCCGTCCCTTCAGTGACGTGTCCTCGGCGATGAGCTGATCGATGCGCTGTGCGGCGAGGGGCGCGTACTTTGCTTGCACCAGACAGACGGCCTGGCCTCCTGTCCGCTTCAGGATCTTGGGCAGCAGCGCGCTGCCGAGAAAGCCCGGGAATCCAGTCATGAGAACAGTCATCGTTCACCCCCTGATCGAGTGCCAGATGATCGCCGGGAGCTGCGTGGTGCTGGGCGCAACCTCGTAGCGAGCGAGCCGGCGGAAGACGTCGTGGGAATGGGAATGCGTGACGAGCCACGGTGGCGTGGTGATACTGCGGAAGGCTCCGCGGATCACAGTTTTGCCGTGCCGTGCGGCCTCCCGACCCTTATGTCCGTACACCAGACCGACAAAGGGAGGAAGGTTGATCGTCACCATCTGGTAGCCAAGCCGCTCGGTTCCGCGCTCGAGTGCAGCGGCCGTGCTCGGGTCGCGCGACCCGCGTGGATCGGCTATCAGGGTCGCGACGAGCCTCCCAGCCACACGCTCGTTACAGAACGCGACCGCTCCGTCGATAAAGTCCGCGATCGAAGAGGACTGCAGGGAGGTCTCCGAGAGGATCGGCGCGAACGGGTCCATCGTAAAGGCAAGGTCTTCACGACACGGGTCGAGGTTCGTGATCAGCCCCCACGGCAGACTCCCCGAATGCCCTGCGCCAAGCAGCTCGATCTCGGGATGGGCCTGCATGAAGCGGGCGAACCGGCCGTGGGCGCCGGGATGAAATGCAAAGCGATTCGGCACACCCTGCAACACGCGACGCAGCGCTGCGAGTAGCCGCTCACGACCGCGCCAACCCCGGTCGGTGACGAGCAGGCGGACCGCGCCACGTTCGTAGCTGCCGCCGTGGGTGAGCATCGTCGCGATCGCGCGCGCCTGGCGCGCGAAGTCAGCCGCCGACCAGTCGCCCGGAACCACGATCACGGGGGTTACACTGCCGGAATCAGTCACTGGCCCTCCGGTCACGATCCGCACGAACCCTTCGTCGATCACCGGATGCAGCGCCTTGTCGAGTACGGGCGCGAGGCTGCGGGTGCTCAGCTGCAGCAGGACCACTTGGCCTTCGCCAAACAGCGTCTCGATCGTCTCGATGAAAGGGATCGAGGATACGGTGTCGTTTCGATGGACGGTCGCGATGCGAACCCGACCCCTCGCGCGATCTTCCTGCCCACGCTTCGTCAGCTCGGCACGCAACCCATGGGCGGCGCGCAGCGCGCGCCAGGAGCCGTTCCACCATTCCTCGCCCGCGACCGCTGAACCCCAGGACAGTTGCTTGCGCTCGCACTCCCGTGCGACCCACCCGGGCGCGACCGCGGCCGTACCGGCGATGACCTCGTCAAGCAGCTCGACGCGTCTGGCGAGCGGCAATGCCTCCCAAGCCCAGCAACGTCGCGCGAGTTCCCGCAAAGCTGTGTCGATCTCACCCGCCGGGGGCGTACTGCGCTCCCCTCGGGAGATATTCCCGAATGCCGCCTTCGACCGCAACTCGACTACGACACCCATAAATCCTGCTCCCGGTCTGATCTCGATCGTGCTCCGACGGTAGGACGCCCACAGACAGGCGTCATCGTTGCTAACTGCTGCGGCATGGTCGGTACGTATTACTGACCGCCGGGAACCGCC
>DASPPG010000025.1:0-2416 GCA_035625625.1 Solirubrobacteraceae bacterium
CTCGAGCTGATCGGAGTCGCCGAGCGCTCCGCCCGCGGCGAATGGGCGATCACCGATCCCCTGCTCGCGCGCTACCTCGCCGCCCTACCCGGCGCATGATTGGTTGACGCGGAGTTGCTCGCAGCCGGCGCCCTCGAGCGCGTCGTGCTGCGCTTCGGGATGCTGGTCGCGGGTGGAGACTTGCCGCAGCCGATCCGCACGCGCACAGCTTCTTGCGAACGGGGGAGCGCGTTACATTGGCGCGTACACGGCAAGCGTTACGGATCGCATCCCGGATCTACGGGGCGTAGCGAGCGGGCCGGGGAGTGTCTCGCGAACGATGGCGGAATCAGGGGGTCGGCGCACCACCTGAATGAACGTCCGGGCGGCCTGCTTGGCTGCCCGGCCGATGAAGGTGGTCGCCACGATGAGACAGTTCGGGCTTTCCGAGCGCGAGCAGGAGCGGGTGTGGGAGCTGTGGGGCGAGGGCACGTCGTTGCGGGTGGTGGCCCGCCAGCTGGGCGCCCGGCCGGAGTACGTGCGTCGGTATGTGAGCTCGACGGGTGGGGTCAAGCCGGTGCCGAGGAAGCGCTCGGAGCGATGTCTGTCGAAGGGTGAGCGGGAGGAGATCTCGCGTGGCGTGGCTCGCGGGGAGAGCTGTCGGGTGATCGCGGCGCGGATCGGGCGCAGTCACACCACAGTGTCGCGCGAGGTGAAGCGCAACGGCGGCTGCGAGCGCTACCGAGCGCACGATGCCGATGAGGCGGCGTGGGGGCGCGCACGGCGGCCGAAGGAGGGCAAGTTGGTGCTCAACCCGCGGCTGCGCGAGGTTGTCGAGGAGAAGCTCTGCGAGCGCTGGTCGCCGCAGCAGATCTCGGGCTGGCTTGTCCGGACGTATGCTGATGAGCTGGAGATGCGGGTGTCGCACGAGACGATCTACCTGTCACTGTTCGTGCAGTCCCGGGGCGCGTTGCGCCGTGAGTTGTGTGCGCAGTTGCGCAGCGGTCGGCGCACGCGCCGGCCGCGCGTCCGCCGGGCGGCGGACGGGCGCGGGCAGCTGCGGGAGATCGTGCGGATCAGCGAGCGGCCGGCCGAGGTCGCGGACCGTGCCGTGCCGGGCCACTGGGAAGGCGATCTGTTGCTGGGCAAGCGCCCGAGCGGGATCGCGACGCTCGTCGAACGCACGACCCGCTACGTGCAGCTCGTCGTGCTGCCAGACGGCTATCAGGCCGAGCCGGTGCGCGTGGCGCTGACACAGAGCATCTGCTCGCTACCGGTCCAGTTGCGTCGCTCGTTGACCTGGGATCAGGGCAAGGAGATGGCTGAGCACGTGCGGTTCACGGTTGACAGCGGCGTGCAGGTGTATTTCTGCGATCCGCACAGTCCGTGGCAGCGGGGGAGCAACGAGAACACCAACGGGCTGCTGCGTCAGTACTTCCCCAAGCGCGCCGACCTCGGCGGGGTCACCCAGGAGCAGCTGGACGCGGTCGCCGCCCAGCTCAACGGCCGGCCGCGCAAGACGCTCGGGTGGATGACACCCGCGGAGCGGTTCGCCGAGCTGGTGGCGAGCAGTTCTCCCGGCTGAACCGCGGCCCCGGTGAGCAGGCCAGTGGCAGCAACCCGGGAATTGACACTTAGTATGTGTCACATCGAGACCAACAGTTGTGTCGCGTCAGTGACAGACACATCGAAGTGCTGCGTACGGGTGACCACACGTTTCACACTCAGCGCGATAGCGAACCCGCTCAGGCCACGTCGCTTAGCGTGACCACGCGGCCCGGCGGCGCGCGGCGGTGCGGGGGTGCGGGGGCGCGAGAACGGCGGGCATCGAAGAGGGGAAGGTGAGCGTGGCTATCCTTGCGAAGTTACGGCCCCGTCGAGGCTGAGGCTCGCGAGCCGAGCGCTTACGACGCCCTCCGGGCGAGTCCCAGCAGCGATGTTCCTCCGGTCGATGTGCCCGCAGTCAGGGCATCCAGGCCCTGCGGGCGATCGCTCGCCTTCGCTCGCCGAGGCCCGCCGGCCGTGGCCCGGTCTGCGGTCGGTGGCTCCCGTGTGAGAAGCTCCAGCCGTCGAGGGTGGTGCGTTGACCCCTTGAGCCTAAGTCGCAAAGGAGTAGCGACGCCCCGAAGGCCGGGGCGATCGAGGCGTCGCCAACTCGATCGCGCGGTCCCGGACGTCGCGCCGAGCAAAGCAATCCCGGCGCCCACAGGCGGCTGCTCATGGGCGAAATCCAATCGTGCGAGGCTGCCCTGACGGCGCGGATCAGGGGATCCCGGCGTCGCCGGTGCGGGCGTCCGCCGTCAGGCGTCACGCGTCAGGCGTCCGCCGTCAGGCGTCAATAGCACGCCCGTGGAGAGTGCCAGCGATACGCTCCGAGATCACGCCACGGCGGCAGGGCCCCACCCCCTGAAGAGGCCGAGTTGCGGGTCCCCGACCG
>DASPPG010000026.1:0-3516 GCA_035625625.1 Solirubrobacteraceae bacterium
GTTGGCCGATGTCGCGAGGGCACAAGGCACGGTGGTATACGAGTTCGCGCGCCCGGAGCTTGGCGAGACGCTTTCCGTATTCCCACTCACGGTGATCGTCCAGAAGATCGCCGCCGAGGCCGCGGAGACGCTCGGCACCAACGCCGACAGCTACGGGCGCGACCTACCCGGTCGAGACGCTGCTTGGAGCGCGATCAGGCTATAGAAACACCTCCGCATCGCGACGCGAAACCCGCCAGAGCCAGAATGTCATTCCAATCTTCTCAACGGTGATGTTGACCGAGCGAGCCGTGACCGGGCTCATGATGTGCGCGAGACCGCCCGGCACCGTGTAGAGCTGCCCCGCCTCGCAGCTCGATCCGTCATGACACTCATCCGCACGACGCGTTCGTCGACCGTGGTGAGGCGAAGTTCGCGTAGGAGCCACTGACTTCCGCGGTTGCTCGCCCGAGGTCGATGAGAACCTCGCGCCCACAGGGTCCG
This sequence comes from Solirubrobacteraceae bacterium, assembly GCA_035625625.1. GTDB lineage: Bacteria > Actinomycetota > Thermoleophilia > Solirubrobacterales > Solirubrobacteraceae > Palsa-465. Next base: position 484 of record DASPPG010000026.1, read on the forward strand.
TGGCGCGTGGACCGTGCTGTCGGTGAGTCGGATGCTGTGTTCATCGCAGCAGGTTTGCGCGAGCACCGAGCACCGTCCACGCGCCGTTGGCGTTGAATCCCGACCACGAATGCGTGTGTTTGCCAGAGCGTCATTCTTCTCTCCCTACCGACGAAACCGAACTCACCGCGTCGGTGGATTTCACGGTCAGTAGTTTGGCGGGAGCGTTCAGCACGGTTCTTCCGATGGCGGGAAAGCGGGTAGCGCATACGGTGCGGACACAAAAGGCGGAAGGTCGAAGCGGACAAGTTACCGTCATGGACAGGACGCCCCAGGGCGCGATCCTGGGTCAACGCCACCACCGGTGAAACACGGGTCGACCGCGTGCTCGGCTCCTATGACTGCGGCCGCATTATCAATCCCAAGACTGCCGCCAGCCAGTTCCGCGGCGGGATCATCATGGGACTCGGCCTCGCGCTGATGGAAGACACCAACTTCGACGAGCGGACCGCTCGGATCATGGTTCCGAGCCTCTCGGAATACCACGTGCCCGTCCACCTGGACGTGCCGACCATCGAATTGATGTGGACCGACATCCCCGACCCGTACGCTCCCGCGGGCGCGCGCGGGATCGGCGAGATCGGAATCACCGGCGTCGCCGCAGCCGTCGCCAACGCGGTCTACGACGCGACCGGTCGCCGCGTGCGCGACCTTCCGATCACGCTGGACAAGCTGCTCTGAAGGCCTCGATCGGGCCATACGCCCCGCTCCCAGTGACCCAGAGCAAGCAGCGAGGGGAGTGGTGCTCGCCCCGCACGAACTCGCCCGCTCGATGCGCGAGACGGCGGGGAAGGAGATCGTCACCGGCGGTGTGAATCCTCGCTTTGCCCGGGGGTGTGGCTTGCTCGAACTTGCGTCGACGATTGGGCACGAGCCTGCTGTTGCTTAGCAACAGCGGCGGGGGTTTGCGCGGGTTGCTACCTCTGCAGTGGGCGCCGCGTGGAATAGATGATTGACGCGGTGGAAGCGTCCGACTTTGAATCGGCACGACGGCCACCAACGACGTACATGATGAAGCGGACAGCGTTGCGAAGCACGCTCACATCGAACCCTCCTCCGGATCGCCGCGCGGCCCCGAGCGAATGCGCTACAGGCTTGAGACGACGGGACTCTACCGCTCTGACTGGACGCGATCGATCGTCCGCGGATGACATCCTTCCTCATTCGACCTCTAATTGGGGACGCCTCCCCGGAGTTTGCGGGCTTTTCCTTGGACTTCAGGGTCGCACACCGACACTCCGTGCGCTGGTGAGCGTTCACATGGCGTTCAAGCCCAGAGTAGTCACGCCACCAGCCGTCTCGTTTTCTCCAGGTGTCAGTTGACCGCTGTTAGGATCCTACCCCGGAGGCGCATCAGCTAGCGGACGGGCGAGATGAACGAGTATCGATATTGGCGTCACCGCGTCGTCGACCCTGTGGTCGATCAATTTCGACGCGGCGACTCGCTGGTGCAGCTCGATCGGGAGCTCCGCCGGGCCCGTGGCTTGAGTGAGGACGAGCGGGCGGCGATCTGGCTGTTGGCGTGGGGAGAGCAGCAGCGGGGAGGGTCACGCTCAGATCCTTCTGGCCGCAAGCCGGCGGGCGATGAGAGCGTCGCCGTGACCCACCGTCCCGGCCGGGCGGAAGAGGACCCGGTAACCGGGGCGCTCAAACTGGCTCAAATGGAGACGGAGATGGACGTCGCGGTGCTCGGCGAGGTCCGCGATGGGCGTGAGATCGTGCGCGATCTCGCAGGCGACGGCGGGTCCTTTGGCCTGAGTCCCGGCGCCTCGATGCCGATCGAGGACACCTATTGTCAGCACCTGCTCACCGGGAGGCTCTCGAACGTGGTGCCAGATGCCCAAGCCAACGAGCAGGTGAAGGACCTCGAGATCACGCGCGCCGGTCGCGTCGGCGCTTACGTCGGTGTTCCCCTGTCCGGATTCGATGCCCGCCTATACGTGCTCTGCTGCCTGGCACACGAGCAGCGACCGCAATTGGGCGAGCCAGACGTACTGTTCCTGCGCGGTCTTGGCGAGGAGATCCTCGTTGGGCTTGACGAGCGCCAGACGCACGGTGAGTGGAGCGGATAACGTCGCGCGTCGGCGCGAAGCGCAGTCGCCGAACTCTCGGGACTTGGCGCCCGCGCCCCCGACAACGTGGAAACGGACCGTAGCTTTCCCGTTCAAGCGTGGCGCGGGGTAAGGGGAGTGCCCACTGGTGGCGGCAGCAGCACGATCGTGGTGCTGCCGCCGCCGTGGAGCGCGTGGTCGAGTCGGAGGGCCGTCTGGGTGGTCACACCCGCACTCGTCCGGTTCTCGTGAGCGGGCCCGGGCGCCGCTCACCGCGCCCGTGCCGGTCGTGCCGACCCCTCGCCGCCGGTTCAGGGAAGCGTCACGTCAAGGTCTTACCTCGAACACCAGATTGAACGGTGTCTCCGCGACGAGGCGAAAGCGGGTGAACCCGCCGGCCTCTACCACGTCGCGGATCCGCGCCTCTCCCGCCTGCGCGCCCAGCGCGAGCCCCACTTCCTGTGAAAGCGATGCCGGCGTACACAGGAGGGTCGAGAACGCGTAGTACGCGCGCCCGACTGGATTGAGATTGTCCTCGATCCTGTCGCCTGCGCGCGGTTCCACGATCATCCACGTTCCGTTCGCCGCGAGCGACCCACGAACGTGCCGGGCGGCGCCTACCGGGTCACCCATGTCGTGCAGGCAGTCGAACATCGTCACCAGGTCGTATCCGGTCCCTCCGTACTTTGCAGCCGGCTCGACCTCGAAGCGCACGCGGTCGTTCACGCCCGCCTCCGCGGCGCGCCGGCGCGCGGTCTCGATCGACCCCGCGTGAGATGTCTCTCCTCCTCGGTTGGGTGTCCCGTCTTTATTGGGTCCGGCGAGCGATTCGGCATCGCTTCCGGTGATCGCGATGTGGGTTGGGGTGTGTTGCGCGGTGGTCATCGGGTTGTTGTTTAGCGGTAGGTGCCGGGGGTGACGACGCCGGCGTAGTGGAGGAAGT
>DASPPG010000027.1:0-67429 GCA_035625625.1 Solirubrobacteraceae bacterium
GTGCGCGAGGTCGACGAGGGGATCACCGAGATCGAAGCCGCCACCGGAACCGGGTCCGCCGGCGAGCGCCGCGAGCTCCTGAACGCAATGCTGTCCCGCGCCACCGACCCCGAGGCTGACTTCCTCAGGCGCCTGTTGACCGGCGAGCTCCGCCAGGGGGCGCTGGCGGGGATCATGGCCGACGCGGTGGCGAAGGCCGCCGGGGTGCCGACCGCTCTCGCCCGCCGCGCGCTGATGCTCTCGGGCGACCTCACCCGGATGGCGAAGATCGCGCTCACGAGCGGCGAGACCGGCCTTCGCGCGGTCGGCTTCGAGATCTTCCGGCCGATCCTGCCGATGCTCGCGTCCACCAGCGCCACGGTCGCCGAGGCCGTGACGAGCTTCGAAACCGCCTCGGTCGAATGGAAGCTCGACGGCATCCGCATCCAGATCCACCGTCGCGCGTCGGAGGTCCACATCTACACGCGCAACCTGAACGAGATCACCGACGCGCTCCCGGGGATCGTGCACGCCGTCCTGCGCCTGCCGGTCACACAGGCGGTGTTCGACGGGGAGGCGCTGTGGATGTCCGAGGACGGACCGGGCTCGTTCCAGCACACGGTGTCGCAGATCGACTCAGGCGCCCCGCCGGAGGGGATCGTCACCTTCCTCTTCGACCTCCTGCACATCGACGGCGAAAACCTGCTCGACGCGCCGCTCCACGAGCGCTCCGCCCGCCTCGAGGCGATTGCCCCGCAGCTCAGGATCCCGGGCGTCATCACATCCGATCCCGATGAGGCCGAGCGCGTGCTCGAGGCATCGCTGGCTGCCGGCCACGAGGGCGTGGTCGTCAAGGACGCCGCCTCGAGCTATGCCGCGGGCCGTCGCGGCCAGGCGTGGCGGAAGGTCAAGCCGGTCCGGACCTTCGACCTGGTCGTGCTCGGCGCCGAATGGGGTCACGGGCGGCGGCGGGGCTGGCTCTCGAACCTGCACCTGGGCGCACGCGACCCGCGTACCGGCGACTTCGTGATGGTGGGCAAGACGTTCAAGGGCCTGACCGACGAGCTCCTTCGCTGGCAGACCGAGGAGCTGCTTGGGCGCGAGACCAGCCGGCGCGGCATCGCGGTCTTCGTAGTGCCCGAGCTGGTCGTCGAGATCGCGCTGGACGGCGTTCAGTCCTCGTCCCGCTACCCCGGTGGCGTCGCGCTCCGCTTCGCTCGGGTCAAGCGCTACCGCGCGGACAAACACGCGAGCGAGGCCGACGTGATCGATGACCTGCGCGCGCTCCTCCCCCGGTCCCCGGCGCCGGCACCCGGTGCTCGGGAAGAAACTCCAACACAGTCAGCCTGATCCTGGCAGTGCGACGTCGTCGCCGGGTCGCAGGTGTCCATGTACAGGATGCGCCGGCGGCCCTGGCCGCTGAGTGTCACCAACCCGCCCCCGTCGAGCACCACCCGCGCGCTGGTGTTCCTTACCTTGGCGGTGGCGGTCATCCTGATCGTCACCGGGCGCGGCCCGAATGAGAAGCGAATGATCCCGCCGGCGCCGGACGCCAAGCTGGCGGCGGCGCGGGTGAGCCGGGGCCGCGGGCGCTCGGCTCGCGGCCCCGGTTCTGTGCTGGACGCCGGGCCGTTACCTGACGGCGACGCCGGCGGGGGTGGCGCCGGCCGGGAGCGCCACCGAGCCCTGCTCGGTGAGCTGGCCGCCATCGACCGCGAACACGCCGAGCGCGTCCACGCGGCTCTCGTCCACGTACAGCGTCCGGCCGTCCGTGCTCAGCCGGGCGTCGACCGCGCCGACCCCGGCCTGCGCGCTGACCGGGGTCGTGCCGAGCAGCGTAAGCGCGCCGTCCGCGGCGATCGAGTACCGCGAGATGCTGCCCGACCCGGTGTTGACCGTGAACAGGAACTCACCGTCGTGGCTGATCTCGACCCAGCACGGCGCGGTCTGGTCGTCGGCGAAAGGCGAGCCGCCGATCGATGCGAGCGTGCCGTCACTGCCAACCCGGAACGCGGAGACGGTGCCGTCACCGGCCGCGTTGTGGGCGTTGGAGACGAACAGCTGGTCCGGGTCGGTCGGGCGGAACTCGCTGCCGAACGGACCGACGCCCTGGGCCGGGAACGGCGATCCGGGCGCGGCGGTCAGCCGTCCGTCGAACCCGACCCGGAAGCTGTCGATCTGCGACGTGCCGACCCGCGTACCGATCAGGCTCCTCCCGGTGGCGTTGAAGAGCACGTCTCCGGGCTGTGCGGTCGAGGGCAGCGGGACCGTGGATCCGTACAGCGGCCGCAGCTGACCGCCGCCCGTCAGCGTGAAGCCCGTGTAGTTCGAGTCACTGGCGCCGGCGTTGGCCACATACACGAGGCCATGGTGCTCGGCCACGCTCACCGGCTGCGCACCGCCGGAGGAGACGACGCCTCCGGGCACCAACTGGAGCGCCCCGCCGTAGCCGATCCGCAGGACCGAGATCTGATCGCTGCCGGCGTCGACGGCGAGCACGTAACGTCCGTCCCCGGAGACCTGGATCGATCCCTGCGACGCGAGTCCGGTCCCGAGGCCGGCGCCGCCGGCGCTGAACGGCGAGCCGGGCACCGGCGTCAGATCGCCGTCGGGGTGCCGGACGAACGCTGCCACGGTGTTGGTGCCGGCCGTGTTGTCGTTCACGTACACGTAGCCGGCGCGGCCGGGACGGGCCGCGGCGACGGCCGGGAGGGCGGCCGTGGCGGCCATTGCGAGCAGGCCGACCAGGACGGTTCGAGGCCACTTCCTCGATAGTTGATGCATGGGGGTTTCTCCTTCGGGGGTTAGCGATGACGACCGCAGAAGGACCCGGGCGCATTCCGGCGTCCGCTCCCTCACTGGACTAATCAGTCAAGGCGATTGGACCACCCGGCAGTTCCCCTTTCAACCCCCGGCACGCGAGTGACACAGAATCGTTAGATCTGTGACTTCCGTTCATACTCCTGTAAGATTCTCGTAATCAGTTACTGGACCGAAAAGCCCAGTCCGCAGAGCCTCGTACCGGTGAACGCCGCTCCGGCCACCTCAGCAAGTGCACTAGAAGTGAACAGTAACGCTGATGGTGCTTGACACGACAGCGTGAACCTGGCAGGACGTTTCACGGTACCCGGGCGGGTGCGTGATGGTGTGGGGCAGAGCCCATGTCCCTATCGCTTCATCAGACTTCGACGAAGGCCGTCCAGCTCGAGGCGCCCGTTTCGCCCCGAAAGCGCGGCAGGCGAGGTGGCCTCAGAGCGGTTCAGCCGGCGCCGGCCTGAACCAATCGGCGAGCTCGCCGAGCGCCGCGCACAGGTGATCGACCTGCTCGTCGGCGTTGGCCGCCGTGACGTGGAGCCGGAAGCCGACCTCATCGCGCGGGACCAGCGGATTGACCGCCATCGCCGCGTAGATACCACGGTCGAAGAGGAGGTTTCCCACCTCGCCGACCCGTTCTGGGTCGGCCAGGGGCAGCACCACGATCGGGAGCCCCGACTCGTTGAGCGTGGCGATGCCAAGCTCGTGGACCCGATCGAGAACCCGGCGGGTGAGCCGATGGACTTCGGCGCGCAGGCGATCGCCGCGGGCCGCGTTGAAGCGCAGACCTTCCAGCGCGGACGCGAGCGACGCGACGGCGGACGGGCCGGAGAACAGGTAGGGCGCCGCGTCCGTCTTCAGCGTCCGCTTGATCGCGGAGGGACAGGCGATGAAGGCCAGTTGGGAGGAGTACGCCTTGGAGAAGCCTCCGACGAGGATGACGTTTTCGTAGCCCTGACCGGCGTAACGAACGATGCCGTTGCCCCGCCGCCCGTAATCGCAGGGCTCCTCGACCGACCTTTCGCCGATCACGCCGAAACCGTGCGCGTCGTCGATGTAGAGGATCACGTCGTGCTCACGCGCCAGCGACGCGAGGGCGCCGACATCGGCCGGGTTGCCGGTCATGCTGTTGACGCCGTCGATGCAGATCACCCCGGGGCGCCGCCAGCTGGTCTGGCTCAGCAGCGCCTCGAGCCAGCCGAGGTTGCCGTGCGCGAAGCGCTGGATCGCAGCGCCCCGCGCCTGCGCCATGGCACAGCCGTCGTAGATCAGTCGGTGCGCGCGACTGTCGACGAACAACGTGCCGCCGCCGACGAGCACGGGAATCGCGCTCATGTGGATGTGGGTGACGGTCGGCAGCACGAGCGCGTCCTCGCATCCCAAGAGCGTGGTCAGCTCGCGCTCGATCTGCCCGTACAGGGCCGGACCGCCGAACAGGCGGGACCAGCTCGGGTGGGTGCCCCAGCGCCGGAGGTACTCGGGAATCGCGTCGATGATCTCGCGCTCGAGATCGAGACCCAGGTAGCTGGACGACGCGAAGTCGGTCAGCCACCGCTCCCCGACCCGGATCCGGCGGCCGTCGACCTCGTCGATGACCGCGTCGAGCATCCGGTGCGAGTACTGCAGCCGCGCCAGGTCCTCGGTCGATCGGATCCAGCGCTCGAGCCAGTGGTCGTCGCGTCGCTGACCCCAGCCCGACGTTGCCCCCGGATCGACGGGAGCGGCCGGCTGACGCACGGGATGCTTGGCGGACGTCTGACTCACACTCCAGTTATCGGTCAGATTGCTTACAACTAAAAGCGGGTGGGGCCCGCGTTCGCTGTCTCAGCTCACCGCCGAGCGGGCGAACACCCGGATCGAGATCGCCGTCAGCGCCACCGCCCACACGGCCACGGCAGCGAGGCTCAGCCACGCCTCCAGGGTGACGCTGTGCATCCCACAGATGTCTTGGAGGCCCTTGCCGCTCGGGTCGATCAACCCGTAGCGCATGAGCGCCAGCGCGTGGGTGAGCGGGAACACCTTGGCGATCGCCGTGAGCACCGCCGGCATGGCGCCGATCGGGTACAGCGCGCCCGCGAAGAAGAACGGGAGGATCGCCAGCACGGGCGTGGCGCCGACGTAGTCTTCCTGCTTGGTCACCTTGCTCGCGAGCGTCTCGGCCACGCCGTACATGAACACCGTAAACAGCAGCGCCGCGGCCACGAACCAAGCCAGGCCGGCGCCGGTGATGTGGAACGCCCCGCCGCGGAGCGCGGACAAGCCGATCAGGACGGCGACCTGGAGGCTGGCGAGGCCGATCGCGACGATCAGGTTCCCGAGCACGAGGTAGGCGCGGGGCACGGGCGCGGCGAGCAGCTCGCGCTGGGCACCCGCGTGGCGGTCGACGAGGACGCTCAAACCGGCGAAGATGCAACTGAGCGGGATGACCAGGCCGACGGCGCCCACCCCGACGAACGACGTGTAGTCGATGTGGGAATGCAGGCCGCCGGTGGCGACCTTGAGCGCCGGCGCCACCACGATGGCCAGCAGTGCCGGCCCGAGCAGCGGCACCAGGATCTGCCGCGGCGTCTTCGACGTGAGCGAGGCCCGGCGCTTGGCGAGCGTGAGCAGCGCGCTTGCCGGCCGGGGCCGGCCCGGCGTGCGCAGGGCGATCGAGGGTGCTTCTGCGATGGCGGACATTTCAATTGCTCCTTTCTTAGTTCGAGAGCCGCTGACCGGTCATCTCGAGGTACACGTCGTCGAGCGTCGGGACGCGGGTGGCGATCTCCGAGACGCGCAGGCGCTCGGCGTCGATCACGGCCAGCGCGGCGCTCGCCGCGTGCTCGTGCAGCGGCACCGTCACACGGGCGCCGACGGCGAACGAGTCGGGACGGGCGATCCCTCGCTCGCGCAGCGCCGCCAGGGCCGACTCGGCGCTGCCGCTGACGCGGAACTCGAGGTGCTGAGACCAGCGCCCGCGCGATCTCCAGCCGGCGCCGTTGGCCGCCGCTGTAGCTGCCGACGGGCCTGGCCGCCAGCTCGGTAAGCCCGACCGCACCGATCAGCTGATCGATGCGTCGCGCCGCCGGCGCCGGCGGGACCCCCCAGAGACGAGCGTGCAGCTCGAGGTTCGCACGTCCGGTGAGCGCCCGGTCGACCACCGAGTCCTGAAAGACGACACTGCTCACGCCACGAGCCAGGAGGGGCTGGCGGGCGACGTCGTAGCCGACCAGTTTCGCCGTGCCGTCGGTCGGCCTGACGGTGGTGGTGAGCATCCCGATCGTCGTCGACTTGCCCGCGCCGTTCGGCCCGAGCAGGCCGAACACCTCGCCCCGCGCGACTTCGAACGAGATCCCCTTCACGGCCTGCACGCCTCCGGGATACGTCTTGCGCAGACCCGCCACCGCTAGCGCCGGCACATCGCTATCCACGTCACGCATTTCCACTTCTCCCTTCACTTGTCCCTGCAACGCGCGGATGTCGATCGCGCGCGTGGCCGAGGAGGCACGGGTCGGCCGTCCCGCCATCTACCGCCGCTACCGCGACAAGTCAGAGCTGGTGGCGGCGGTGCTCGCCGACAAGCAAGCCCGAACGGTGCCGATCGACACGGGCAGCACCCGCGGTGATCTGATCGCATTTCTCGATTTCGCCCGGCGGAAGTTCGCGGTGGAGCTGGCCGGCACCCTGCTGGTCGAGGGACGCAAGCACCCCGAGCTGCTCGATGGCTTCCGGCGCGCCATGCTCAAGCCTCGCGTCGGCGACATCGCCGCGGCGCTCGAACGAGGCAAGGCGCGCGGCGAGGTCCGCCAGGACCTCGACACGGAGGTTGCCGTGCACGCGCTGATGGGCGCCTTCCTCTACCACCGCATCGCCGAGGGCCAGCCGAGGAAGGGCTGGAGCGAGCACGTGGTCGACGAGCTCTGGCCGGCGTTCGCGGCCTAAGGCGCCGCCGTCCTGGCTGCCCCCGTCGTCCGCGATCGTGGATGATGTCGCGCGCGCCTGACTAGAACCACGACTCGGAGGCACGGAGGAGAGATGAAGACGCAAACGGCGGCTCTGTGGGAATACGGCGGCGACTGGGAGGTCGATGAGCTGACGCTCGACGATCCCAAGGCCGGCGAGGTGCTGGTGCGTCTGGCGGCCTCCGGTCTTTGCCACTCGGATGAGCACGTCAGGGTGGGCGACCTTCCGATGGAGGCGCTCCCGACGATTGGCGGCCACGAGGGCGCCGGCATCGTGGAGGCGGTCGGGCCCGAGGTGCACTCGGTGGCCGAGGGCGACCACGTGGTGCTGAGCTGGATCCCCAGCTGCGGGCGCTGCCATTCGTGCGTGATCGGCCGCACGAACCTGTGTGACCTGGGGGCCGGGGTTCAGGTCGGTCTCCAGCAAGACGGCACGAGCCGGCACCACGTCCGCGGTCAGGATGCGCGTTTGATGTGCATGCTCGGCACGTTCTCGCCGCACACCGTGGTCAACGAGAACTCGGTGGTCAAGATCGACGACGACATCCCGCTGGACAAGGCGGCGCTCGTCGGGTGCGGCGTCACCACCGGCTTCGGGACCGCCGTCTACGGCGCCAAGGTGGAGGCCGGCGACACCGTCGTCGTGTTCGGCATCGGCGGCGTCGGCGCGAACGCCGTGCAGGGGGCCCGCATCGCCGGGGCGAACCGCATCATCGCCATCGACCCCTCCGCGTTCAACCGCGAGATGGCGGGGAAATTCGGCGCGACGCACACGTTCGCCTCGGCCGAGGAAGCGCTCGAGCCGATCACCGAGATGACCGGAGGCACGTTGGCCAACGCCGCTCTGGTCACGGTCGACGTGACCACGGGCAAAGTGATCGGCCAGGCCGCGTCACTGGTCGGCAAGAGCGGCAAGGTTGCCATCACCTCGCTGTCCAAGATGACCGACACCGAGGTCGAGCTGCCGATCTTCGAGCTGATCGTCTACGAGAAGCAGATCATCGGCTGTCTGTTCGGACACGCCAACCCGCGCGCGGACATCCCGAAGATGCTCTCGCTGTATCGCGAAGGCAAGCTGCTGCTAGATGAGCTGGTCACGCGCACCTACACCCTCGAGCAGATCAACGAGGGCTACGAGGACATGCGCACCCATCGCAACATCCGCGGGCTCGTGTTGTACGAGTAGGGTCGGCGGCGCCTGACGGCGGCGCCGAGAGTAGTAATGACTTGACTAATAATTAAATAACTAGTACGCTCCTGGCGTGATGTCTCCGCCATCGAGCCGCTCGCAACGGTCAGCGCTGGGCCTCCTTGTCCTCTGGCAGCTGTTCCCCGAGCCGATGCACGTCTACCGGATGCAGAAGCTGTTCGAGGCAGAGGGCAAGGATCGGATCGTCAACGTCCGCTCGCGGGCCAGCCTGTACCAGACGATCGAGCGCCTTCAGCGGCTCGGACTGGTCGAGGTCGCGGAGACGATCCAGCAGGAGGGTTATCCAGACCGGGTCGTCTACGGGATCACCGACGCCGGCCGCGAGGCGGCGCAGGCATGGCTGCGCGAGATGCTGAGCGAGACGGGGAGCGAGTACCCCGAGTTCATCGTCGCGGTGTCGCTGCTCTTCGGCCTGCCGGTCGATGAGGCGCGCGCCCAGCTCGAGCTCCGGGCCGAGCGGATCGCGGCCCAGCTGGCCGACAGCCGGCACTCCCTCGAGGCGGTTCCGCCCGAGCTGCCCCGCCTGTTCGTGCTCGAGGAGGAGTACCGGGCGGCGATGCTCGAGACCGAGCTCACCTGGCTGCGTGGCGTGATCGACGACCTGCGGGCCGGACGGATCACATGGAGCGAGGAGTCGCTGCGGCAGGCCTTCGAGAAATTCCTCCCGGCCGCCGAAGGGGAAGCGCGGTGACGATGGCAATCGAGGCGCGGGGCCTCGTCAAGCGCTACGGCAAGACCCGGGCGCTCGACGGGCTCGACGTCGCAGCCGAGCGCGGTCAGGTGGTGGCGGTGCTCGGGCCCAACGGCGCCGGCAAGACGACGTTCGTCCGCGCGGTGGCGACGCTGCTGCGGCTCGATGCGGGAACGCTGCGGGTCGTCGGTCACGACGTGGCCAAGGATCCCGGCGCGGTCCGGCGGCTGATCGGTCTCGCCGGCCAGTTCGCCGCGGTGGAGCCGGCCATGAGCGGGCGCGAGAACCTCGAGATGGTGGCGCGACTGTTCGGAGTGGACCGCGCGGCGGCGCGGCGAAGCGCCCAGGCCGTGCTCGAGCAGCTTGACCTGCTCGAGAATGCGGACCGGCTCGCGCGCACGTACTCCGGCGGGATGCGCCGGCGGCTCGACCTCGGCGCGAGCCTCGTCGGCGCCCCTCGCCTGCTCCTGCTCGACGAGCCGACCACCGGGCTGGATCCGCGCAGCCGGATCGAGCTGTGGCAGGCGATCCGGAACCTGGTCGAGGCGGGCACCGATGTGCTCCTCACGACACAGTACCTCGACGAGGCCGACCACGTGGCCAACCAGGTGGTGATCATCGACCACGGCCGCGCGGTGGCGACCGGGACCCCGGCCGAGCTCAAGGCGAGAATCGGTGGCAGCGTGATCGAGCTCCACGTCCGCGAGGAGGGCGACCTTGACCGCGTCGCCGGACTGCTCGGCCCGTCGGCGCAGATCGATCGATCCACGCGGCGCGTGACCATTCGCGTCGACTCGAGCCGAGAGCGGCTGACGGACGTGCTGCGCTCAGTGGACGCAGCCGGCGTCGAGCTCGAGGACATCTCGCTGCGCCGGCCCACCCTCGACGAGGTGTTCCTCGCGCTGACCGGTGCAGGTGCAGTCGCGGAGGCGAGCGCGGCATGAGCGCCACGCTGATCGTCACGCGCCGGTCGCTCCTGCGCTACGTGCGCACGCCCCAGCTGATCGTCATGGCGACGCTCCAGATGACGATGTTCTTCCTGATCTACCGGTACCTGTTCGGCGGTGCGATTCGCACCGTCGGCATGCCGTACGTGGATTACCTGGTGCCGGGCTTCATCGCCACCGGGGTGCTGTTCAGCGGCATCGGCGCGGCGGTGGCCACGGCGGAGGACCTCCAGCAGGGGTTCATCGACAGGCTCCGCTCACTGCCGATCGCGCGCAGCAGCGTGCTGAGCGCGCGGGCGATCGCTGACACCCTGATCCTGGCCCTGGCGGCCGCGGTGACGGTCGGGATAGCGTTCGCGGTCGGCTTCCGCCTGCATGGCTCGGCGCTCGACGGGCTGGCGGCATTCGGCCTGGTGATCGCGTTCGGGTTCGCGTTCGAGTGGCTGTTCGTCACGATGGGCTTGTTCGCCGGCAACGCCCAGGCGGCGCAGGGATGGGGATGATCGTGTTCCCGTTCGCGTTCATCTCGAGTGCGTACATCCCGGTCGCGACGATGCCGGGGTGGCTACAGGTGTTCGCCAAGAACCAACCGCTCACGTACATGGTCGACGCCGTGCGATCGCTCACCCTGGGTTCGCACGCCCAAGCCCTGCTCGGGCATCCGGCCTCCTACTTCGTCATTCGCGGAGGGATCTGGGCGGTGGCGATCGTCGCGGTGTCGCTACCGGTCGCGGTGGTCAGGTACCGCCGCGGGTAACGATGAGTTTTGCTCGCGGGGTCGGTCTCTAGTGACGTCACCTTCCGCCCCCGGCGCCGGCTTCGTCTCGGAATCGCGGGAGCACTCGGCGGCTTCGGCAGGGGCACCGACGCTGGGCCGGAGACGTCGCGCATAGGCAGGCCTTACGAGACGGCACGCGAATTCTTCCGCTACGCTCACGCAGCTCTGACGCTGCGAACCGAATCTCCAACTGTGTCCCGATTGCGTCGAGCGCTCAGCGCGCCGATCACCCGCTTTCTCGCCATCGGCGTCCTGTCGACGCTGGCCTACGCGCTGCTGTTCATCGCGCTCGCCGGTCCGCTCGGCTCAGGCCTGGCCAACGATGTCGCGCTGGCGCTGACAGCGGTGGCCAACACGACGGCCAATCGCCGCTTGACCTTCGGGATCCGCGGTCGCGAGAAAATGGTCCGCCAGCAGGTGGCCGCCTTCGGGGTCTTCCTCGTGGCGCTGGCCTTCACCAACGGGGCGCTGGCCTTGCTGCACAGCATCGACCCGCACCCGGCCCGCCTGCTCGAGGCGGCGGCGCTCGTGCTGGCCAACCTCATCGCCACGCTCAGCCGGTACGTCGCGCTCTCGAGCTGGGTGTTCCGCACGCGTCCGGCCGCGGGTATTGGGAGAGTCGGCGGCGCCTGACGGCGGCGCCTGTCGGCGGCGCCTTAGAGCGGCGCCGCGCGGGCGCGCATGCGGAGCGCGTCGGACTCGAGCACAGCTGGATTGACCACGTGTTCAGGCATCTCTCCGGTGAGCACGGTGGCGACCGTTTCGAGCTCAGGCGACCACGTGCAGATCAGGATCAGCCCCGGTACCGCCAATCCGAACTCGCCGGCGTTCAAGTCCGCGCAGAGCACTTGTCAGCACCTTCTCCCCAACGCGGATCCTGTTCGCGAATGCGCTGGCCGAGGAGCTGTTCGGGTACTCGCGCAAAGAGCTGATCGGACAACCCGTCCAGATGCTGTGGCCGGAACGCGTGCGCGAGCTGTACGGCCGCAACATGCAGCTGTACGCCTCGACAGAGAATCCGCTGCGGTTCGAGACCGCGGTGCGGGGCCTTCGACGCGACGGGTCGGAGTTCATCGGCGAGATGAGCTGGGGCATTGTCGAGACGACCGTCGGGCCCGTGCTGCTTGCGGTCGGCCGCGACGTCTCCGAGCGGCGCGCCGCCGAGATCCGGCTGCGAGCGGTGGCCGCGATGGGCGAGCGCGCACTCGCCGGCGCGGATCCGGCGGAACTGGCCGAGGAGGCGATCGAGCTGCTGCGGACGCTGCTCACGGTGCAGGCGGCGGCGGTCCGGCTCGCCGACGGTTCCGTGCTCGCGGCGTACGAGACGCCGGACCCGACGTCCCCCGGTCACGGAGTCCGGCTGCCGATCGGCGACGGAGACTCGTTGCTGGTCACACCCGGACGCGAGCTGTCCGACGAGGAGCTCAGTTTCATGCAGGCGATGGCGCACACGCTCGCCTCCGCCCTCACACGCCTGCGCACCGAGCAACGGATGCGCCACGAGGCGCTGCACGATCCACTGACGGGACTCGCCAAGCGCACGCTCCTGCGCGACCGCCTCGAGCATGCGATCGCACGGTCCGAGCGCGAGCGCGGCGCGACCGGCGTCCTGTTCATCGACCTGGACAACTTCAAGGACGTCAACGACACGCACGGCCACATCGCGGGCGATGCGGTGCTCGTGGAGAGCGCGCGGCGTCTGCAGGACGCGCTGCGCCCGCCGTTCTTCGCCAGCGGGCGCGAGCACCGGCTGTCGGCAAGCATCGGAATCGCGCTCGGGGACCGAGAGCCGGACCGGATCCTCGCCGACGCCGACGCCGCCTCCTACCGCGCCAAGGCGGCCGGGCGCGGGCGCATCGAATTGTTCGAGTAGGCTCCGGGCGTGCTCGTTGCCATCGCCGGCGCTCACGGGAAGATCGCGATGCGACTCACCGGGCTCCTGATGGCTCAGGGCGACCGAGTTATCGGCCTGATCCGCAATCCCGACCACGCCGCAGATGTGCGCGACGGTGGCGCGGAGGCGGTGGTGTGCGACCTCGAGCACGCGACGGCCGAGGAGATCACCGCCGCGGTCGCCGCCGCCGATGCGGTCGTGTTCGCGGCCGGCGCCGGTCCGGGCAGCGGCGCCGAGCGCAAGCTGACGATGGACCGCGACGGCGCGGTCAAGTTGCTCGACGCCACCAGCGCCGGCGCGACCCCGTACTTCATCGTCAGCTCGGTCGGGGCCGAGAACCCGCCGCCCGCGGACGACGACGTGTTCAGCGTGTACCTGCGCGCGAAGGCGGAGGCGGACGCGGCCGTCATGACGAGCGAGCGCCCCTGGACGATCGTCAGACCAGGCGGTCTCACGGACGATCCCGGCACCGGCCGGATCCGGCTCGACACGACACCCTTCCGCGGCCGGGTTACCCGCGACGACGTGGCCACGGTGCTGGCGGGCTTGCTGCACGACCCCCGCGCCAGCCACCGGATCCTGTACGTAAACGGCGGGAAGGAGCCGATCGCGGAGGCGCTCGAGCGCGCCCTGGTAACCCCTGCCGGCGACGCCTGATCCGTCATGACCGCCGCCATCGACGCACCGACCCTGGTTCGACCGTCCGCCGACCGCGTGGACGCGGGGTCCCACGCGCTGGCTGATCTGCTCGGCTCAGAGCGGATGTCGAGGAGCGCCGACGTCCTCTCCCAGCACGGACACGACGAGTCGTTTCACCCCGAGGCCCGCCCCGACGTGGTGGTTTGGCCGCGGACGATCGAGGAGGCCGCGGGGATCGTGCGGATCGCCGCGGAGCACCGCCTGCCGCTGATCCCGTTCGGCGCCGGCACCTCGCTCGAGGGGCAGGTCGCGGCGTTGGCCGGCGGGATCAGCGTCGACATGCGCGAAATGAGCGCGATCGGTCGACCGTCGCTCGAGGATCTGGACGTGGTCGTGCAGGCGGGCGCGACGCGCCGCGGGCTCGACGCCCGGCTGCGGCCGGAGGGAGTCTTCTTCGCCGTCGACCCGGGCGCCGACGCGACGATCGGCGGGATGGTGGCGACGGGCGCCTCGGGCACGATGACCGTCCGCTACGGAGCGATGCGCGAGAACGTGCTCGGGGTGACCCTGATCGACGGCCGCGGCCGGGTGGTGCATACGCACTCGCGCGCCCGCAAGTCCTCGGCCGGCTACGACCTGACACGGCTGATGGTCGGGTCTGAGGGCACCCTCGGGCTCATCTGCGAGATCGCGCTGCGCCTCCATCCGATTCCTCCGGCGACGGCCGCGGCGGCCTGCACCTTCCCCACCGTGGCCGATGCCGTGCGCTGCATGGTGCGCGTCACCCAGCACGCCATCCCGGTGGCGCGGATCGAGCTCGCCGACGAGCTCCAGATCGAGGCCATCAACCGACACGACCAGACCGCCTTCACGGTCGCGCCGACTCTGTTTCTCGAGTTCCACGGCATCTCCGAGGAGGACGTCGCCGGGCAGGCGCGCGAGACCGCGGGGATCGCCGCCGAGTACGGCGGCGGCGACTTTGCCTGGGCCTCCGACGAACACGAGCGGCGCCGGCTGTGGCACGCGCGCCACCGCGCCTACGACGCGGCCCGGGCGCTCGTCCCAGGGCGAGCGGGATTGACCACCGACGTGTGCGTGCCGATCTCGGCGCTGGCCGACTGCGTCGAGGCCGCCCAGGCCGACATCGCCGCGCGACACCTCATCGCCCCCATCGTCGGCCACGTCGGCGACGGCAACTTCCACACCTGCGTGCTCGTCGACCCGGACGATCCGGATGACGTCGCCCGCGCGGAGGAGTTCCACGCCCGCCTGGTCGAGCGCGCGCTCGCTCACGGCGGCACCTGCACCGGCGAACACGGCGTCGGGTACGGCAAGGCTCGCTTCCTGGTGGCCGAGCACGGACCGGCGGCCGTCGAGATGATGCGCGCGATCAAGCACGCCCTCGATCCCGACGGGATCTTCAATCCCGGAAAGATCCTGCCCTGAGGGGCACGCGCGCGTTGGCCAGGCTCCCGTACCTCGATCCAGACGACGCAGAGCCCCAGGTCGCCGAGCTCCTGCGCAAGGCGCCCGACCTCGGCATCTTCCGCATCGTCGCTAACGCCCAGCGCGTGTTCCGTCCCTGGATGCGGTTCGGTGGCGCGGTGCTGGACGCGCAGGAGCTAGATCCGCTGCTGCGCGAGTTCGCGATTACCCGGGTGGCGGCGATGACCCCCGGCGCGGAGTACGAGTGGGTCCAGCACGCGGCGATCACCCTCGAGGTCGGGGGCACGCAGGAGCAACTCGATGCGATCGGGCGCGGCGAGCTCGACGCGGACGTGCTCGGCGCCGACGGGCGGCTCGTGGTCCGCTTTACCACCCAGGTGGTGCGGGACGCCGCGCCGGACGAGGAGACGTTCGCGGCCATGGCCGCCCGCTTCAGCCCGCGCGAGATCGTCCACCTGCTCATGCTGATCGGGCAGTACATGATGCTCGCCCGCATCATGGCGACGGCGCAGATAGACCTCGAGCCGCCGATCGGCGGCCGGGCGCTCCGGAGGCGCGACTAAAACTAAAGCTTTACCTGCGTCAGCCGAACAAAAGTCCACAAAGTAGATCCGGCATGCGGCGACTGCACGAACAACAGATCGTCGAGATCCATCTCGAGACCGACCAACCAGCGATCACCTGCCGGGTGGCATCGGTCACCGGTGCGGTCGCGACGCTTACCCGCGAGCACGAGGCGGCGGAGTCACTTCCGCCCGCCACGACCGGTCACCTCGTGTTCGAGCACCACGGAACCCTGGTGGCGCTGCGCGGCATCGCCGCCTCCCTCTCGGTCGACGAGCCCAAGATCGAGTTCGTCGTGATCGACAACGTGGTGCTCCCCGAGCGTCGCGCGGCGGAGCGCATCCCGCTCGCCGCTGCAGTCCGGCTGTCGCCCGGCGAGCGCGCGGACGATCAGAACGCCGGCATCGACACGATCACGGCCGACATCAGCATCACGGGCGCCCTCGTCGAGCGCCGTTTGGGTCTCTCGACACAGGAACTCGCGATGGAGATCCGCTTCGACCCTGACCCGTCGCCGGTCACCTGCCATGCCCAGCCGGTGCGCACGACAGCCACCCACATCGGATTGAGGTTCGTTGACATGCCCGAGCCGGATCGCGCGCGCCTCGCCGGGATCATCTTCCGCTATCAGCGCGCCGCGCTGAAGCCCCGCACCTCCCAGGGCCTCCTCGCCGCGCACCGTTGACGCGCGTCACGCAGACGGCAGCCGCGCGCGCGACGCCTGCGCCACCGCGTGGCGAACGGCCGCGATCTCCTCGACGGTCAAGGGCAGCCGGGGCGGGCGGCACGGACCGCCGCCGATCCCGACCTCGTCGAGCGCCGCCTTGAAGTACTGCACGAGCTTGGGGGTCATGTCGAGCCGGGCGAGCGGAAGCAGGTCGGCGTACAGCGAGCGCGCCGGTGCGAGTTCGCCGACCTGGCACAGCTCCCAGAGCCGCACGCACTCGGCGGGAAATACGTCGACCACGCCGGAGACCCAGCCGGCGGCGCCGGCGCAGAAGCCCTCGAGCGCCCAGTCGTCGCCGCCCACCAGGATGTCGACTTCCGGACACAGGTTCACGAGCTGGGCGATCCGCCGCGCGTCCTCGGATGTCTCCTTGATCGCGGTGATGCTCGGCACCTCGCGTACCAGTTCGGCGAGGAGCCCGGGCTCGAGGTCGCTGCCGCTCCCCGCCGGGTTGTTGTAGACGAGCAGGGGGAGGTCGGCGCTGCGCGCCACCGACCCGAAGAACTCGACCAGCTCGCGCCGATCGGCCCGGTAGAGCAGCGGCGGCAGGACCATCACCCCCTCGGCGCCCGCGCTGCGTGCGTCACGCGCGTAGACCGAGGCCTGTTCGGCCGTCGCCGCCGAGACGCCAGCGCAGACGGGCGCCGGTCCGGCCGCGCCGACCGACGTCTCGACCACCGCCCGGCGCTCCTCGCGACTGAGGCTACCGGCCTCGCCCACGGTGCCGTTGGCCACGATCCCGTGCACGCCGGCGCCGATCAGGCGGCTTACGTCCGCGGCCACGGCGTCGTGGTCGATGTTCAGCTCCGCGTCGAAGTGGGTGACGATCGCCGCGTGGACGCCTTTCATCGCGTTCCTCCTACGGTTGCCTTGTGTCTGCGCCGCAGCGCGCGGGCCGGATCGAACGCGGCGAGCAACTCGTCGTGGGCGCCGTCCAGCACCCGTCCCGCGATCAGCTCGCCCGTCAGAGGTGCCAGCGTGATCCCGAGTGTGGCGTGTCCGGTGGCCAGATGAACGCCCTCGAGGCCCGGCACCGGCCCGATCAAGGGCAAGCCGTCGGGCGAGAGCGGGCGCATCCCGGCCCAGTCGCGGCGCCGCGCCGGCATCCGCCAGCCCGGGAGCGCCCGCTGGGCGGCCGCCGTGATCGCGGCCAGACGGCGCCCCGACAGGGCGAGGCCGCGGGCGCCCAGCTCGAGCGTCCCGGATACGCGCACGCCGGCGTCGAACACGCTGATGGACACCTTGGGATTCTCCAGGTAGAGCGGCTGCCGAGGACCCGTGGGGTCAGCCGGATAGGTTCGGCTGTAGCCCTTGGCCGCCGTGATCGGCACGCGGACGCCGTGCGCCGCCAGCAGCGCGGCGGACGCCGCGCCGGCCGCGATCACCACCGCCTCGGCTCGCCGAGCGACGGCGCCCGGGACGTCGAGGAGCCATTCGCCGCGGTCGCGGGCCAGACGGGTGACCGGCAGGCCTTCGAGCACCTCGACCCCACGCGCGGTCAGCGCGCGGTGAACCCCGGCGCTGAGCAGCTCGGGCCGCACCCGCCGCTCGCCGTGGGCGAGCACGCCACCGAGGAGATCCGGCCCAAGGGCGGGTTCGAACGTGCGCAGCTCATCGGCCGACAGCCGCTCGAATCGCTGGGTCGATCCCACTTCGTGAAGCTCGTCAACCACGTGCGTCAGGTGCTCGAGCTCTCCTCGCTCGAACGCAGGAAACAGGAGCGGATCATCGTGCACCTCGAACTCGACCCCGCGCGCCGCCAGCGCGTCGAACGCGGGACCGGCGAGCGCGGCCGCGCGCTGGAGCGCGCCGAGCGCGCGCCGGTATGTCGACCGCCGGCAGTTGACGATGAACCTCGCGATCCATTCGACCATCGCGGGAGACAGCGTGGGCCGGATCCAGAGCGGGCCGGACGGGTCGACGAGCCAGCGCAAAGATGCCGCGATCACCCCCGGTCCCGGCACCGGCGTCGCCAGCGAGGGCGTGATCCAGCCGGCGTTGCCGGCCGACGCACCTGCGCCGCAACGGTCGCGCTCGATCACGGTGACCTCGCAATCGCGCGCGCTCAGCGCCTCGGCCACGCACAGCCCGACCGCTCCGCCCCCAATCACGATCACGCGCACGAGCGCCTCTACAGGTCAAAGCCGGTCGGGAACGGGTCGGTCGGGTCGAGTAGGTACTGCCCCATCCCGGTGATCCACGCGCGGCCGCTCACCTCGGGCACGACCGCGGGGGTCGTCCCGAGCGTCACCTCCTCGACCAGCCGCCCGCTGAAGCGGCTGCCGATGACCGACTCGTTGACGAACTCCTCACCCAGGGCGAGTTCGCCCCGAGCGTGGAGCGCGGCCATCCGCGCGGAGGTTCCGGTGCCGCACGGCGAGCGGTCCAGCCAGCCCGGATGGATGGCGGTGGCGTTGCGGGCGTGAGCTCCGTTCCGCCCCGGGGCATGGAACACGACGTGCTTGCAGCCGCGGATCGCGGCGTCGACCGGGTGCACCGGCTCGGCGCTCGCGTTGATCGCGGCCGCGATCGCAAGCCCGCGCGCGATCAGCTCGTCGGCGTTGGCCGGCGACGGGTCGAGACCCACCGAGGCCGCCGGCACGAGCGCGTAGAAGTTGCCCCCGAAGGCCATGTCGTACCTCACCGCGCCACCGAGCGCGCCGACCTCGATCTGGGCGTCGAGCGCGGTCACGAAAGCGGGCACGTTGCGCAGCGTCACCCGCTCGGCCCGACCGCCGGACACGGTCACGGTCGCCTCCACCAGCCCGGCCGGCGTGTCCAGCCGGATCCGCGTCTCCGGTTCGGTGACCTCGACCATGCCCGTCTCGACGAGCACGGTGGCCACGCCGATCGTTCCGTGGCCGCACATCGGCAGCAGGCCGGAGACTTCGACGAACAGCACCCCCCAGTCGGCGTCAGGGCGGGTTGGCGGCTGCAGGAACGCACCGGACATCGCCGAGTGGCCGCGCGGCTCGCGCATCAGCAGCAACCGCAGATCGTCGAGATGACGCTCGAAGTACAGCCTCCGCTCCTGCATCGTCGCTCCCGGCACCGGCCCCAGGCCGCCCGTAATCACGCGCGTCGGCATTCCCTCGGTGTGCGAGTCGACCGCCGCGAAGTACCGCGTTGCCCTCATCCAGTCGAATCTACGCCCAACGGGACCGGAATGAACGACCGTCCGTTCCGCCCGACCCCTGCGACCTGCGTAACACGACATTTCGTGGCGCCTCCGCGAGGCGTGACGAATTACGAATGCCCCAGGCCTGTCGCAGAAATGATCGCGGTTGTTAGTTGGTAACAAGGGCCGGGCGGCCTTGCCCCGCCCACGCCGCCGAAACACCAAGGCGGCTCGGGAAACGTCCCATATAGTCACGTTTCCCGAGCCGCCTCCTCCCGGCGTGGCATGGCCGCCGGAATCGTTGTGCTCTGATCACAACGACCGGCCCGTTGCCGGGGGTTATGCGACAGGCTCCCCAGCTGCACAAGTCGTCGCGGGCACCGGAAAGCGTGTCGTGTGTCGAGTTAGGCAGGTCGCCTCACCACCGCATCGCCAACCGCAGCGTCACCGCGTACACGTCGGGCTTGGCTACGAACGCGTAGCGGTCGAAGCCGCCGCTGACAGGCGCGCTCCGGGCTGGGCTTGCCGGTTCGACCGGGGGCCGGACGGCGACCGGTTGAAGCTCGACGAGGTGCGGATGGGTGCGGCGTTGCTCCTCGGCCGTTCAGCCGGAGTGGTGCGATCTGATCCAGTTGAGCAGCACCGTGTATGCCGGCCGCGGGCTCCCGTTCGCCGCGAGCAGGCCGGAGTCCCATCCGGCGACCGGGTTGGCCTGCCACTGGTAGTGGTAGATGCGCGCGATCCGGTGATAGCGATTGGTCAGCGACAGGAGGAACTGCTCGCCCTTGGCCGCGGCGGCCGCGCTTTGGTTGCGGTACTGCCAATGCCCGCGACGGAGCACACCACCCGTCTCGTCGAGCCAGATCGGACCCGAGGTCATCGACATGAGGATCTGCAGCTGCGAGGTGTTGTGCGCCCGGATCTCCGTGTAGTCGTGCAGCGCCCAGCCCGCCGGCCGGTGGTGGATGCCCTCGATGTAGGCGCGCAGCCAGGGGCGGAGGGTGGCGACGGCGTGGTCGATGTAGGCCGTGCCGGTCGCCGGAAGGTAGACATCTCCGGCCAGCACGGTGCAGCCGTGACACAGGTCGTAGAGCGCGTTGAAATAGTTCGCCGCAAGCGCGGGGTTGCGCGCCAGCGTACGGTAGGAGAAATCAGGCTCGTTCCAGGCCGTGTAGTCCTTGATCTGCGGGAAGTCCTTGAGGAACGCCTTCACCGCGGTCTCGTACTGACCCACGGTCGGGACGTAGTTCGCGGCCGGATTGGTGAAGTCGGCGCCGAACGAGATCAGGGGCGTCACGTGCGCGGCCTCGGCGGCGCTCAGCCACGCGCGGAAGGTGGCCAGATCACCCTTGTCGGCCTGGCGCGTGACGACGTCCCAGGGAATGACATCGCGTGCGGTCGTGATGCCGAGCGCTGCGAACTGGGGGCTCGAGAACATGGCCGTGTTCGAATCGCCGATGCCGATCACCACCGACGCCGAGGCCGCAGAAGCGGCCGCGCCGAACGAGACCGCGCAGACGATCGAGACAATCACACGCAACATGCGTTTGGACATTGGAAACTCCACTTTCCCGCCCATCGAGGCGCTCGAGTTCGTGTGTGGCGTTGCCGCCGGCGACCGGGACGTGTCCCCTGCCACGAGGACGCCAGTCATCCCTTAACCGCACGACCCCTGATGGAGTTGCGGCGACCGGGTGCAGCGAGGCCTCGACGCTAGCACGATGCCGCGCTCGCAACGAAGGCGGCGTTGCACACTGGTAGGTTCCGCCGATGGTGACTCGTGGCGTCTGCGTGCTGGCCGGCCGGATGGCCGACACGGTCGAAGTCGCCGCGGCGGCCGACGCGGCCGGGTTCGACGCGGCGTGGACCAGCGAGTTCAACGACCGCTCGGCGATCGTCGCGCTCGCCGCGATGGCGCAGAACACGACCCGCTGCCGAGTGGGCAGTGCGATCGCCTACGCCGTCGGCCGCTCGCCGCTGATCCTCGCCAACGATGCGCGCGGCCTGGACGAGTTGAGCGGCGGCCGGCTGGTGCTCGGCCTGGGCACCGGCACGAAGGGGATGCAGATCGGCTGGCACGGTGTCAAGGATCCGGAGTCGCCCGCCCTGCGACTCGAGGAGCTCGTCCCCCTGCTGCGGCGAATCTGGAAGCTCCACGACGGCCCGGTCCGGCACGAGGGTCGCTTCTACTCGATGAACCTGACCGCGACCGCGGACGTCCTTCCGCCCGTCCGCGAACAGATCCCGATCTTCACGGCCGGCGTGAACCGACGGATGATCGAGACGGCGGGCCGCGTGTCAGACGGCCTGGTCTGCCATCCGACGTTTAGCTCCCGCTACGTGAACGAAGTCGTCCGCCCGGCGATCGCCCGGGGGGCCGAGCGCACGGGACGGGATCCGGCGTCGGTCGAGGTCGTCGGCATGCTCCTGTGCTCGGTCAACGACGACGAGGAGCTGGCCCGTCGCGAACTGGCCGCACAGCTCGCGTTCTACGCGGCGCCGAGGGCCTATGCGCCGATGCTCGAGGCGAGCGGCTTCGCCGCCGAGGCGCAGCGGATCAGGCAGGCGTTCGCCGACGGCGACCGCGAGGCGATGATCGACGCCGTCAGCGACGAGATGATCGACGCCATCGGCGTCGCCGGCACGCCCGAGCAGGTGCGCGCCGGCATCGCCCGCCGCGACGCCGACTTCGACCACCTCTCCCTCTACTCCCCGAGCTTCACGATGACCCTCGAGCGCGTTCAGCAGAACACGCTCAACCTGATCCGGGTCGGGTCCACGGCCCGGGGGCGTGCCGGTGTGGGAAATGGCGGTGGCGTCGGGCGACGATAACTCGGAGTAGCCGGCCCCACGGATGCCGCGCGCGAACCCGCGCCGGCGCCGGCACCCGCGACGAATGCGCGCGGCCCAACAACCGCGTCGAGCGCGTCACTCGATCGTCAGTGGCGTCCCGATCGGGAGCAGCCTCGCCAGCTTGACGATCTCCCAGTTCGGCAAGCGGATGCAGCCGTGGGAGGGATGGCCGGGAATGAGCCACGGCTCGTTCGTGCCGTGGATCCCGATCACGCCGCCGCCGGGCCAATCGGTCTCGACGTTGGAGAGCGCCGAGGTGCCGAAGGCGATCGGGCCGTAGATGCTGCCGGAGCCGAAGCCGTCGAGGCGGTCGCGGATGTAGAACTGCCCGTGGGGGGTGGGCGTGCTCGGCGCGCCGGTGCCCACGCGCGTCTTGAAGATCACCTTGCCGTTTCGGTACAGGGTCAGCGTCGTCCGCTCGGTTGACACCACGAGGTAGGTATGGACCGTCTGCGGCGCGCCGAGGACGCGCTGGGGCACCCATCCGATCTGCCCCGCGGGCCTCAGCGGGAGGCGGACCTGAACCCACCACTCGCCGTCGATGAGGACTCGCTGCTGCTCGAGCATGAGCTCGCTCGTGCCGTCCTGGGTGGTGAGGCCGAGGAAGCCGAGCACGCGGGCGTGCCGGGAGGGCGACGCGTACGCGTTGCTGGGGCTCTCGAGGTACGCCCAGGTCGAGGCGAACCCGGGGTGGGAGAGCACCTGGCGCGTGAGGCTCGTAGCCTGCCCGAAGGCCGGCAGTGCGAGCGCGATCACCGCGATGCAGGCGCAGACCGCCGCGGCCCGAAGGCCGCGGCGGCTGGATGCGAGGTGCCCCCTCATGTCACCCGGTGAAGGACGGAGCCCGCTGGGCCGTCGCCGCCTTGGCGGCGAACACCTTCACCTTGACAATCCCGTCGCAGCTCGGGCTGCGGACGGTGATGGTCCCGCTGTGCGCCGGCACGACGCTGAACGTCGCCTTGCCGTTGCTACCGGTGGCCTTGGTGATGACCTTGCCGCCCGGAAGCGTGATGCGCACCGTCGCCCCCGCCACAGGCTGTCCCTGGCGGGCGACCGACACGACGATCGTGTCCTCCTGCCCGGCGCGCACTTTGTAACCCTTGCTCGAGGCCCGACACACCGCCGGGTAGACGGTCGGTGGCGGCACGATCGGCGGCACGGTGCACGTGCCTCCGGTCAGCGTCTCCCCGCTCGGACAGCTCGTCGGCGGCACGCACTGACCACCCGACAGCGTCTCCCCGCTCGGGCAGGTCGTCGGCGGCACGCACTGGCCACCCGATACGACCTCACCGTTTGGACACGTGGTCGGCGGCACGCACTTGCCGCCCGAAAGCGTCTCCCCGCTCGGGCAGCTGGTCGGCGGGACGCACACGCCACCGGACAGCGTCTGTCCGCTCGGACACGGCGGAGGCGGCGAGGCACAGCCGCTCGCCGGCGCGGTGATCGTCGCCGTGCTCGGGGAGGACATGTAGCTGTTGCCCAGCACATAGGTCTCCGGGACGGACGTCGTGACCGTGAACTGCTGGGTGGCCGCGGCCCCGCTCGCGGGCGAGGTGAACGACGTCGGCTGTCCGAAATCGTCCGGGCCGACCAGGGTGCCAACCGCGCCCTGAGTGAAGTAGTTCTGGTTCCGGCCGGTGTTGCCCTTGTCCGTGCTCGAGGCCAGCTCGAGCACGTTCTGGCCGACCGGGATGTTCTCCGTGGTGCCGCCGAAGTACATCTCGGTGACGGTCACGGTGGCGGCGTACTGGCCGTTAAGCGGCGTGACGCAATGCGAAGGACCGGCGGACACCGACAGGATGTGCGCCGAAGACAGCGCCGGGAACGCCAGGAAGAACGCGAAGGCGGCCACCATGCCGCCCATCGAACGTTTGTTGACCATTAGCACTCATTCCTTGAGGTCGTTGGACGTGCGCATACAACGCACTTGCCTCCGGAAAACTCGCGCTAATGCTCAGGTCTGTGCTCGAGGCCTCTCTGCGCCCTTCCGGAGCGGCCTGCACGAGGCCTTCTACTTCGCGATCACCGCCTGCATCGTGGCGGCGCTGGCCTCGCTGATGCGCGGCGCCCCCTACCAACCGGACGGCGGCGAGCCCGAGCGCGTCCAGCACCACCACACCCGCGCAGAGGCGGCGAGGAAGCGACGGGCCGCCACGGTGGCGGTCGGGCGCCGGGCGTAGCTGCATCCGTCGTCGAAGGGGGGCTCAGGTCGCCTGCAACGTCTCCGCCCAGAACTCCCTCGTCGCCAGCTTGCGGGCGCTGCCGCCGACCTTGCCCACGACGGCGACCCGGGTTCCGCCGTCGCCGGCGGCAAAGCTGAGCTTGACCGTTTCTCCACCGATCGTTCGCGTGGCGGCCAGCAGCACCGGAAAGGTCCACCTGGGACGGAATGTCAGCGAGCTCGAGTCCTCGCCCGCCAGACGCATCCTGCCCGTCACCCGCAAGCGCTCGGTCACGGTTCCCTTGAGTCGCGCCAGAGCCTCGGCGGGAGCCCCCGACACGGACAGCTCATAAGAGAACGACTCGGCCATCGCGACCTCCTCTTTGTGGCAGAGGGCTAAAGGTTTACCTTGCCGGCCATGGCGGTGAAGGCATGCCTGAACGGCGGCCGCACCCGGGCGGAGCACCCGGCGGTCCCGCTGACGCCGGCCGAGCTCGCGGCCGACGCCGTCGCGGTCAGGCAGGCCGGCGCGTTCGCCGTGCACGTTCACCCGCGCGACCCGCGCGGGAAGGAAACACTGAAGCCGGACGCCTGCGACGACGCAGTGGCGGCGATCCGCCGGGCGTCCCCCGGGCTCCCGATCGGGCTCTCGACGGCCGAGGCGATCGACCGCGACCCGTTCGGCCGGGCCGCCGCCGTACGAGCCTGGCGCCGGCCGCCCGACTTCATCTCGGTGAACCTGTCCGAGCTCGGGTGGGCGGGCGTCATCCGCGCCGCCGTGCACGCCGGGATCGGGGTCGAGGCCGGCCTGTCGTCGCCGGCCGACGCCGAGGAGCTCGCGCGCAGCCCATTCTCCCACCAGATCGTGCGGGCGCTCGTCGAGGTCGACGGTGGTGCGGAGGATGCGCGCGAGATCGCGGCGCTGATCCCCGCCGGCGTGCCGCAACTCTGGCACGGCTACGGTGAGCGGACCTGGGAGGTGCTCGCCGCAGCCGTGGCGGAGGGCGTCGACGTGCGCGTCGGACTGGAGGACGTCCTCACCTTGCCCGACGGCCGCGTCCCCGCCGGCAACGCAGAGCTGGTGGCCGCGGCGGTGGCGCTGGCGCGCGACTAGCCGCGCCGCCACGGACGCGCCCGAGGCTAACTCTGGTTTCCGAACAGCCGCAGGAACAACAGGAAGATGTTGAAGATGTCGAGGAAGATGCCGGCGGCGATCGGGACCGCGCTCGCCATGTTGGCGCGGCGCAGGCGGTTGAAGTCGACGATCGTGAAGCCGCCGAAGATCACCAGCCCGAGCACGCAGTAGATGATGTTGGCCTGGGGGATCGAGACGAAGATCGCGACGATCCCAAAGACGATCAGCGCCAGCAGCGCCCAGAACAGCATGCGGTAGTAGACCGACAGGTCGCGCCGGGTGGCGTAGCCGCCCGCCCCGAGCGCGGCGACGAAGCCGCCGGTGGCACCGGCCGCCTGCCAAAGCGCGGCGGGGTCCGCGTGCGCGTAGTAGGCGATCACCGGTGCGACGGCGAGCCCGAGACACAGCCCCAGCCCGAACAGGAATCCGATCGCGAGCTGCTCGCGTCCCCTCGTGGTCGCGATGTTCAGACCGAAGATGCAGGCGAACGCGCCGATGAAGAACAGCAGGCCGACGCCGCCGCTGAGATTCCGACCGACGTACGCGCCGAGCGCGGCACAGCCGACGGTCAGCGCGACGAGACCCATGACCTGGCCGAACACGGTGCGCGTGTCCTCGCGGGCGACCGCGCCACCCGGTGCGTACCCGAGGTCATCGTAGGTGGGCATTGCTCACTACCCCTTTCCCGGTCGATTGCAACAGGAGCCCTGCGCCCGGAGACGTTAGACCACCCGTCCAGCCGTCGCGGGATGTCGCCCTACGGGCCTATCGGCCTGCCTCCCGGATCGTCACCGTAGGACGATTGGCACCTGTTGATTTCGCTGGGCTCCGAGTCCCCGTGCTCGGCTCGGCTTGCTGGGGACCCCTACCGCATGCAGAACCCGGTGCGGTCTGCGTTCGCGCAGAGGAGGCCGCGCAGCGTGATCCCGTCGTCATCGAGGACGACAAGCCGGGGCTCGCCGCGGGCGTCGAGGAGCTTGATGGCATCGATCATCGCGGTTGCCGGCGTCGCAACCGTCGGAGAAGGCTCGATGTAATCGACGGCCGGCGCGTCGTCCGGGGCCCCGCTGAGGAGCCCATCGCGCTCGATCAGGCCGGCGAAGCGGCCGCCGTCGGCGAGCAGCACGGTCCGCACGTTCGGCTTGTCGAAGACGCGTCGCACGTCGGCGACGGTCGCGTCAGCGGGAAGCGTCTTCGGCGCCCGGATCATCACCTCGCCGACCGTTCGTCCGATTGCCTGTTCGCGCGTCACGGTCCGGCTGTTGGACGCTTCGGAGGTCATGGCCCGATGCTACCGGTCGGTTTGCCATGCCCGGCCCGGATTCTGGCTTTGACCGACCACGAGGTCGACCACACCCGAAACGTAGCGACCGCCCTTGACGTCGCCGTCGGTCACCAGGCGGGGCTGCGTGAGCGCCGTTCCGTCTTCACTCAGCGAGATCAGCAGGGGACGGCCGCCAACCCACGCCTCGGCGGGCGTGACGGTGGCGACGTAGCCGTCGGACCCGACCGCCGCGACCCAGGTGTCCAGTCCGGCGCGGATGTGGGCGACTCGGAGCACCGCCTGCAGGGTGGGACCGGTCTCGACGTGCTGCTGGGTCGCCGTGCCGGCCTGGAAGGTGACGTTGAGCGTTTGCGCCGGCAGTCCACCGAGTTCGGCCGCACTCAGGACCGCGGTGTGAGGGCCGTCCTCGATCGTCAGCGCTCCGGGAGTGGGCGGCGTCGTTGGGCTTGGGTTCTGGACCGCCACCGCGATGCGGTCGACGTCGTCCAAGGTACGAACGGGGACGGTGTCGCCGGGCACGACGAGCTCGGGCGCGGCGAGCCGGTGCCCGTTCTCTTGCACCGCCAAATCGGCCGGGTGGTTCCCAAAGCCCGAGTCGAGCTCGCCGAGCGCAAAGGTGACGGAGCGGCCCCATTCGCTGCTGACCTCGACAGTCACCCGCAGGAGGGCGTTCTTGGCCGCGGGCAGCGTGGGCTGAGCCGCGTTCACGAGGGTCTCGACCGGCACGCCCTGATCGGTGTCGGTTCGCGAGGCCGACCACCGCGAGGTACGAGTGACGGTGAACGTCGTTTGCGGGAGCGCCTGCAATTGGCTCAGCGAGTAAGTCGTGGCGGTGGCGACCGCTCCGGTGACCGTAAGGCTCGGCGCCGGTGCATGCCACGACCGGGCCGCGGCTGCGGCCGGACCCATGAGGAGGACTCCCGCTAGCACCACCGACAGCAGCCACCTGCGGCACATCTCACACCCCCATCAGATTGGATATTGGCGTGGCAGTTCCTGAACGGTGATCCAGCGCAGTTCAGTGAATTCTTCGAGTGCCGCTCGGCCGCCAAAACGACCGAAGCCGCTGGCCTTAACCCCGCCGAAGGGCATCTGCGGCTCGTCTTGGACCGTTGTGTCATTGACGTGGCAGATGCCCGACTCGATCCGCTGGGCAAGCTCGAGCGCCCGCGGGACATCCTCGCTGAAGACGGCGGCGGAGAGGCCATATTCGCTGTCGTTCGCGACCCGCACGGCCTCATCGGGTCCCTCGACGGGCATGATCGCCAGGAGCGGACCAAACGACTCCTCCGAGTACAGGCGCATGTCGGGCGAGACGTCGGCCAGCACGGTTGGTGGGAAGCACGGACCCTCGGCGCGTCCGCCGCTCAGCGCCTTGGCGCCCTTCTGCACGGCGTCCTCGACGAGGCCGGTGACGCGCTCGATCGCGGCGCGGTTGACGAGCGGGCCAATCGCCGTGCTCGGCTCGCGCGGGTCGCCGACGAGGAGCGCCCGCGCGCGCTCAGCCAGTTTCTCGGCGAGCGAATCGGCGATAACCCGGTCGACGACGATCCGTTCGGTCGACATGCAGATCTGCCCTTGGTGGAAGAACGCGCCGAAGCTCGCCGCCGCAGCAGCGCGATCGAGATCGGCGTCGGCGAGCACCACCATCGGCGCCTTGCCCCCGAGCTCGAGCAGGACCCGCTTGAGATGCTTACCCGCCTGCTCGGCGATGATCCGCCCGACCTTCGTCGAGCCGGTGAAGTTGATCCTCCGCGTCGCCGGGTGTGCGATCAGCTCATCCACGACGTCCGCGGCATCTTCCGGACGGTTGGTGACCAGGTTGATCACGCCCGGCGGCAGGCCGGCGTCGGTGAGCGCCTGGACGATCGTCCCGTGCGTGCGCGGGCATATCTCGGACGCTTTCAGGACCACGGTGTTGGCGTAGGCCAGCGGGGTTGCCACCGCGCGCGTGCCGAGGATCACGGGCGCGTTCCACGGCGCGATGCCGACGACGACCCCGGCCGGAGCCCGGACGCCCATGGCCAGCTTTCCGGGCACGTCGGAGGGGATCACCTCGCCGACCGGCCCGTACGCCTGCGCGGCCGCCTCTCGCAACATGCCCGCCGCGAGCTGAACGTTGAACATTCCCCAGCCGAACACGCCGCCGGTCTCCTCGGTGACGATCCCGGCGATCTCCCGCTGGCGCTCCATCAGCAGGTCCGCTGCCTTGTTCAGGACCTCGCGGCGCATCGCGGGCGCGCTCCGCGACCAGTCACCGAAGGCGTGACGGGCGGCGTCGACCGCGGCACGGGCATCGTCGCGGCCGGCTGCGGCCGCGACGCCGACCTCCTCGCCCGTAAACGGGAACGACTGGCTGTACGTCTCGCCCGACCGCGCGTCGGTCCACTCACCCCCGATCAGGAGCTGCTGCCCGCTCATGTTGCTTGTGGCCATCTCTCTCCTTCGGTCGGGCTGGGGACGGGGCCGAGCGTGTCCCAGGCTTTCGCGAGCCCTCCGTAGCGGCGTCGCAGCGTCCTCGAGGTTGGACCGTGCCAGCTGGTCGTGTGGAGGTCTGCGGGGACGGGCGGTCGGCCCGTTCGCGTCCAGAACTCGGCCAGTGCGGCTCGGATCGCGTCATCGCTCCAGCGCCGGAAGCGAACTGGGGCGCCGGCGTCGACGAGCGCCGCGTTCCAAGGGCTGCGGTAATCGGCGTAAACGTCGCACACGACGGCCGCGCTCGGCCAGCGCGGGCTCTCCGCCTCCCACACGCCCGGGAACGAACGAGATGGTGTCCACTCGTGGTAACTCGGCGCTCGCCCGTGCTGATCCGTCCAGTCGCGAATCGCCTTCCGCACGCCTTCCCGAGTCCAGGCGCGCTGGATCGTCGGTTCGGGCGCCGTGCAGGACAGGCAGCGCTCTGCACGGGGGCTCGCCACCGGACCGCCGCATTGCGGACATGTGCCGGCGCTGAGGTAGTTGTGAACGGTCGAGATCGACACGCCCAGCCGCTCGGCGATCGCGCGAATCCGATGGCCCTCGCGCCGCAACCGGCACGCCGTCTGGATGCGCTCAGCGGCCGTGTCCTCAAAGCTCAGCTTGCGTGCGGGCAGTCGGGCGGCTTCCAGCGCCTTGCTCCAGGTGCCGAAGTGCGCCGCCACACAGGAGCTGCTCGGCCAGTACGGATGCTCGCGCATCCACTTGCGTTGGGCCGCCGACGCGGCTCCAGGACGTTCGCCGGACCAGTCCTGCCGCCGCGGTGGCCCGCCCATCTCGGCGGCCCAGTCGCGAAGCGCCCGCAGGATCGCCTCATCGCTCCAGCGTCCTGGTGCGCCCGGGTGCGCCACCGGCACATATCCGGCTGGAGCGGAGGCCGTCCCCGTCCGGCCCGAACCTGGGGTCAGTGCCGGACGGGTCCTAGCCATCGCTGAGTCACTCGCCTCGATCAGAGGGCCGTGACGACGGACTTGGTCTCGAGGTAGTTGTTCAGGACCTGGTGGCCCATCTCGCGGCCCCAGCCCGATTCCTTGTAGCCGCCGAACGGCATCGCGGCGTCGAACACGTGGTAGGTGTTGATCCACACCGTGCCGGCCCGCAGGCGCTTCGCGGTTCGGTGGGCCTTGGAGATGTCGCGCGTGAACACGCCCGCGGCAAGGCCGTAGTTGGTGTCGTTCGCGACCGGCACGATCTCGTCCGGATCGTCGAACGGGATCGCGCACACGACCGGGCCGAAGATCTCCTCGCGTTCGACCTTCATGTTCGGGTTCGTGTTGGTCAGAATCGTCGGCTGCACGAAATAGCCGCGGTGACCGTGCCGGTCCCCGCCGACCACCGCCTCGGCGCCCTGCTCTCTGCCTGACTGCAGATAGCCGAGGACCTTCTCGAACTGCTCATCGGAGATCAGCGGGCCCATCTCCGCGTCGGGCTCGAGACCGGGAGCAACCTTGATCGACTTCGCGATCTCCGAGACACCGGAGACGATGTCGTCGAAGATCGGCTTCTGCACATAAAGGCGGGACCCGGCGTTGCAGCACTGGCCGTGGTTGAAGAAGATCGCGTTCGCTGCGCTCGGTATCGCGGCCTCCGTGTCGGCGTCGGCAAAGACGACGTTCGGCGATTTGCCGCCCAGCTCGAGACTGACCTTCTTCAAGTTCCCAGCTGCGGCCTGCACGATGAGCCGACCCACTTCGGTCGAGCCGGTGAACGCGACCTTGTCAACGTCGTGATGCGCGGCCAGCGCGGCCCCGGCGTCCCCGAACCCGGTGACGATGTTCACCACACCGTCCGGCAGGCCGGCCTCCTGCAGCAACTCACCGAGCCGCAAAGCGGAGAGCGGTGTCTGCTCGGCCGGCTTGAGCACCACCGTGCACCCACACGCGAGCACGGGCCCGAGCTTCCAGGCCGCCATCAGCAGCGGGAAGTTCCACGGAATGATCTGGCCGACCACGCCGACCGGCTCACGCAACGTGTAGGCGAGGTACTCCCCCGGGGCGGGCAGCGCCGAGATCGGCACGGTGTTGCCCTCGATCTTGGTCGTCCAGCCCGCCATGTAGCGGAACAGATCCGCTGAGAGCGCCACGTCCGCCGCCTTCGCGATGTGATAGGGCTTGCCGTTATCCAGCGACTCGAGCATCGCGAGCTCGTCCGCGTTTTCTTCGATCAGCTCGGAGATCCGCCAGATCAGACGTCCGCGATCCGACGCGTTCATCCGGCGCCACGGCGAGTCGTCTGCGAACGCCTTGCGTGCCGCTCGCACGGCGCGCTCGATGTCCTCGGCTCGGCCGTAAGCCACCTCGGCCAGGGTCTCCTCCGTCGACGGGTTGAAGCTGGCAAACGTCTCTCCGGACGCGGCCTCGACCCACTCCCCGTCGATCAGGAGCTTGTGCGGTGAGCGAACGAAGCTGTCGGCCTGCTGCTCTACCGATTCGGCAACCGCCATGACCATCTCCTCTCCGCGCGAGCCGCGCCCGCGCGCGTCGATGTTGATCCCGTGATCGCGGTCTGCCCACACTAGTCCAATCCTGACTACCTGGCAACCCAATTCACCAGCTTCACATCGCGTTAGCGTTTCGGGGCAAGGTGCCGAGCATGGACGAGCAAATGCCCCCGAGCGAATGGGCCGTCCTCGCGCTCCTCGCCGAGGGCCCCACCCACGGCTTCGCGATCGCCCGGGCCATGGCCGAAGGCGGCGAGATCGGGAGGGTCTGGTCGCTGCGGCGCCCGCGCGTCTACTACGCGATCGAGGCGCTCACCCGGCAAGGCCTCGCGCGACCTGACCGGACCGTGGCGAGCCGCACGGGTCCCGACAGAACGATCCTGCACGCCACGCCCTCCGGCCGCCGAGCGGTGACCGAATGGCTCGGCACTCCCGTCGAGCACGTACGCGACGCACGTTCACTGCTGCTGCTCAAGCTGCTGTTCCTCGAGCGCCTGGGCGCGGACCCCCGACCATTGCTGGACGCTCAACGCGCACGGTTTGAGACCATCGCTCAGCGACTCGAGCGCTCGGTGAACGAAGCCCACGGGTTCGACCAGACCCTCCTCAAATGGCGACTTGAGACCGCGACCGCTGCTCTGAGGTTCATCGACAGCGTCATTGAGGCTCCAACCCCGTGAGGCGGCGGCACCTGCGACGCGGTCAGGGATCGCCGAACACGCTGGCCCAGTGGTGATGTGGCTCTCGCGCTGCCGAGAGAGATCCCGGCACATCCCGAGCGCGACCGTGCCTGAGTCGATTGCGTACGCGGGACTGGCGGGCCTACCGCCGCAGGCCGGTCTGTACACGCTGTCGGTGACGCTCGCTGCGGCGAGCAGCGCATCTTCCACACCGTCGACGCGGCCGTGCGTGCGCTCAGCGCCACGACCGCAGATTCGCCACCGCCCGATCCCCAGGACGTGGGGTTGAGTTGATGGGCCAGGCGATCGGACAGGTCCTGTCGTTTGGAGTCGGCGTCGCGCTCAGCCCGGTGCCGATCATCGCCGTGGTGCTGATGCTCTCCACCCCGAAGGGGCGCGTGAACGGGCCCACGTTTCTCCTCGGCTGGGTGCTCGGCATCGCCGTCCTCGGGACGATCGTGCTGTTGGCGGCCAGCGGCGCATCCGCCAGCAAACACGGCGCCCCAGCGACTTGGGTGAGCATCCTCAAGATCGTTCTCGGACTGCTCTTGCTGGCGCTGGCGGTCAAGCAGTGGCGCGGCCGGCCGCGCGGGGACGGAGCGCCCCGGCTGCCGGCCTGGATGAAAACCATTGACAAGTTCACCGCGGTGCGCTCGGCGGCGATGGGCGTGGCGCTCTCAGCCGTGAACCCCAAGAACCTGCTCCTGGTCGTCGGCGCCGCGGCGGCGATTGCCCAGACCGGAGCCAGCGCCGTCAGCCAGGCGGTCGCCCTCGCCGTGTTCATTGTGATCGCGACGCTCGGCGTCGGCGCACCGGTCGCGATCTACTTCCTGATGGGGGCGCGCGCCACCAAGATTCTCGACGGACTGCACGACTGGATGGCGCGCGAGAACGCGACCATCATGGCCGTCATCTGCGTAATCATCGCCGCCAAGCTGATCGGCGACGCCATCACCGCGCTCACCACCTGAGACCATGAAGCCGATGACCGACGAAGACATGGTCAAGGTTGCCCCCGGAGCCTTCTTCATGGGCTCCGAGGGCTTCTACCCCGAGGAACAGCCGGTACGAGAGGTGGCGGTGGACGGGTTCCGGATCGACCGCGGACCCGTTACGGTGGCCGCATTCGCGCGATTCGTCGAGAACACCGGCTACGTGACCGTCGCCGAGCGGCCACCCGACCCCGCCGAGTACCCCGAAGCTGACCCTGACCTGCTCGTCGCCGGATCGGCCGTCTTCCACCCCACGCCGCACCCGGTCCCGCTCGACGACCCGCGCCGATGGTGGGCCTACGTGCCGGGCGCGGATTGGCGTCATCCGTGGGGTCCGCGGAGCGACAACGCCGGCCGCGACGATCACCCGGTGACCCACATCGCATACGGAGACGCCGAGGCGTACGCGCGATGGGCGGGCAAGGATCTGCCGACCGAAGCCGAGTGGGAGTACGCGGCCCGGGGAGGCCTCGATCGCGCGACGTTCGCATGGGGAAACGAAATGCACCCCGGCGGCGAGCTGATGGCCAACTTCTGGCAGGGCGATTTTCCGTGGCGGAACACCGGCGCCCGCGGCTGGCGCGGAACCACGCCGGTCGGCCTGTTTCCACCCAACGGTTACGGACTCCACGACGTCACAGGAAACGTTTGGGAATGGACGGCCGACTACTACTCGCCGCGCGGCGCCGCCGGCGAACCTCCCGCGGCGCCCTGCTGCGCGCCGCCGGCCAACCCGCGCGTGCAGACCCCGGACGCAAGCTACGACCTCGGTGCTCCGGGCGGGCACATCCCGCGGCGCGTGATCAAGGGCGGCTCGCACCTCTGCGCTCCGAGTTACTGCCTGCGCTACCGCCCCGCTGCCCGCCAACCCGAAGCGATCGATACCTCCACCAGCCACATCGGGTTCCGCTGCGTCGTCCGCGAGCGCTCGTCAGCGGCGTAGTCGCCGCTCGATTGCGAGGCTGATGCGCCTTACCGCCTCTCCGTAGGTTCTTGTCGCGATCTCGGGCAGCGGCAGCGGGGAGCGCCGGATCGACGGGGCACGCTTCTCCCAGGCCTGCTCGTGGTCGCCGTGGGACCCGCGTCGCTCGCGGCCCATTGCGGCTACGGCTGCGTCGTCCCTCCCCGAGGCTGCTCCTGCATAGACCCACGCCAAGCGGAACAGCAGGCCGGCCGCGAGGTACATGAAGCTCGCGAGTTCGTTCTCCCGCGGCCCGGTGCGGCGCGCGACCAACCGAAGTGAGATGCCGATCGCGACGAGCGTCTTAGCGGTACGAAAGTAGAGGCCGGGCCGTCCGCCACGGAGCGCACCGGCGGCGTCTCCGAGGCGACGCTCGCCGAGCGCCGAGATGGACAGCTCGGTCAGCATCGAGGCGGTCTCGATCGTGCCGAGCGCTTTGCGGGTCGAGTGCCCGTGCGGCAGGCCGCTGGCCACGAGCACGAGGCGGGTCGCGGCGGCACCCGTGGCGGTCGCGGTGGCGACGAATGCGGGCCCGAGGACCGTGCGGCTGCGCGCCCATACCGGGACCGCAGTGCAGGCGAGCAGGACCCCCGTGTAGGAGCCGAGATAGCTGCCGAACAGCGACGTGAGCGCTCCGAGCGCGCGGGCGGCCCTCGCCTGTCCGACGAGATCTGCGGCCACCGCCAGACCGCCGGAGCCGCTGAAGGCCACCAGGCACCACGCGCCCGTGTTCATCGGCGAGCGCGGCTTGAAAATCCTCGTCATGTTCAGGAACCGTTCGGGGCGGCCGAGGTCGGCGATCAGGAGAACGGGCGCGGGCGCGACCGCGCCGAGCGCGACCTTGCGGGCGATCGCGGCGGAGCGATGGTCGCCGGCGGCGTCGCAGGCGAGTGCGACGAACGCCGAGCCGGATGCCATCCCGCCGAGCCAGAAGTAGCTCGCCACCTCCCAACTCCACACCGGCGGGTGGATCAACGGCCCGTGGATGTCCGAGACCGGCGCGGCACGCATCCTGCGGTTCGCCTCGGCGACCTGCCCGGGAGCCGGCACGGCGGCCGCGTACTCGGTGTCGCGCGCCTTGTAGAGATACGACCAGCGAGCGTCGCCGAAATCAGGACGTGCGAGCGCCACGGCCGCTCCCGGCTCGGCCGCGGTCCACGGGCCGGGTCCGCCGCGCGCGCCGAGCGCCGGCTGGATGTCGCGGGTCTCGGTGTCGTGGTCAGCCACCCACTCGGTCTCGCGTCGGCGGGCGCTATCCGGGGGCTCGTGCGCTGACGCCAGCTCCGCGGCCTCGCCGCCGTGTTCGAGCCTGCCCTCCCAGTCGTGCTCGCGACTCACCAGGTCCCCCTTCCGGGTGTCCCGCGGCTGCGGCGGGCGGCCGTGACGAACGCCAGGACCGCACCCGCGCTCGCCAGCAGACCGGCGGCGACCGCGGCCACCGTGGCCGGGACGAGGTTCTCCTCAACCGGCGAATCAGCGTTGGCCGGTAGTCCGTAGCGCTCGGGCGGCTCGGTCAACAGGAAGAACGCGCCCAGACCACCGGCGAGCTGCTCTCCGGGCTCGTCTCCGGCTCCGTACAGGTAGGCGCTTTCGATGCCGCGCCGATGCAGCTCGGCAACCCGGCGAGAGGCGAGCTCCACCAGCTCCTCGTGCGGGCCAAACTGGATCGAATCAGTCGGGCAAGACTTCGCGCACGCGGGCTCGAGTCCGTCCTCGAGGCGGTCGTAGCAGAGCGTGCACTTGCCGGCGCGTCCGTCCTCGGGGTCGCGGTTGACCACGCCGAACGGACACGCCGGTACGCAGTAGCCGCAACCGTTACACACGTCCGGCTGCAACACGACCGTCTGATGCTCGGTGCGGATCAGCGCGCCGGTCGGGCAGGCATCGAGACAGCCCGAGTTGGTGCAGTGCTTGCACACGTCGGACATGAACACCCAGTCGCCCATCTTGCGCACCGCCTCGGCGACGTCCACGAGGTCCGGCGCCGGCTCGGCAGCGTCGGCGAGACCGATCGCGCCGGCGGCCGGGATCGACGGCAACGCGCCCCCGGCCCCGGCGTCGACGGCACGCTGCGCCTCCTGCCTGAGCTGCGGCGAGGGTTCGAACAGCTCGACGAACCGGACATGGCGCCACGTCGAAGCCGAGAGATCCCCGGTGTGGTCATAGGAGACACCCTTGCCGGACTGCGACCCGTCCGCGGGTAGGTCGTTCCACTGCTTACAGGCGACCTCGCACGCCTTGCAGCCGATGCACACCGTCGTGTCGGTGAAAAAGCCCATCCGCCGCGCGCCGGAGCGATGAATGGCGATCTCGGTGTCCGGGACGCTCGTGCTCACCGACTAGCCTCCTGCGGATCCTCGGCCACTGGATCGTCGTGATCGGGCTGGATGTGGTGCCCCGCGAGCGTGGCGCCGGCCAGGCGCGCGGTGGTCGGGCCCTGCCTGCGGCCAGCCCGCACGTCGCAGGTGAACGCCTTGTCGTCCTGGATCGAGACGTTCGGATCGCCGGACAGGGCGACGAGGTCGTTGGCCGTGTCTCCGCGTGAGAGTCCGCTGTAGCCCCAGTGCCACGGCAGCGCGACCTGGTGGATCACTCGTCCGTCCACCCTTACGGGGCGGATGCGGTCGGTGACCTTGGCCCGCGCCTCGATCTCGGCCCGGTCAGTGACGATCGTCATCCAGCCGCCGTCCTCGATCCCGCGGTCGGCGGCGAGCTGCGGATCGATTTCGGCGAACATCTCGGGCTGCAGCTCGACCAGCCATGGGACCGTGCGGCT
The DNA here is from genome assembly GCA_035625625.1 of Solirubrobacteraceae bacterium. GTDB lineage: Bacteria > Actinomycetota > Thermoleophilia > Solirubrobacterales > Solirubrobacteraceae > Palsa-465. Next base: position 36,507 of record DASPPG010000027.1, read on the forward strand.
CATCCCGCCCGCCGTGTGATGCTCGGTCAGCCGAAAGGTCGTCGCCACGAGCGGATAGCGCGCGTCGCCGGGCGCGTGGTATGGATTCTCGGGCCGGCGCCAGCGGATCATTGCCGGGTTGCCGTTCAGCTTCGGATAGAGCAGGTTCGGCATCGGCGACTCGAACGGCTCGTAGAACGTCGGCAGCGGCCCGTCGAGCAGACCGCTGGGCGAGTACAGCCACCCGCGACCGTCGCCCATCATGATGAACGGGTCGGTCCCGCCGATGGCATCCATACCTCGAGCGTCCGGCGCGGGCCGATAGTCCGGGTGCTTAGCGGTCGGGAAGTCGGGAACATCGTATCCCTCCCAGCGTCCCTGCTCCTCGTCCCACCACACGTAGCGCTTGCGCTCAGACCACGGCCTCCCTTGCGGATCGGCGCTGGCGCGGTTGTACAGGATCCGCCGGTTCGCGGGCCACGCCCACGCCCACTCCGGCGAGACGATCCCGCCCGGAGCGCTGACGTCACCGGGACGGCGCCGGCGCGCCTGGTTGACGCCATCTTTGTAGATGCCGGAGTAGATCCAGCACCCGCAGGCGGTCGAGCCGTCGCTGCGCAGCTCGTCGAACGAGCCGACGGGCCTCTCCGTCGCGACGTCGTAACCGTTGATCTCCTTGATCACGGCCTCGACGTCAGGCTCGTGCACCTCGCCGAGCTCTGGGTAATCCCACTTCAGGTTGACGATCGGCCAGTCGCGCCGGCGGTCGGACCCGGCGTAGTGCGCCTTGACCCGCTTGGCCAGATGGTGCATGAACCACAGCTCCGAGCGCGCGTCACCCGGCGGGTTGAGCGCCTTGTCACGGAACTGCACCAGCCGCTGGGTGTTTGTGAACGTGCCCTCCTTCTCGACGTGCGACGCGGCGGGCATCAGGAAGACCTCGGTCTGGATCGTCTCCGGGCGGAGCTCGCCCGACTGCACCTCCGGCGAGTCGCGCCAGAAGGTGGCGGTCTCGATCTCGGCCAGATCGCGCACGACCAGCCACTTCAGCTTGGCCAGGGCGCGGCGCTGAAGCCCTGAGTGCTGAGAGCCGACCGCCGGGTTCTGCCCCATCACGAACAGGCCCTCCACTCCGCCGTCGAGTGCGCGGAGCATCGTCGAGAAGTGGGAGTGGTTGCCGGTCAGCTTCGGCAACCAGCCGAAGCCGTAATCGTTCTCCTGGCTCGCCGCCTCGCCGAACCACGCCTTGAGCAGCGACACGATGTAGGCGTCGAAATGAGACCACCAGCCGCGATCCGCCTTGCCGACCCCGATGTACTCCTCGAGCGTTAGGTGACCCTCGCGCGTTCTCGGCATGTGCAGATAGCCGGGCAGTAGGTCATACAACGTCGGGACGTCGGTCGATCCCTGGATCGACGCGTGCCCGCGCATCGCCATGATGCCGCCGCCAGGCCGGCCGACGTTGCCTAGCAGGAGCTGGAGTATCGCCGCGCTGCGGATCATCTGGACAGCCTCGGAGTGCTGCGTCCACCCGTTCGCGTAGCAGAACGTGCTCGTGCGCTCGCGCCCCGAGTTGGCGATCAGCGCATCGGCCACCGACATGAACTGATCGCGCGAGATCCCGCAGATACTCTGCACCACCTCCGGGGTGTAGCGGGCGAAGTGCCGGCGCAGGATCTGAAAGACGGACCGCGGGTGCTCGAGCGTTTCGTCGAGCTCGAGACGCTCGAGCAGCATGCCCGCACCCGTGTGCTCGCTGAACGCCTCGGTCGCGTGCTCATGTATCCCAGCCGAGAAGTTGACCTGGCAGCCCCCGTACATCCACGAGGTCGGGTCGTACCTTCCGGTCGCGGGGTCGTAGCCCGAGAAGACGCCGTCCAGATCCTCGGTATCGCGAAAGCTCTCGCCAACGATCGCGCACGCGTTGGTGTAGTTGACGACGTAATCCCGGAAGTAGGACCCGGTCTCGATCACGTGGCGGATCAGCCCGCCGAGGAATGCGACATCCGTTCCGGCGCGAATCGGAACGTAGGTATCGGCCATCTGGCTCGTGCGGCCATAGCGCGGATCGACATGAATGACGCGCGCGCCCCGCTCCTTCGCCTTCATGACCCACCGGAACCCAACCGGGTGCGCCTCGGCCATGTTCCCGCCCTCGATCACGATGCAGTCGGCGTTCTGGAGGTCCTGCTGGAAGTTGGTCGCGCCGCCGCGCCCGAACGAGCTCCCCAGACCGGGGACGGTGGAGCTGTGTCATATCCGGGCCTGGTTCTCGATCTGGATCGCCCCCATCGCGGTGAACAGCTTCTTGATCAGATAGTTCTCCTCGTTGTCGAGCGTCGCTCCGCCCAGGTGGGCGAACCCCAGCGTCCGGTCCACCCTCGAGCCGTGGCGGTCGGTCTCTTGCCAACCGCTTTCGCGCGCCGCGATCACCCGTTCGGCGATCATGTCCATCGCCCGCTCGAGCTCAAGCTCCTCCCACTCGGTGGCGCCCGGCGCGCGGTATCTCACTTTGCTCAGCCGCCCCGGCTGCTGCACCAGCTGGCGCGACGAGGCGCCCTTCGGGCACAGCGTTCCCTGATTGATCGGCGAGCGCGGATTGCCCTCGATGTCGACCAGCTCGCCGCCCCGCGTGTACACCAGCTGACCGCACCCGACGGCGCAGAACGGGCACACCGACTCGGTCACCTTCAACCCGGCGATCCTTGCCTCCGCCCGCCGCGTCACCGCCGAAGCGGCGCTCGAACCGAGGCCCCAATCCATCGCCCGACCGACCAGCGGCAGCCGCCGCAACGACTCAAAGGAGCGCGGGCGCGACCCCGACGGGCTCATCGCATCCGTCCAGTCGTCTTGATCCGCACCACGACAACGACAAGCCTCTCACGCGGAGGGGAGTGTTGCCAACACGACCGGCGAACATTGTCGAGCTCCGGCGGGTTCCCGGCCCAGCGCGGGCCAGCCGCGTCAGCGCCGAAGCGAGGCTCCTAAAGCTCGTCCTTCTCGAGTGCGACCGCCGTGATTTGTCCCATCCTCAGACGCCGAGGCTGAGAACTGACGGGGAAACGCCACGGGCGAGACGTTGACTAACGCGGGTGAGGGGCCGCACAGATCGAAGCGTCCGGCGTACCACACCAGTCGGGGCGACGCCATCGGTGGGGTGATCGCCATACCGTAGGCGAACACCGCCGCCGAGCAGGGAGCGCTCACGGCAAAGGTGACGCTGAAGAACGCGCGCTGCCATGGCACGAGGACGACGTTGTGTGGAGGTCCACCGAAATGACCTATGGTCGTGGGCAGCAGTTGCGCTGTGGCGCCAAGCAAACCCACGGACGGGTAGCCCTTCAGATGGCAGGTGCTCGACCCGACGTTACGCAACGCAAAGTCCCAGCCTCTATGGCTCGTGTAGTCGTTCTCTCCGATCTTGTCCAGCCTCAGATTCGAGGTCGGGCAGATTGGCACGGATGCCGCGACGCCGCCCGCCGGCATGGTCAAGGCCACGACGACGAGCGCGAGGACGCAGACAATCACAACCACTCGGTGACATCCGCGTTCCTGTTCACAAGAAGGCACAGCACACGCCGCCTTTCACCACCACGCATTACCTGACGACATAGCTAACCACCCGGTCTTCTCGATGTGGTCGTAGTGGCTGCCGGCGCGATACAGCATCGCGGCCTTCTCCGCCCGCGACGCCGGGCGGTGCGCCGATGCCAGGGTCGGTGCTGCCAGGATCACCGCCGCCACCAGCAGCACTATCACGACGACCAGCGCGCGCCAACGACGACCGCAACCAGGCATCACTCACCTACCTTCGGTTCAATATCCCACCGCAGGCCACGCTACCGCCCCGACCTGCCCACTCCATCCGCGCCAACCACGGATCATCACCCCGTGCAGACCCGACTGAGCGACGCAGTGACGCTCACCGCTCGGTGCTAGTCGCGGGAGCCGGGCCGCGCTAACGGCCGCGACGAGATCCTCCCGGCCATGGGCCGCACTGATGCTCGACCGCGCCGTTATTGTGTGCCATGTGAACGGACCGTTCGGCCTCATCGAGTTTCCGGCTGATGACCCCGACCGCGCGCGTAGGTTCTGGTCAGGGCTCCTTGGCATCGAGCTCGCCGAGCGAAGTCACCTCGAAGGTCGCGGTTGGCAGACCCAGAGCGGGACTCCCGCGGTCGGCATTCATGAACGTGGCCCGGGCCCAGGCGACACGGCCTCGCTGCCGTATTTCACCGTGGGTAATATGGAGCCGGCGCTCAAGCAGGTCACCGCGCTGGGCGGAAGCGTGATCCATCCCGGGGAGCGGTGGTCGATCTGCCGGGATTCCGAGGGGAGTCCGTTCGGCCTCTCTCTCGCCACGCGGCCGTAGCTCGTCGCGTCGCCGGCGCACCAAGACTCCCGCCTGTTTGGGACCGCCGGCGCCGGCTCACTCCGGATGCCAAGCCGATCGCGTTCGGAACCAGCCATCTCTGGACCCCGATCTCGGGCGCGTGCTTTCAGAACATCAGTTAGCTGCCTGCCCCGGCGATTTGTCGCCTCAGATGATCGGGCGACACCCTTGATGAGGTTTGGGCTGGACGCTCGACGCGGCCTTGCGCAGACAGCGCGCCACCGCGGTAGCGCTCGTCGCGCTGTCGCGCCCTACAGCATGATGGTGCGGCCGGCCTCGAACCCGTCGCTGGCGACGATCTGCTCGATCACCTCGCTGGGGACGGGAACGTCACTGGTGACGATCATGACCTGCTGGCGAGCCGTGTCTGGAAGCGGATCGTCTGGGTCGCGGCCGGCCGCGGCGGACACGATGTTGATCCCGTGCTCCCCGAAGCACGTCCCAACGCGACCGATCATCCCCGGTACGTCGCGGTAGCGGAACACGGTCAGCTGATCCTCGAGCTGGACGTCGAAGCGCTGACCCCACGCTTCGAGCAGGTGCGGGCGGTGACGACGTCCCTGCAGCGTGCCGACGACCCGGACGGAGCTCTCGCCGGAGACGATGGTGACCCTGACCAGATCGGTGAAGTCGCGCGCGAGCGAGGTCTTCGTCTCCGCGAGCTCGATCCCGCGCTCCGCCGCGATCGTGGGCGCGTTGACCACGCCGACCTCCTCCTCGGTGTGGCCGCTGAGCACACCGATCAGTGCGTGGATCGAGAGCAGACGCGTGTCGCGCTCGGCGATCCGCCCGAGGAACTCCGTCTGCACGCGGTCGATCGAGCCGCCCTCCGCAAGGGCGCCGGCGATCCTCCCGAGGGCGCCGCAGAGCGACACGAACGGGATGAGGATCTCCATGTCCTCCGGGGCGACCGCCGGTACGTTGACCGCGGTGGTGACGACCCCGCCGATCAGCGCCGCCGTCACCTGCTCGGCGGCCTGATATCCGGCGCGGTCGGTCGCCTCCACCGTGGACGCGCCGAGGTGCGGCGTGACGATCACGTTCGGATACGAGAACAGGGGATGATCGGTCACCGGCTCGGAGCGGAACACATCCAGCGCGGCACCGGCCACCTTGCCCGAATCGAGCGCCGCCTGCAGATCCCCATCGACGATGAGGGGCCCGCGTGCGACGTTGAGGATCCGTACGCCGTCTTTGCATTTCGCGAGCGCCTCCGTGTTGATCAGGCCCTCTGTGTCGGCTGTCCGCGGCAGGTGCAGAGTGATGAAGTCTGCCTGCGCGTAGACCGCGTCGGCGCTTTCGATCCGCTCCACGCCCAACTCCCGGTAGCGGCCGGCGGCAACGAACGGGTCAAAGGCGATCACGCGCATTCCGAACGCGAGCGCGCGGTGGCCAACGAGCTGGCCGATCCGGCCGAACCCGAGGATCCCGAGCGTCTTTTCGTACAGCTCGACGCCGGAGAACTTCGAGCGTTCCCATTTCCCACTGGTCAGAGAAGCGTGCGCCTGGGGCACGTTCCTCGCCAGCGCCAACAGCAGCGCCATGGTGTGCTCGGCCGCGGTAATGACGTTTGACTGCGGCGCGTTGGCCACCACGACTCCCCGCTTGGTCGCCTCCGCCACATCGACGTTGTCGACTCCGACGCCAGCCCGCCCCACGGCCTTCAGCCGCCGCGCTCGCGAGAGCAGCCCGGCGTCAAGCCGCGTCGCCGAGCGAATCAGGACCCCGTCGAACTCGCCGATCCGCTCGGCCAGCTCGTCGGGAGACCAGCCGATCCCCAACTCGACGTCGAAGTGCGTGCGCAACAAATCCACCCCGGGCTCGCCGATGTCCTCGGCGACCAGCACCCGCAACCGGACGGGCTCGGAATCCGGGACTGCCGCCAGCGCGCTCACGACCGGCAGGATAAGCGACGGGCGACGCTCAGGTCCGGGTCACGGTCAATCGAGTGTGCATGCCCATCTTCAGGTGGCCCGGCATCGAGCAGTAGAGCTCGTACTGGCCCGCCTGGAGATGCCACGTCGCCTGGCTCACACGGCCCGAGAGGGTGATCCCGACCCCGCCGAGCACCGGACCGATCATCTGGCCGCGGGCGTCGAGCCTGCGGATCCGCAGATCGTGCGCATCCTGACCCCGATTCCACAGCTGCACGATCACGGTGCCGGCGGGCACCGAGCTGCGCGACGGCCAGAGCGACCACTCCTGCGCATACACGAGCAGGTGGGCGGGAGCCGGTGCGGGCGCCGCTTCGCCTCCGCCGGCCGCAGGCAGCAGGGCCGCGGCGGCACAAAGGAACAGGGCGAGCAGGCGGTTCATGCCAGCAGCTGGTAGCGCGGGAACTGCCCCGCGTCGGGTATCACGGCGCCGGCGTCCTGACCGAACCACTGCTCCAGAAGCGAGCAGTAGACGCCGCGGTAGTCGACGTTCTCCTCCTGGTTGCCATTGGCGTCGAGCTGGTTGAGCGGGGCGAACTCGCCGATCATGCCGCCGTTCACGCGGCTGCCGATTAGCAGCGAGGCGCCGGCGGCCCCGTGATCGGTGCCGTCGGAGCCGTTCTCCTGGGCCCGGCGGCCGAACTCCGACCAGACATGAACGAGGACGCGGCCGTCGACACCTCGCGCCTCGAGGTCCGCCTGGAATGCGGCCAGCGAGTCGGCGACCAGTTTGACCCCGGAGTCGAACGTCGCCTCCTGGCCCGAGTGGGTGTCGAACTGCGTGTCGGTCGTGAGCGCGACGCAGCGCAGCGGGACGCCGGCCGCGATCATGGCTGCGAGGCCGGCCAGCCGCGCCGGCAGGTCGCCGGTCGAGGCGGTCGGGTAGGTGACCGAGCTGCCGTAGGCGGCACCGGGGTTCGCGCTCCCGCCGGGCTGGCCGCCCGGGTTCCCGTTGGTGGTCCGGAACGGCTGCAGCGTGCGCCGGACGATGCCGACTTCGGAGGCCGCGCCGGCGACCTGGGCGATCGCCGGGTCCCGCGAGTAGTGCTGTGCATCTCCGAGCGCGGACGCGGAGTCGAGCGCCCACTCGGCCGCGTCGCCCCATACGCCACTCAGGTAGACCGCGAAGTTGTTCGGCTGGTCGATCGCCGCCGTCGGGTTCCTGGCGGTGGCGAGCGTCGGGTTGATCTGGCCGTCCATCGACAGGCCCTGAAACGGATTGGCGGCGTCCCCAACCACGTCCAGGTACCGGCCCATCCAGCCGGTCAGCAGCGACGCGTCGGTGGCACCCACCTCCCAGTAGTGACGGGAGGTGAAGTGCGACATGTCCGGGCTCGTGTAACCGATCCCCGGGAACACCGTGACTTTGCCGGCATCGTGGAGTTGTGCGAACGACGAGGCCGATGGATGCCAGGTGAGGCTTGGGTCCTCGCGGAACGGCGTCCCGGAGCCCGGTGCAACCGCCAGCGTTGGCCGCAGCTGCTGGTACAGAGCGTCGCCGGCCGGCGCCAGCAGCGACAGCCCGTCGAGGCCGCCCTGCATAAAGAGCGAAACGAGGATGGGACTATCGGCGCCTTGCAGCGCCGCCGCCCGCGCGATCCCGTCGCCGAGCATCCGGTTGGTCAAACCGAGCCGCTCGGCGCCGTAAACCGTCATCACGCCACCCAACGCGCCGGCGAGGAAGCGCCGGCGGTCGATTCCGGCCCCCGCGGGGATCGGCATCCGCGGGTCCCACTCTCGGGCGACCGGCAGCTTGCCGCCGGCGAGCACGCGGCGGATCGCTTGCGCGCGCGAGAAGCCGTCGCAATGCCCCTCGTGGCTGCCAGGCGTGCGCGGGTCCGGCGCAGTGGTCATGCGGTCATCCAATCCGGGGTCATCGGGATCAGGTTTCGGAGCGCGTTCTGACGCAGCTGCCGGAACTCGACCTGCTCCCAGGTCTGGTTCTGGCCTCGCGCGATCTGCCGCCCGAGCGCGAGCAGGTTGCCCTGTGCGGTGCCCGACAGCGGCCGGCCGCCCCAGAACTCGATCGCGTGCTGGTAGGCCTGCTTGGCGTTCTCAGTGATCCCGTACGGATAGGTCTTGCCGTTTAGGACGTGGTTCTGCAGGGCCACGTCGACCGCCTCGAGCCGTCCGGCCCAGCGCGAGGTGTCGAGCCATTGGGCGTAGTTCCACCCGGACACGTTCGGCGGCTGGAACAGGACCTGCCCAGTGAGCCCAGCGATCCAGGCCCAGCTGGTGGTGGTGATCGTCTGGCGGCTCGCGCGGAGTAACCCGGCTGTCCACACGACCGGCGGAGTGACGAGACGCGGTCCCTCGTAGAACAGCGGGTGGCGGAGAATCGCCTCGATCAGCGGCCGGATCTCATGGCCGGAGCGAACGTACGCGAGCTCGAGCGCGTGGGCCGTGTTCCTGGGGATATCGGCGCCGACGAAGTACCCCCAGAGCTTGCGGATGAGGAAGGAGGGGTGGTCGGGGTGGGTCACCGCCAGCCGGCAGCTGTCGCGCCAGTCGAAGCGACCGCGGTGGCCGAAGATCCGCTTGATCCCGTAGTCGTGAAGCTTCGGCTCGAACCGGAAATTGACCGGTCCCTGCTCCTCGTCCCAGTCGTTGGTCCAGCCGGTGAGCGCCCGCGCGTTCTGATGCACATCGTCCTGGTTGTAGCCGCGGTCGGCGCCGAGCGTGAACAGCTCGAGCATCTCGCGGCCGTAGTTCTCGTTCGGGCTGCCCTTGTAATTGGTATTGCCGTTCAGCCACAGGAGCATCGCCGGGTCGACAGTGACGTCGAGCAGGAGCTGATGGAAGTTGCCCAGCGCATTGCGGCGCATCATCCAGTTCTGCTTGATCATCAGCCGCGCGTTGGAGGCCTCCTCGGAAGTCGCGAACCAGCTGTGCCACACGAGCGTCATCCGCTCGACCAGTTGCTGGTTTGACCGAACCATGCGGTCCAGCCACCAACAGTGGTCGTCGCCCCACGTGTTGATCGGATCGAGCGGATAGCCGTGCTCGTCGTGTGGTGCGGCGCCGATCAGCCGCGCGGCTCCCACGGGTCGCGTCAGCGAGGCAACGGCGCCCTCCATGCCCAGTCCCGCCAATCGCTCGGCGTCGCCCGGGCGCGGCCCGAAACCCGCCCGCCACAGAAGTCGGGTGGCCTGCTCCTCGGCGAACTTGCCGCCGTACACGGCGGTTGGCGACGGATCCAGCATGGGCAAGATCAGCTCCGGTTCTGTTGTTGCCGCGCACCGGCGGTACCGGTGCGCACTTTGTCGGACCGCGCGGACGTGAGCATACGGATTCGCCGGTCAGCTGGACGGATGGCTCGCGTCCGCCCGGTGGAGACTCGGCTGCCGGTGGAGCGATCGGAGCTGTATGACGGCCGCCCCCCGAACTGCCAGTTGTGCACCTCGATGGCGGCATACCGGTCTGTGGTCAGCACCGCGCGCGCCGTGTCCGGGTCCGTCGCCTGGACGAGCGCCGCTGTGCCCAGCCGGGTGGCGCCGCCGTCTGACAGCAACGGCCCGTACGCGATCAACTCGTCCGGCTCGGGCGGCACCGCGATGTCGGCGGCCTGTCCCGAGCCGAGGCCGAGCACCAGGTAACGATTGCCATCGGTCTGGCCGCCGCGGAAGTCCAACACTGTGCGCCCCAGGCTATTACGCCACCGACGCAACAGCACATCCCCGGTGCAGGCCCGCCTGGTCGTTGGGTTCATCGAACGCGAACGCGCGGACGGCGGCATAGTTCAGTAGGTCGACGATGTGCACACTGCCGGTCGGCGTGTCCTCGCCGGCGAAAGTCGGGCCGCGGGCGATCATCTCCGACGCGCAGCGGTCCATGTCTGACCAGTGCTCCTCCAGCAGCTCGTCACGCAGCCCAACCGACCCCCGCCGATCACGGTGGCAGCAGAAAAACTGCATGCCACGTCTTACCACACACCCGCACCGACAGCTGAAGGCGTGACTCGTCCGCGTCGATAGCGATTGTTTTCAGGTCCCGCTCGTGTGCCTAGAGTTCACGTACGTTGCCGGCGTCAATCGAGCGGCTCCTCGACGAATCCGAGCGGCATCCCGTCGCATCGGCCATGCCCCGTCTTCCAGCCCCCAACCACCGACTTGCGACGAGCTACGACCAGCTGAGGAGCACCGACTGATGGGTGCTGTAGTTCGTCATCACCATTCCCCCAACCCGGCAGGAGCTCGCGACGAAGCCCGTCGCCTTGAGTGCGTCCATCTCCCGCTGGAACTGCCGTGTTGAAACGCGGTTGCCCTGCTTCGCGGCTCGCGGATGGGCGCTCACGTCGCTGATCGCCACGACGCTGGTTGCCGCGACGCACACGCCGAAAGCGGCGATGCCCTTCCAGGCGCGACGGCGAATGGGCCCCCGGTCGGAAGTGGCGTCGGCGCGGACGTTCACGACGTCCTGGGGATGGATCGTTCGGGCAGCAATCTCTTCCTGGCGGGTCCGGATCATCTGGGCGTTCAGCTGCGAATACATGGCGTCTCTCCTCGGATAGGGGCCGCTTGGCGGCGAGAGATCTCCCGGGTGGTCTGGCTCTGTGGGGTCCGGGCTTGTGCCGTGTACTGTCGCGCCGCGGGACGCTGGCGCCCACGTCCTGTGATTCGGTGGTTCTGCGTCCTTTGACGCAGTGATCCGAGAGCGCCTAGTGGTCCTAAGCGACGCCGTGGGCGTGACGCCGCAGCGCTTCGGCGTCGCAGATCACGACGCTGCGCCGACCGGTCGCAATGCAACCCAGGGAGCGCAGCGCCGCCAGTGCCTTGACGGTCGCTTCGCGAGACGCGCCGCACCAGCTCGCGAGCTGGTCCTGGGAGAGTGGGAGCTCCACTTCGACCCCGACTGGAGTTCGCTGGCCGAAGCGCTCTCCCAGCTCCTGCAGCCGCCACGCCACCCGTCCGAGCGTGTCGAGCGCCGCGAACTCGAGCCGCTTACGATCAGCGTCCCGCAGCCGGGCGGCGAGGATCCGGAGGAGCTCGCCCGCGGCGGCAGCATCGGTGAGCGCGCGCGTGAGCGCCGACCCGGGTGCGACCGTCGCCTCCACGTCGTCGACGGCGAGCGCCGTCGCCGATCGAGGAGCGCCGTCGAGCACCGAAAGGTCACCGATGACGTCGCCGGGACCACGGATGCCAAGCACGATCTCGCGTCCGCTGGGAGCGACGCTCGAGATCATCACCCAACCGCGCTCGATGATGAACACTCGCTCTGCGAGATCGCCCTCCGTAAACAGCGCCTGGCCCCGGCGGAACTGCACGCGCCGTCCCTCCCCACGCAACGCGCCAGCCAGCAGATCGCCAGTCTCTGTCGGCGCGGACACCAGCACAGTTTCGCGGATGTGAGTGACGCTCGCCAGGGAGACGCCGTGAGGCTCCGAGGTCCGTGACGGTTACCTCGCCGGAATGGAAGTCAAACGGCCGCCGGCTGTGTGCCGGCGGCGCGACAACGGCCCCGCACCCGCCGACTGAAGCCCTGCTCACGCTATTACTTCCATTTCCCGACGTCTTCAAGTCGGGATCGCATTCGCCCCGAGATGAGTCGTCCGGATCGAGGGCCTGTGAAAAGGGAGCAGGCGTCGGCAGACCTGCCGTATCTCCGGATGGTTCCACCCGAGTGTGGCCGAGTCGGAACCAACGCGCGCTCGGTAGCCTGGATGTGTGGCGACGACGCGGGTGGTTCGAAGCGAGCGGTTCCCCGACCTGGCCGACGAGGTTCTGTTCCCGCGGCTCTCGGACGCCAAGCTCGAGTGGCTGGGCAAGCGAGGGACGCGGCGCCGGTTCAGGCCGGGGGACGTGCTCTATGAGCATGCCGAGCGGGATGCGCCGTTCTACGTGATCGAGCGCGGGCTGGTCGAGTTCATCGATCGAAAGCCCGGCAAGGATGTGTACGTCGCACAGGCGGATAGCCGAACGTATATCGGCGACATCGCGGCATTTACCGGAGAGCCAACGATCAGCGCGTGCGTGGCGGTCGAGCCAACGGACGTGATCGTGTTCGACCGGGCAGGGTTGCGGGCCATGGTCGCCCGATGGCCGGAATTTGGCGAGCAGGTGTTCGCGACGCTGCTGGCCCGGCGGGCGTGGCACGAGGCCGAGGGGAACGGGGTCATGCGGTTGATCGCGCCTCGCAACTCTCGGCGAGCGTTCGAGGTTCGGGACCTCCTCGAGCGCAATCTGCTGCCGGTGCGCTGGTACGACGCCGACACCGACAGCGAGAGCGCGGCAATGCTCGAGTGGCTCGATATCCCGCGCTCCGAGACTCCGGTGCTGATCTACGCCACTGAGGTGATGCGCAACCCCTCGGCGGCGCAGGTCGCACGGTTGCTTCGCTTGCGCGCGGACGTCGATGGGGAGCGTTTCGACCTGGTCGTCCTCGGGGCCGGACCGGCCGGCCTCGCCGCGTCCGTCTACGGTGGCTCGGAGGGTTTGCGGACGCTGGTGGTCGAGGCTTGGGCGCCCGGGGGTCAGGCCGGGACGAGCACGCGCATCGAGAACTATCTCGGCTTCCCGACGGGGATCCGGGGGACGGAGCTGACACGCGCGGCGACGCTCCAGGCCCGCCGGTTCGGCGCGGTCCTGTCGAGCTTCCACCGCGCGGTCGAACTGGCCGACGGGCCGGACGGGCTCCTGCGGGTGGATCTTGACGATGGCCAGTACGTACTCGCTCGTTCGGTGGTGGTCGCGACGGGCGCTCGGTGGCGGGAGCTGCAGGCTGACGGTGTCGATCGCTTCCGCGGCGCCGGGGTGTACCACTGGGCGATGGCCGGCGATGCCGAGCGTTCCCGCGACCAGGACGTGATCGTCGTCGGCGGGGGGAACTCCGCAGGACAGGCGGCGGTGCACCTCGCCACGCGGGCCCGCAGCGTGCGCATCGTGGTGCGTGGCGCGACGCTGAAATCGACCATGTCCAACTACCTCGTCGAACGCCTCAAGCGCTCGCCGCGAGTCGAGCTCATGACCGACACCGAGGTCGTGGCCATCCACGGTTCGGCCACGGTTGAATCGGTGTTGGTTGCCGACCGGCGGGACGGAAGCAGGCGGGAAGTGCCGGCAACGGCCGTGTTCGTCATGATCGGCGCCGATCCGTGCACGGAAGCGATCACGGGCATCCTCCCGGTTGACAGCGCGGGGTACATCCTGTGCGGGCCCGGCGCCGCGAGCCACGACGGGCACCTACGCTGGCCCGTGTCGGACCGCGAGCCCCACCTGCTCGAGACGACCCGGCCGGGCGTGTTCGCGGCGGGAGATGTCCGCGCGGGGGCCGCAAATCGCGTGGCCGGCGCAGTGGGCGACGGAACGATGGTCGTTCGGTTCGTACACGACGTACTGGCCGGCTGACTCTCAGGCCCACAAGGCCCCGTGTCCTGGACTCGGATGGTCACGAGCTAGTACTGGGAGGCGGACCGGACAGGCTCGCGTCACGCCCGTCTGCGACTGCCTCGAGGGAGACGCCTTCTGGATCATCGCCCAGCGCGGACGCGACGCCGACTACGTGCGAAACATCAAGGCACTTTGGCTCATCGATCGGCGTCCGGCTCGGATCTCTGCCGCTCAATTTGCCGGACTGCTGCGACGCAGGCTTCGAGCCGGTCATCACCTTCCCCGACGGAGGGGTGCCGCGCTGGCGCGGATGCCTGACGAGTGCCTTGGCACCGCCGGCCACACGCCGCCGACGATCCCGCAGAGTCGCACTCAGGCCGTCGGTGGCGAGGCCGCCTCCGGATCTCCGGCGACCGCCTCCGCGAGGACCTTCGCGTCCTCGGCGCTCAGCCGGTGGCGAACCAGCCGGCCGCCGTGGCTCTCGAGCGCGCTGACCATCGCGTCGACGCGATCGGGCGCGGCCATCATGATCACAGCCGAAGATCCCTCCGGCACCTCCCGGCGGACCTCGTCGAAGAACGCGTTGCGCAGGTGCGGAGAGTTCCTCTCCTGGGCGACGCCGCCAGCGAGTCCGCCCCCGACGAACCCCACAGCGAGGCCTGCGGGGCCGAACAGGAGGCCAACCGCACCGCCCGCCACCGCGCCTTCGGCGGTCTTCGTGCCGATGAACTCCTGCTCGTCGTCGGCGTCCACGTAGCGGCCGGCGAACGTTCCTCGGACGATGATTCGGTTGCGCCGATGGTGCTCGACGAACGCGATCTGGTCGGCCCAGGCCACGCCGTCGACCGACCTCGGCGCGCGCGAGTACGCCTGCTCAGCGCCCTCGGTGTGCTCGAACACCATCAGCGCGAAATCGAGGCCATTCGTCTCCAACGCCCGCGACGATAGGGGTCCCAGCCTCGGAAACATCGTCCGAATCGGATGACGCCGGGCGCGGTTGGGAGAAACTCGCAGTCTCCGAGACGATCCGCTTTCGCAACTGGATACCGGCCGGCGGGGACCATGGTCGCCTTGCCGAGGCTGCGGATCGACTGGTGGTGGCGCTCGAGACCGATCTGGAGTGGGAGCGTCAGCACACCAGGTTGACAGTCAGGGCGCTGGAGGGGGATGAGTCGGACCCGGATCGCAGGAGTACCTGCTGGCAGCGAGACGGGCGGCGTCGCGGCGACAGCGCACTTCGCCGCGTGACTCGCAGCACTGAGGAGCTCCCGATTCTGAAAGAGCTCCGACGCGCAAAAGCGGCTTGCTTGTTACGGATGCGGCGAAATACGGCTTGTGTTGTGAACTTGAGTAAACATCTTGTGACTTGTCTTGACAAGTCGATAAGGCCGCAGTGAGGTGTCCTCGGCCAAAGCGAACAACTGGGGGTTCCTGCGCGATGAAGAAAGCTCTCATCTTGTCGTCGTTTGCCGCAGCGATTGTGATCGCCGGGTGCGGTTCGAGCTCGAGCTCGAGCACGACAGCCAGAAGCGCGGCGACGGCGACGCCCGCGTCGTCAACAAGTGCCGCGTGCCCGCACAGCCCGGTCAGGTTCGCGGTCGAGCCCTATGACA
This sequence comes from Solirubrobacteraceae bacterium, assembly GCA_035625625.1. Taxonomy (GTDB): domain Bacteria; phylum Actinomycetota; class Thermoleophilia; order Solirubrobacterales; family Solirubrobacteraceae; genus Palsa-465. The sequence goes on from DASPPG010000027.1 coordinate 51,751, forward strand.
CGGGCCCCAACCTGGAGAAGGCATACGCCTCGGTGGCGACTGACATCGGCCAGAAGCTCGGCTGCCCCGTCCAGCTGATCATTTCCAACAGCTACGTCGCCGAGATCGAGGCGATGCGCGGTGGCCAGCTCGAGATGGGTGAGTTCGGCCCGCTCGGCTACGTCCTCGCGCACCAGATCGCGGACGCGCAGCCTGTCGCGGCGTTTGGCGACAAGAACGGCAAACCAGACATTTACTACGCGGGGATCTGGGTTCCCAAGAGCTCGCCGATCACGAGCCTGACGCAGCTGAACGGCAAGACGCTGGCGCTCTCGAGCACGACCTCAACCTCGGGAGGCCTGTATCCGATCTCGGCGCTGATCAACGCCGGCTTCAAGTGCACCGCGACGAACTGCTCGGGGGTCAAGATCAAGTTCACCGGCAGCCACACCGACGACATGCTCGCTCTCACGCACGGCACCGTCGACGCGGCCGAGGTGAATAGCCAGCAGGAGGCGGTCGGGATCGCGGCCAAGGAGTTCAAACCGGCCGACTACCGCGAGATCTGGAAGTCGACGGCGATCATCAACGACCCGATTACCGTCTATGGCAAGCTCTCACCCGCGTTCCAGGCCAAAGTGAAGGCTGCGCTGCTGTCGCTGACCGCGGCGCAGACCTCGACCGTCGATACCGAGCTCGGCACCTCCAGCAACGGCCCGATGGTGCCCGCGAATGACGCGCTGTACAACCAGGTGCGCGCGGTCGCAAATGCAGTACATCTGACCCCATCGGACCTGTAGGACCAGTGAGGCCGGAGACGGCCATCGATTCGAGATCAGCCAGCACGTCCAGGGCGAGCGCCCCGGACGTGCCGTTGGTCGTCGAGGGGATTCGCAAACGCTTCGGGTCAAACGAGGTCCTCAAGGGCGTCGACGTGCAACTGCGCCGAGGTGAGCTGCTGACCGTCCTGGGCGCGAATGGTTGCGGCAAGTCGACGCTGCTCCGGTGTGCGATTCGGCTGCTCGATCCGGATGCGGGCAGCGCGAGGCTGCTCGGCCGCGACCTGGCGGAACTCGGCGGGAAGGAGTTGCGGGTCGCGCGCCGCGAGGCCGCGGTGATCTTTCAGCAGATCGCGCTCGTCAAGCGCCGCAGCGCGATCGACAACGTCTGCGCCGGCGCACTCGGGCGGATGCCGCTCGTGCGCTCGCTGACGGTGCGTAGTTTCCCTGGCGAGGTGCGCGAGCGCGCGGCCGTCGCGCTCCAGCGGGTCGGGATGCTCGGCAAGGCGTGGCAGCACGCTGGCACGCTGTCCGGGGGTCAGGCGCAGCGCGTCGCGATCGCGCGAGCCTGCTGCCAGCAGGCATCCGTGATCCTCGCCGACGAGCCGGTCTCGGCGCTCGATCCCAGGGCCGCCGAGGAGGTCCTGTCGTTGCTCGCGGACCTCGCCCACAGCGACGGTCTTGCCGTGTTGACGGTGCTCCACCAGCCTGAGCTCGCGCTCAGGCACTCGGACAGGATCGTTGGGATGAGTCTCGGCACGGTGATGTTCGACAAGCTCCCGGCCGAGGTCTCGCACGATGAGATCGACGCTCTCTACCAGCACCTCCACGGAGCCTGAGCGTGCCGACGCCTACCGACCTCAGCTTCGCAGCGCCGGATTCACCCGTTGTTGCGCCCACGCTCCCGCCGCGACCGCGGCCGGCTACCTCCCGACCCGTCCTGCTTGCCGTCGCAGCTCTGCTGATCGGGCTGCTCGTCTACTCGTGGATCGAGGTAGGCGGTTCGGTCACCGAGTTCGTCGACGGCTGGTTCAACAGCAAAGGTCTGATTCGCGACGTGATCCCGCACTCGCTGCCTCCACAAGGCGACCAGTTTTGGCCTGGCATCAGGTACGCGATGGTTACCCTCTCGATCGCCATCCTCAGCATCGCCTTCGGCGTGATCTGGTCGATCGCGATGCTTCCGCTGGCGGCTGCCAACCTCGCGCCGTCGCGTACCGTCTACGCGGTCGCCAGGCTGATCCAGGCGGTCCTGCGCGCGATTCCCGAGTTGATCATGCTGCTGTTCTTCAACATCACGATCGGGCTCTCGCCGTTCGCGGCAGTGGTCGCGCTGACCTTCCATGGAATCGGGGTGAAGGGCAAGCTGTTCGCCGAAGCGGTCGAGGAGATGGACATGGCGCCCGTCGATGCGCTCCGGGTGGCCGGGGCCGGGCGGATTCAGGTCTTCCTCCATGGCGTGCTGCCCGAGGTGCGTAACACCCTCACCGGGCTGATGCTGTACCGGCTGGACGCGAACTTCCGCTCGGCCGTCACGCTAGGCGCCGTCGGGGGCGGCGGGATCGGGTTCCTGATCGACAACCAGCTGGGGATCTTCGACTTCGAGGCGGTCTGCACGTACATGATCATCCTCGTCGTGTTTGTGCTCGCGATCGAGCGTCTGTCTGCGATCCTCCGCCGGCGCTACGCGACCTAGCTCGACGGCCACGCAGGTGTCAGACTTGCGCGTCGCGATGGGGAGAGAGCGAACCGCGCCGCGCCATACGGTGATCGCGCAGACGTTGCGCGCGGCGATTGCCGCGGGCGAGCTGCCGCGGGGCTCTGCGCTGCCGTCCGAGGCGCAGCTGTCCACGCGCTTCTCGGTGTCGCGCGGAACCGTCCGCCACGCCCTCGCGACATTGCGCGCCGAAGGCCTGATCGAGGGTGGTCGCGGCCGCGCGCCGGTGGTCCGGGGCGCGGGCTTTTCCCAGAGCTTCGACCAGCTCGTCTCGTTCTCGGTCTGGGCGCGCCTCCTCGGCCGCACGCCGTCGGCGCGGACGCTCGAGCTCGCCCGCCGTCCCGCCGACGCTGAGACGGCCGCCCAGCTCGGGCTCAAGCACGGCGATCCGGTGTTCCAATACACCCGACTTCGCCTGCTCGACGGTGAGCCGATGATGGTCGAGCGAACGGCGATGATCGAGCGCGTGGGCCGGCTGCTGCTCGACTGCGACCTCGACACCGGCTCGGTCTACGAGCAGCTGGGCGAGCGAGGCGTGGAGTTCAGCGAGGCACGGCAGACGATCGCCGCGATCGCCGCCGGCGGGGAGGACTCAAAGCTGCTCGAGATCCCGCGGCGCGCGCCGATGCTCGAGGTGCGCCGGCGCGCTTTCGATCCCGCAGGAGTGCCGCTCGAGTGGGCCAGCGACCGCTACCGCGGCGACCGGTTCGAAATCACGATCCACAACCAGCATGCGCTTCCGCGCTCCGGGGTGGCGCTTCAGGAGGCGCAACCTCCCGCGTTGCGGGCAGCTCGCTGAGATCGCTCACGGCCGCGTCAAGCACTTGGATCGCGAGCCCCAGTGCGGTGGTCATCCCGATCCCGGAGACCACTTCGACAAGGCGCACACCGGGCAGCGGCGCGTGGATCAGAAACGGGGGTCCCGGGGCGCTCGGGTACACGCCGAGCCAGCGTTCGCGGACGTCGAGCTGCGGAGCGCCGAGGAGCGCGCTTGCCTCCGCGAGCAGAAGTTCGTCGATCCGCTCCTCGCGGAAGGGGGAAACGGTAGGGCAGTAATCGTGGCTATCGCCGAGGATCAGGTCCCCGCCCGGTAGCTGGGTGATGATCAGATGGATCCCCGCCGCGATGAGCTCGGGTCGCTCCGCATCGAATCGCTCGCGCACGCGCGCCGCGTCGGGCGCGGACGTGAACGCGGGGTAGCGCAGAAGGCTCAATCCCGTCAACAGGGCCGGGCCGTATCGGCGGCCGGCTGGCGCCGCGACGCGAAGCATTTGCAGCTTGCAGAGCGTCAATCCATCCCGCCCCCGCGACACGAGCGGAAGCGAGGCGAAGTCTGGACCCGGGCAGAGCAGCACGATCGGCGCGCGCACGCGTGCGCGGGCAGATTCGACCACGCCCGCGCACACGTCGTGCACGGACGACTCCCAGAGGACGAGCGTGTCGGCGTCTTCCTCTAGGAGCGACGTCAGCCGCGCGACCGCTTGGCGGGGATCAACCCGGAAGTCGAGCGCCGCGTGCATTCCTCCGCGCACGCCGTCGATCGGGATCGGCGCGAGCGAGCCGACCTCAGTTGGGGTGAGCACCCGAGCACCGCGGCGCTGGTCCGCGGCCACCGCCTCGAGCACGGCAAGCTCATCGTCGTGGCGCCCCACCACGACGCTGCCCTCGAGGATCACCTCGAGCCCGGCGCGTCTCCCGAGCTCGATCCACCTCCGGCGGCTGTCGAGCGCACATTCGAGCGAGTCGTCGGCCATCGCCGCGACGCATCCGTGGCCGAAGTTGCGCACACTTGCCCCGACCGCCCGCCGTGCGCGATCGATGACCACCACGCTCAGGCCACGCTCCCGCGCCTCGAGCGCGTGGGCGACGCCGACGATCCCGGCGCCGACCACGCAGACATCAGCATCGATCGTCCGCAGTGCGCTCATACTTGTAAATACAAGTCTATGGCCCGTGGCCTCCGTGTGACGATCTGGTGATCCTGCCGGGTACGCGGCGGACCGCGTCCGCCCACTTGTATAGTCATGCTGTGGAGGTCTTCGCAGCCAACGGCTGTGTCTACAGAGTTCCCCGCCGGCGGGTGCTGGCGATCTGCGCAGACGGCTGGGACCCCGAGTACGTCGATGACGCGTTGGAGCGGCGACTGATGCCGCGTCTTGCCGAGGCGGTGTCAAACGGGGGCACCTATATGCTCGCCCGGGCCCAGGTTCCGACCTTCACGAATCCGAACAACGTTGCGATCGTCACCGGCGTGTGCGCCGCGCGCAACGGCATCGCCGGCAATCACTACCTCGACGGGGCACGCCGGGAGGTGCCAGTGACCGACCCGAGCTTCCTGCGCGCAACCACGATCCACGCCGCAGCCCGTGAGGCGGGAGTCGTCGCGTTGTGCGTCACCGCCAAGGACAAGCTCCGCCGGCTGCTCGCCGCCGGGGGTGTTCCCGCGTTCAGCGCGGAGTGCGCGGGCGAGCAGTTGCTCGAGGACGGCACGCCGGTGACCGAGCTGCTCGGCCGGCCCAATCCGGACATCTATGACTGGGCCCTCTCGCCGTACACGATCGATCTCGCGGTCGCGCTCGCCGAGCGGCTCGACGCGCGACTGGTGTACGCGTCGCTGACCGACTATGTGCAGCACTCCGCCGCGCCTGGCGACCAGCTCGCAGACGTTTTCTACCGCGCGATCGACGACTCGCTGGGCGCGGCAATCGACGCCGGCTTCCTCGTCGGCCTGGTCGCGGACCACGGGATGCGCGCAAAGACGGCGCCCGACGGAAGTCCGAACATCCGCTTTCTCGATGAGGCGCTCGCGCACGCAGGTGTGCGTAGCGCCCGCACCGTCTGCCCGATCACCGACCCCTACGTCGTCCATCATGCGGCGCTCGGGTCGCTCGCCTGGGTGTACCTCGACGACCTCGACGAGCTTGACCGGGCGCGCGGTGCGGTCGCGGCGCTGCCGGGCGTGGAAGCCGTGCTCGACCGCGGCCCGGCCGCCGAGGCGTTCGAGCTTCCCGGTGACCGGATCGGCGACCTCGTCGTGCTCGCTGACGGCGACACGGTCCTCGGAAAGTCGCGCGAAGCCCACGACCTGAGCGCCCTCAGGGGCCACCTGCGCTCGCACGGCGGGTTGCACGAGCGCATGGTCCCGCTCATCGTCTGCGCGCCGCTGGAGGACAACGGCCTCGCGGGCCGCCGGCTCTACAACCGGGACCTGCACGATCTCCTGCTCAACCACGTTGAGTGACTCCAACCTGAGTCATCCCGTGACCGCCACACGAACGCTCCAAGTCCACTCCCCGTACACCGGCGAGCTCGTCGGCGAGGCACCCATCTCGAGCGGGGCGGACGTAAGCGCGGCGCTTCACGCGGGCGCGGGCTCGGAAGCATCGAAGCTCTCCAGACACGAGCGCTCAGAGATCCTGAACGGCACCGCTGCGGCGCTCGCCGAGCAACGCGAGGAGCTCGCGACGCTGATCTCGCTCGAGTCGGGACTGTGCCTGAAGGACACGCGACATGAGATCTCACGCGCCGTCGACGTCTTTCGGTTCGCAGCGATCGAGACGCTACGCGACGACGGCGAGACATTCGCCGGCGACATCACGGCACACGGCGGCGATCGCCGCGCGCACACCCTTCGCGTGCCGGTCCGCCTAGTCGCGGCGATCACGCCCTTCAACCACCCCGTCAACCAGGTGGCGCACAAACTCGCGCCGGCGATCGCGGCCGGGGCACCGATCGTCGTCAAGCCGTCCGAGAAGACGCCGCTGAGTGCGTTCCGGCTGCGCGAGCTGATCGCCCAGGCCGGCTTGCCGGCTAATGCCGCACAGGTGGTCTGCGGAGATCCGCAGGAGGTGCTCGACGCGTACCTGTCACACGAGGGGGCCGAGGTGATCTCCTTCACCGGCGGGGTCGCCGTCGGCAAGGAGATCGCCACGCGACTCGGCTATCGCCGGGCCGTGCTCGAGCTGGGAGGCAACGACCCGATGATCGTGCTCGGGGACGCGGACCTCGAGGAGGCCGCACGCCTGGCCGTCCGGGGGGCGTTCGCGAACTCGGGGCAGCGCTGCACCGCGGTCAAGCGAATCATCGCCGTCAACAGCATCGCCGACGAGCTGTCCGAGCGGATCGCGGCCGGAGCCTGCGCACTCCGGCTCGGGGACCCGCTCGACAAGGACACCGATATTGGGACCGTGATCGATGAGCGGGCCGCGTCAGTGATCATCGAGCGCGTGCATCGCGCCGTGGCCGGGGGAGCTCAGCTACTCCACGGCGGTGACCGCGAGGGGGCGCTCGTGCAGCCCACGGTGCTCGATCATGTCCCGCTGGACGCGGAGCTCGTCGCAAGCGAGACGTTCGGACCGGTCGCGCCGATTATCCGGGTCGCCGACCTCGACGAGGCGATCGCCGTGTCCAACGCAACCCGGTACGCGCTCTCGAGCTCCGTCTGCACCTTCGACTGGCGGGCGATCGCGCGCTGCATCCGCGAACTGCGGGCCGGCACCGTCAACGTGCGCGAGGTCCCCGGGTGGCGCACGGAGCTGACGCCATTCGGCGGGATCGGGGACAGCGGTCTGGGGGTCAAGGAGGGCGTACGCGACGCCATCCGTGCGATGAGCTTCACGAAGCTGTACACGCTGCCATGGAGCTGAGGTAGATGGGTGAGCACCGCGCGGGCGAGACCGTCGAGGAGATCCTCGCGGCGTGCCGCTCGATGGTGGGGCTCCCATATGACGGCGAGCCGGTCGATCAGCTCGAGCACGCCCTGCAGTGCGCCCACCTCGCGCGATCGCACGGCGGCGAGCGTGAGTTCGTGATCGCGTGCCTGCTGCACGACATTGCGCGCGCGCCCGCAGTGGCGGGCATTCCGTACGACGGGCCACGAGAGCACCACGGGGAGACTGCCGCTCGCTGGCTCGAGCCGCGCGTAGGCGCCCGGATCGCCTGGCTGGCGGAGCAGCACGTCCCCGCCAAGCGCTACCTGGTTGCCACGGACCCGGCGTACCGAGGCAGGCTGAGCGACGTGTCGGCGCGAACGCTGCGCGCCCAGGGCGGCCCGATGAGCGACGAGGAGGTCTCTGCCTTCCGCTCCAACGCCGACTGGCAGCTAGCGGTCCGACTGCGCGAGATCGACGACGCAGGCAAGGTGCCCGGCGCGAGCGTGCCGGACCTCGACGCCTACGAAGACGACCTGCTCGCGGTCGTCGTCGCGCGGCTATGCGCCGGAACGTGACCCCGCCGCCCGCACGCCTAACTAAGTGCCGCGCTGCGAGAGCATCGCCATGGCCACGCACTGCCGCGCGCGTTCGCCGTCGATCCTGAAATCTACGAGCACGAGCTCGAGGCGATCTGGCGGCGGAGCTGGCTGTTCGCGGGGCCCAGCATCCAGGCGCCGCTGCCGGGGGACTTCTTCCGGTTCGATCTGGGGGACGATTCGGTCATCGTCGGTCGCGGACACCGCGGCGAGCTGATTGCGCTGCACAACACCTGCCGCCACCGCGGCATGCCCGTCTGTGAGGGCGAGTCCGGCCACGTCGAGCGCTGGGTCTGCCCCTACCACCAGTGGAGCTACGAGCTCGACGGGAGCCTCAGGACCTGCGGGGGCATGAACGACCAGCTGCAGCGGGCGGACTACGGTCTTGTCCGCGCCGGGGTCGCAGAGATCGGGGGACTCGTGTTCGTCTGGCTCGGCTCGGACCCAGAGCCACTAGGCGAGGCGGCGACCGAACTGGCGGCGGCGCTCGCGCCGCAGGGCCTCGAGCGCGCCACGGTGGCGCACCAGATCGACTACGAGGTCGGGGCGAACTGGAAGCTCATCTGGGACAACAACCGCGAGTGCTGGCACTGCCACGCGAGCCACCCCCAGTACGTCAGGGCAAATTTTGACAACGCCCCTGACAACGAAACCACGCGCGCCCTCATCGCGAGGCGATCGTCCGATCATGCCCGCGCGCTCGGCGTGGCTCGCGCGGTCGATCACGGCGAACCGGGTCTGTACCCGTTCCCGTCGCCCGGGCGCTGGTGGTCCGCCAGCCGCACTTCGCTCGCTCCCGACTTTGTCACAGAGTCGCTCGACGGCGCGCCGGTCGCGCCCCTGATGGGCGAATACGCCGAGTACGACGTGGGCACCCTTCGAGTCCGTACGGTCCCGAACTTTTGGTGCCACGCGAGCGCCGACCACGTGGTGGCGACCCGACTGGCGCCCGCCGGCCCGGAGCTCACGCGTGTCCGAGTCCAGTGGCTGGTCGACCGTGAGGCCGTCGCAGGACGCGACTACGACCCGGGGCGATTGCTGCCGTTTTGGCGAGTGACCAGCGAGCAGGACTGGAGCCTATGCGAGCGAAACCACCGGGGCGTTCGCAATCCCGCGTTCGTACCCGGGCCGTACTCGCTCGCCCGCGAGCAAAACGTAATCGCGTTTGCCGACTGGTATCTCGCGAGGGTCGCAGACGCTGGGCAGGTCGCGAAAGCGTAACGAGACCCGGTCGCATTTCGAGCGCCACTCTCCACGCGAGGACCGGTTCGAATCCGGTTGGAGGTACTCCTACTTGACGAATCGCCTTTGGCGACGGGCCTCTCGGCCGTTCTCCTCGCCGCCTGCGCCAGTCCGAGACTCCGGCGACGGCGCTTCTCCCAGTCCGGCCGCGATGGTGAGCTCGACCACGTCGACGACTCGTTGCGCCTTCGCAAACGCGTCGTTCGCTTCCTCGATCGTGATCGTGGGCTCGTCGTAATCCGCTTCCGTCCGGTCAGTTCCAAGTTGGCTGAGCGCACGGCCGACTTCCGAGCCGATCCTCGTACGGTTGGTCGCGCCCGCGGTAGCGCGGCGACCGCCGCTGAGACCGCGAGGCGATATTCCGAACTGCGGGGTCGGCGCCTGCGATACGCAGCTTGACCCTCCCGCCCCAGATTCTGACTCTGACTGCTGATTCGCATGCAGGTCGTCGGGGAGATGGCCGGGCACGCGGAGAATGGGACGGCGGCCGTCAGGCGGGTGGGGCCGCTCGGTACGGACTCTGTGGGAGATCCGAGGGTCGATTGCGTGGAAGTTACGGTCTCGCCGCGCGTGGGTGTGAGACAGCATTTGTCCCTGACGGAACTGAGGTGAGGACCGATGGCGGACGACCACCAGCAGGCCAGGCTGACTCGACGGAGTTTCGTGACGGTGGCGGGGACCGTGGCCACCGCGGCAATCACCGCACCGGCGGCGATCGCGGCACCGCAGGCGACGGCGTCGGCGCTACGACATAACGTCGCCGATGCCGAGGTCGCCGCGAGATCGCGGCTGGAGTCCGGTGGCGAGCCGACGCGCAACTGGATGCTGGCACGCCTCGCTCGCGAGCATGGTCGAGGCGAGCCGCTGATGTTCGTTGACCTTGCAGCCGTCGATCAGAACGCAAAGCTGGTCGTCGATTTCGCCAAGGCACACCACTGGGCCGTCCGCCCCGCGCTGAAGGTGTTTCAGAGCCCCCAGCTGTGCGCTTACATCATGGGTCTCCTGCCAGAACCGCGCGGGCTCGTCTTCCATTTGCGAACCGTCGATCAAATCATGACGGCCGCGCCGACGGGAAGCGATCTCATGATGGGCTACCCACCGACTCCTGGGGAACTGCGGGCGTACCTCGGGTCTGCGCCGCCGCGTGGGCAGCGTCCCCACACGCTGACCCTGATGGCAAGCTCGATGAACATCCTCGAGGGGATGGCCACCCTCGCCCGAACCACGAGCCGACCGGTGCCGCTCAACATCTGCCTCGAGTTCGACTCCGGCGAGGGACGTGGCGGCTTCCACCGCCCGGCGGACATCAGCGCCGCGATCAAGTTGCTCCGGCGCGAGCGTCGCTTCCTGCGCTTGCGAGGTGTCCTGTGTTACGACGGTCACGCGACGGCGGATGCGGCCGAGGCTTGGCGCCGGTACGTCGCGGAGCAGGCGAGCGGCTATTACGCCCGGTACCTCGAGCAACTGCACGCCGAGGGCGGCGACCTGTACGACCACGCGACGTTGATCCGAAACGGCCCGGGCAGCTCTAACTACCGGAATTGGGCCGGGAAGCCCGAGATCAACGAGATCAGCCCCGGATCGGCGTTTGTTTACGCCGGCTACCTCCGCGCCGGGTTCGACACCAAAGGGTTAACGCCGGCGTTGACGCAGGCCGCACCGGTGCTCAAGGACGTCGGCCCATACCCCACGGCGCTGATCACCTTGCAACCTGTACCTCCGATTATCGGGGAGCAGTACTTCCTCAAGGGTTCCACCTGGCCGGATCAGGCCGGGATCCAGCCCGCGTTCGTGTATCCGCCGGGCGTGCAGGACGACGAGCCAGAGGGAGGCCGGGCGATGGTCTATGCCCCTCCCGGCGAGCTGACCACCGAGGACTACGTGCTCTGCTGGCCGAATCAGGGAGGCGACGGGATCGACTATTTCGGCGCCCTTCACGCGGTCCGCAGCGGCCGTGTCGTCGACGTGTGGCCGACATTCACTCGCTGGAGCTGGCCGCCAGCCTCACAACCGTAAACCGTGACGCGCATCCCGAGACCACCCGTTGGGGGAGGATCAATGACACACCGCCTATGCATATTGGCCGCATCGATACTGTCGCTCACGATCGTTCCCGCTGCGGCCGCACAGCCCGCACCGGTCACGCTTACCTTCGACCATGCCGTATTGACTACACCGGCGACGCCCGACACGGTCATCGTCTCGCCTGCCACGCCTGTCACGATGACGGCCCAGTACGACGCAAGCACCGGCGACTTCACCGTCGCGCCGGCCAGCTTCTCCTTACCGCCGAGCACCTTCACGAGCCCAGTACCTGGCTCCATCCAGATCGTGCTCGGCTCCCCAGCCAGCGGACACTTCGACGCGTCAACCGGTCAGCTCACGATGACCGCCGACTATGTGGCGGACATCACTGTCACCGGGGTGGGCTCGTGCACGATCGACTCCGGGATGCAAACCTACTCCACTGAGCTCTCGACTGTGTACCCGGGAACCCCTTTTCCCGCAACGCCGAATGGACTCCTCACCGGTCCGGGTGCGATCAGCGGAGGTTGGAGCACCCTGCCAGCCGGCACCGGCTCCGCGTGCTCACTCATCGACTCGGCGGTCGACGGGCCCGGTGGGTTCTGGTTCTCGAAGGGCATAGCGCCGCCAACATCGCCGGCTCCGGCAACCTTGTCACTGTCCTCAACTCCCGCCAGGGTCACAATAGCCGCCGGCAAGTCAGCCAGCTTCACTGCGACGGTGAAGAACACTGGCGGCGCGACCGCATCGAACGTCAAGGTGTGCATCGCAGCGCCCAAGCCGTTGACCGTACAGGGGCCGAAGTGCAGGTCGCTGGGTTCACTCAACGGTGGAATGTCGATGCAAGCTAAGTTCACGCTGAAGACGAGCCGCACCGCGCACGGCAGCTGCACGGTCCGCTTCACCGCAACCGGGACGGGCGTGCCGCTCGTCAAGCACGCGTCGACCTTGAACATCAAGAAACCGAAGAAGTAGCCCCAAGAGCGCCTGCGGCCGTTCGCCACTTTTGAGCAAGGCGGCACCCAGCGCTGACGATTGCTCTTGCTGCGACGCAGGCTTCGAGCCGGTCATCACCTTCGCGTCACAGGGGTGCCGCGCTGGTGCGGATGCCGGACGGGTGCCTTGGCACCGCCGGCCACACGCCGCCGACGATGCCGCAGAGTGGCACTCAGGCCGTCGGTGGCGAGGCCGCCTCCGGATCTCCGGCGACCGCCTCCGCGAGGACCTTCGCGTCCTCGGACCAAGAGGAATCGATTTACCAGGAACCTTCGTGGATGGATACCCCTAACCGGATTCGAACCGGTGATCTCCTGCGTGAAAGCTCCGAGCCTCGGTCGGCCGGTGCGGCTGGGATCGTGGTCGATCCGCTCTCTGGGTTCGGCCGGCGCACGCGCTGATGGTGGGTGACGACCGACTGGCGGTGCCACGGGCTTCCATGCGCGGGACGGAAACTAGGGCGGCGGCGCTGCTCCCAGCCCGGCCGCAATGGCGCGTTCGATCACATCGACGATGTGCTGCTCCTTCGCGATCGCGTCATTCGCTTCCTCGATCGTGATGGTGGGCTCGTCGTAGTCCGCCTCGGTCCGGTCGGTGCCGAGTTGGCTGAGCGCGCGGCCGACTTCCGGACCGATGGTCGGGGTTGACCGCGCCAGGTCGCTGAATCGGCTTCGCATACCGCTGTGGGTCTTGGGCAAAGGCTTACCAGCGGTTTCGATGGCCGCCCGGGCCGCGTAGAAGGCGGCGTAATAGGCACGCGAGATCGCTTGTCTTGGAAAGCCGCCATCGACAAGGTTGCGAGCGGCGTCGAGCTCCTCGTGGCTCACTGCGATGCGCGTCACGGCTGGTCTCGAAGGATGAGAAGACCCTCGTCAAGCGCCGCGCGTACAAGTCGCCGACTCCGCTCTCGGACATCGGCCTCGGCGACCGGGAAGGCTTCAATCGCCCGCCCAGAATCCACCTCTAGGTCAAAGAGCGCGTCGACGATCCGGTCCCTCTCGGACGCCTTGTCGCCGAGATGGTCCAGGACGACCACGAGATCGACATCTGATTCCTCGTGGGCTTGGCCCCGCGCCCATGAGCCGAACAGGACCACCTGTCGGAGGCGATCGCCGTAGGCACCAGCAAGCCGCCGAGCGGCTTCCTCCGCGATCATCTTTCCCTCGCCCGGCTCGTGAGCTGGAGCGAGATCCTCGCGTTTCACGCCTGGCATGAGCTGAGTCATGCCCTAATGGTGACGTGCGCGGCAGACTGGCAGGCTTGACCTCGAGGCGCGGCGCCTCAGGAACTGCCTACTGCCGGGGCGATCGGCCGCCGAGTCGCCACGCGAAGCGCCGCATCACGCGTCAGGCTCGGGGTCCACCCAGTCCTCGGGAGGGACGATCTTCGCCTCGATGCCGGCGTGTTCCTGAAGGAGAGACAGAAGGTTGCCGCCATCGAGGAGCTCGAGTGGCTTGCCGTTGGCGAACTCGTGGGATGCCTGTCCATATCCGCTGGTGGTCACGAGGATCCCCTTGCTGGCGCCTTCGTTGTGCACTGTCCCAAACAGGTCTCGGACCGCGTTGACTCCGACGGTGTTCTTGTAGCGCTTGGACTGGATGACGACCTTTCCGCCGAGGATCGGTCTGCGTCGTAGGCGACGCAGTCGACGCCGCCGTCTCGCGTCCCTGATGCTGATCACGGCGTCGGTAGCTACAAGCTGCCCGTGGTTCAGCGGTTCGTGCGGGACCGTGCAGTCGCTTGGGTGGATGACGAGCTGGGAGCGGATGTCGTCGCATGGGCCGAACACCGCGTCCAAGCGACGTTGCTCCTCCACTGTGATCCCCGCTTCGGCTTGACGGGTGAGCACGTCGAGGGGCTGCTGGCGTTTGCGCGGCCTACGACAGGAGAGTAACTGTCGCTCGTATGCCTGCGGGCAGACAGGCGAGGCCCCAGCGGGAGCCTCGGTCTCGGGCTCAGGGAGGCAAGCAGCCTCACGGTTATCGACGCAGCCGCTCACGAGGGGTCGAGATTGATCCTGACGCTGCCGCTGAGGTTCGGCGTGCGTTCGACCTCCTTCGTAGTGGGGCCTCGGTTCGCGAAGCAGCGGATGAGCTTGGATGGCATCCCACGACGCTGGCCCGCGTCATCAAGCGTGAGGAGTACAAGTGGTCGGGCGAGTGGAGAATCGTCGATCCTCGCATCTGGACGACGCTCAACAGGCACTAGCTTCGCAACGAAAACATGGGGCATAACGCCGTCGCGGCGCGCCGATCATCATCCAGCGAGCAGTTCTCGCCGGTGGATGGCGACGTACTATGAGGCGCAGGTTAGTCCCTCCGGATGTTAGGAAACGGTTAGCCAGCCTCAAGTCACCGCTCCGAGCGCAAGCCATAAGCGCTCTAACATCACCAATAAACTGCCGGACTGATCCAAATCCAATCAACCTCACAGGAGGAGCAGTGCAATGAAGAAACTCATCGCCATGATGGCGTTGGGCATCGCCGCTGTCATTCCCGCGACAGCATCCGCAGCATCATTACCAAGCCTCGACCTTGCGGTCACCAAGAACAATGTGGTCGTCAGTGGCTCGGAGGTTTCGGGTCCCGTCAATGTCGTCGCCACCGTCACTGGTGAAGCAAGTGATGTGCCAGGGCTTGTGTTGCTCAAGCCAGGAGTAACCGCTGCGCAGTTCGGCAAGTTGGTCGATTCGCTCCCAAGTAACGCGCCGTTTGACGCAATCGACCCGTACGCGACTGTCGTCTACGATGGGCCGACCACGCTCAAGGGTCATCCGAGTACCGTGCAGGTTGACCTACCCGCTGGCAATTACGTCGCGATCAACAACGGCAATGCCCGCACGCCGTTCACGGTCTCTCTCGCCTCGACCGCTGCCACACTCCCGGCTCCGCAAGCCACCATCACGGCGATTGATTTCGCCTTCCGTGGGGCGAGCACGATCCATGATGGAGAGCTGGTCAGGTTCCAAAACAACGGCTTCCTGATTCACATGCTCGGCGCCGCCCGGCTCAAGAGCGCCGCCGACATCAAGCCCGTCTTGGCACTGCTCGGGACTGGCAAGCCGTTCCCCAAGGGAGCTGGCAAGCCGTACTTTGCTACCAAGGGGTTCCTGTTCGCTGGCCCGCTCTCGCACAATCAGAGTGAGCAGTGGGTCGTTACTCAACCACCGGGCTACTACATCATTCTCTGCGCGATGAACGCCCAAGACGGACGCGACCATTACCAACTCGGGATGTACCGAGTCCTCCACATCATCAAGTAGCAAAAGGGGGGGACCCCGGTAGGAAAAGGGGAGACCGGGGTCCCTCGCCCGCTAAACCGCAAGAAGACTTTATGGGCGCGACTGGCACTGTGGGGGCATCAATCCGAGCAGCAGCGGCCGCGCTTGGCTGGCATCCGACGATGCTGGCGCGCGTGATCAAGCGCGAGGAATACAAGCGAGCGGGCGAGTGGAGGATCGTGGAGCCACGGATCTGGAACGATGCTCAGGGCGCACTGGCAAACCGACGCAAGCGAGTGTCCGTGTGAAGCCAGCTCCCAGGATCAGACCTCAGCGTCCGCTTTGTCTCCTCGACGTAGATGGCGTGATCGCGGTGCTCGGATCCGGCAGCGGGGAGCCGACCTTTGAAGCCGTCGTGGCCGGGTATCCCGTGAGTATCGCTGTGGCCGCCCAGGAACGCCTCTCCCGGCTTG
>DASPPG010000028.1:0-2943 GCA_035625625.1 Solirubrobacteraceae bacterium
GGTCAGGCACAGGTGCTCGTTGAGGTCGTGGTCGTCCAATCCCGCGACCGCAGGCTTGAGGATATGCGTGGTCGCGGTCGCGCCGTACGGTACCCCCCACCTTCTCCCCTCCCGCCGCAGAGCGGTCTTCGCCTGTGCGCCGGCGAGGCTGAACTGGCCCGTGAAGCTCCGCCCGAGCCAGGCGGTGGAGTCTTCGCGCAGCTCGCGCAGTCGCTGCGCCACCTGCGCCTCGCTCAACCACTGCACATCGCCTTGACGTCGGAGCGCCCGCTTCAGCCGATCGGGATGCACGAAGCGCACAGCGCCGGCGCAGTCCTCGCCAACGGGCGTTCCGAGCAGCGAGAAGGGAGAGCGGGCATTGGCGTGAAACTCCCGCGCCCAGCGTCGAAGTACGGCGTCGTTGTCCGGCAAGAGCCCAGCCAGCCAGTTGGTCACGATCTGGCCACGATGCGCCTGGATCTGAGCCGGCATCGAGAGCGACAAGGGCGTCGGGCTCTCGCCGGCCAGATAGCGGTCCATGTAGGTGAAGGTGAGACGTCCGCCGCTGGCGCGGGTCAACGTGCCGGCGTGCCGATCCGCGAGCAGTACCGCGAGCTCGTCGCTCATCAGCCACCATGTTCGCGCAGCAGCGCATCCAGATCCGGCGCGGACCGTCCCTGCGTCGGGCGCTCGATCTGCTCGCCGATCTCGAGCTCCAAGCCGAGGGCATCGATGACGGCCAGCACGAGCCCAAGCTCGGCCGTGGACTTACCGCGCTCGAGCTCGTTGAGCCACTGGCGGGAGACGCCGGCGCGACGCGCCAGCTCTGCCTGCGTCAGGTCGAGGGCCAGCCTGCGCCCACGCAGGGCGGCAGAGAGATCGTTAATCGTATTGACGCGCATGGTCGTTGTCGTCGTGCGGCGACGAGTTTACATGTCATCGTACGTAGACAGAAGCATGTTGTCGCCGATCGGCGACAGAGGCTGGCGCAGGGCCGCCCAGCTCGGCCGCGTCCGGTAGTTCGACGATGATGCGGAAATGCCGTTGTATGAGATAGCTGGAACCGGGGACCTAAGGCCATTTCGGCGTCTCGCGGGCGGCGCTGGCCTGTACGAGAGGGAGATCGAGGATCTCTTCTGGGCGAGCCCCGACGAGTTCCTCGGCGAGTCGCTGCTCCTCGTCGCTCGGCAGCCGACTCTGAAAGCGGGGGGTCGCCCAGACGTTGTGGCTTTGTCCAAGGACGCCCGCGTGACCGTGATTGAGGTCAAGCGTGATCTTGATCGCGGGCAACTGGCGCAGTGTCTGGAGTATGCGGGCTGGGCGCGCACAAGCAGTCTCGACGAGCTGGCCGGCATGTACCACGGCGGCACGGACGGCTTCTTCGCTGACTGGCAGGAATTCACGGGCGATTCGACACCTGTCGTTCTCAATCCCAGGCCGCGTCTGGTGCTGATCGCCCGAACGTTCCACGGCCGCACTCATTCGGCGCTGGAGTTCTTGGTCGAGAGCGGGGTGCCGGTCGAGATTCTCGAAGTCTCGATCTACGAGGACGCGCACGGCAGGAAGTTCCTTCATGTCGAGAGCGAGCATGAGCCGGAGTTCGCATTGACGGTCGATCAGACAGCCGAGGGGCAAACCCCCGCGACAATGATCGATGGACGACGGATCACCGTTGCTGATCTGGTGGAAGCCGGGCTGCTCAATCCAGGTGATCATCTGATCTGGGAACGCCCCAGGTTGGGGGTCGAGCACAAAGCGACGATCACCGAAAACGCAGGCATCGAGCTTGCTGATGGCCGCATCTTCGCGACACCTTCAAGCGCCGCGAAGCATGCGGCGCACATACCTGCTTGCGACGGCTGGTATGCGTGGAAGGTGGCACGCCCGAATGACACGATCCTGCTGCATGACCTCCGCGAGGAGTTTGTCGCGAGAACCAGACAGGATGCCTCATAGGCCTCTAGATGACTGATTCCGTTTGTATGGGTTCAGTGGTCGTAGGCGGTGAAGTGGCGGCCGGGTGTGTCGATCTCGCCGGCTTCCCAGAGCAGCCAGTTGTGCCAGACGCCGGCGGCGAGGGCGAGTACGCGTTGGCAGACTCTGGCCCAGACGCCGTCGGGGATGTGTCCGCCGTGGTCCTCGAGGGAGAGTTGGCCCTTGGTGGTCTGGTAGACCGACTCGATCCACTGGCGCATACCACCGAGTTTCCCGAACCGTGGTGGCTCGCCCTTGCGGTCGGGGCGGATGAGCGTGGCGTCGAGGCTGGCGACGATCTCCTCGAACTCCCGCCCGGCGAAACCCTTATCGGCAGCGATGATCTCCCCGCCCTGAAGCATCCCCTGCTTGCGTGCTCGTTCGAGCATCGCTGCGGCGACCTCGCGCTCACCCTCGTTCGCGGGCGCCAGCGCGAAGTAGACGGGCATTCCGTCTGGCGCGCACAGCAGATACAACCTGAGCCCCCAGAAGTAGCGGCTGTGGCTGGCGCAGTACCCGTAGGCGGCCCAGCCCGCGAGCTCCGAGCGCTTGACCGTCTGGCGGGAGGCGCCGCACGGCACCGGGGTGGAGTCCAGCAACCTGAGCCGGTCGCCAAACGACGGGGAGACCCTCGCGAGCTGGTTGATGACCAGGCAGATCCTTGGGGCGAGGGCACGGATGCGCTTGTTGTAGCCAGGCTGCAGGGGGATGTAGGGGAACAGGTGCCCAAGCCGCTGGCGGGCCAGGCGCAGAAACCGCCGCTCGGAATGACAGTCGAGCATGATCTGCGCGACCGCGAGCGTGATGAGCTCGGCGTCGGTGATCTTTGGGCGCCGGCCTGCACCCTTGCGGGCAGGCAGGAAATCGTCCACCAGCACGTAAAGTGCCGTGAGCAGGCTGTCAAGGTCGGCGAGCACGAGGCCACCTCCGTGGTCGACGTTGCGATAGCAACGCCGACCTTCGACAGCCTCGCTACGTGTCCTCGCGACA
>DASPPG010000029.1:0-4857 GCA_035625625.1 Solirubrobacteraceae bacterium
GAGTCCTGGCGGGGCTGGTGGGGCGAGGATCCCCCCTACCACCATCCGGTCTTCGTGCTGACCCACCACCCGCGCGAACCGCTCGAGATGCAGGGCGGCACCACCTTCCACTTCGTCAGCGACGGGATTGAGTCGGCGCTCACTCAGGCCAAGGACGCCGCACGGGGACTCGACGTCTCGCTGGCCGGTGGCGCGTCGGTGGTCAACCAGTACCTGGCCGCACGCCTAGTTGACGAGATCGACGTCTCGATCGCGCCGTTGATCCTCGGTGCCGGCGCTCGCCTATTCCAGGGGCTCGACCGCGGGACGCTCAAGCTCAAGCAGGTCCGCGCGGTCAACGCGCCCGGCGTCACACACATCAAGTACGAAGTCAGCTGACCCGCTTTCGCCGAGCCGGGCGTTCTACCGCGTTGGTCCCGGTACGACCTCCTATGCGCGGCAGGCGGAACTCATGACCGCGCAGAGGGCTCAGTCCGTGTCCCGGCTTGGGTCGGTGCAGATAGAGTCGTCGAGGTCGATGGGAACCAGCGAGATGAGCGCGTCTGGGCGGTATCTGCTTGGCGATAGCCCGGCTGAGATTCGCCATCTCGTCGCGCAGGCCGAGGTCTACGCCCAGGAGGCGACTGAGCTCTTTGATCTGATCGGAGTTGATTCCGGCAGTTCCGCGATCGACGTGGGCTGCGGCGTGCTCGGCGTCGTGCACCTGCTCGCCGAGCGGGTTGGCGCAGATGGGCGTGTGATCGGACTGGACCGAGAACCGCGAATGGTCGAATCCGGGCGCGGCTTCGCCGAGCAGCACGGCCTAGCGGTCGAGTTCATCGAGGCGGATGCCACCGCGACCGGCCTGCCCGACCAATCGTTTGATCTCGTGCACGCGCGCACGCTGCTGCTCAACGTGCAGAACCCGCAGGACGTCCTCGCCGAGATGGTCCGGATCACCAAACCTGGCGGCGTGGTCGCTGTGCAAGAGCCCGACGCATCGGCATGGAACTGCGACCCGCCGCATCCTGCGTTCGACATCCTGCGCGCCGCGATCCTGAATGCTTACCGCCGCACGGGCAAGGACTTCAACATCGGCCGACGGATCGGGCGCATGCTGCGAGACACCGGCCTGCACGACGTCCATGTTCGCCCCACCGCGCGTGTGACCAACACCGGCGACTACTACCAAACCTTTCTGCTGACGGTCGCCGGCCTCGTCCGCGACGTGATCGTGCAAACCGGCGAGCTGACCGGCAATGAGTTCGACTCCTACACAGCGACTCTGCGCGCGCATCTCGAGGCGCCGTACACGATCACCTGCCAGCCGGTCATGTGGCAGGCATGGGGACGAACCGGCGCAGTGACTGACGCGCACTGAGGTGCGCTCGACTCGACTGCGCTCAGTCGGGCGGAGCGGCAGCACGCTGGGCTGGGCGCCGCCGCGCTAGCGCCGTCGCACGCCAAACCAGCCGTCGGCCACTCATCAGAATTTGGGCCGCTCCCTGCATTCATGTTGAGACGAGCATCTGGCTGTCAGCAGTGCCTTCCCTGCAACGCGCGGCGAGCAGGGCGGGCGCCAGCTCGGTCGGCCGATCGGTGCCGACGCTCGCTCGTGGCGAGCAGCACGGCGCTCACGTTTCGCGGGGTCGAGCCCTGGCTTTGTGTTCGCGCAGGCATCATCCTTCATGCACGTCCGTGCCTGATTGTGTCCCAAGCGCCCACCCGGGGCGTATCGTCGCTGCTCGCCGTGACGGCTAAGTGGCGCCCCTAGAGCGGCAGCGCCGACGCCGGCGCTCGGCGGAGGCGAGGTGTGCTGTTGTGAGTGAATGCAGAAGCGTCGCGTATCAGCCGCGGTCGGCTTGGCGGGAGCCTGGCTCTGGGCCGAACACTGCGCTCGCCGCCGACGTGGCGGGCGACACCGAGCCGCTGCGTATGACGAGCTGGGCAACCGGCGGGTCGCGCGGAGGTTCTCCGTTTTCCGAAGGGGCGGCGGCCGTTAGCCGGAACCGAGCAAGCACACGGCCGTCCTGGCGCCGCTCTCATCCACGTGCGGTTGCATCGCTTCGCTTCGTTCGCTGAGCGCGTAAGCGATCGCCTGTTCACGCGAGACCAGCGCGCCGGCCTGCTCGTCGGCGCGCCACGCGACCTCGCCATAGCGCGTTCGGGCGGCAGCGAGGTAATCGCGCTCGAGGCGATCATCGATCCGCTTGTCGAACCTCGCCGGCGGTACCCGACCGCGCGGGTAGCACCTCGCAATGTCGCGGCCATCTCGTAGCGTCCTTGTGCGGCAGCGACGGCAGCGAGACCGGCGAGGCTTTCATCGGCGACCTCGCGCAGTGCGTTCTCGCCGCGGAGCCGCAGCGCCCGTTCGAATGCTTTGCGGGCACGAACACTGAGCCATCTGGCCTCTCCGGTCTGACCTATCGGGACTTCCGCTCTGGGTGTGCAGCCGGTCGGAGCGGCAGCCGGCGGTCGGGTTCTCCGGTGGCGACGAGGGGATTGTGGTGTCGAATCCGCCCGGGGCCGGTGGCGAACACGCCTGTCCAACCGCTCTTCACGCCGGCTGGGCAATCGATACCCGTCGGGTCCGAGACCGTATGTGCACTACAAGCCGCGTTCGCGGCGCCCCAGTAAGTTGCTCCTGCTCGCGTGCTGCTCGCCGCTTGCGAGCCTCTTGAGATGCCTGCTCGTTACGTTGGGGGATCTGAAGGCCGCTTCGGACGTGGATCTTCCCCGGCCCGGTTCTTGACGGCCGGGTCGGCCTCTAGTTCTGCTTCGGCATGCGCGTCGGCCTCGTAGTTCCATATCTGAGGCTGGGCCACTGGAGGAATGCGCGAGCAGACACCCGGGCGGGTGGAGGCTGCTCTCGACTCTGCTCTCCGTCCCGGCAGGCGCGCCCGGCGCCGTGTCGGCATCTGAGGGCAGCATGATGTGCGCTGTCTCTCGGCCCGAGGGAGGAGGGCTCGCCCAACGATGCGGGCCGCAATGCCGTGCAATGCGACGTTGTCTATGGCGAGAGCGTCGCCGGCTGGCCGCCGCCAGACTGTTCCAAGCGCCTGATGAGGTCGTCAACCTCCCGGAGCCACTTGTCCCGGTCGACTCTCCGCTCCCAGTAGTCGCACAGCTCGCTTTCCTCGCGGACGCGCTGGACCGCCTGGACTGCCTGGTCGATCTCGGAGTCGTGAGGCTGATGAGGATGAGTGTCGACCCAGTGGCGCACGTTATCGGGCAAGCGGTCGGATGCGTGACCGGCACAGGACGCTGACAACTCCGCCGCCGCGATCGCTACACACGACTCATCGAGACCGAGGTACTCCGACTCGCCAACCGCGCTATCAAGCGCTGAGGCGATCACCCCGCCCGGGTCGACCGCTTCCTCGACCAGGAGAAACCAGTCACTAGCCGGATCGTTCTCGAAGCTCGCCGCTCCCCACTCTCCCACGCCGACCACGATAAACGGCGGGTCCCCGCCTTCGCTGGTCCCTTACGCGATCGCGTCATCGAGACCAGCCCGCGAGCTTGATTCGAGATTGGAGCCGGCTGATCAGCCGACCGGCGATCGGTCGCGAACGATTCTGATGTTGCTCGTGCGGGCCTGCAGCCGGTCAAACGCTCCCTCCAGATCGCTCGAGGGCGGCTCCGTCGACCAACGCTTGCCGACTTCGCGGACCTCGTCCGAGGCTTCCAGCTGGCGCAGCCGCCTCAGCGTCTTTGCCTGGTTGAGCCCGGCCGCCTTGGCGATTCTCCCGGTGGAGTGCTCGCCGCGAGGCAACTCACGCAGCGCCTTCTTCACCCGATCCTCGTGCTGCTCGGACGGGCGCTCGCGCGCGGCCGAGGCCGGTTCGGCGGCTGGCGAGGCCGAATCGGCCGGGAACGCGGGAACACGGCCGTGCCGCACAGGAGGAGCGCTCCCGTAGCGCGTCCGGCACGCCGCGCACATCACCACCGGCTCGACACCATCTGGTCGGGCCACCTCCAACCGGCGCCAATGGCGTCCGGAGCGGCAGACCGCGCACCGCCGTCCGCCGCGGTCGATCTCTGTCAAGTCTTCGGCGCGTATTGCCGTCACCCACCTCACGATAGAAGGTTCATGAGGCGCCGCGTCTCCCCCTGCTCGAGGCACCCGCGAGCCCGGCCCGACCCGAATGAGTCGTTCTCCCCAGCGTGCATACGGCCGGCTTTCTCACCGGCTAGGGATACCGCTGGTCGTCGAGCGGCCACCAGCGCGTCTCGCGGGCGATCGCGTTGACCGGGCGCCCAACTGAGGCACGGGCATTGCCTCGGCGAGGGACGGGTGGCGCCCATTTGAGGCTGCGCCTCCGGAGCGTGCGGTCGCACTCGCCGAAGAGCATCCGCACTCTCCTAGCACGTTGTTACCGTCAGGAGAAGCAGAACCATCGACGCCTCGCTTCGGGTCCCTCACCAGCGAGCTATCCAGCACCCCCGAGGCCCCAACCGAGGCTACTAGGGGTCGTCGCCTCTGTGGCGAAGGCCGGTGACGTACCGGTGCTCGTTGACCGCCGCCGACCGCCGAAGTGCATGTGCTGCAGCTAGAAAGCGGCCACGATCACGCGCCGAGTCCATCTCTAGCTCATCAGCCATCCGTTCGAGCAGATCGGCGAAAGAGTCTTGCGCCTTGGCCATCTCCCAGTGATCCGTTGCGGATCTGACGGCTGAGATGATCCGCTCTTGCTCGTCGCGGATCTCAGAACGTAGGCGTTCGTCACCCATCTCCGCATTCTCCCCCATCCGACGGCGTGCTCACCACCCGTTCACGCCAACCTTTCAGCGACCGCGCCGCGCCACAAAGTCAAGCGGCCGCGAGATCGAGCGCCACTTCTTGTCCGTTCGCTGCACGGACAGGAGGTTCGTGAC
>DASPPG010000030.1:0-21146 GCA_035625625.1 Solirubrobacteraceae bacterium
TCTGATCGTTCATCGCTTCTCCTTCGTGATCGTTGGTGTGACAGTGATGTGACCGGTGGTGTGACACATTCGTGTGTGAGACGTTCAGGCTGCGAGCGGCAGCACCATCTGGGTGAGCACGGCAACGACCTGATCGGCGGCGGGCAGCGACACCGGCCGACCGCTCGACGGTCCAGCACCCTCGGGCTGAGACGGCGCCACGAGCTTGCCGCCGCCCGCTGGTGGGGCGAGCGAGCCGACCGCGCTCATCCAGCCGACCATCCCGCGGGCGCACAGCACCCCGTGCCCGAGCCGCCAGCCACCGGCATCGCCGGACAGCACCGCCTTGCGCAGCCGCTCATAGCAGGCCACAAGCGCGCCCGCATCCTCCAGCCCCTCGCCCTTGGCAAGCTCAGCCACTTTTCGGGCCCCGCTTGGCGGCCTCCCGGCGGGCGAGCGCGCGCTCCACCGAGCGGCGATGAACCGTGACCCCGAACCGCTCGGCGACCACGGCCGCCAGCTGCGCCGCTCCGAGCGCCGGATCGGCCTGCCGCAGCTGCTCGAGATGATCGAGCACCTCATCAGTCAGCTTGTGCGCGCCCCGCGGCCCCGGCCTTGACGGCACCAGCCCCCCAAGCCCCTCATCGGCCAACGCCCGCGCCGCCGAGTAGTACGACTGGCGCGAGAACCCGAACGCGCCGGCTGCCGCGCTCACCGAGACACCATCGGCCTCGACCCGGCGCACCATCTCGTACTTGACCTGCACCAGATCCCGCGCGTCGAAGAACTCCGAGGACCCAAACGCCTCATCGACGACCGCCTCCGGACGCGGGTTCAGCGTCCTGGATGCCGCCAGTTCCTGCGCCTTGCCGTCACGTGCCCGCCGAGCCATACCGCTCCTCTCTGCAACCAATGTCCAGCTAATTATGCGCCACGGGTCGGACGGAACCACTCGGGAATGCCTAGCGCGAGCCCCGGTTACGTCGCGAATCACGGGCTCCCATCAATCCGGACTCGGTGTCGGCAACGGTTTGGGCAACTGGCCCGTGCATCAGCAGCGGCATAAGCGCGCTGACAGAAGCGGCATAATCCGCTTGACGGCGGAACTGCTCAGCCCCGGCCGCCGCGCTGCCCAGCAGACCGCCGCATCGCGACGCGCGACGCGACCAGCTCCGCCACCGACAGCAGCCCATCGAGATGAAACGGGGCGCGTCCGCCGGCCACGACGACGAACGGATCCTCCGGGACCGCATCCGTCCACTCCGCGGGCAACGAGACCAACTCGCCCGCAGCATCGCGCACATACACGCGATCGGCCCGCCAATTGCGCCGGCGCTTGACGAACTCCAACTCCCGACCGGCCCACGGATGAAACGGGTGCGTCACCCGCACCCGCGCCAACCCGCTCAGATCCTCGCCATCAGGCGCATCCGACAATTCGATCCAAACCCCGGCGACGGGCCGCGCGTGTGCGGCGGGAGCTGCGAGGTCTGGGATGCGCGAGCGAGTCACCATTTACCGCGACCGCCTTCAGCAGGCAGTAGCCATTCGTGCCGTCGCCGGGCCCTCGCACGCCAACCCAGTTCTTGTGAAGGACTCCCCCCGCGTACGCGGACCCGGTCGGGCAGCCCGCGCCGCGTCCCTCTCCATCGTTCGTGAAGTTGCCCCACTCGTCGAGCCCGACGCCGAGGTACCCGCCGGCCACCCCGTCGACCCGGGTCTGCTGCGCGTACCCGAGGCTGCCGCCGGCGGCACCCGGTTTCGTCAGGTTCGTGCTGCCGTCGACGAGAAAGAACGACACACCGTCTGCCGGCCCAAGGCCGGCGGTCGTGGTGTCGTAGGAGTAGAGGTCGAAGTGGACATCGAGGCCCCCAGTCAGCGGCAGCGGCACGTTGTACAGGACAAAGCCGGCAACACTGCCTTCGTTGTCGGTGAGTCTGAGTGCGCCGGCGCCGGACGGGTCGCCGCCTGCGGGAATTGCCGCCTGGCCGGACGAGCAGCCGGGGATCGGGGTCTGGGAGGAGTTGGTCGACGCGGTCAGGCACACCTGCTGGAACGGGTGGCCGCCACCCGAGTGGCCGACCGTCAATCCGGGGAGCGTTACCGTCGGGTAGACGAACGACTCGTTGAACAACTGCTCTGCGGCCCGGGAGCCGGCGATCGGGCCGGCCAGGAAAAGCGCGCCGACCAGCGTCGCAGCCGCCAGTCGCCACCATCGAGAACCCCGTTCGTTTTCCAACCTCGCCCTCCTTCCCTCCGAGGGTGCGCCGCCGCCCAGCATATCCCGTCGACGATTGAACGTAAGCTTTGTTTCGCTCCAGTGCCGACCGGGCTACCGCTTCAATCACGCGCAAAGTCGCGCGAGCCGGCGATGCCGATTACGACGCGCGGACACCGGTCGCGCGGCTCGCACCAGCTTGACCAGCGCGACGGCGCCGAGGGGCGCGCCAGCGCGCTGATCGGCCGACGATCCAAATGGCGCGGTAGCCGCGTCGCCTCCGGGCTCGTGGCCGTCCGAGATCTCCGCCCCGTGCCCTCAGGACAACGGGAGGCTGCTCACACGACCGCCAGCTCTCGGCGCCGCGCTTCGCCAACGCCCGACCAGCAACAGCTACGGACTGGCCGCTGGATACGGACGCCGCTTCCGATTCGACTCGGCGGAACAGCAGCCAACCCCAGGCTCGACATCTTGATGCTCGTAGCGGCTAGGTCGCCCGGCCGACCGCGCCGCTGCTGTGTGACCAAACGAGCCACGACGTGGACGCTCTGCCAGCCGTTCAGCGTGACTGCTGTCGGAACAAAGGCGGCCACGTGGACACCGTCAGTACCCGATACACGCGAGCGCGCGAGCCCGAATGCAGGTGTCGGCCCAGTCGTGATCAGCGACGCGCTCCTCGCCACGAACGCGACCAGGGCTGGAACGCGTGGTGGCGAGGCAGGCGAGCGTTCTGCTCCCCGCGCATTCCGAGACTGGCGGTGCCGACGCCGAGATACCACTGCGGCCCGCGGATGCAGGTCTGCCCGACCGGATCTGCGCTCGGTGGGGGCGCTGGTGCTTGACCCCTATTGCGGTTGTGGCGCCCGCGCGACCCGTTTGCTCGGCGCCCGGAAGTGCAGCTGGATCGAGAGCCGCCGGCGCGCGCCGTCCAGGGGGCACACCTCCGGTTGCCAACCAGGGATCTGACAGTCTCTGTCCGCGCGGCCCGCGGCAGTCGGCTGCGGTAGCGCGGCGCACGCGTTGACCGCGAGAAGAGATGACAAGCAACAGAGGGTCGGCGCGGCGTACGTCGAACCACCGCCGGGTGTGACCAGAAGATGGGAAACGGGCCGAACCGAGGCGTTCAGTGACGGTGTGTTCGCGATCGCGATCACGCTGCTGGTGCTCGATCTGGCGGTTCCCGAATCGGCGTTCCACGACTTGTGGCACGGCATCGGTCACGAATGGCCCGGGTACCTGGGTTACGCGACTAGCTTCCTAACGATCGGCGCGATCTGGCTCGGCCACCACGGAATCTTCAGACGCCTTCGGTACGCGAACGGCCCGGTAATCCGGATCAACCTGCTGCTGCTGATGGCGGTGGCGTTCTTGCCGTTCCCGACCAGGCTCGTGGCCGAGGCGATCCGCAACAGCGATGCTGAACGTGCGGCCGTCGTGTTCTACGGGATCTCGCTGTTCGTCACGTCGGCTCTGATCAGCGCGCTGTGGGGCGCGATCTTGCGCGACCGCAAGCTCCTCAAGCCAGACGTGAGCGATCAAGAGATCAACGCGGTCACGCTCGCGGCGACCCCGAACACCGCTGCCTTCCTCGGCGCCATCCTGCTCGCGATCATCGTTCCCAAGGTGGCTGCGTTCGGCTACCTGGTGATAGCGGTCATCGCCGTCTTCAGAGCCCGAGGCGAAGAGGCCGCGGGCACCGAGCCGACCGAAGATGCAACCTGACAAGACGATCGATCTCGTGCGGGACGAGCGCCGCCTTGGTCGATTTGCACCGGGTCTCGCGCCGGACGGCGTTGGGAACACCCCCCGGCGAGACGACTCGGTGCTCCTTGTAGCCCCGACTTACTGTCGTCGGCGCCGCGAGCTGCCGGCCGAGAGGCAGGGTTGTCAGCTCGTGGGGCCTCGCTCTGCTGGCGCTTTGGCGCCCCGTTGTGACTGCGCCTGCTCGATGAAGCTCGCGGCTATCTGGGCGGTGACGACGGCGAGGACCGTGAACGCGAGCACCATCAGCATGACGGCTGTCACCCGGCCTCCGGGCGTGACCGGATAGAAGTCGCCGTAGCCGACGGTGCTGACGGTGACGACCGCCCACCACAGCGCCTCGCCGTAGGTGTGGATGTTCGCGCCGTGGGCGTGGTGTTCGTAGAAGTAGACGATCGTCGCGCCGTTGAGAAACAGAGCGAGAGCGACGGCCCCGAATTCCCGTAGGTCCCCGCGCCGGAACCCCGAGCCGAGCAGGCGCAAGCTGAAGACCAGGCGGGTCGCGGGCAGTATCACCACGATAAGGAAACGACGGTGGGTCCGGAAGTACCGACGGTGCTCGGGGGCGAGTGCTACGCGGATCGCGAAGTCGAGCGCGTACACGACGGAGAGCGCGGCTCGCAGGGTCACGGCCACGGCCGTGTCCATCCCGAGTTTCGCCGGCGGTACGGCGACCAGCCAAAGCGTCACGAGCGCCAGCACGTCAAGCGGCGTCTGTGTACGTCGCTGGTATCGCTCAAGCCTGTCCATGCTGGCGCCTGCGTGGCCGAAGGCGTCGCGGGCATGCAACGCCGTAGCCACGTTCGAGGACCCGCACACTGTTCCTGCCCTCGCTCCCGATTCCCTGCTGTGCGTGTCAGCTCCGAAGGCTGCCGGTCGTCGCCTGCAAGACCGGCGCAACGATCGAGGTCCGGCACTGTCCCTGGCGGTCGGGCTCGACGATCAGAACCGTCCACCCTTACTCGCGTAGGACTCACGAACTACGAGGCGCGTGGCCTGCGCCGTGGCCTCGAGGTCGCACTTCTCCGCCACCTGAGCGACGCGGCCAACCAGCAGTCGGTAGCTGACCGCCCGTGCGGCGACGAAGCGGGAGCCACGGCACAGCCGCAGAGTTCTGCTTCGACCCGATTGCCAACACCCGAGCTGTTGGCACGCAGTCGGACGCCTGCTTGGATTCCGCGCAAAGCGAGCGTCCCAGGGACTGCTGACGAGATACCGCGGCGCGAGAGAAGCGGGTCTCACCAACGCCGTCCGGTCCGCGCCGCTGCTGCTTCCAGGGAAAGGGGCGGTAAACCGCATACCGCTGCGTCTCGATCATTGCGGGTGTCCTCGATTCAAGCTTGACCCGGCCAGCCTGGGTGTCTCGGACATGATTTGCCGTAGGTCCCGCGCCCCCGTCGGGTACTGTGGTCGGGCACTCGGATGACCCCGTCTGCTGGTCCAAGTGATCTGCCTCCCGAGCGTCGAGACGGACGCGCGGTTAGAGACCGGGCGCGCCGTCAGGTCGGTGCTGCCCGCGCTCGATACGAGGGATCATGGGTCGGGGACATCGTCACGCAACTGAAGGCGCTCCACTTCTTCGATTGGACGACGATCTTCGGTGCCGAGCTTTTGTGGTCGGTGCTTCCGTTCATCATCGTTCTGAGTTCGCTGGCGGATACGCGAATCGACGACGACCTGAGCCGCCACCTCGGTCTCAACAGCCGCGGCGCCCACATCGTCGAGACCCGGTTCCGCAATACGCCGTCGCACGCCGTCGTGCCAATCGTGACGGGACTGCTCTTTTCGTTCGCCGGGATCGTGGCCGTGGTGGCCTCGCTCCAGGTGGTCTATGAGCGCCTCTTCGACCAGGAGCACCGGGGATGGCGCGACCTCCCGCGGTACGTCCTGTGGGCGGTCGTCGTGCTCGGAGTGTTGGTCGCGGAGGCATCATCGACCACCCCGAGCGGAGGGCGGCCGGGCCGGCGGTTCAGGCACTGCTGACGTTCGTGATTGCGACGCTCTTCTTCTTTTGGACGATGCACTTCCTGTTGGACGGCCGGGTGCCCTGGCGCCGTCTCGTCCGGCCAGCCCTCGTCACAGCGCTTCTCTGGGTCGTTCTCGCTTTCTTCTCGTCGCTCTACTTCTCGACGACAGTCATTGACGACAGCAAGACGTACGGCACGGTCGGCGTCGTGTTCACCTTCCTAACCTGGTTCATCCTCATCGGCAGTGTCATCGTGCTCGGCGCCGCATTCGGGGCGGTGTGGGAGGCCAGAGGCGGCCGAGGCGCCTTCGCGGTTGATCCCAGTGGTCCCAACCACCAGGCCCAGGGGGACGGCCACCGCGAACCCGCGTCGCGCCAGATACCTCCCGACTAAGGCCACGATGCGGACACTCGGCGGCCCCGCGCGGCCTTCTCCTTTGGGCTGAGTCGCGTGGCCCGGGGGATCGCACCCCGAGGCCACCCGACTCGGCTAAGAGCAGCAGCGCGTCGCGTTCGCCCGAACGTGATGACCGGCTCGGCACGACCGCGGTGTTGGCGACCAACTCGCTACGCCAGCGCGACGACGCCGGTGATGAGAAGCCAGAGGCCGATGACGGCGGCGCCGATCACGGCCACGGTTCGGCCTCGGCGTGCCATCCAGGCTTTGGAGCGGTCGACTCTGTCCTTCGTGCTGTCGGGAGCGAACACATACCCGAGCAGGGGGAGCTCGAGGATGATCTGCTGCATGATGCAGAAGTAGAGGATCAGCAGCACGCTCGCGGCGGTTCCCGCCTTTAGCTTGTGGATGTGATCCATCGCGGCGAGGAATGAGGCGCCAGGGAAGCTCAGCACGGCTCCGACGAGGAACGTCACCTTTGGATCGCCCTTGCCCAGCATCCGCAGCGGCAGCGACTCGGTCGGCTTGCCGGCCTCGCGCTTGGCGGCCAGCTCTGTCTCTTTCTTCTGCCGTCGGCGGGCCTGGTAGGGCTGGTCGCGCCCGGTGCGGAGCACCCACGCGAGCGCCAGGCTGAGCAGCCCGACGACGATGTCGATGGCGGGGCTGATCGTGTGCTTGGCGCTGCTCGTCTCACTGCTCGAACCGCCCAGCGCGAACACGATCACGCAGCCGCACGTGATGCTGGTCGTGTAGGCGCCGAGCAGGTAGCCGAGCATGAGCCGTTTGGGGCTTGGCATCAGCATCATGATCGTCGCCGCCGCGAGCAGCGTCGGGTTGAACATCGCCACCAGGGACAGCAGGAAGATGTCGACTAGATCGCTGCTCACTCCACGCTCCCGTTTGGGGCCCGGGCTTTTCGCCCCGCGCCCGGATCGCCCGACCGATCCAACCACTTCCCCGTTGCATCGCCATCACCCCAAGCGGGTGAACGATGGTCTAAGGCCAACCCCCCAAACGCCAGCGAACCGGGTTTCCGGTCGCATCGCCAAAGCGGCCTCACGTCGAGAACCCACAGCTACCCTCTTCCTCGCCCACCAACAGTGCTCCCGCTCCAGCCACCGGCGAAATCACTCGCCAGCAGCTGGGCGTGACAGAGAGCTGGCGCTTGATTCTGCCGAACCCAGCAGCGTTCGGACGCGGGCCGAGACGGCTGCCTTGGGCTAATAGGGGCAGCCATGCGAACTGCCTGAGCGGCCCGGCCGCTAGCTCGTTCTCATAGTTCGAGCGTTTACTACGCCGGGACGGACGCACCCACGCTGCAAGCCTGGGCCATGGGACCGGCCTCGACAGCTCGTCCTGAAGACCGATCCTGGCGTCGGGATCAGTATCCCGGTGCTGTGCGATCGCGTACCAGGTAGGCGGTGATCAGTGCGAGCGGGAAAAAGATCAAGCTGAAGATGAAGTAACCGATGAAGCTGTGCCCCTTGCGCCTAGCAACACGAGCCGGCCAGAACGCGATCAATACCCAGATGATCAGAAAAACGACGCCAGCGGCCGTCCAGCCAACAGCCGACAGCCCAAAGATCCACATGCCGATTCGACCCCCCGGTCCAAGAAGCGGTTGATCGGATCGAGTCTCTCGGGACACCGGATCGCCGACATCACCCGAATGGGGTGACAGCACCGAGCGCCGAGCATGGATGGCTGTCGCTACGGGCTAGCAGCATCGGCGTCGACGCGGGCGTGAGACCGCTGGATCCGCCCGGCAATTCAGGAGTCCACGGGCGCGCCCTACTAACCGCGCAAACGAGGTGCGTCGCCGGTGCGCACGGCATACCCGTGGCGATACCGGAGCAGGTCTCAACGGCGGACGACGGCATTGTCGGTCTACGCCTATCTATACGGGTAGCGGCATCGTGGCCGCTCCCCACCACGAGCAGAAGCGGCGTCGTCGGCAACCTCGCGACTCCTTTTCGCTCAGAGCGATCACGCGGGCCGCCCGCGTCCCGTGATTGCTCGCCGTCGAAAGCAATCACCGCGTGAATCGCCGTCGCGCTCCTGAGACCGGGCGAGTGCGAGGCCGCGCAATCGCGGAGCCGCACGACTCCTTCGAGCTGAGAGCGGTCACGGCGGCGCGTGGCGGCGCGTGGCTGAGGTTGTCCGGAAGCAGCAACGTGTTGCCGGCCGAGATCTCGTCGTGGTGTGGCTGCTTTGCGGCGCGAGCGGTCATGCCGTCGCTGCGAGTGCGTCTTGCTCATCCGGCGGAGCGATAACCGCGCTCGCGGTACGCACGGGGCTGTGTTGCCGGTTGCTGCTTCGCGGCAGATGCTTGCCGACGACGTTCGCCCGTCTGCTGGCAAGTCCCACGCCAGGAGCGGGGCTCACCGCTGTTGTCCGATGCCGCCCGTGTGTCAGCTGCCCCGCGGTTGGGGTATCGTCGATCGGCCGGTCAGTAGCGGTAGAGCCCGATGAGGGTCAGCAGCGCTTTTCCCAGCGCCGCCCAGACTGGGAGCCGCGGCTGGCTGACTGCCCGATGGTTCGGGTGCGACCACGCGTAGAGCCAGAGCGCGGACCGCTGTTCTTCTGACAGGCCGGAGGGCGCGATCAGCTCGCGCTCGACGGTGTCGAGCGTGTCGCCACGCTCGAGTCGCGTGGCGATCGCCGCTCGCAGTTGCCGCTCGGCAGACGTCTCGCTGGCCGCCTCCGGCGGGAGGCTGGCAGTGAACACTGCTCGCTCTTCCGGATTAAGGCAGCGGAGTGGTGTTCGAACGGGCCGGGTCACGTCCCGGTCAGCGACAGGTGGCGTTTGGGAGCGGTCGTTCATGGAGCGAGTGTTGAATCGCGTAACTTTCACTGGGAGTCAACCGGTGGTTGTGGTAGCGGGAGCGGGCTTGCCTGCAGGCCGTCGGCAAGCTGGGGCTGCGCGTGCACGGTCGCCGACCCCCCCCGCGGAGCGCGGAGCGGAGGGCTTGGCTGTGTCATGTGCCGACGCACAGCGCCACGACCTCGTCGTCGTCGACCCCAGTCATCGCCTCCCGTGCGCTGGTTTCATGGTCGAAGCTGGCAAGCACTGCACCATCCCACACCTGCACGAGTGCCCATCGTCGGGGCCCGGGCTTCGCTGCCGCCAGCGGCAGCGCGGCGCGGTGGTGATCGGCGTCGCGACGTTGCTGGGCGATTTGGGGGGCGGCAAGCGCGGCGGTGAGATGGTGGTTCATCGAAAGGCCTTTCGGGGTCGTGGATCGCGGGGTGCGATCCGTCGCGGCGCAGCATCCGCCGGCGCGATTACCGATCGGTGACGATCGCGTTACAGGCCCGGACCGGCGCGTGTTGCGCGCGGCGCTGGCTTGGGGCGCGGGATAATCGCGGCGATGGCGAGTGGGCCGGACGGGGCATTACGGTTTTGCGTGCTGGGCGCGCTTGAGGTGTCCCGCGGTGGCGCGCCGGTCCGGCTCGGCGGCGAGCGCCAGCGCACTCTGCTGGCGCTGTTTTTGCTGCGCGCGAATCAGCTGCTGGGGACCGAGCAGCTGCTCGATGGGCTGTTTGGTGAGGGCCGCCGAGCGGGCGCGGCGAACGCGCTGCGGGTCGCGATCTCGCGTCTGCGGCGCGATCTGCTGGCCGGTGGCGGGGACTCGGTGCTTCAGACCCGCCCGGGCGGCTATGCCCTGCAGCTCGCCGGCGATCAGCTTGACTTGGCGGTGTTCGAGCGGCTGGTTGGCGACGGGCAGGCGCTGATCGCCGCTGGAGAGCCCGCCGCTGGGGCGGTACGGCTGCGCGAGGCGGTGGGGCTCTGGCGAGGCCCGCCGTTGGCCGATCTCGCGCTCGTCGACGGCCTGCAGGCCGACATCCGCCGGCTCGAGCAACTGCCGCGTTGTCGCGATACTGCAGAAGTACTCACCGCCTGCAGTCATGACTCCATCATCCCTCAGGCGGCTATGGCAGGGTCCTGGTGGTTGTCTCCGACGAGTGTCAGCGGCATCGGGTCGCGATCTGCCAGGGCGTGACGTTCCTCAGGCCGTCGGCGCCGCCGCTCGCGGATCTGAGGGTTGGTCGCGCCGTTGTGCGTCGGACGGGTGCGGTCAAGCGCTCGCGAGCTCGCCGGCGTGCGCTGCCGCGTCCTGACCGATCTCCTCCAGGATTGCGTCGAGCTCAGCGCAGCGGCTGTTGTTCGGCCCGGGTGACGCGATGTCGCGCAGGTACCGGTCGTACAGAAGGCCCTCGGTGATGGTTCGGGGCTCGTTTGACAGCAGTTGGGCTGCGTCGAGCACCCGAGCGCTTTCGTCTGCTGCGCCCTCGCGGGCGGCGAGTGCGGCGAGGCCGGTCATCGCGTTGCGTGCCAGTGTCGTGTTCCCGCCGCGGATAAGGCCGACAACAGCGGCGCTCAGCTGGGCTCGGGCCTCGGCGGTGCGGCGGTCGCCGAGTTCAGCCAGCCCAAGGTTGAGCCGAATCCACGCCGCCTGACCAGGGGCGCGGATTGCCTCCGCGTGTGCGAGGGCTTGCTGGAGGTGGGTTCGTGCTGCCGCGAAGTCGCCGGCTAGCCATGCTGCGGAGCCGAGCCCATGCTTCGCATAGCAGCGACCGCTGCGACTCCCGACTGATTCGAACAGCTGGTCTGCTTCGCCGATGAGCGTTCGTGCATCGCGGTAGCCCGCCTGCGCATCGACGCGGGCGTCCGGGATGCATCCCGCGACGTTGACCAGCACGATCGCACGGATTACCGGCTCGTCCACCTCGCCGGCCAGCGCCAATGCGCGCGTACGATGAACCAGCGCCTCGTCAAGCTTTCCTCGATGGTAAAAGCGGAACGCGAGCCCGGCCTCACAACATGCCTCGAGCCGGCTGTGCGGGTGCGCTTCGCAGATCGCCAGGCACGCCTGCAGGCATGCCACGTGTTGCTCGAGTTCTCCGATGTGCTGGGCGGAGAATCCGAGCGCGTAGAGCGCCCATGCCCGGATGGTCCCATCGCCGTCCGGTCGGGCATCGAGCGCTCGGGTAAGCCACGGTACGAGCTCCGGCGATAGATCTCGTAGCGGCCAGTAGTACGCGAGCGCCGCGGCGATCAGCAGCCCGACGTCAATCTGCGACTCGGTCTGGGCGGCCTGCAGAATCGCGCGTAGGTTGGCCTGCTCTTCATCGAGCCGGTCGAGCCAGCGCAGCTGATCGTGTGTGCGCAAGCCGGCGCTCGCTTGCGCTGCGAAGGTTGCGTGGTACCGGGCGCACCGATCACTGACATCGTCATAGCCGGGACCGGCCCGCAGCAGTCCAAGCGCGTGCGCGCGGATCGGTTCGAGCATGGCGAACCGGGCGCCCTCCCGGGCGTTGGCGCGGTGGATAAGACCGTGGTCGAGCAGGACCTGGAGGCCATCGACGACCGACAGCTCCAGATCGCCCCCGACGGCCTCGGCGCCGTCCGCCGTGAACCCCGAAGCGAACACCGCCAGCCGCGTGAACAGCGTTCGCTCGCCGGCGTTGAGCAGCTGGTAGCTCCAGTCGATCGTGGCGTGCAGCGTGTGATGGCGGTCGGGCGCGTCACGACGCGCGGGGCCGAGTAGCTCGGCGCTGGCGCGCACGCGCTCCAGAATCGCCTGCGGTGCGAGCACAGCGGTACGCGCCGCAGCGAGTTCCAGTGCCAACGGCACCCCGCCGAGGTACCGGCACAGCTCGCTCACGGGCTCCACGTCGGGCTCTAGGAGCGCGAAGTGCGGGTCGGCCGTCCGAGCCCGTTCCACGAACAGGGCTCCCGCGGCGGTGGCGCGCAGGCGCTCAGCCGAGGTATCCACGCCGCCTACCGGGACAGCCAGCGGCTGCACCTGGAGCACGCGCTCAAGCCCGACGCGCAGCGGCGCGCGGCTGGTGACCAGCAGCTTGACCCGGGGGCAGTCGCCGGCCAGCTGGGCGACGGACGGGGCGGCGCCGAGCAGGTGCTCGAGGTTGTCCAGCACTACCAGCCGCTGCTGGCGGGCGAGCACGCGCGTGAGCGTTACTAGCGCGGTTTCCTGTCCGGTCAGCTCGATCCCGAGGACGCGGGCGAGCTCTGTCAGGACCTGCTGCTCTGACACCAGCGAGGCGAGCCACACCACGTCCGCACCGTCATGAAAGCTGTGCGCCGCGCGGCGGGCGGCCTCGAGCGCGAGCGTCGTCTTACCGATCCCGCCGGTCCCGGTCAGCGTCAACAACGAGACCGCCGGGTCGCCGAGCAGGCTCGCAATCTCGTCCAGCTCGCCCTCGCGGCCGATGATTGTCACCCCGCGCGACGGAAGCGAAACGGATGTCCGCTCGGGTTCGGGTGCTCGCAGCCGCGGGTCGTGGCGCAGGATCTGCGCCTGCAGATCCCGGAGCTCCTCCCCGGGCTCCAGCCCGAAATCGTCAACCAGATGGTCCCGCGCCCGCCGGTAGGCTTCAAGCGCATCCGTCTGCCGGCCGCACCGGTACAGCGCCAGGAGCAACTGAGCGCGGAATCGCTCTCGCAGCGGCCACTCACCCGCCAGCTCCTCGAGCTCCGCCACCAGCTCGGCATGGCGCCCGAGCGCCAGCTCCGCATCGACCCGGCGCTCAACCACGCCCAGTCGCAGCTCCTCGAGCCGGTCGATCTCCGGCCTTGCGAACGACTCGAACTCCAGATCTGCCAGCGCCCGCCGCCCACGCCACAGCCCCTCGGCCTCACGCAACACCGCAGCGGCCCGCCCGTGATCCCCCGACCCGCTCGCCTGCGCCCCTGCTCGGGCAAGATACTCGAACCGGTGCAGATCAAGCTCGCCCGGCTCAACCCGCAGCAGATAACCCGGAAACCGCGCGATCAGCCGCGGCTCCGCATCACCGTCCGCGAGCACCTTACGCAACCGCGACACCTGCACTCTCAGCACATTGTCGGGACGATCGGTCGCCTCGCGGCCGACCAGCTCCTCGATCAGCCGGTCGCGCGAGACCACCCGATTGGCGTCGCATAGCAGCATCCCCAACAGCGCCCGCTGACGCGGCCCACCAAGCGGCCGCGGCACGCCATCGAACCGCACCTCCAGCGGCCCCAGAACCCCGAACTCGACCACCGCATCCACCGCACCGAAGTATCCCGAACAGGAGCGTAGCCTGGACGGCTGGCCCGCTGAGATCGCTTTGAGATGGTTCTGAAACGCCTGCCGGGCAGGCTTCGCCGCGATGCTGTACATCGCCAAGTGCTACTGGCCGGGAGTCAGGAAAGGCGAGCTCGAACGGCTCGCCAGCGCAGCCGCGATGTCCTGCTCGGACCACCGCGTCGATGCGGTAGCGCACCTCGGGACGCTCGTGCTGGTACGCGACGAGTTCGTCCTGTGCCTGTTCGAGGGTCCGTCGCACACCGTTCTGCGACTGCACTGCGATCGGCTCGGCATTCCGTCCGAGCGGCTAATCGATGCTGCGTGGCTCGCGCCGGCTGCTGGAGCACCCGCCCACCCCTCCGTGCATCCGAAGGAGATCAAGTCATGAATCACGCCGGCGACCACCGCACCTCTCGTCCGGCACTCGTGCGTGCCCAGCGTCTGCGCAACCGGGCCGGCGATCTGGCGGACGCGCCCGCGCGGCCGTTGACCGCGCTGCCCGCCGCCACGGCCCCCACCGCTGCTCTGATCGAAACGGTTGATCTGGCCGAGCTCGCGCTCACGGGCGAACCGCATCCGCCGGGGTCGCTTCCGGGTCGCGCGCGGATCGACGTGCCGTCCGCAGCCGACCGCTACGACACGGTCGTGTCCACAGCACAAGCCCGCCACAACCATCATCTGCTCGTGCGGCACCGTCGCCGGCCATGCCGCGCTGACGCCTTCGGTTGCGGCTCGGTCCCACGATCGATGGAGAATCGCAAGGGCAGGACCATCGCGACGGTTCTGGACACCGACATCGTTGGCTCAACTGAGCATCTGGTCCGTATCGGTGACGACGCCTGGGAGCGTCTGATCTGCCAGCCCGACGGGCTGATCCCAAACGAGCTGAACCACCATCACGGGCGCGCGATCCGGCATACCGGCGACGGCCCGCTGGCGATCTTCGCACACCCGGGACCTGCGATCGAGTGCGCGTGCACGATTCGCGACAAGGTGAGCCGACTCGGACTGCGGATCCGGGCCGGGCTTCACACCGGCGAGTGCACGATCGCCCGCGGCGAGATCCACAGGCTGACCGTTCACGTCAGCGCCCGGATCGCCGCGATGGCACAGTCGGACGAGATCCTCGCCTCCAGCGTGGTACGCGAGCTCATATCCGGCGGCGCGGTCGAGTTCACCGGCGAACACGCCCTGAAAGGTCTGCCCACCACCTGGAGGCTGCACGCGATCCCTGCACCCGCCGCGTCCTCGGACATCGCGAGGTCCTAGAGCCCATGCAGTTCGGTCTCATCAGCTCGGCCCAACCCACCAGCACCGACCTTCCCGCCGAGGCGGGCGGAGCCTTCCGCGACTATGTGGCCCTCAACGTAACCGCGGAGCAGCTTGGCTTTCAATCGAGCTTCCTGGTCGAACATCACTTCACCGGTTGGAACCAGGCATCAGCGACCCTGCTCCTCCTAACGTGTCTTGCGATGCGTACCAGCAGCCTTCGGCTTGGCTCGGCGGTGATCGTGCTGCCATGGCACAACCCGGTACTCCTCGCAGAAGAGGCCGCAACCCTGGACCTCGTGTCCGGCGGACGGCTGGATTTCGGCATCGGCAAGGGCTACCGGCACAACGAGTTCAACGGCTTTCAAATCCCCCCAGAGCAAGCAGACGCACGGTTCGAAGAAGCGATCGAAGTCATCACTCGAGCCTGGCTCACACGTGCGCGCTTCTCGCATCGCGGCCGCTTCTGGTGCTTCGAGAACATCGTGGTCGAGCCGCCACCCGCCCAACGACCACACCCGCCCGTCTGGGTCGCCGCGGCTACCACGGCATCCATCCGCCGCGCCGCGAAACGCGGGTTCAATCTAATCCTCGATCAATACGCCTCCGCACAGCAGATCGGCGAACGGATCGCTCTATATCGCGCCGAACGCGCTGCGCACGGACAGCCTTTCAATCCGCTGCAGGTTGCCGTCGCACGCCAACTCTACGTCGCCGACAATGCCGAGGACGCAGAGGCTGCGCTCGCCCGCCTCGCCAAGTACACCCAGCGCACGGTGGCGGTCTCGAGTGCGCCCGGAGCCAAAGGTGGCTCGCATGTACTCGCCTACGCCGACAAGGCCGAAGCGACCGAGGAGCACGCCCTTTACGGGACACCCGACCAGCTCTGCGCCAAACTCAGCACGTTGAATAACGCCGGCGCTGAGTACGTGCTGCTTCAGGTCGCCGGCGGCGAAGAGCAATTGCAACGCTTCGCGCGCGAAATCATCCCGGCGTTCCCGGCCGCGCTGCAAACCCGCGCCGCGTCGCCAACCGGCTGACACGAGCAGTGCCGCTGATCGACGTCTTGCCTGCCACCGCCCCCGCCGAGCCGGATGTCGCGGCGTTCCTGGAGCAGCTCGAGCACGGCCGCCGTGAAGGACCGCGGCAAGGCCTCGGCGACGGCGTCCCCAAAGGCACCTGGGCGGCCAGGACTGACCGCGGACCACGTCCGCCGACATCGCGTTCGCGATCGCCTCACCCGACACACTGCGTGCCCTGATGGACCGCTGCGGCTGGACCCCCGAAACTGCGCAAGCAGTCATCGTCCGCACCCTCGAACGTGAGCTGCTCGCCGGTCCCCATCACTAGCGTGAGGCGAACGCGGCACGCCCACCAAAGCCCATCCGAGATAAAGCGAACGCGCGGTATCGACCCAGCCTTCACGAGCCGCAAGGCGAGCCACGGCAGGCGCAGGAGGCACCGCGCGTCGTTGTGGACGCTGGTGTCAGGGCGCGGTTCTCAGCTGGCGATCCTGACGCGGCGCGCACGGTGTACCGTGCGTACGGACGTGGCGAGCGAAGACGTACGCACCGGCCGCGGCAACGGCGAAGCTCGCCACCAGCGTCACGTTGTCGGCGACAACGGGCGGCAGGACAAGGAAGAGGACATTCGGCAGATACCAGACCCCCGCGATCCCGTCGGCCATCAACGGTGACCCAGAGAAGGCGTACGGGTTCCACACCGGAAGCTGACCGGCTCGCCACATCCGGGCCGCCAGCACATGCAGGGGTAGCGCCTGCTGGTATCCATCGCCCGCCACGAGCGCCCACCGCGTCCCGAGCGCACCAGCGACGATAAAGACCAGCGCCGTCCCCAAAACGACGGCCGTTGTGCAACGCCGCGCTGTCAGCAGGTTCGCCATGACGAAAGGCACGGATCACGGTAGCCTGTCGCATGACGAGCCTCCGGCTTGGCGATCGTCGGCGCGAGCTGTGCTTGGAACTCGCGCGTCTAGCGCGCAGAGAGCTCGCCGTCGGCGATCCCGACATCGATCGAACCGGCGGCCGCGATCAGTCCGTCGTCGGGTCAGTCCATGATCAGGTTGCGTAGTTCGCGATGAGCTCGAAGCAGATCCTTGGTAGCGAGCTCCGCGCTTCTTTGCAGACCGGCCACATGCGGTGAACGAGCGGGTCAAAGCACACGTCCGGGAGCTTGAGCTTCTCGCTCACGCTGCCGTGCAAGCTGGGCTAGACGATGAGCTCCATCGCGGATGCAGCCCAGCGCTTGCCGTCGAACATCGCGGAGCCCAGCGCCTGCGTACTAGTTGGGCGACTGCGCGGCCGCGTGTCAAGGAACCTAGGAGGTGCGCGCTCTCCTCGTTTGCGAGATGTCGTAGGAGTCCTGGATTGGGCTCCCGGACCGCGGCAGCGAGGTCGCTGGACTGCCGTGATCGTGTCGCTCCGTCACGGCATAGCAGCAGTCCGTAGACCCTCCGCGATCTGTCTCGCTTCTGAGAGGGACAGGAGCAGCCGGCACGGGCCCTGTCCGTTACCGCTAATACCGCGTCAATACGAGCATCTGACCCGCCATCGCCGCACTGCTGCCTCCGGCGGGAGGAGGAGCCAGGCGGGAGGTCAAGGCACGATCGCTCCACCCCGAAGGCAATCACCAGCGCGGAGTGCGGCCCATGATCGCTCTCGACGGAGGAGGATCGTCGTCGCGAAGGGACCTGGATAATCGTCCTGGAAGCAGAGCAATCATGTGGCGGTAGGCCGCGGGCCGACCGACTGCGGCGTGATTCCTTTCCTCAGACAGGACGCTGCCCGCGTCGGCGCCCCGACACGCGCAACCCGTCGAAGGCGATCACGCCAGAAACCAGGCCGGCGTGATCGCATTCACGCGCAAGCAGCAGCGCGGTGCCGCATTGAAGCGATAGCGCGGCGGGCGAGGCCCGGTTCGAGCTGCGGGACGAACGCACCGCCGGGACAATGCAGCAGTCTGCCTCGCACGGCGAGACTGCCGCTGCCGTGGCATAGCAGTGACGCCGTCTGGAGAGGCCGCGCTATCGCATTCACGCGGCAGAAGTCGGGGCGACCGCCGGTGCGGGACCGGTCCGCTTGCTCAGAACGGGCTAACACCGCGTCGTCGCGAGATTACGCTTGGTCGCCAAAGCGCTCGCCGCGCTCGCGATGCTCCACGAACAAAAGCGATAGTGGGGAGACCTGTGGTCACGACGCTTGAGCGGCGTCGCTGCATTTGTCCGTTTCCAGCAGCCAGGCGGCGAGCGGCGAGATGGCTGCTCTGTCACGAGAGCGACAGGCGCCGGGCCGCTTGCTGGACCGGCACAGGTGACGCG
Source organism: Solirubrobacteraceae bacterium (assembly GCA_035625625.1). Lineage (GTDB taxonomy): Bacteria > Actinomycetota > Thermoleophilia > Solirubrobacterales > Solirubrobacteraceae > Palsa-465. The sequence continues at coordinate 18,001 of DASPPG010000030.1, forward strand.
ATCGGCAAGCGCCTTCGGGCCGCGCCGTCGGCGTCGACGTCGCACCCGAGGTCATGCCAAAGCGGAACTCCCGGCCGATCGGCAACGACGGCCGAAGCGCTGACGGCAGGCCGGTCTTGAGATTGGCAAGGAGCGGGGCGGGGACGATCGCGGCCAAGAGACCTCCCGCCGCACGAATGCGGGGCTGTGGATCCGTCGCGCCGGGAGCCATTGCTCGTAGACGCCGCGGACGGAAGCAGGTCTGCCGAGCCGACGGTCGGGCCGACGGAGGGCTCGACGAGGCGGGGGTGCGCGGGATTGGCGAAGGGCAGCGGCGCGATTCACTGCAGCCTCGGACCTGGTCCGCAGGATTCGCGGTACTTCCGCTACTCGGCGGAGGAGCAGCTCGGGGACCCAGCGCTTCTGGGCCGGTTGGGTGTGTGGAGGCTCAGGATCCGTACGGGTCCGGGCCCGTGTTGGTGAAGCGTGTGCTGCACGGCGTGGGGGACCGAGATGAGCGTGCCTGGGCCGACGGTCTGTGTCGTGCCGGCGAGCGTCGCTTCGGCGGCTCCATCGAGTATGAGGAACGTGTCGGTCTGGGTGTGTTGATGAGGAGGCGGCAGATCCAAGGGATGCGGTGCACGGACATCCCAGTCTCCGATGCGGAGGTCGGGCAGCGCGCACCTGAGCCGATACGGCTGATTCTGGGCTTCTCGGCGGTTGTCGGCGAGGTCGTGGCTGACGGTCGCGGCGCTGGCGGGCAGGCCGCCGTCGGCGGGCACGGGCGCGAGGTCCCACTGGACCTTTACGCCGTCGCGGACGCCGCGCATGAATGCGGCGAATCCTCCGTCGTGGGCGTGGATCGTGAGCCAGCGCGCGGGGCGGTCGCTGTGGTTAGCGAATGAGTGGGCTACCCGCGGTGGCGCCGCGAGGAAGCCGCCGGCGCGGACGGTGATCGTGTTGGCCTCGCGCCCGATCTGGAAGGTCAGCTCGCCCTCGAGGACGTAGAAGGCGTCGGTGTGCTCGTGATGGATGTGCGGGCCGGCCACCCGTTGGCCGGCCGAGTAGCGCGCGTGGGTGATGGTTATCTCCTCGCGTGCGAGCAGGATGCTGATCTCGCGCTGCGCGTTCCGCAGGACCGGCTCGCCCCCGGTGAGCGGGACGATCACACCGCCGGCGTCAAGATTCGGCTGCAAGGACGTGCTCATCGCCCCAGGCTGGTGGCGACGGTGAGCTCTCGGCTCGGGCGGTCGACTGCGGCGCGGATCTCGGATCGCCATGTCTGTGCGGCGCACGGGTTTTCGCTGGCGGCTGGATCTGGACGCCTGGGGAGAGTGGTAGGCCCGCGGCGGTGGCCGCGGCCGCCGGCGCGGGCGCCGGCCGGTTCCAGTCGAGGATCGCGGTAATCGAGTCGCCGAGCGGGTCGGCGTTCACGCGGATCGAACGCAGCGCGAAGTCGAGCGCGGGCGGGTCGGGGTCACGGCACCAGGTCAAGTAGTCGCCCGCCGTGATGCCATCGAGTTTCAGGATCAGGATTTGGAGTGACATGACGTGCCTTTGTCTGCGCCCAGGGCCGGATCGTGTGGGCGGTTGTGGTTTGCGGGTGTCGGCCCCCGCCGGCGACGGCACCGCGCCACGTCAGTTGCGTGGCGCGACGCGTCGTCGGAGGTTTGCGTCCAACCCATGTCCTTGCGGTCTGGTGGTCAGGCAGCGCTGGGTGGGACGGGGGTGAGGCCGTGGCGGCGCATCACCTCGCCGACCGCGGCCAGATCCGGCGGGCCACCGGCGCTCGCGGCTAGCACCTCGCCGACCTCGCGGAAGTAGGCGGGCCCGAACACCGCGGGAGTCGCGATACAAAGGATCTTTGCGTCGACGTCGCCGTGGTTCTGAAACCCGTGGATCTGCCCGCGCTGCACGCACACCGCCTCGCCGGGCCCGACCTCGACCGTCTGGCCGTCGATCGTCCAGGTCGTGACGCCTTCGAGCCCGTAGATCGTCTCCTCGAACCCGTCGTGGCTGTGCGGCGCCGGCATCCGCGAGTTCGCGGGGACGTAGCACTCGAACACCGACGCGGTTCCGTTCGAGTCTGCGGCCTCGACCAGGAAGCGCACGCCGAGCGCGCCGACCGTGATCGTGTCGTTGTCGATGGCCTGATACATGATGATCTCCTTCGCGCCAAGCGCAGGTGAGTAAAGTGACTTGACGAGTGTATACTCAGGCCCATGAGTTTGTCAAGCGACTTTACCCAGCCGGATGCGGAAGCCGCCACCTCTCTGCCGCCGCCGCTGATCGGCGCGCTACTGCGGATCCCGTTCGAGACCGTGCGCGACCGCATGCTCGCCGGACTGCACGAGCGCGGCTACACCGACCTTGTCGCCGCGCACCTGGACGTGCTCCAGTACCCCGGCCCCGAGAACGCGCGCCCGATCGAGCTCGCCACCCAGACCCACATGAGCAAACAGGCGCTCAACTACCTCCTCGGCCAGCTCGAGCAACTCGGATACCTGACCCGCGAAGCCGACAACGGCGACCAGCGCTCCAAGCGCATCCGCCTCACCCCACGAGGACGCGCCGCGATCGAGGCGATCCGCGAAATCGTCGGCGAGGTCGAGGCCGAATGGCAGGAGCAGCTCGGGCCCCGAAAGTTCGCCCAACTACGCGCCCTCCTCGCGCAGCTGCACGCGATCACGGCGGCCCCAGACCACGGCGCATAAACCAATAGGGCATCCACCAGCCCGAGCCGCATCAATCCGGCCGGCTGATGCAGCACTCGCGCACTCAACCCTCCTGCAAGCCACCCCGGAAAGCCTGCCCGGAGACATCGCAGACCCGCTTCGCTCCAGCCGCGCGTCTTCGACAGGGCCCCGCCAAACGCCTCCCTTGCGCGGCAGGCGCAGCCTTACGCCCGCCAGGACAGCGCGACTCTGGCCTTAGCCCACGTCAGCCCTGCTGACCGCGCATTGCGGGTGCTTGACCGAGTCACGGGAAGTTCCCGTGCCGGCACCGAAGCGGGACTCTGAGAGGGGCCGTTTGGCTGTAGTCGCCGCCATCGTGCACGGCAGTCAAGGTCACGTCCGCTTTCGCGCTCGTGAGGGTGTTCAGCGTCGCTAGCGCGCGCTGGATCCTTCTTCGACGGGTGGTGCGGGATCCGCTCGACCGCGTGGGTT
>DASPPG010000031.1:0-41080 GCA_035625625.1 Solirubrobacteraceae bacterium
AGCGCGTGCTCGCCCGGCGCGAGCGATGCGCGGCGGAGCTGCACCTGCGCACCTGAACCGAGCAGGAGGGCAACTTGTGGGTGATGTGGCCGAAAGCCATCGCCAAACTCCGGCGAACGGCGCGGAGGTTCGCGATGACGCTCATGCCACCCCACAAGACGGCGCAGACCACCCCGGCCCCGTCGCGGTTCCGTCCTCGGCGCGGTTAGACTGCTCCACACATCTTCGTTCGGCGCTGAAAGGCGCCTATCTCTTTGGAAGACCGGGCGGCCACCCGGTCTTTCTCATGCCGGGGCCGATGGGCGGGCCGCGGCTACGTACCAGAGCCGACGAGGCGGGCGAGAGCCACCCACCCAAACGCGGACAGTGACGACCACACGATCGCGGCTCTGCCCCGCGCTCGCCGAGCAGGCGTCGGCAAGCGCTCACCTGCTGGCTCCTGCACCCAGAATGAAGAGGTCGGCGCTTATCCGGAGCCATGGCCAGCGATGGGTCCGCTGGCCACAGAAGTCGGAATCTGTGGCCAGATCGACAGGAATCCCCAGGTAATCCGGGGGGATCTGGCCACAGATCGGGGAGCAGAGATCTTCGGAAAGCCCTGCTCAGATGCTGTTATGCGAGGCTGCCGCCCACCTTCCTCGTAATGAAGGGGTCCGGGGTTCGAGTCCCCGCGTCGGCTCTGGGATTTGCAGGAATTTCCTGCTTACGGTCCGGAGCAAATCACGTCTGGGGCAAGAAATGAAGGCGTTGCCGAACCAGGGGTCACACGCCGCGCTGAGGACCGCCAATTCCATCCTTGCCGTGGTCTAGCGGAGGTGTCGAGAGGTCGAGGCTAATCCGAGTCCTCGACGCGCGATGATTATTCCGACGTGTCCAATGAGCCTCCGAGAGCGATTCTGCGGCGTTTCGGCAGGCATGCGCCGACTCGAATCTCGTAGCAGCGCAGAGTGCCCTGAAGCGGTGCTTGGAAACCCTCCACGAGTTGAACGACGATCCTGGATGCTCGAAACGCGGCTGGACCGCTGACGAACGCGCGCTCTGGCAAGCGCACATGGGAGCGCGCAACGGGGCGCATCACAAATCAGCGCACGTCATGGCGTTTCGGCTGCGACGAGGCGCACCGCCCATAGCGTGCTGGTCGCTGCCGCCTAACACGGTTCGGACTGCGCACCAACGCACGGAATACGAGAGCTGGCTGCAAGCCCGGGAGGTTCTTCCGGCCCTTGAGCTGATCGTTGCTCTGGTCAACCGCTCGGTTCGGTCATTGAGAACGACGGAACGGGAGGCGGAATCAGGCGGATAGCGCGTCGCCCAGGACTTCGATGTCGCCCATGCTCACCGCGTGCAGGTAGATGCTCGCGGTGATCGCGACGTTGGCGTGTCCGAGGAACGCTGAAACCTGAGCAATCGTCCAGCCCTTTTCCAGCAGGATCGAGCCGGCCGTGTGCCTGAGGACGTGGAAGCCTCGGTAGGACTCCGAGATGGCAGGAATGCCAGCCTTCCGCGCCGCTGGCTTGAGAACCTTGTACCGGAGGTTGTGGGCGTCCAGCTTCTTACCGAAGCGGTTGGCCCAGATGTAGTCATCGTCGGTCGAGTGGGCCGACGCCAGCCGCCGCACCTTGAGGTCATCGGCGAGGTCGGAGAACAGGGGGATGGAGCGCTTGCCCGCGTTGGTCTTGGACTTGCGGATGCGGAGCTTGCCGTCTTCGATGTCACCCCAGCGAGCGTTCAGAGCCGTGAAGATCGATAAGGACTCAAGTCAGCTCGCACAGGCCCTGGAGGGGGAGCAGGCTCGGATCATCATCACGACATTGCAGAAGTTTCCGTTTGTGCTCGACAAGATCGGAGAGGTCCCGGCCCGGAGCTACGCCGTGGTGATTGACGAAGCGCATTCATCGCAGACAGGCGAGGCAGCAAAGGATCTCAGGCTGGCTTTGGGAGCCGGGACCGAGCATGAGTTGACGGCAGCGGAGGCAGAGGACGCGGGACTCTTGGCGATGGCGATCGATCCAGTCGAGGAGGGCTAGCGCGATCTGTCGGGGCACGAAGTAGGCACCAGTCGAACCTGTCGTACTTTGCGTTCACGGCGACGCCGAAGGGGCGGACGCTGGAGATGTTCGGCCAGTTCAACCCGCAGACCCAACATCACGAGCCTTTCCATCTCTACTCGATGCGGCAGGCGATCGAGGAGGGGTTCATCATGGATGTGCTCTCGAACTACACGACCTACCAGACGTTCTGGAAGATCGAGAAGGCGACCGAGGAGGACCCCGAGTAAGACGCCAAGAAGGCGCGTCGAGCGATTGCTCGGTTCGTGAGCCTCCATCCTTATCACCTCGCTCAGAAGGCCGAGATCATTGTCGAGCACTTCCGTCAGCACACGAGTAAGGAGATGGGTGGGTTGGCGAAGGCAATGGTGTGACCTCCTCGCGGTCGCACGCCGTCCGCTACAAGCAGAACATCGACCGTTACATCGAGCAGAAGGGCTACAACGACATCAAGACGCTGGTCGCTTTCTCGGGCAAGATCGATGACGGGACCGGGATTCCACTAACGGAAACGAACATGAACGGGTTTCCCGAGTCCCGCACGGCGGAGGAGTTCTCAACCCCGGAGTACGGCGTGCTGATCGTGGCCGAGAAGTTCCAGACTGGGTTCGACCAGCCGCTGCTGCACACCATGTATGTAGACAAGCCCTTGGTCGGGCTGGCAGCAGTGCAGACCCTTTCGCGCCTCAACCGCATCCATCCCTTGAAGGAGAACACGTTCGTGCTCGACTTCCGCAACGACACCGAGGACATCGTTGAAGCGTTTGAGCAGTACCACGGCTGCACGGTCGCCCCGCCTACGGATCCGAACATCCTTTGGGATACCCGGCGTCGCCTCGATGACTTTGACGTGCTGCGACCCGAGGAGATCGAGGCGGCGATACCTGCGCTGCTCGGTGCCAGCACCTCGGATGCGAAGCGCTCGGCAGAGACATGACGAATCGTGTAAGGGCGTCACCGGAGGACGTCCCCACCGCTGTTCGTCAGGAAGAACCGTCGCAGGCCAATGGCCGTCAACACGCTCGACAGCAACCTTCATCGACCTCTTGTCTGCTTCTTCCTCCCAGCCAGCCAAGCTCATTTATCGCGAACACCCCCAGACGGGAATTATGAGCCGGGTAATTGCCGATGGCTGCAACCGTGTGGAAGGGCTATGCGACGGCGCTGTAACTCTCCAACCTGCCCCGACTTTTACTTGTATGGGGGTCGAGGGATCACCGTTTGCCATCGGTGGGATAGCTTCGAGTGTTTCCTTGCCGACATGGGCGAGCGCCCTTCCGATGACTACCGCAAATGAAGTCCGAGAACGGTGCTCGGGCAATCGCGGTCGCCCGAAGTGCAGGCGTTAGTGTCGGTGCCAGTGATTCTGGGTTGCCTCCAAGACTGGCGGTGGCGTCGGCGATAGGACTTCCCGCTGCTTGTCGATGATGTACGAATGCAGTTCGAGCACATCCGCACCCTGCATGATGCTCCAGCCGTTCGTGTCGATGACAAGATCGAGCGGAGTCTCATTCCGGTTGTATGGTGTGAAGACTCCGAGGCGAATGGCCTCGCTGGTATCGGTGTCTGAAGTCTCCATGCTCGGGCGTCCATCATCACTCCGAGGCCGATTTGACCTTCCCGAAACCAAAGTTGCATGGACGTTCGAAAGCAACATCGGCACGAACCCGCGTCTAGTTGCGGCGTATCACGGATGGCGCTCCAGCGCTCGTTGGCTGCAATAACCCGAAGGAAATCGTCTCTCTCCTCCATCCGGAAGCGCCTTGGACTTCGCAGGGGGGCTCCAGGACGCGGAGTTCAAGGTGCTCCGGCTGCCGTCGTGTTTACCGTATGGGCTCGCTGGAGGCCACGAGAGGGCCCCCACTGGTCCTCAGGCGCAAGCGCTCGGACGAGCCGGTGTTTGCCCGCCGAAGGTCGCAACGCGTTGGCCTCGCGGTTGTACACGAGCGGTTCTTGGGCGACCCAGCGCAGCGGACGGAGCATAGCTCGACGGTAGCCGACTAAAGGATCGACCTGGACGGGGCCGATCCGGACCGGCTAGTGCGCCCGAATCATCGCTCCCCAGGCCCCGCCACGTAGCCGACTGGCGGCACGCTCGACATCGGGGGCTGGCAGGTACACCAGCGACCGGAACCCAGGTCTCAAAGGTATGGTCTGGACGAAGCCGGGCGGGCAATGGACGGCGGGGTTGCCAGGATGGATGCCCGGGGTGGTCTCGATCCAAATATGCGTGATCTCGATCTCCCGGCGCTTCGACATGTTGACGACCTTCACGAAGTACTGCTCGGGGGAAGTCGGGAGGAACACCGCTCGATGAACGAGCACCTTCACACGGCGTCGCCACTGATCCCAGGCCCGGATCTGGTGGCTGCTACGCCGACGATGGGAAGCGGGTTCACACAACGAGCCTAACTCGCGTGATGGACGGCCCCGAGGGCGCCCGATCCGGCTCCCTTGGGGTCCACGCCGGGGTCCACAGCGTAGCCGAATCGGGCGGAAACGCCCCGACGCGGAATCGGCAGTTTATTCGGGAGTTTCCGAACCTACCCGAACCCCTCCGAACCTGGCTTTGCACAACTCGTAATGAAGGGGTCCGGGGTTCGAGTCCCGCGTCGGCTTTTTGGGCAGGGGGCGCAAGGAGCGCTGCGCGATCCTCACCACCGAGACCGTCGCCGTTCTACGCGCTGGTGCGGCGAGCGCCAAGGCCGCCCGACGATCCGCTATTCGCGACCCGGCAAGGAGGACCGCTGACCCCGAAAGCCGTCGCCTGGCTCCTCGACAAGCACACCGTCACCGCGACGCGTACCTGCCCATCGCTTGCCGGCAAGCGGGTCACCCGGCACGTGCTGCGGCACACCGACGCGATGCTGCTCCGCGCCGAGAGGTCGACCTGCTCACGATCGCGCTCTGGCTCGGGCACGAGAACACCACCTCGACCGAGATTTACCTGCACGCCGGCAAACAAGATCAAGCAAGAAGCGATCGACCGGATCGCACCCGCCGGCACCCCGCCCGGCCGCTACCAGCCCCCCGATCGCCTGCTCGCGTTCCTGGATCGCCTCAGCCGGCCCCAGCGGGGCGCTCAGCCCCGGCAGACCTCGTTGAGCGCTTCGCCATCGACGACGGGCGGATCCGCGTCGAGTCGAACATAGATCCGAGCCGAACAGCGACGGCACATCGCGATGCTCTCCTCGTCGTGCGCGACCCAGCGAACGATCTCATGCCCCAGCAGCCGTGCCCGCTCGGCAACACCCCGCAGGGCCTCGCAGCGCTCGAGCGCGGCCTACAGCACCGCCAACTCCTGGTCCTTCGGGACGGTCCGGCGCAGCGCAGCGATCGCGCGGTCCCCGGAACGGATCGTGATCACCCGGATCTTGTCGGCACGCGCCTTCGCGCGAATCTCCGCCCGCCACTGCTCCGGATCGACACCCTCCGGTGAGCTGACCTCCCCGCGGTGCAGCAGCTCCGCATAATCGCCGCCCGGACGCTCCAGATAATCGTCGGCGATCCGCCGAAACCGCCCGTCGTGCTCAGGCTTCACAACGTGTCTCGCTCATCGGCCACCAGAGCGCGAGCCTAACCCATCCGACTGACCTCGATGTTGGTGCCGAGGGGTCGTCCGGCCGTGTGCCTACGCTGCCCTGTGATGACCCAAGCGGAGCTGGACGCGCTGATCGACCAAGCCACCGTTGACTGCTACAACGATCACGAGCAGATCACCGGCCTGTTCACAATGATCGACGAGCACCTCGCGGTCCCGTTCGACACCGAGGTGCTGGGTGTGACCGTCACCGTCACGAAGGTCGACCTGACCATCGACCACGAGACCGTCGCGATCTGCCGGCGCGAAACTAACAAGCAGACGATCCCGATCCTCGACCTACCGCTCCCCACGCTCCATCCTCAGCGCACCGAGTGTGCTGAGCTATCGGAGGCCTCCCTTTTTGCGACCAGGGTCGATCCAGTGCGCCCGACATGGTTCAGGAAACCGGCCCACGTGAACGTCGCCTGGCTATGGGACCACTGAATCCAGGTGTTCTCTGCCAGATAGCTCCGGCGAGCCGAGCTCGAGAGCGACCGCCGGTAGTTCGTGGCCGACGGCTCGAGCAGGGTCTTGACTAGATAGGTGGCGTAGTTGGCCGCGGTCAGCCGTCCGAAGCTGCCGCTGCTCAGATCCAGCGAGGCCTCGTACGTCGCGAACTCGGCGCGAAGCTCCTTCGAGAGTGTCTGATTCACGGGCTCGCCGTTGTAGTCCTGCGTCCCGAACGTCCACTCGTACGCCCCGTCGGCATGGTCGAGGTCAGTGATCGGGCTGTAGGCCGAGACGGCGTACACGCTGTCGCTCGCGCTAGCCGCGCCGAGCGCCTGTTCGTAGGAGTCGTACATGGAACTGCCGGCCGAGGCGCCCAGGAGTGTCGAGAGCGCGCCGCCGGCGCTCACGCCGGAGGTGACGATGTGGTTCGTGTTGCCGGGGCTGCGCCCCTGGTTGTAGTGCAGGTAGCGGACCGCCGCCTTCAGGTCGACGATCGCCGCGGGCGCCTTGCCGATGTACCTGCCACTCGAGCTGACGTTGTCACGACCGCGCACCCCGGGGATGACGACGACGTAGCCGGCCTCGAGCGCGAGCTCGTCGTTGTTGCCTTGGCCCTGGCCGGCAAAAGCGCTGCCGCCGGAGCCGCCTGGCGGTCCGCTGGTCGTGCTCGTACCCATGCTGCCAGTGCTGCTGTCGCCGGCGGTCGAACCCAAGCCGCTCGCGCCGCTGGGCGACGGGCCCGAGGGCGCCGACCCGGGAGAGGCGGTTACGCCGCCTGCCCCGCCGAAGCTGCTCTGCACCGCGGAAGACAGATAGCCGCCGACCGGGATGTCAAACAGGATCGGCGCGTTCTTCGCGTCAATGGCGTTGTTGCCGATCTTCACGGGCACCACCACGTCAAGGCTCTCGTAGGTCGTGCTCACCGGGTGGGTGACATACACGAGTTTCTTGTAGAAGTGGTAGGTGATGGTCTTGCCGCCAACCGTGATCATCTCGGTGGTGTAGGACTTCGCGGGGAACACGAGGGAGTAGGCGCTCGCGGTGTTGGCGTTCGCACTCGTCGTCCCCGAGTGCCCCCGACCCGCACCGCACCCGGCGGCCATTCCCACCGCGAGGGTCAGTAACGCCAAGACAGCCATCGCTCTACGCATCACCGGCACCGCCTTGCCCGCCAGCCGCCCCCAGCTGTTCGAGGAGGGCTGAGTCGTAGGCGAAGGCATAGCCTTCGCCGTGATGTTTCGGGCGCAATCTGAGTGGAACCGCCACCATCGCTGGCCATCGCGTCGCACTGGCAGCGTTCCCGCTCCCAGTTGAGCACCGGGCACTCCGGCAACGTGCCACGCAGACCGCACCCGAGTTGGCCGCCCGCGCTCGGCGATCCTCCGGTGCGAGATTCGAGTCTCGAGGAGGTCACGGACGGCCGCAGGCTCGTCGCGAAGCGCGTCCACGACGGCCCGACCGTCAGCTTGAAGGCTTCAGCGCTGGTTCGGCTGACGTTCACGAGCTCGCAGCCGGCTTCTTTTGCCGATCGAGCTTCGCCCTCAGATCGGCCAGCTTGGCGTCGATCTCGTCTTTTTGCTTCTTGTAGCGCGCGTCCCGCAGTTCCGTGCGGGCTTTCTTCTTTGCTTCCCGCTGAGCCTCTTCCGCCGCCGCCACCTCCGCCTTTACGTCGCCGGCTGGTCGCCGCAGCACGGTGCCTCCCAGGCCCGCCATCACGGCGTCAATCGCGACCGGGCTCTCATGCCGTGCGTCGAGCTCCTTGAGTCGGTTCAGCGCCTCATACGCGTTCGCGTGCTCCGGAAATGAGACCGAAAGAATGCTCTCGCGGGTGAATAGCTCATTGGACATGGCGAGTCCTTTCTAGATCGGGGGCTGGGTCGAGTGCGTGGTCAAGCCTGTCGAGCGCGCGTCGCCAGCGTCCCGCGCGGATGGGCGACCGCGCGTCACGTGAAATGCGTGATGCGCCCGTCGCCGTCTAAGTTGCGTTGTCAGAGGCCTGCTCTTCAAAGCGCCAGACCGGGAAGCCAACGGCAGGAGCTGATGGCAGCTCGGGCTCGGTGCTGGCTCGGGAAGTCAGCTCGCTTCGATTCCACGGCGGCCTCTTCGCGTCCGCTGCCCGCTCAGAAAGGCGAAGGTGCCCGATGATCCAGCGATCGCCCTGAGCGCCGTGGCGCTGACCACGCCCGCGTGGCCGACACGGCCGGAGAGGGTTCGTCTTCGGTCTCGCCGCTGAACTGCGCGTGGTAGAGCGCGGAGTACGGACCGCCGCTTGCGAGCAGCTCCTCGTGTGTTCCGGCCTCGACGATGCGCCCGTTTTGCATCATGAGGATCAGGCCGGCATCGCGAATCGTCGAGAGCCGGTGGGCGATCACGAACGAGGTGCGGTCGGTGCGGAGCGAGTTCATCGCTTTCTGGACCAGGAGTTCCGTGCGCGTGTCGACGGACGAGGTTGCCTCGTCGAGGATCAGCAGCGGGCGCTCAGCGAGGAAGGCGCGCGCGATCGTGACGAGCTGCCGCTGCCCGGCGCTGAGGTTCGACCCCTCCTCGTCGATGACGGTGTCGTAGCCATCGGGCAGCGTGCGTACGAAGTGATCGACGAAGGCGGCCTCCGCGGCGGCGATCAGCTCCTCCTCGGACGCTTCGGGGCGGCCGTAGAGAATGTTCTCGCGGATGGTGCCCTGGAAGAGCCAGGTGTCTTGGAGCACCATCCCGATCTGGGCACGCAGATCGGCGCGGCGCATCTTGGCGATGTCGACGTGATCGAGCGTGATCCGGCCTGCGTCGAGCTCGTAGAAGCGCATCACGAGGTTGACAAGCGTCGTCTTGCCGGCGCCGGTCGGCCCGACGATCGCGACGGTCTGCCCGGGGGAAACGGTGAGCGACAGGTCCTCGATCAGTGGCTTATCCGGCTCGTAGCGGAACCAGATGTGCTCGAAGGCGACCTCACCGCGCGCCTGGGGCGGAGCCAGTGGCGAGGCCACGTCGGCGGGCTCATCCGCGGCATCGAGTAACTCGAAAGCGCGCTCGGCCGACGCGACGCCAGACTGCAGGAGGTTGACCATCGACGCCATCTGCGTAAGCGGTTGGGTGAACTGGCGCGAGTACTGGATGAACGCCTGCACGTCGCCGAGCGACATCGTGCCGCTGGCAACTCGCAGTCCGCCGATCACGGCGATGAACACGTAGTTGAGGTTCCCGAGGAACATCATCAGCGGCATGATCAGGCCGGATGTGAACTGGGCGCCGGATGATGCTTCGAACAACGCTTGGTTCTGCTGCTCGAATGCCCGCTGGGCATCCTCGGTGTGTCCAAAGACCCTCATCAGGTCGTGACCGGTGAATGTTTCCTCGACCTGCGCATTGAGTGCGCCGGTGCGACGCCATTGCTCGGTGAACAGCCGCCCCGAGCGTCGCATGATGAGCGCGCTCGCGAGCAGGCCGAATGGGATCGTGATCAGAGCGACCAGGGCGAGCAGCGGCGAGATCCAGAACATCAGTGCCAGCACGCCGACGATCGTGAGGACCGACGTGATCATCTGGCTCATCGTCTGCTGCAAGGTCTGGCTGACGTTATCCAGGTCATTGGTGACCCGCGAGAGCAGCTCACCGCGCGGCTGGCGATCGAAGTAGCGCAGCGGGAGGCGGTTGAGCTTGTCCTCGACGTCCGCGCGCATCCGGAGCATCGTCGATTGGACGACGTCGTTGACCAGATAGCCCTGTAGCCACGCCGCGAGCGCCGATCCAACGTAGGCCGCGAGCGCGATTCCGAGGACACCCGCGAGGGCGGAGAAGTCGATGCCATGACCGGGAACGACGTTGACACCATTGAGCAGATCGGCGATCTGGCCGTGTCCGTGGGCGCGCAGGATGTTGATCGCCTGGGCTTTCGAGATCCCGCGTGGCAGCCGGCGACCGAGGAAGCCGGCGAAGATGAGATTCGTCGCGCGCGCGAGGATCTTCGGCCCCGCCACCATGGCGGCCACCGACAGGCACGCGAGCCCGAGCGCGGTGATCGCCTTCCCGCGCTCGGGACGCATCTGCCCGACGAGCCTCCTCGCCGAGCCGCTGAAATCGGCGGCCCTGTCGCCGACCATCCCGCGGCCGCCGAAACCCTGGCCCATGGCACGCGGCTGGATCCGTTCGGTCTCTCGCAACCTCCCGTCGCCATTCGCCGCAGGCGCGGGCGCCGCGGCGTGCGCGGGCGGTCGCGCTTGTCCGCCGCGCCTGCTCACGCCGCCTCCGCTGCGGTCAGCTGCGAGCGGACGATCTCCTGGTAGGTCGGGTTGTCGGCCTGCAGCGACGCGTGCGTCCCGCGGCCGACGATCTCGCCGTGCTCAAGAACGATGATCTGGTCGGCGTGCAGGATCGTGGACACGCGTTGCGCCACGATCACTACCGTGGCGTCGTGGGTGACGGGCTTCAGCGCGCGGCGCAGGCGCGCATCGGTCGCGACGTCGAGCGCGGAGAACGCATCGTCGAACAGGTAGACCTGCGCTCGCCTGACCAGCGCTCGGGCGATCGCCAGCCGCTGACGCTGCCCTCCCGAGAGATCCGTGCCGCCCTGGGCGATCCCGGCGTCGAGACCGCCCGGCATCGCCCGGACGAACTCGCGCGCCTGCGCGGTCTCGAGCGCCGCCCAAAGCTCCTGATCAGATGCATCCGGGTGGCCATACCGAAGGTTCGAGCCGACCGTACCGCTGAACAGATAGGCCCGCTGCGGCACGAGTCCGATCATCGACCAGAGCAGCTCGGGATCGAGGTCGCGCACATCCACACCGTCAACCCGCACGACACCCGCCGTCGCGTCATATAGGCGGGGGACCAGGTTGAGCAGCGTCGACTTCCCCGCGCCCGTCGAGCCGATGATCGCGGTCGTCTCGCCGGGTGCTGCGAGGAACGAGATGTCTCGCAGCACTGGCTCCGACGCGCCCGGGTAGCTGAAGCCAACGTGCTCGAAGCGAACCTCGCCCCGACGGGCGAGCGACCTGACGGGCGCGGCGGGCGGGATGACCGAGGACTCGGTGTCCAGCACCTCCACGATCCGGTCGGCGCAGACCGCGGCCCGCGGACCCATCACGAACACCATCGTCGCCATCATCACCGAGATCAGGATCTGCATCAGGTAGTTCATGAACGCGATCAGCGAACCGACCTGCAGCGTTCCGGCGTCGACGCGCCGCGCGCCGAACCACAGCACGCCGACGATCGAGACGTTGAGAATTAGCATCACGCTCGGGAACATCAGCGCCATCCACCGACCAGCGGTGAGTGAAGTCTTCGTCAGACCCGCGTTCGCCACACCGAACCGCTCAGTCTCGTAGGGCTCGCGCACGAACGCGCGCACCACCCGAATCCCCGTGATCTGCTCACGCAGGATGCGGTTGACCACGTCAATCCGGCGCTGCATCATCCGAAACGCCGGCACCATTGGGCGGACGATCAGGACGATCACGATCAGCAGCACCGGCACGCAGACCGCGATCAGCCACGACAGCCCCACATCCTGGCGCAGCGCCATGATCACCCCGCCGATCATCATGATCGGCGCCGCCACCAACAAAGTCGCGCTCATCTGCACGAACATCTGCACCTGCTGCGCATCGTTCGTGTTACGCGTGATCAGCGACGGCGCGCCGAACCTGCCCATCTCGCGACTCGAGAACGACCCCACGCGCCTGAACAACCGGGCGCGCACGTCGCGCCCGACCCCCATCGCCATGCGGCTCGCGAAGAGGACCGCGATGACGCTGCAGACCACCTGCACGAGCGAGACACCGAGCATGATCCCGCCGGTGCGCAGGATATAGCCGGTGTCTCCCTCCGCGACCCCCTTGTCGATGATGTCCGCATTTAGCGTCGGCAAATAGAGCGCCGCGATCGTGCCCACGAACTGCAAGAGAACGACCAGTCCCACCGAACCGCGATACGCGCTCAGCTGATCCCTGAGCAAGCTCAGCAGCGCAGACCCTCCACGCGCCGCCGACCTCACCGCGACGCTCCGCAGCGTTCATGCTCAAACGAGGACGCGTCCACATCGCAAGCTGAAGCACCGGTGCGCATACCGATGCCGACGCTACGCGCGGGCTGCCGAGCCGGCATCGGCGTCAGACCGCCTCATCCGCCGGCTTAACTACTTATCCTGACACGCGGATCCGGGCTCCTCACGGAGGTCCGCGGAGGCGGCGCGCAGCTTCTCCACGGCGATGTCGCCCACTCGGTGTTGGGCCTCCGGCTCGGTGATCACCACCTTGATCCCGAACGGCTCCGCCTCCATCCGCAGGCAATCGCTGAGAGACTCGAGCGCGAACTTTGGTGGCGTGATACCAGCCGCCGGGCGGCCCAGATCTTGCTGCCCATCGACGTCGTGCTGATGATCCGACCGCTCCCCTGCTTGCGCATGCGCGGGAGAACGTTCCGCTCGCCACGACTCGGGCCAAACCGGCTGGTCCCGCCACGGTAAAGCCGGCCGTTGGCGGTCGCTCCCAAGGAGATCGCCCGGCCGTTCGCGCTACCGATTGCGCTCCTCGGCAGTCGAGCCGCCGGGGCGGCTGCTCTCGGCCCAGGTCGGAAGCGGTCGTCGAGGTTTGCTTTGCATCGTCGTGGACGTAAGCGGTACCGCCACGTCATGCCGAGCCGCTATGCGGAGCAGTTTCCTGAGCGGCGGTGCGAGTCCGACTGCGGGGATCGGCACCTCCAGCTCCACCGTGCCGGTTGCCCGATCGATGATTCGCACCGGCCCAAGCCCGGCGATCAGGTCGAGCATGTCCCGGTTCTCGGCGAGCACCAGCGCGGTGAAGGTCTTGATCCCTTCTTGGCGCGCGCGGGCGCTGATCACCTCCAGCAGGAGGGTCCCCAAGCCGCGACCCTGCCAGTCGTCAATCACCGTGACCGCCACCTCCGCGGCGTCGGGCCGCTCGGGATCCCGTACGTAGCGCGCGACTCCCAGGCCCTCCTGGCTCTCTTCGTCGAGGGCCACCATCGCTTCGTGTTCGTTATGGTCGACGTCGGTCAGGTACCGCACCGTTCCCTCGTCGAGTTCCGGCAACGGCCTCAGAAATCGGCGGTATCTCGAGTCCGGGCTCAAACGCGCAAAGCCGCGCACCAACAGTTCGGCGTCCGTGGGTCGGCCCTGCCGAATACGCACCCGCGAGCCGTCGCGCAGGGTCACCGGCGCGCCCAGGGCGATGACCTCCTCGGTCGACGGTGAGGGAGGCGCTCGCCGAGGTGGATCTCGAACGCGAGTAGCCCCAGCGTCGCGAATTACTTCCGCGCCGGGTGTAGATCCGGGCGGCGACGAACGACAAGCCACAGGGCCGGCGCGCGCCTTGCGCCGAGGTCTGGGACTCCTGCCACCTGCCAAGCGGCCGCGGCTTCACGCTGCCAAGCAGGCACGGGCCGAAGGGCATAGGGATACCCCGGGCGATTCGGGCGCGCCCGCGGGGCCATCGGTTGTCGAGCTCCTCACGCGACCACCCGTGGGTTTCGGCTTCGTCCAAGTCATGATGATGGTCATGAACGAGAGCCAGCCACCATCAGCGCCTCTGGACGTCGTTGAGGAAGACGCTCGGGCCGCGGCCGTCGCCCGACTCCATGACCTGTTCACCAAGGAAGGGTTGTCGTTTACGTGTTTCTGCGAGGTCTTGGGGCAGATCCTCACGTCTCCGACCCATGCCGCGCTGGAGAGGACAATGTCAGCCCTGCCGTCGTTAGTCAGGCTCACACCCGTGTCGCGGCGGCTCGCCGGGCCGCTCGTGCTGCGAGTACCCGACGGCAAGCTGGCGCTGGGTTCTGGCTGGCAGCTGGCGGCGGACACGACGATCGGCAGCGGCTTCGGAAGCGCTCGGGTCGATCTGACCATCGCCAGCTGGGACGCCCGTGAAATCAACCTCCGCTTGGAGACGTGGGGCTCGATCGAACTTCTGGTCCCGGAAGGCGTAGCCGTGCAGATAACCAGGGGGTCGGGAGCGAGCGTCGAGCTGGAGGCGCTGTCTCCGGCAGTTCCAGGCGGGCCGGTCTTGCGGATTTCGACGTCCGGACCAACCGGGGTGATCCGGATACGCCACCCTAAGCAGCGCGACGGAAAGCCGTTCGCGCGCTGGAGGCGACGGCGCATCGCCGGCGAGCATGGCTCGGCTAGGTTCCTCTCGGGTCAAGGGATCGTTTGGACCCGCGCCCAGCGCTAGAGTAGTACTAGAGCTACGAGGAGCTCACTCGGCAATGGCTGCGCTGATCATCGTCATCGTCATCGTCGTGCTCTTAGCCCTAGGCTTGTGGGCTGGGTACAACGGACTTGTCAAGAAGCGCAACCGCACGCAGGAGGCGTGGTCGGAGATCGACGTCGAGTTGAAGCGTCGCCACGATCTCGTACCCAACCTGGTGGCGACTGTGCAGGGGTATGCCACCCACGAGCGGGGTACGTTCGAGGCGGTGACCCAGGCGCGAGCCAACGCGGTCGCCGCGGGCGCGACCGACGATCCGGGTCAAATCGCGCCCGCTGAGGATGCCCTGTCCGGGGCGCTGCGTTCGCTGTTCGCGGTCGCCGAGAGCTACCCACAGCTGCGGGCGGTCGAGAGCTTCGTGCAGTTACAAGAGACCCTGACGGCCACCGAGGACAAGATCGAGTACGCCCGGCGCTATTACAACACCAGCGCGCGCGACTACAACATCGCGCTGCAAACGTTCCCGCGGAATCTGATCGCGGGACCGTTCGGCTTCAAACCGGTGGCCTTCTTCGCCACCGGGGAAGAAGAGCGCGCGGTCCCGCAGGTGAGTTTCCCCGGTTCTGGCCCCGGTGGAGCCGGGCCGTCATCGCTGCCTGGCGCCGCGGGCGAGGGGCTTCCGCCTGCCGCCGGCGCTCAGGGCCCCCCGTCAGCCCGCTGAGCTCCCAGCCTGGTTCGACTTTCCGGCCCGGTTAGACGGATTGGCCCGAGAGGATTTTCTCGAGCGCCGCGATTCGCTCCTCGATCGGGGGGTGGGTGTCGTAAAGGTGGTGGTACCAGGCGTCGTGGTGCTGAAGCGGGTCGTCGATACACATCGCTGCGGTGGCGTGGTTCATGTTCTTGAACGGCTGGTCGTTCTGCTGCAGCTTCTTGAGGGCGCTCAGCAGCCCCGCCGGGTTGCGGGTCAGCTCGACACCGCTCACGTCGGCCAGCGACTCGCGGCGGCGGGACAGAGCCAGGCGCATGAGCGGACCGAAGATGAAGCCGACGATCGAGAGCAGAGCAGCGGCCGCGAGAATCACGAGCATGGCCTGGTTGCCCTGGCCCCTGCCTCGGCCGCCTCCTCCGGCATAGAACGCACTTCGCCACAGCATGCTGGCGAGCAGGGCGGCCAAGCCGACCATTGTTGACACCAGGAGCAAGAGGCGGATGTCGTGGTTCTTGATATGGCTCATTTCGTGCGCGGCCACGCCTTCGAGCTCTTCGCGGTTCATGATCGCGAGCAGTCCTGTGGTGAACGTGATCGCCGCCTTGTCCGGGCTGGCCCCGGTGGCAAAGGCATTCGGTGAAGGGTCATCGATCACATAGACGTCGGGCTTCGGAATCCCGTCGCCGATCGCCAGGGCCTCCACCAGGTCGTGCACTTGCCGGTAGCGGACCGGGTCGGCCGGCACGGCCGCGGAGACTCGAAGCACCAGTCCGGCTCCGGCATTCAGGGAGTAGACGATCCCGCAAATGGCCAGGAGCGCACAGACCGCGATGCCGTCGAGAACCGGGGTCCAGGTGTGTGGCGGCCGAGAGAGCGCCCTCGCGATCAAGCCGCAGGCGGCTCCAATAGCCAGCCAGGTCGCGAAGAACACGACGGTGACGATGACGCTGCGGCGTTTGTTATCGGCGATCTGGCTGTACAAGGGTCACTCCAAGAGCGCGATGACTACCTCGCCGCTGACGCGAGCGAACCTCTTGAGCGTGTGTTCGCGATATGGCTCCCGGTTAGCGAGGCGCTACGGCGCAACGGTGAACACCTCAATCGACTGAGCTCGCCTCCGCGTGTGGGGTTCGGTACGACACTCACTCCTACCGCCTGCTTCGGTTCACCCACTCACCCTAGCTGCGCCGAGCGCCCAGCTCATCCGCTCCGCACCCTGGCTGGGCTAAGTAATTACCCGCGTCGACGGCCTTGCGCCGCGCAGTAGTCGTGACAACGCCCCCCGGCGAAGGTAACGCGGAACGCCGAAGTCTCCTGAGAATGGGCACGGTCGAGACCGCGCGGGCGACGCAAAGGGCCACCTTCTATGTTGCCGTGGCCATGCCCGTGAATCGCCAGACGTCCAGCAGGTTCAACCCGCTCCTCGGTTCCGCTCGCGCGCCGAGCGCAATCATGCGGGGTCCGGACCCGGCGCGGCAGGTGACCGAGTTGGGCGGTCAGATCAGGGTGGTCAGCAGAGCGACGGCCGAAACCGTCATGACGCAGAACGTGGTCCACACCCATATCCGCGATGCCCGCGGCCCTCTGTGGGGCCCGAGGACTTCTGGGTCCGAGTTCAGGCGCCCGATCGCGAACAGCAAATAAGCCCGACCGGGCGCGCGAGGCCAGTTCCCCGACTCGCGGGACTGCTGAACCGTCGGAGAGATTCGGCAGCCTTGCAGTCTCGATGTGGCTGCTGCTGCTCGATCAAGGCGACACGCAGAGCGCTCGATCAGCACCACCCCTTGTTAGGCGTGGTTGCGCTCGGTGATGTCGAGCGAGAAGGCGCCGAACGCGGCGACGGCTCCGGTGTGGTCGTGGACTGGCCACTTGATGACGTAGTAATCGTGGTCGCTGCCGTCGGCGTGCGTGACTGTCAGGTCGCGGGAGAGGGGTGTGCCGCCGGCGCGCATGGTGTCGTCGTCGGCGAGTGTCTGGGCTAGTAGCTCGCCGTGAAGGTGTTGGGAGGGGTGGCGGCCGACGGCGTCTTCTGGTGTGCATCCGAGCGCTCGGGCGACCGAGTCGGTGACGTGGAGGTAGCGGCCGTCGAGGTCGCGCAGAGAGAGCGCGGCGGGGATGTAGCGAAACAGGCCGTCGAGGCGGGCCTCGCTGAGCGCGAGCGCCCGTTCGGCGTGTTTGCGTTGGGTGACGTCGGTGTAGGAGACGATCACCTGGTAGGGCGCGGGGCCGTCGGATAGTCGCCGGGTTGAGATCCGAAGCCAGCGGATGTGCTCGGTGGCGCTGGGGAAGCCGACGACCGCGTCGTCGATTTCTTCTCCGGTGAGCCGTGTGATCTCTGCGGGCAGCTGGCGCACGGGGAGGGGCGTACCGTCCTCGGCGATCGCGCCCCAATCCAGGTCGGCTATCGGTCCTCGTTCGAACCGCGTGCGCAGGTCGTCGAGGATCGCCCGGGACGCCGGGTTGACGTGCAGATGGGTCCCGTCGGAGTCGATGATGCTGACCGCTTCGGCGATCCGGTCCACAACGCGGCGGATCGAGTCCTCTTTGGCTTTGCGCGCGCTGATGTCCTTGATTTGGGAGATGAAGTAGAGCGGCTGCCCCGAGCTGTCCCGGACGAGCGAGACCGACAGGCTGGCCCAGATGAGGTGACCGTCGGCGTGCAAGTAGCGCTTGTCCAGCTGGTAGGTGCGGATCTCGCCGGCCAGCATCCGGCGCACGGACTCGAGGTCGGCGTCGAGGTCGTCTGGATGGGTGACGTCCTGGAAGGTGCGCAGCAGCAGCTCGGTCTCGCCGTATCCGGTGATCTCACACAGCGAGCGGTTGACCTTGATGAACCGCCCGTCGGGAGCGACGAGTGCGAGCCCGATCGGGGCGTTGTCGAACGCGCTGTGGAAGCGCTCCTCGGCCTCGGCGAGCGCCCGGTCGTGGCGTCGGCGCCGGTCGGTTTCGACAATGTGGGCCACGAACATCCGCGCGCCTGTGTGAGGGTGGGCGGTGGTGGCGACCCGGACCGCGACCCATCTCGGGCTGCCGTTGGGGAGGATGTAGCGCTTCTCGCGCACGTAATCGGACCGGTCGCCGCGCGCTAGCTGGTCGAGGCCTTCCTCGTCGGCCGCGATGTCCTCGGGGTGGGTCCACTCGCGGAAGTGGTGGCCGACCAGCTCTTCCTCGCCGCGCTGGACGATTTGGCAGAACGCGGGGTTGACCGCGAGCAGGCGTCCGCTGGCGTCCGCGATCACTATGCCCGCCGGGGCTGCGGCGAACATCCCGCGAAGCATCTCGGCGTCGTCGGGCGCACGAGCGTTTGATCCGTTCGCTTCCGGATCACGCCGGCAATCGCCCGTGGCTTCGCCCTCGCCAAGGAGGCGGATCGCGTGCGCCGCTGTCTGCTCGGCGTGCCGCGCCTGCGGTAGTGGGGCGTCGGCGTTGACGGCGTATCGGTTGCGGGCTCCTACGCGCGTGCGGGCGAGGTAGCCCTCATCGACGAGGTCGGTGATGATCCGCTGGGTTGCTCGCTCGGTGATCCCGACCTCGTGCGCGATGTCGCGCAGCCGCAGATCCGGCCGGTCCGCGAGGGCGCTCAGGACGTGGAGGTGGTTGGTGAAGAACAGCGATCGCGCCATCACCCCCTGTATCGGCAACCCGCACATAGGACATAAATGTCCGGTCCTAGGCTCGCGTTACGCGCGTCCGGCTCTAATAAGAAATTTAGGTCCGGAGCTAAAGGACGCCCCCGGGCTGGACGATCACCCCGGATGTCAGAAGGGTTACCGCGAGCGGTTGCCCGCAATGCGACTCAGGAGCACGGATGTTCAAACCAAACCGATTCTCGAGGCGAACGCTCGGCGTCCTCGCGGTCGTGGTCGCCGGCGCGGCGATCATGCCGGTGGGGGCGTGGGCGGCGACCTCGAACGATCAGACGCAGTTCAGCGTCACGGGTGGGTCGTTGTCGTTCTCGGCGGCGCCGGCGATGCCGACGTTGACGGCGATCACGCTGAACGGCCAAGCCCAGACCACTAACACCACGATGACCAACTTCACGGTGCAGGACGCGACCGGGAGCGGGTCGGGTTGGAACGTGACCGTCAACGGCAACAGCAACACCGGCAAAAGCCCGGTGTTCAAGCAGTACTGCCCCAACGCCACGTGTGGCACGGACTCCGGTCCGGGCTACATCACCGGCGGGCAGACGCTATCTGCCAACTCGCTCACGCTGGCCAGCACGGGCGCGTCGTTCAGCGCCCAGAACGGCAGCACCGGCACCGCGCCGACGC
The DNA here is from genome assembly GCA_035625625.1 of Solirubrobacteraceae bacterium. Taxonomy (GTDB): domain Bacteria; phylum Actinomycetota; class Thermoleophilia; order Solirubrobacterales; family Solirubrobacteraceae; genus Palsa-465. The sequence continues at coordinate 19,224 of DASPPG010000031.1, forward strand.
TGCAGTGCTCCAGCGCCTGCAACGTCGACAGCGCCTCCGCGGTGAAGATCGCCTCGGCGGCAGTGAACGCGGGAATGGGCACGTGGGCGACGACCGGGTGGAGCGGCACGAGCCTCGCGCTGTCGACGCCGACCACGCTCAAGACGCTCCAGACCAACGAGGTCTACCGCGTTGACCTCGTTTGGACGCTCAACAGCGGACCGTAGACCCAGCGGTACCGCGAACCAGCGATCGGGCGAGCGGCATCCGTGGCCGCTCGCCCGAACTCCCCAACCTTCAGGAGATCCCTTGCCACCCTCCCGCCTCGTTCACGCCGCCATCCGGCGAGCGTTGCGCCCGCTACCGCTCGCCCTAGCTGCGCTCCTCGTCACACCCTCTCTGGCCGCCGCGTCCGCGTCGGCGCAGGGACCCGCGGTGATCGTCAAGGTGCACCAGGCCTCCGGGCTCATCTCGCCCTACTTCCAGCTCTCGGGAAGGCCAGGGCGGACGCTCCGGGCGGGCGGGCTTGAGCTCGTCAACCCGACGTCGGGCCGCGTGCGCGTGCAGCTGGATCCGGTCGACGCGATCACCACCAACACGCTGGGGTCGGCCTACACGCTCGCGGGTGTCGGAACGCATGGCGCCACAACGTGGCTCAGGCTCAGCCACCAGAACGTCACGCTCGCGCCCCACGCCAGCCAGGACGTGTCCGTGGACGTGGCCGTGCCGCCGACGGCAACCCCCGGGGACTATCTCACCGGCGTTTCCGTCGAGGCCCTCGGGCAGACCCAGCAGACCACCGTGACCCGGGGAGTAGCAATCGGCGAGATCGACCGGTACGCGATCGGCGTCGAGGTCCAGCTCCCCGGCGCGCGCCACCCCGCCTTACGGCTCACCGGAGCCAGCATCGCGCGCGAGCCAAGCGGCCTGGCGTTCCTGCTCGCCGCCACCAACCCCGGCAACGTCATTCTCAAGGACGTCCACGGCTGGGTGCGAGTAACCGACGGAAACCGTCTCGTGGCTGCCACCACGGTGCAACCCGGCACGTTCGTATCCGACACCAGTATCACCTATCCACTCAGGGCCGCACGCGAGCAGCCAGCACCCGGCGCGAGCTACCGCGTGCGCGCCACCCTGTATTACGCCGGTTTGATCGCCCGGCTCGACACGACCGTCCGTTTCAGCCATGCCGCCGCGGTCACCCAACAAAACTACGGGGGCCGCAAACTGCCCCGGTCAACACCGCCGTGGCGCGAGATCGCGCTACTGCTACTCGCGCTCGGGCTACTCGCGGCAGCCGACTGGGCACTGCTCCGCCGGCGATGGCGGCTGTCGCGCACCGCCGGACTCAAACTCCTCAACCGCTCCGTGGCGCGACAGGGTGAGCTGCCCGTCAGCATCCTGCTCATAAGCGCCAACCGCGCGAACACCGCACCGATCGCGAGGGCCCTCCGCCCGCGCCTGCGGGGAACGGACCGCATCTGCGATCTCGGCCAGGACGGCCTCCTCGTCATCTGCCCCACCACCAGCCGCGCCGCCACGACCGCACTCCGGCGAGACCTGTACGAGCAGCTCGCGCGCCACCGCGACCTCGCCGACTTGCCCATCGAGATAACCATCTCGACCGCCGTCAGGCCGACAACGTCCGCCACGCTGCTCGAGCGGGCCATCAGCGCCCGCCAGCACCAGCCACAAGCACTCGTGGACCGTCCCGACGCCGGAACCACGGCCGCCCCCGAGCGCTAGCGAGAGCTTGCAGATGCCCGACACCGCCAGGAACCGCGGGCGCCGCGGCCCCCGCCGAGCTGCGACCGCGGCGCTCGTCACACTCGCCGCGCTGATCACGGCGAGCAACGCGTGGTCGACGACCGTGAGCTTCACGACCGCACCCACGCTCGGGAACCTCTCCGGTGTAACCCTCAACGGTCAGGCCCAAACCACCACCACGACCTGGAACCTGACCAGCAACCCGTTCAAAATCACCAGCAGCGGCACCAACAACGGCTGGAACCTCACCGTCCAGGGGCACGCTGCAGCCGGCAGCGCGGTGTTCAAGCAATACTGCCCCAACACCACCTGCGGAACCGACACCGGCCCCGGCTACATCACCGGCGGCTACACGCTCCCCGCCAACTCGCTCACGATCAACACCGCAAGCGCGAGCTGGACCACCGGCGGGACCACACCCACCTACCAGTGCAACGTCACCGCCTGCAATGTCGACAGCGCCAGCGCGGTCAAAATCGTCTCCGCGAGCACGAGTGTCGGCCTCAGCGCCTGGCAAACCTCTGGCTCGGCCGCCCTGTCGCTCACGACCCCCACCACCCTGCACATACTCCAGACCAACGAGGTCTACCGCGTCAACCTCATATGGACCGTCAGCACGGGCCCATGAACAACACAAAAGGCGCGTTCCTGACGAGCAGGGGTAGTGCGGGCCGGGGCTGTTGGCTTTTGACAACGCGGGAGCGTGCCGGCTGGCAGGCGTAGGCGAATGCGCTCGCTCAGGTGGCACCACCGGTCGCGGAGCAAAGGGGGCGCGCGGACGTCGCGACTGCCGTAGGCGTCATCACGCAGCGCGACTGCGGCGAGCCGCGTGGCCGCTCCCCCGGCAGCGGTCGGGGCATCTAGCGTGCGACCAGGCAGAACTTGCACAGGTGCTGCCGGTCACGATGGCCGACCTCCCGGTCCCCGCTGTCCGCGCCGAGCGGGTCTCGTTCTCGAGCGGCGCCGATGCCCGTCGTACCGGGAGAGCAGGGCCGCGGTGCGCCCTGCTTGGACGCATCGAGATCCGTTTCCGGGTCCGGGTATGGTGCGCAGATGGCGGTCGTGCGAGCAGCGGCGGTGCAGGACTGCCCGGTGCTGTTGGATCGCGCGCGCACGCTGGACCTGGTCGATCGGCTGACCGACCAGGCAGCGAAGCAAGGCGCGCAGTTGGTCGTGTTCCCGGAGGCGTTCGTGCCCGGTCCTCCGGTGTGGATCGATGCGCTTCCGGTGGGCGGCGATGCCGATTGGCACTCGTTGCTGATGCGCGAGAGCGTCACGGTCCCGGGCCCGGCATGTGATCGTCTTGCGGCTGCTGCGGACCGCGCGGGCGTGGTGCTCGTCATCGGGGTCAACGAGCGCGAGGACCATGGCGGCACCATCTACAACAGCGTCTTGACGTTCGGCTCAGACGGCTCGCTACTCGGTCGGCATCGAAAGCTGATTCCCACTCACGGCGAGCGCCTTGTTTGGGGGATGGGCGACGGTTCGGACCTCAAAGTGCTCGACACGGTGGCCGGTCGACTGGCGGGGCTGATCTGCTGGGAGAATTTCATGCCGCTGGCGCGCTTTCACCTGTACGCCCAGGGCCCTGAGGTGTGGGTCGCGCCGACGCTCGCAACGGCTAGCAGTGGCGCCGGCGGCCGTCCGCGATCGTCGCTTCTCCCTTCGTATGGAAGCGGCGCTCTCGCGAGGCCGCTCCTCGTCGTCCGATCCGGGAGCCTCGAGCGCCACGAATCGGCGATCGCCAGCTACCGCATTGATTCGGAGGCGGAAAGGCGCGTGCTTGCAGTCTGATTCGGTTACGGCAGACGGACCGCGGCTAGTCGACTGTCGTCCGCCCATTGCGGAGCGGAAGTGACGGGGACCGCCCCCTCCTGCAGTTTTGGATTTTCGCCCCTTCCGGCAGCGGTCGAAATGCTTGCAGCCCCGGCGCAGATTGACGGCTGAGCGAGCACCGCCGCGTTAGCTTTGCCGCGGTTGCTCGATAGAGCCTCGCTCGTGTCCGCTACACCCGCGGGCTGCTCGAGCTCTTCGACCAGACCCCGGGGGCCGGCGCGGGCCGGCGGTTGTGACCGAGCCGGGAATATCGTTGGAGTCGATTCTCCCTTGTCTTCAAGGCGTCCTTCCGTCGCCATACGCGAGCTGTGCGGCGGACGGGATGCCCAACGTCACCTAGGGGCGGCCAGCTTGGCGGCCGCCGCCGGGAGTTGGCCGGTTAGTCACACCGCCGCTTGGGCGGCGCGCGGGAGGTAGTCGTCGGCACAGTGAGGAACGCCGCGGCGCGTATCGCTCCGCATGTGGCTGCGCGTAACTACGGATTGGGGCGCTTCGGGGCGACGGTACGGTGAGGCGCATGACGGCGGTGCGCACCGAGCACCTGTCGAAGCGCTATGGCGCGACGCTCGCGGTCGACACGCTCGATCTCGAGGTGCGCGAGGGCGAGGTGTACGGCTACCTGGGTCCGAACGGCGCCGGCAAGACGACAACGATCCGGCTGCTGCTCGGATTGCACCGCCCATCCGGCGGGCGGGCCGAGCTGTTCGGGGTCGACGCGTGGCGGGACCCGGTCGAGGCGCACCGGCGAGTGGCGTATGTCGCCGGCGAGCCGTTCCTGTGGCCGTCGCTCACGAGCGCGGAGACGTTCGAGTTTCTGGCCCGAGTCCATGGCGGGACCGACGTCAGGTATCGCGATGAGCTGGTCGAGCGCTTCCAGCTCGACACCCGCAAGCGGATTCGGGCGCTGTCGAAAGGCAACCGGCAGAAGGTGCAGCTGGTCGCCGCGCTCGCGACACGCGCGGATCTGTTGCTGCTCGACGAGCCGACCTCGGGGTTGGATCCGCTGATGGAGGTGACGTTCCGCGATTGCGTCGTCGAGGCGAAGAAGCGGGGGCAGACGATCTTTCTCTCCTCGCACATCCTCAGCGAGGTCGAGGCGGTTTGCGACCGGGTGGGGATCCTTCGGGCCGGCAAGCTGGTCGATCAGGGAACGCTGGATGAGCTGCGCCACCTCGGCGCCCAGACCGTCGAAGTCACCTTCGACGGTCCCGCTCCGAGGCTGCCGGCGCTACCGGGCGTGACGGTCGAGTCGGCCGGTGCCTCGGGACTGCGGTTTGAGGTCACGGGCGGGGTGGGGCCGCTGATCGCGGCGCTGGCGGGGCAGCCCGTGGCGACGCTGAGCAGCCGGACGGCCTCGCTCGAGGAGATCTTCCTGCACCACTACGATCATGGCAACGGCGGCGCTCCCGGTTAGCACGCTGGTCCGCCGGACGTTCCTCGACGCGCGCGTGCGCACGATCTCGTCCGCGTGCCTGTTCGCGCTTTACGGCTATGTCCAGCCGGTCGGCTTCCGCCACACCTATCCGACGCTCGAGAGCCGTCTGCAGTTCGCGCGCAGCTTCGCCAACAACAAGGCGGTCGTGGTGTTCTACGGGAAGGCGTACGACATCCTGACCGTAGGCGGCTACAGCGCCTGGCGGGTCGGCGGGACGCTGGCGATCGTGGCTGCCGTGCTCGGCGTGGTGGCCGCCGTGCGGGCGCTGCGCACCGAGGAGGAGGCCGGCCGCGCGGAACTGGTGCTCGCGGGCATCATCGGACGTGGCAGCGCGTTCGGTGCGGCGCTCGCGGGAGTGGCCGGCGGGATGCTGGTGCTGGGGCTGGCGCAGACCGCCGGTTTGCTGGCGGGCGGGCTGCCGGCCGGCGGGTCGATGTACCTCGCGCTGTCGGATATCACGGTCATGGTGGTGTTCGTCGGGATCGGTGCGCTCGCCAGCCAGCTCGCCCCGACCCGGCGGACGGCGATCGAGATCGGCATCGCGGCAGTCGCCGTCTCGTGGCTGCTGCGCGTGGCGGCCGATACCTCGAGCGGCGTGGGGTGGCTGCGCTGGGCCACACCGCTCGGGTGGGCGGAGGAGCTACGCCCCTTCACCGGCGCGCAACCGCTCGTGCTGCTGCTGCCCGCGGCCGCGACGCTGGCGATGCTCGCCGCGGCCGCGCGCATCGTCGCCGTCCGAGATGTCGGCACCGGCTTGCTCGCGGTGCCAGACAGCGCCGAGCCGCGGCTGTGGCTGCTGTCCTCGCCGACCGCGCAGGCGCTGCGCCGCGAGCTGCCGAGCGTGATCGCCTGGGTGCTCGGCGTCGGTCTCTACGGGATCGTGATGGGAGTGGTGTCCAAGAGCGTCTCCTCCGCGGGGATCTCCAAGAAGCTGAGCCGCGAGCTGGCCAAGCTGGGCTCGGGCTCGGTGCTGACGCCGTCGGGCTACCTCGGCTTTGCGTTCATCTTCTTCGTCATGGCGGCCGCCCTGTTTGCCTGCTCCCAGGTCGCAGCAGCGCGTCACGAGGAGTCCGACGAGCAGCTCGAGACGCTCTTGGCGCAGCCGGTCGGCCGCCATGGCTGGCTGGGCGGCCGGCTGCTGTTGGCAACCGCGGGGATTCTCGCCGTGGCCGCCACCGCCTCCGTGTTCACCTGGCTCGGGGCCGCCTCGCAGGGCGAAAGCGTGTCGCTGCCCCGGATGCTCGAGGCGGGCGTCAACTGCCTGCCGGTCGGGCTGTTGTTCCTGGGGCTGGGCGCGCTGGCCTACGCGCTCGTGCCCCGTGCGAGCACGGGCGTCGCGTACGGGCTGGTTGCGGTCGCATTCCTTTGGTACCTGGTCGGGACACTTCTGGGTGTGCCCAAGTGGCTGGTGGATCTCACCCCGTTCCAGCACGTGGGCCTCGTGCCGGCGGCCCCATTTCGCCCGATCTCCGCGCTGCTGATGGCCGCAATCGGCGCCGCCGTGGCGCTCCTGGCCCTCTGGGCATTCGGGCGCCGCGACCTGGCCGGGGCGTGAGCCACGCCGGTAGCGGTCCCATCCCCGTGCCGAGCTCGCAGGCCGCTCAGCTCTGGTTCGGACGTACCGTCGGGCGCGACGGGCATGGAGAGCTAACACTGCGGTCCGCGCAGGTCGACTTCCGCTCTGCCTCTCGAACGAGCAGGCACGTGGGCATGACCCCGGATCAATGGTGGAAGTCGTCCACGTCGACAGCCAGATCGGCAACCCCGGCCGCTACCCCCTCACCCAGGCGAAACACGCGGCACGAGCTGTCGTCGGCGAGCCGGCACGAACCCGCGCAAGGACCTCCTATTCGATCGAGCGGCTCGCGCCTCTGGTCTGCCCTCGACCAGCTCGCCGAGCGCCGCCTGGCATTGCGCACGCGCCTCTTTCCAGGATTGCCGCATCTTGACCTCCCGGTCGATCGCCGGCTCCGAAGATAACACCACGCCTCCTGACCAGCCCGCGGAACAACAAACGGCATGCGCCGGCCGGTCCGGAGACGGGGTTTGGCAGGCGAGCAGAGTGCGAAGGCTCCTCCCACAACGCCAGGCCGCAGCACCCGCTTCGCCTCGACGAACGAGAGCCAGGCGAGGGCTTGAACTCGTGCCCGCTCTGGACGATGTTCAGCGCTGTCGAGAGCGGGGTCCAGGTTTCCGCTCGCCCACGACGACTCGGAAGTCCACCCCCATGTGGGCCCCGGCGTACTGGCGAGAACTGTCGAATCCGCCGGCGAACACAGCGGTCTGGCGATGTTCGTCGAGAGCGCTGATCGTCGTCCGTTGCGGCAGCGAGGGTTAGCTAGATCTGCGCAAGCGGCCGGCCGAATGCCCGCTGCTCCTCACACGTCGACGCACTCGTCGTGGAATGGTCCCGGCACGCGATCCCTTTCAGGCGAAAGCGCTCGCGCGGCCGATTGCACTTGGACCCGCCGCGTGCCTATGCGGACCTCCGTTGCGGCTGCGCGCGGCAGATTGCTCGTTGACCGGCGATGCGGTCGTTCCTGCGGACGATCCGTGGCGCCTCCATGTGTCCGAGAGCGGTCTCGGAGCAGGATTCGCGTCGTCGACTCCCTGCTGCTGTAAGCCCGAAGCGGAAGCGCTGCCTGGCTTGTTTCTGCGCAACCCGCCGCGATGAGTGAATCAATAGCTGCTTTGCCGTCGGCGCTCCAATCGGGGCTTGTGTCCCGAAGCGGAGCGTTGAACCGAAACCGTGCGCTGGCACCAGGTTCAGCTCGAGAGTGAGATGAGCGCGTCACCGAGCAGTTTGGCTGCGATGACGAGGGCCAGGACCGCGATGATCGTCGCGTTCTCCCGCACCATCCAATCGCGCAACTCGATGAGCAGATCTGTCCCTCGACTTGGCATCAGTACATGGATAGCGAGGGGGACCCCGAGCCCGACCGTGCCCAGCACGACGTACACACAGAGGGCAGACGCCTGTCCCGCCGGGCTCGCACCGACCTGCGCCACAGCCACCGCGGCGCCAACCGTTAGCAGGAGGTTCTTTGGCTTTACGATGTTGAACGCGGCGGCCAGGCCGGCCGCCCTGGCCACCGTCACGCTGTCGAGGTGACCGATCCAGCCCGGCGTCGCGGCTTCCGCCTCACGGGCCCCGCGGCCGCGCCACCCACGCACACCAAACAGCACAAGCAACAGTCCGACCACGATCTTCACAACGCTCACCCACGACGCCGGTGCGCCTTGGGAGCTCGCGTCAGCGCCATCGGCGACCAGCAGCACGACGGTCGAGACCGCTCCCAGCGAAAGCAGCCACGCACCAGCGAACGCCCACGCAGGCCGCGCCCCGTTCGCAGAGACGAGCATCACGACCAACGCAACAATCGCCAATGGGCTTAGGGCGACACCAACGCCGAACGCGAGAACCTCTCCGATCGCCTGACCTACCATCGGACAACGCGCCCGCGCCACCAATAACTCTCAACGGCCATCGGGCAATCATCGCGCAAGACCACGGCGGAAAGCAGAGACCCCGCAGGGTCGGGCATACCACGTGGAACGCGTCGCTCGCGTGTCCGCCGAACGCCTCGGGATCGGTCAGCGTCTTGATGACCTTGCCGAACTCGACGACCGAGCCAGGCCAGCCGTGCGTCATGACAAGTGGAACGGCGCCTGGGTGCGGGAGCGAACGTGGACGAAGTGAATGTCAAGGCCGTCGATCATCGTCCGAAACTGGGCGAAGCGATTGAGCCGGGCGTGCGCCTTCGCCCAGTCGTATCGCCGGTCTCCGGCAGCGTCTTCAGGCCGCTGAGAACGCCCATCCAGCCCACGACTGCGACGCTTCGGGCGGTCTTCGGAGAATCTTCGAGCTGGTCGTGGGTCACCGTGACTAGTAGTCGCCGTCCGCCTGCGGCTCGATCTCCCACGTCACACGGCTGGCGGCTCCTGCCCCATCTTGACGTCGTAGCGGGAGGTCCAACCGTGTACCAGCCGACGCGGGGGATCGTATTCGTAGACCTTCTCATCTCCCCACACCGAGTCATCGGGCCCGAGCGACCGGTAACTGTCGGGACTTACTGTGATCCTCGCCCCGTGGAAATAGCGTTGAGTGAACCCGGGGGTAGTGATCGCCTCCCAGATGCGTTCGGCATTCGCCTTGATGAAGACCTGATAAACCTGCGTCGGCTGGAAATCTCCATCCACGGTCGTCCATGCCTTATGTGTGGCGGTCATCGTCCTAGCTTTCAGCCCAGCGGTTGTCCGGTGATCGTTGTCATGCGCAAGGTCGTAACGCCCCAGCGCGACCTCTTCGCCAGCTCCGTCGACCGGATTTCCAAACCTCCCGGACTGGGTCTCGACGAGCGCGACTACTTCCGTGACATCTACGACCACCTGATCCGCATCAGCGACCTAATCGACTCCTACCGCGACCTGCTGTCAGGGGCCACCGATCTGTACATGTCGAACGTCAGCAACCGTCAGAACGACGTCATCAAGCAGCTCACGGTGATTGCCACGTGTTTCTGCCCCTCACGTTCATCACCGGGTTCTTCTGTCAGAACTTCGGCTTCCTCGTCACCCACCTGATCAGCTCTCAGTGGGCGTTCTGGGCGGTCGGAATCGGCAGCGTCGTGCTCACCTGCGTGGGGCTCCTGGTCGTCTACCGTCGCAAGGGCTGGGTCTGAGCACAGGAGCGGCACTATGGGCGCCGAGGTGACCAGGCGCGAAGCAGCCCAGAACGAGCGGGCTGCGCGTGATCGTCGCGATGCGAGACCGGGTCAATCTTCGACGTCGAGGGCTGATCGCGCTCGCGAACGGCCTTTCCCTCACGAATCGTCAGGGGAAAACGCCTGAGAGCTGGCAATGGCGGTCGGGCGACCGACGACACGTTTGGGGAGGAGCACGTGTCTCACGGCCGGCGAGAGACGCGCTCTTGCGCGGGAAGGGCAACTGACGTGGCCGCGTCCATTTCGCAGCGGCGGTAGGACTAGCGGCGGTCTCTGTCGACGCGGTTGGGCGAACATCCGCGCCACGTTCGTTGGTTTCGTGTCGCGCCACGAAAACGGGCCAGCCCGCGGTCTTGGCAGTATCGTCGGGGGTGCTGGTGAAAGCTGAGCGGATTCTGGAGGCTTGAGTTGGCGTGCCGTGATCTCACTGAGGCCGTTCCGGACGTCGTGCGGAGAACGGAGGCGACGATCTCGACGAGTGTCGTGATTTGTCGCCGGGAATCGTTCAACGCGGCTCACGAGCTGCGGAATCCGGATCTGTCCGAAGCCGAGAACCGGCGTCTGTACGGGAAGTGCGCGAACCTCCACGGCCACAACTACGTCCTCGAGGTCGAGGTCCAAGGTCCGGTCGATCCGACCACGGGCTATGTGTTCGACCTGAAGCGCCTCTCGCACGTCATCTCTGGGCGGATCATCGAGGACGTCGACCACCGTAACCTGAACACGGATGTTCCCTGGCTCGAGCGGGTGATCCCGACGGCCGAGAACCTCGCCTTGGCATTCTGGGAGCGGATTCGGACGGAGCTGCCGGAGGGATCACTCCGCAGGCTTCGTGTGTGGGAGACGGACAAGAACTGGGCCGAGGTCGGTGAGCGCGAGTGAACGACTGTCGGGGCGTGCGGGGGATCTGCGCACCCGCTACACGGTTGCGGATCTGGGCGCGCTCAGCGCCGATGAGGCGCGGCGGTTCCTCGGCAGCGGGCCCGGCGACCCGCAGGTCGACGTGGCTCTTGCCTGGGAGCTGTTGTACCGCCTCGAGCCGGAGCTCTACGATCGGCTCGCCAGCGCGGAGCGGCTCCACCGCGCGTTGATTCGGTGGCTCCCGTCCGATGTCGATCGGATCGTGGAGGTGGGTGCGGGCACCGGCCGGTTTACGCTCGAGCTCCTTGGTCGTGCTCGTGAGATCGTTGCGGTCGAGCCTGCGCAGCCGCTCCGCGAGATCCTGGCTGGCAAGCTCATGCGGGCCGAGCACGGCGGCCGAGTACGGGTGACCGCCGGCTTCTTCGATGATCTCCCGCTGCCGGACAACTGGTCTGATGTGGTGGTCGCGTGCTCTGCGTTCACGCCTGAGCCGGCGCGCGGTGGCGATGCCGGGCTGGCTGAGATGGAGCGCGTCTGTAAGCCGGGCGGCCGTGTCGCGATTGTCTGGCCGAACAACGTCTCCTGGCTGGAGGCACGGGGCTATCGGTACGTCAGCTTCGCCGGTGAGGTGTTCGTCGAGTTCGCCAGCCCCGAGGACGCCGCGGAGCTCGCCGAGATCTTCTACCCCGGAGCAGCGCCGGCGATACGTCGGCACGGCCAGCAACGCGTGTCATTCGACGTCCTCGGGATCAACCCCCCGCGCGACGTAGCGTTCAAGGTGATGGCCGGGTGAAAGTATCAATCGTCGCCCCTCTCGTCAGCCCGATCTGTGAGCCGCAGCGAGGTGGTTCGCAGGCCTTCCTGTCGGAGTTCGCGGGAGCCTTCGCGGGTAGAGGCCACGAGGTGCACCTGTACGCGGCGTCCGGATCGGAGGTCCCGGGCGTCGAGATGATCGACACTGGCATCGACCACCGCGATTTGGCGGCGACCCTCTACCGGGCCGACGGCTCCGGCGCCGATGGCTCTGGCGCGGCTAAAGCCGCCTTCGCTCGCGTTTACGCGCTGGTCCGCAAGAATCGGTACGACGTCGTTCACAACCATGCGTTCGATGCACCCGCGATCCGTCTGGCCTTGGATCTCGGGGCGCCGGTCGTGCACACGCTCCACCTGCCGCCTGAGCGAAGGGTCGCGGACGCGCTTCGCGAAGCTGTCCGCCGCGAGCCCGCGATCGCGGTGGCGTGTGTATCCGAGGCGCAGGCGAGCGCGTGGCGCAAGGCCATCGTGGTCGACGCGATCCTGCCGCCGTATATCCCCACGAGACGGATCCCCTTCTCGCCGGCCGCGGGTTCCGGCGCCGTGTTCGCCGGGAGATTCAGCCCGGAGAAGGGTGCCGCTGAGGCGATCGCGATCGCGCGTATCGCGGGGATCCCGATTGAGGTCTTCGGAGATCGGTATGACGAGCAGTACGCACGAAGGCGGATCGACCCCGTGAGCGCCGCGCCGAGCGTGGTCGTGCGCCCCGGGGTGTCGCAGGATGAACTGTGGAACGCGATGGGGAGCGCCGCCGTGGTGCTGTGCCCGGCCAGGTGGGACGAGCCGTTCGGGATGGTGGCGGCCGAGGCGCAGGCCTGCGGCACGCCGGTCGTGGCCTTTCGGCGAGGCGCGCTCGACGAGGTGATCGTCGACGGTGTCACCGGGTTCGTCGTGGCACCAGACGATCTGCCAGCCGCCGCGGCGGCCGTGGTGGATACCCCAGCCCTATCCCGCCACGCCTGCCGAGCGCACGCCGAGACCCACCTCGACATCGAGCGCAGTCTCGACGCCCACGAACGGCTGTACGAGCAGCTTGTCGGTGCCGCCGCGGGAGCGCGAACCGTTGGCTAATCCCGGACACTGGCTCGAGGGGCGGGTGGCGCTCGTGACAGGCGCGAGCCGGGGGATCGGCGCTGCCACCGCAGAGGCCCTCGGGGCAGCCGGCGTGCGCGTCGTGCTCGCCGCGCGTGACGGCGAAGCGCTCGAGGCGGTCGCTCGCAGAATCAATCAGGCCGGCGGCCAGGCGCGGGCGGTGCCCAGCGACGTCGGCAGGCGCGAGGCCGTCGAGCAGTTGTTCGCCGCGGTCGAGCAGGTCGGTCCGCTCGCCGCGCTTGTCTGCGCCGCCGCTGTGCTCACGACGGCACCGTTCGAGGAAACCACGCAAGAGGTCTGGGAGCAGACGCTCGCCGTCAATCTGACCGGGGCGTTCCTCTGCTGCCGAGCGGCGTTCGGCGCGATGCGTGCGGCGGGGGGTGGGAGGATCGTCAACATCGCCTCGCTGTCGGGCGTCTACGCGACGGAGAAGTTCCCGGGTCTCGCTGCCTACAACGTCTCCAAGTACGGCGTCATCGGACTCACCGAGGCGATCGCGGTGGAGGGGCGCGAGCACGGCATCAGCGCGATCTGCGTCAGTCCGGGCGCGGTCGACACCGAGATGCTGCGCGTCGCGAACCCTGCGCTGCGGCCCGGTCTCACGCCCGCGGACGTGGCCCGCCTGATCGTGGCGCTGTTGGACGGGCCGTTCGTCGCGGCGAGCGGCGCGAACATCCCGCTGTTCTCAAATGCGTAGCGGGTCCGACGCCGACCTGCCTCAGCGTGCCAGCGACCAGAGATCGACGCCTTCGTCTGCGAGGACGTCCGCGTCCGCGTGCGCTCGGAGCCCGACCAGTCTGGCGGCCGCTGCCATCTCCGAATCCTCGTCGAGCTCCGGATCGCCGCCGCGGTTGAGCCCGACCGCCGCCGCCACCGCCCCGTCGACGAGGTAGAACCCGAGGAACCTCCGCTCCTCGAGGCTGCCGCGGACCACGAACTGGTCCCACTCGGTGGTGTAGCCCGCGTACTCGAGCTTGTCCTCGTACTGGTCCGACCAGAACGTGTAGATGTAGTCGTACGCGTCAGTTGCCCCGAGCATCGACCTCGCCGCCGCGCGACCCTGCTTCTCAGCGTTGTTGTAGTGCTCGACACGAACGCGGCCGAACAGCGGGTGCAGGATGTTCGCCACATCTCCGGCGGCATAGATGTCCGGCGCGGAAGTGCGGCACAGCTCGTCGACGAGGACACCGTTCGACTGCGCGATCGAGCCGGTCTCGAAGACGGGCACGTGGGGCTCGATGCCGATGCCGACGACGGCGAAGTCGCACTCGACACGGCGGCCGCTCGCGGTTACGGCCGTCTCGACCCGCTTCTCCCCTTCGAACCTCACGAGTTGCTCGTCGCTCAGAAGCTCGACGCCGTTCTCCTCGTGAATCGCAGCGAACGCGCCGCCGACGTCGGGTCCCACGACTCGCTCGAGCGGCACCTTCCCACCGAAGACGGCCGTCACACGGACCCCAAGCTGCGTCAGCGAGGCAGCCACCTCGCAGCCGATGAAGCCCATGCCGAGGACGACGGCGCGGCGGCCCTGAGCGACTTCGCGCTTGATCGCTTCGCACTGGGCCACCGTCCGGAGCTGATGGACGCCCGCCAGCCCCGCCCCGGGGATTTCGAGACGACGGTTGACTCCGCCGCTCGCGATCAGGAGCTTCTGAAACTCGAGCTCCTCGCCTGAGTCCAGAACCACCAGGCGTGCATCCGCGTTCACCTTGGCGACCTGGGAGCGGAAGAGCTCCACGTCGTGCTCGTCGTACCAGTTCGGGGGCTCGACGAGCCACCCATCGAGCTCCTCCTCTGACCGCAGGTACGTTTTCGATAGCGGCGGGCGACCAAACGGAACGCCTGGCTCCGGTGCGACTAGCAGGACTCGGCCCTCGAAGCCCTCCTCTCTGAGCGTCACCGCGGCGTTGCCGCCGCACAAGCCGCCACCGACGATGACCATCGGCTTATCGCTGTTCCGGGACCGCATCCCGTAGATCATTGCGCGATCGTGGGTGCCAGGTGATCGGGATCTACGCCTCCGAGGGCCGATATGAGGACCGGTTCCATTCGCAGCCGGCTCCCATAGCGTGTGCAGCGTATTTCACGAACGCGGCAATGTCGGCTATCCGGGTGTCAGGTCCACTCCGCGTCCGGTAGCTGCCCGTGCGGCACCGATCTGGTGCTTCGCTGAGGCTCCCATCGAGCGGGTGCACGTGGCGCGTAGCGAGCCAGGCGGAGAGCACGCTCAAGTTCGCGTTCGGTGACGGCGAGTGTGCCGAGCGTGACGCCAAATTCGTCGGCGACCTGCTGGGCGCTCAGCGGTCGCTCCGCCCCAATTAGTCCGCTGACGCGAGCCAACGCCACGACGGCGCCCGCCGCCCACGCCTCTGGCCGGCCATGTCGAATGACACCAAGGCGCGCCGCGTCGGCGAGCATCTGCCAGCAGGCCTGTGCGTGCGCGCGCCCCAAGCGGCGCCTGCACCAAGACGCGGCCAGAGTGGCGGCATGCTTGCCAACCGCTCGGTGGCCGGCCAGAGACCGGGGTTCCCCGCTCACTACCCCGAATATATCCAGACGGAACCATCAGCCAGCGACACGTGGAGCCAGCGTTTCGCTGAGCGGCCAGCGCCACATCGCGGCGGAGTTGCGTGTGGTTGCTACGCGCGCGAGCTCCAGCAGGCCCCTACGGGGAAAACAATCGTCGCCCGGTGCGACTTGCAACCACGTACCTCCCGGTGACGGCGGCTGCCGGTGGGACGGTCGCCGATCGGATCGCGCCGCGTGGCGCTCCGCTTAATGGTCCGCTTGAGTCACGACTTCATCGGCTGCTCGAGCGACGCGAGCTGCTGACTCGCGGTTCGAGGAGGATGGCTCGACTAACAACGAAGTGTAAGCGGCGTAGGTGTTCGATCCCACGTTGAGGTGCCCGATCATTCCGGGTGTCCTCGATTCGAGCTTGACCCGGCCGTCAACAGCCATCTGGTTGTCTCAGACCTTGCTTTGCGGGGAGATCCTGCGCTCGCGTTGGGTACTGTGGTCGAACACTCGGATGTCTCCGTCCGCTGGTCCAAGTGATCCGCCTCCCCCGCGTCGAGACGGACGTACCGTTAAAGACCGGGCGCGCCGGCAGGTCGGTGCTGCCCACGCTCGATACGAGGGATCATGGGCCGGGGACATCGTCACGCAACTGAAGGCGCTCCACTTCTTCGATTGGACGACGATTTTCGGTGCCGAGCTACTGTGGTCGGCGCTTCCGTTCATCATCGTTCTGAGTTCGCTCGCGAATACGCGAATCGACGACGACCTGAGCCGCCACATCGGTCTCAACAGCCGGGGCGCCCACATCGTCGAGACCCTGTTCCGCAATACGCCGTCGCATGCCGTCGTGCCAATCGTGACCGGACTGCTCTTTTCGTTCGCCGGCATCGTCGCCGTGGTCGCCTCGCTCCAGGTGGTCTATGAGCGCCTCTTCGAACAGGAGCACCGCGGATGGCGCGACCTCCCCCGGTACGTCGTGTGGGCGGTCGTCGTGCTCGGAGTGTTGGCCGCGGAGGGCATCATCGGCCACCCCGAGCAGAGGGCGGCCGGCCCGGTGGTCCAGGCACTCCTGACATTCGTGATTGCGACGATCTTCTTCTTTTGGACGATGCACTTCCTGTTGGACGGACGGGTGCCCTGGCGCCGCCTCGTCCGGCCAGCGCTCGTCACCGCGCTCCTCTGGGTCGCCCTCGCTTTCTTCTCGTCGCTCTACTTCTCGACGACAATCATTGACGACAGCAAGACGTACGGGACGATCGGCGTCGTGTTCACCTTCCTAACCTGGTTCATCCTCATCGGCAGCGTCATCGTCCTCGGCGCCGCATTCGGGGCGGTGTGGGAAGCCAGAGGCGGCCGAGGCGCCTTCGCGGTTGATTCCAGGGGTCCCAACCACCAGGCCCAGGAAGACGGCCACCCCGAATCCGCGTCGCGCCAGATACCCCCCGGCTAAGAGGTCATCTCAAAAGGGTTTGAGGGCGAGCAGGCGAATCTTGGGACAGGTGACATAACTCTGCTCCGGGAGGTCGCCGATGAGCGTGTCGAGTTGGTCGGTTCGTGACGAGTTGTGGGAGCTGTTCGGCGAACTGTTGCCGGCTCGGCCGGCGCAGCGGGCGGGCCGTCCGCGGGTCGATGACCGAGTCGCGTTCAACGCGGTGATGTACGTGCTGATGACGGGGATCGCGTGGCAGCACCTGCCCCGGGAGGTGGGGTGCTCGCCCGCGACTGCGGATCGCCGGTTGCACGAGTGGCAGCGCCAGGGCCTGTGGCGGGCTCTGCACCGGGAGCTGTTGCGGCGGCTCAACGCGGCGGGCAGGATCGACTGGTCCGCCGGGGTGCTCCACGGCAGCCATATCCGTGCCTTGAGAGGGGGCTCTGACCGGGCCTTCGCCGGTTGACCGTGGCCGCATCGGCTCAAAGCATCATTTGCATGTCGATGCTGGCGGGGTGCCGCTGGCGGTCACGCTGACCGGCGGGAACCGCAACGACGTCACCCAGCTGCTGGCGCTGATCGACGGGATCGAGCCGGTCACCGGCAAGCGCGGGCGGCCCCGCCGGCGGCCAGAGCGGGTGATCGCTGACCGCGGCTATGACCACGACAAGTACCGGCGCGAGCTTCGCCGCCGCGGGCTCAAGCACCGAATCGCCCGCCGCGGCAGCGATCACGGCTCAGGCATGGGCCGCGAGCGCTGGGTCGTGGAGCGCACATTCGCGTGGCTGCACGACTTCCGACGCCTGCGGATCCGCTGGGAGGTCGACCCCGAGCTACACCTCGCGTTCCTGTACCTCGGGTGCGCGGTGATCTGCCAGCGGATGCTCAACTGGCCCTGATCACCACTCCTCATCCTCATCGCTGCCGTCACGCGAGCGCCGCCCGTACTGATCCGGGATCGACCCCCACCCCCAGACCGGCACCGGCGCCGACGGAACCACCCCGTACGCGTCCAACGGGTCGACCTTGCGCTCCTGGATCCGGCAGCGATGCCGCCAGTTATCCCCGAGATCGAACACATAGCTGAACTCCATCCCGGGCTTCAGCTCGCGCGCGACCTTCAGCTTCGCGTGATCGAGCCACACAACGTCCGACTCATACGTGTCGTCCGGGTAGCCGACCAGTCGCCCGTCCGGAAGCTCGAACTCATGCAGATGCGACAGATCCCACCGCGCGAAAGCCGCATCGATCGCCTCAGCGAGCTGGGCGAACGTGTGCGACGGCCCCACAATCATCACCCGGCCCGGCGGCGGGTCGCACTCGATCCCACCACCGCCCAACAGCTCAACCTCGATCGCCAACCACGTCCGCACCATCCGCCCGGAGGCTACTCAGACCGTTTTGAGATGACCTCTTAACGCGGTGGTCACATCTGAATCATCTGGCGATCCACGTGGTCGCTAACGTACCCGGCGCGGATCCGTTTTCACGGTCGAGGTCGAGGCGCCATGGTCGCCATGTCCTGTCGCTGAGACGGTTGTGATCCGCCGACAAGGAACCGGACCGGCGAGTTGCACTTATCTCATGGAATGAGGCGTCGACTGGGGTGAGTACCGAGCCGCTCCCGCTGCCGCCTTCGAGCCTGACGGTTCGGCCACTCACGCGTGATGTGATCTTGGCCGACGGGTCGACGTTGCGCCTGCGCGCGCCGGGGCCCGAGGACTATGACGATGTGAAGGCCTTCTACGACGGGCTGTCCCCGGAGAGTCGCTACATGCGCTTCCACGGAACGGTCAGTACGGACATCCCGTCACGCTATGTAGTCGAGGCCAGCGGGACCGACCGGGTATCGCTGATCTGCCGGCACGGTGAGCGGGTGGTCGCGGTCGCGAACTATGAGCGTCTGCTCGACCCCGGCGTCGCGGAGCTCGCGTTTGCGGTGGCCGAGGACTTCAGGCGCCGCTGGACTGCGACGCGGCTGCTCGAGCAGCTCGCGGCGATCGCGGCGGAGCGGGGAATCCGCCGATTCGACGCAGAGGTGTTGGCCGATAACCATGCGGCGCTCGCCGTCTTCAGGGAGGCGGGGTTCAAGGTTCGGCGCAAGGGCGCCGGCGGCGAGATTACGTTGAGGCTCGAGATCACACCGACCGAGAGCGTATGGGAGCGGATCGATGAGCGCGACCACGTTGGCGTGGTGGCGTCGCTGCGATCGGTGCTCGCCCCGACGTCGATCGCGATCGTGGGCGCATCCGACGCCCCTGACGATCCCGGCGCCGCTGTGCTGTCGAACCTTGTCGACGGGCATTTTCAGGGCGTGGTGGTGCCAATAAACCGGGCGGGCGGGGTTATTCGCTCAATCCGCGTCGTGCGCAGCCTTGGCGACCTGGAAGAGGCGCCGGAGCTCGTCGTGACCGCTGTCCCGCCGGCGGAGGTCATTGAGGTCGCCCGCGAGGCGGCGGACAAAGGGGCGAAGGCGCTTGTCGTACTGCGTTGGGAAATGGCGGATGGGGTCGATCACACTCGCGAGTGGGAAGAGCCGCTGCTGGAGGTGGTCCGCGCTGCCGGGATGCGCCTGGTCGGGCCGAACTGCCTCGGGGTCCTCAACAGCGATCCGCGCGTGCGCCTGAACGCAACCCTCGCCGGCTTTCGCGTGCCGGCCGGGCGTCTAGCGATCGGCTCGGAGTCGGGAGCAATCGGGATCGCGATGCTGGGACATGCTGCCGCTCGGCGGCTGGGGGTCTCGAGCTTCGCATCCCTCGGCCAGCGTGCCGATGTCTCGACGAACGATTTGCTCGAAATCTGGGAGGAGGACTCGCGCACGGCCGTCCTAATGCTCTACGTGGAGACGGTTGGCAACCCGGAGCGGTTCGCCCGAATTGCGCGTCGGGTCGCGCAACGCAAGCCGATCCTGGCGATCAAGGGGCATCGCCGGCCCGACCCGACGCCGAGCGAGACGCACTCGCACACGCGCGCCGCGCTGAGCGGAGACGCGGTCGTGGACGGCCTGTTGTACCACGGCGGCGTGCAGCGGTTCCGAACCGGGGAGGAGCTGTTCAACGCCGCCGAGTTCTACGATCGCCAGCCGCTTCCGCTCGGACGCCAGATCGGCATCGTCAGCAACTCGCTCGGCGTCGCAACACTGGCTGCCGATGCCTGCGCTAGCCGAGGCCTTGTCGTCGCCCAGACCCGAGGGCGGGTCCAGAACCCCCTCGTCATGCACATCGGCGCAGATCGCCGGGATTACGCGAAGGCCGTCCGCGCAATCGTCCGAGATGCAGGGGTTGACGCGGCGATGGCGTTCTACGTGGATCCACTGGGGGGCGATCCGGACGGCGTTCTGGAAGCCATCTCCAGAACCGCGGCCGGGCAGGACAAGCCCGTCGTGGCGTCCGTAGTCACCGCCGACGGCGAGCTGCCCACTGGTCGCGGCATCCGCGTGCCGAACTTCCGCTTCCCCGAGGCCTGCGCGGACGTTCTAGCGCGCGCGGCGGACCGGCGCGCCTGGCTGTCGCGACCCGTCGGAGAGCCCCCTCGCTACGAGGATCTCGATGCAGCGGCCGCCCGCGAGCTGATCAGCGCCCATCTGCAAACGAAGCCAACCGGCGGAGCGTGGCTCTTGAGCGAGGAAGCTGAGGCCCTGCTGGCTACGCATGGCTTGGCGTATGTGCCCTCGCACCGGTGCGACGACGTGGACTGCGCGGTCGCGATAGCCGAACAGTTCGGCGGGCCGATCGCGCTAAAGGCCAGGCGTCGGCCGCCGGCGTACGCGGGCGACATCGACGCCGTCCTTCTCGGCCTGGAAGGCGAGGGAGCGGTCCGAGCCGGCTGGCGAGAGCTCGAGCGACGCGTGAAGCAGACGGGGTGGCCATGGATCGGAGCGATCGTGCAGCGGCTGATGCCACCAGGAGCCGATCTGCTCGTTGGGACCGTCAACGATCCGGAGTTCGGGCGGGTGATGGCGGTCGGGCTCGGGGGGCGGCACGGCGGGCTCGCCGGCACGGCCGCCTTCCGCCTTCCTCCGAGCACAGACGTCGACGCGGACGAGCTGATCGTGGCGTCCGAACAGGTGACTACGCAGCTCAACGGCGCCCGCGGCCTGCCCCGTCTCGATCGGCGCGCGCTACGCGAGCTCGTGCTCCGCTTCGCGTTGCTGCTTCGCGCAGCGCCGGAGATCGTCGAGGCCGACCTGAACCCGGTGCGTTGCATGGCCAACGGCTGCGCCGTGCTCGACATGCGCCTGCGGGTAGAGCGACCCCGACCAATCGAGCGCGTCAAGACGTGGTGACCGCGACGAGAGCAAGCCCGGTCTCCACACGCGCGCATCAAAAGATCATCGCGCGGACCCCGTCGGGAAGCCAGACGAAGCCAAGAGTTAGAGGACTGCGCAGTGTTCGAGGCTCGGAGGACTCTCGCCCGATATCGCAGCTCTGTGGCTCAATCACGCCGTCGAGCGCTCACCGGCCCCGGGCGCGGCGAGCTGCCAAGATCGATCCGGACGTTCACCAGACCGGTGTCCGACGGCTCGACCGTTGTCGGTCCGAGCCGGCTCAGCACGCGGATGAGCGCGTTGTCGCTAGCCAGACAACGCGCGGTTAGCTGCTCGATGTCGACAAATCGCGCCCGGGCTGCGACCCGTTCCAGGAGCGCGGTTGCGATACCCCGACCCTGCCACCCCTCGGCCACCGCAACCGTGACCTCGGCGCTGGCGGACTTGCCGACGGGCAGGCACCGCGCGATCCCTACCGTCACCCCATCCGGCGCGAATGCCGCGATTGGCTCTAGCCCGAGCCGGTCCGCACCCGCCAGCGCCGACTTCGCGAAGCGCTCGAGCCACTCGAGCAACACAAACAGCCGCGCGTAAAGCTTCTCGGCGCCAAGCCCGGCGAAGGATCTCGTGAACCAGCTCGTGATCTCAGGCTCATCGAGGGTATCCAGCAGTCGGATCAGGACGATGGACCCGTCACGCAGAACGAGGCGTTCGGCGCCCGCTCGTAATCCTCCGCCGCCAACGTCCGCAGACCTCGAGGCGGTCCCAGTTCCTGAGCGCGTCATCCGCTCTTTGCTCCTCTCTCCATCGAGAGGATACGCTCCGCGCCAACCAGCCGCCGTGCCGACCCGAAACGTCAGCCTGAGTTTCATTGGACACGCACTACGGGCGGGCCGAAGCGGCGCCGCAGCTCCGCAAGCACCCCGACGTCCTCGCTTACCTCTGAATCCAACCTGAGCAATATTCGAGACGCCCGCCGCGTCCGCGCCAAGACTGGCCGCGGACGCTTGATTTGGCCCCAGTGCGGACGCTTGATTTGGCCCCACTTCCGTCCGAGCGCGACCGGAGGGTCCGTGCTTTTCAGAGCACGGATCGGAGGTCGCAGAAGGGATGGGTTCCAGAGTGGAGCTGTTC
>DASPPG010000032.1:0-29116 GCA_035625625.1 Solirubrobacteraceae bacterium
GGCTCTGAGCCCCAGGCCGAGCCGCCAAAGGTTCCGTTCGACACGTTAGTCTCGCGCGACCCGAGTCGCGCCGGCGCGCCGGCCGGCCAAAATCCCTCTAAAACCAGGCATTTTCAGCGTGCCTGACGACCGGGTGGGCGTCACGTTTCAATCTCGGCATCCGCCTTGCGATCGTCATCGAGCAGGGTTATAGTCGCGCCCGAACATAGCCGAGCCACCGCGCAGCAGACGCGGCGGGCGGGGAACCCAATTCGTTTGGGGCGAATCAGCCGGTGTTCCGGCTGTAGCGACTGAGAGGTCGCGAGCCCGTCAGCTAACCCCGTAGGCAGGACCGAGAGGAAGTTCATATGAAGCCGGATTTGCGTGGGCGCGCGTCGGCGCGGGACTGGACCGACCGTGATATCCGTGGGCTGTTCGACTGCTGTTCGGCGGGCGACACGCGGGCGCGAGAGACGATCATCGTCGGGTTCCTCCCGTACGCGTGCCGGCTCGCGCGGCGCTTCGAGGGACGGGGCGAACCGATGGAGGATCTCTGTCAGGCGGCCAGCATCGGCCTGATCAAAGCCGTCGATCGATTCGAGCCGGCCCGAGGCACGCCGTTCGTCGCGTACGCGAAGGCGCTGATCCTGGGAGAGATCATGCGGCACTTCCGCGACACCACGTGGCGCGTGTACGCGCCTCGGGGGATGAAGGAGCGCGCGGCGCGGGTGGCTCGAGCGGAAAGCGAGCTCGTGGCGCGGTGCGGCTCGCAGGCAACAACGGCGGTGGTCGCGACGCACGCCGGGCTCGATCCCGCCGAGGTAACCGAAGCGCAAGGCGTACTCCGGGCCAATCGCCCCGCATCGCTGGACGCGGCGTACGCCACCGAGGATGGTCAGCTGCCGGTACGCGAGACCGTCGGCCGGTTAGACGCCGAATACGAGCGGGTTGAGGCCTCGGCCGGGTTCTCGAGAGCAGCCCTGCGCCTGACCCCCCGCGATCGCAACGTGCTCCTGCTCCGCGTCGTCTGCGAACTCACGCAGGACGAGATCGCGTCGCGCATCGGTGTGTCCCAGATGCAGGTGTCCCGGATCCTTCGACGCTGCCAGGGCGTCGTCGCGAGCGCCGAAGTGGCCGTCGCAGCCTGATCGAGCACCGCGGCTAACCTGAGAACGACCAACCCGCGCGGGCCTCATCGGTCCCACTTCCGCCCGCGCGCACAGTCCGCTCGATGGCCGCCACATTGGCCCCTCGCGCCGCTAAAATCTCAGTCATACAGACTTAGATCTGCAATTCAGAGATTGGAAGACGCAACCGTGGAATTTGAGAACCAGAACAACGAAAGCGTGCGCCTGTGCGACCTTTGTGGCGAGCGCTCGGCTGCCGTGGACGTGATGTTCGTGGCCGGCGGGGAGCGGCGCCACGGCGGGCTGTGCGAGCAGTGCGCGCGCGACGCGATCACCCAGCAGCAGCTCGGTGGCGCGCCCCTCGGCCCCGGGTTCGGTGGACCCCTCGGGCCCGGCGCGACGCCGGCCGTGCGCCAGCGTCAGAACACCCGGCGCTCGCAGATCCCGGCGCTCGACCAGTTCGGTCGTGACCTGACGGCCGAGGCCCGCAACGGGCGGATCGACCCGGTCATCGGCCGCGAACTCGAGATCGAGCACGTCGTCGAGGCGCTCAGCCGCCGGCGCAAGAACAACGCCGCGCTGATCGGCGAGGCCGGCGTGGGCAAGACCGCGATCGCGGAGGGCCTGGCCCTGCGGATCGCCGAGCAGGACGTCCCGGAGCCGCTCCGGAACGTGCGCGTGGTCGCGCTCGACCTGGCCGGGATGGTGGCCGGAACCCAGTTCCGGGGCGCGTTCGAGCAGCGGCTGAAGGCCCTGCTCGAGGAGGTCGCCAAGTCCGACGGGCGGGTGATCCTGTTCGTCGATGAGCTGCACACGGTGCTCGGCGCCGGCGCGGCCGAGGGCGCGATGGACGCCGCCAACATGCTCAAGCCGATGCTGGCGCGCGGCGAGCTGCGCATGATCGGCGCGACGACGCTCGCCGAGTATCGCAAGATCGAGCGCGACGCGGCCCTGGCCCGGCGGTTCACGCCGGTGATGGTCGAGGAGCCCTCGGTCACGGACACCGTCGAGATCCTCCGCGGGCTGAGGCCCCAGTACGAGGAGCATCACCGCATCCAGATCGCCGACGAGGCGATCGAGGCGGCCGCCCGGCTGTCGGACCGCTACATCAGCGAGTACCACCTGCCGGACAAGGCGATCGACCTTGTCGACCAGGCCGCGGCGCGCCTGCGGCTGCGCAACGCCGACAGCGAGTACGAGCACCTGAGGACCGAGATCGATCGCCTCAAGGCCGAGAAGCAGGCCGCGGTGGACGCCGAGGCCTACGAGGACGCGGCCGAGATCAAGCAGCGGATCGACCGGCTCGAGCGCAGGGTGGCCGAGCAGGCCAACTCGGGCGAGATCTCGACCGTCGTCTCCGAGCAGGAGATCGCCGACATCGTCGCGGCCCGGACGGGAATCCCGGTCGGCCAGCTCGTCGCCAACGAGCTCGAGCGGCTCGGGACGCTCGAGGACGACCTGCACCGGCGCGTGATCGGGCAGGACGCTGCGGTCCGCGCCGTCGCCGAGACGGTGCGTCACGCCCGCGCCGGCCTGGCCGAGCCGGGGCGGCCCCTGGGCAGCTTCCTGTTCATGGGCCCGACCGGGGTCGGCAAGACCGAGCTCGTCAAGGCGCTCGCCGAGCGGCTGTTCGCGACCGAGCGCTCGCTCGTGCGGATCGACATGTCGGAATACCGCGAGCCGCACACGGTGGCGCGGCTGATCGGCTCGCCGCCGGGCTACGTCGGCTACGGGGACGGCGGTCAGCTGACCGAGCCGGTCAGGCGCCGGCCGTACTCGGTGATCCTGCTCGACGAGATCGAGAAGGCTCACCCCGAGGTCTGGAACGTCCTGCTCCAGGTGCTCGATGACGGCCGCCTGACGGACGGCGAGGGTCGCACGGTCGACTTCACCAACACGGTCGTGGTCATGACCTCGAACCTGGGCGCCGGCCAGGCCAAGCGGCCGATCGGCTTCACCTCGGGCGGCGGCGCGGGCGAGCCGGCGGCCGACCGGATACTGGCGGCGGCCAAGCGGGCCTTCCTGCCCGAGTTCCTGAACCGGATCGACGAGATCGTGGTGTTCGAGGCGCTCACCGAGGAGCAGGTCCGCCAGATCGGCGAGCTGCTGTGCGCCCGGATCGCCGAGCGGCTGCGCGACGAGCGCGGCATCGAGCTCGAGGTCGAGCCGGCCCTGGTGGAGCGCCTGGCGCGCGAGGGCTTCGACGCGGAGTTCGGCGCCCGGCCGCTCAAGCGGCACCTGCGTCGCACGCTCGAGCGCGAGCTGACGCGCGCGATCCTCGACGGACGGATCGCCGACGGCGCTCGGGTCACCGCCCGGAACGGCGCCGAGGACTCGATCGCGCTCGGGGTGCTCGAAATGCAGCCCGTCGCTGCGTAAGCAAGTTGACGAAAGGGCGCCCGCCAACCCGGCGGGCGCCCGGTCAGCCGGCGCGCACGAGACTCAGCCCGTCGCCCGCTAGGGACGCGCGCTTCTTTGGCGCTGGAGCGGCGTATATGTCAGCTCCAACGCCAAAGAACGAATTACGAAGCCGAGCGGCGCTTCTGCCGGACGGCGTGGATCAGCTGGGTTAGGGTGCCGGGCATGGATACCTACGACGTCGTGGTCATCGGGGCCGGGCCGGCCGGCGAGAACGCCGCCCAGTACGCGATCCAGGGCAGCGAGCGCACGGCGGCGATCGTCGAGGCCGAGCTGGTCGGCGGCGAGTGCTCGTACTGGGCGTGCATGCCCAGCAAGGCGCTCCTGCGGCCCGTCGAGGTCCTCGACGGGGCCCGGGCGCTGCCCGGGGTGGCGCAGATGCTGTCCGGATCGCTCGACGTCGAGGCGGTCCTGGAACGGCGCGACAACTTCACCCACCGTCACGACGACTCCGGGCAGGTGAAGTGGGCGAGCGACCACGGCATCGACGTCATCCGTGGCGGCGCCCGGCTGGCCGGCGAGAAGACCGTCGAGGTGACGACGCCCGACGGAGACGTGCTGACGCTGCACGCGCGCGAGGCCGTGGTCACCGGCTACGCGCTCCTCACCTACATGAGCAAGTACCAGGCCCGCATCGCGGGAGATGTGATCGCGGCGCGCGCGGAAGGCCGCTCGATCGACGGGGTGCGCTACCGCGACGTGGCCGACCACGACATGGTCCCGGCGGTGATCTTCGCCGATCCCCAGGTGGCCTCGGTCGGCCTCAGCGAGGCTCAGGCGCGCGAGAGGGCGATCGACGTCGAGGCCCTCGAGTACGACCTCGCGAGCATCGGCGGCGCGCACCTTCTCCGCGACGACTATGAGGGCCGCGCCAAGCTCGTCGTCGACCGCGTCACCGACACACTCGTCGGCGCCACCTTCGTCGGTCCGGAGGTGGCCGAGCTGCTCCACGCCGCCACGGTCGCGGTCGTTGGCAAGGTGCCGCTCGAGACGCTCTGGCACGCGGTCCCGTCCTACCCGACGGTCAGCGAGATCTGGCTGCGGCTGCTCGAGTCGCGCTGACGCGGGTGCCTCCGACCGTCCGTCCACGCCGAGCACCTGTTGCTATCGAACGCTCCAGGTTTAGCTACCGCCCGTTGAGGCCAAATCAAAGCCACGATGGCGGGAGGTACATCGGGTCAACCGTGCGCCGCTCACAACTGCCTGAAGCCTCGTTGGAAGGATGGTGCGCCGCCCACTGGTACGCGCGCCAGGCCCGATTGCGCCTTCGAACGGAGGCGGAGGACGAGACTGACTCGCTCGCGATCTACGAAGCGATCTGGAACGCTTCGTAGCGGTCAGCCACGGTCGCCGCGCTCAGGCGGCAAGCGACAGTTCGGGTCCATCGTAGGCGACCGTCCGGTTGCGGCCTCCGCGCTTGGCGGCATACAGGGCGTCGTCGACGCGTTCGAGCATGGTCTGAACGTCGAGCGGCGCGACGGTCGCCGTGATGCCGGCGCTCACGCGCGCCACCGGCAGGTCGGGACACTCGGCGGCGAGCGCGCGGCGAACGCGCTCGGTAAATGCTTCGGCGCCGGCCGCGTCGCTGCCGGGCATGAGCACGGCGAACTCCTCCCCCCCGAGTCGCGCGGCAACATCGGTCCGCCGCGCCTCGTCCTCCAGCACTCGGGCCATGCGCACGAGCACGCGGTCCCCGACCACGTGCCCCCAGCGATCGTTGATCGTCTTGAAGTAGTCGATGTCGAAGGTGGCGAGAGCGATCGACCGCCCCTCGCGGGCGGCGTGGGCAAGCTCTCGCGCGGCGTGCTCGTCGAAGCCACGGCGGTTCAGCAGGCCGGTGAGCGGGTCGGTCCGCGCCTCGTCGGCCAGCCGGGCCAGCAGCAGCTCGTTGCGACGCTCGAGCACGAGCACGACGAGCGCGACGCCGGTGGCCGACACCATCACGTCGAGCCAGCGGCCGGGATAGGAGTCGGCGGCCGGCAGCGCTAACAGCGTGATCGCGTGCCCGACCGCGACGCACACGAGGATCACCGCCGCGCCTCGC
This sequence comes from Solirubrobacteraceae bacterium, assembly GCA_035625625.1. GTDB lineage: Bacteria > Actinomycetota > Thermoleophilia > Solirubrobacterales > Solirubrobacteraceae > Palsa-465. The sequence goes on from DASPPG010000032.1 coordinate 5,569, forward strand.
CGGCCGAAGAAGAACGTGGTCCAGAACACGGGCAGGGCGTACAGGACGGCGCCGTCTCCGGGGCCGGGGCTCGTCGACAGGGCGTAGGCGATGAGGACCACGCCTAGCGGCCCGAGCAGCGCCAGCGCCCATCGGGGCAGCTGGGGGCCGACCGCGATCAGCACGAAGAAGAGCACCAACACGACCACGACCGGCAGCAGCGAGAACGGGGGATCGCCCGGGAGGAACCCCTCGAGCACGCCGTCGAGCCCGGCGATGCCGTAGATCGCCGCGGCCGTATAGGCCATGACCCGCCGGTTCGAGCGTATGTCGTGCAGCGACGAGACCACGTGGTCCTATCGGCTGCCGGGGGAGGTATCTCCAGCGCGTGGGAATAGCCTCGGCGCACGTTTTCCGGGCGCCGTTCGGCGGGTCCGTGGCTGGATAAGCTCCCGGCGCCTTGAGTGAGCAGTCACGGCGTCGGCCAGCAGCGTCTCCTCGTTGCGCGTCAGTCCGCCTTCCATGGCCACGAACACGTAGTCGTCGAGGATCCACGCCTTGGCCGCCGTCGGGCCGCGGCCGTAGAACTGCTTCTTCATGCCGACCATCGCGTTGGCCAGCGCCGTGCGCACCCAGCCCCCCGGCTCCTGGGGCATGCGGCCGCCACCCGCTTCGACCAGTTCGCGCGCGGCGCTTTTCGGGGACGGATGTCGGTGGTCTTGCATGGTCGTAACCCAGTACCCACGTTCGGGGGCCTCCACCACGCCAGCGCCAGGCGATCGGCGGGGACGAGTTCGGATTCGGGTCATGCCCTGGCTGGGCTGCAGGATGCGCGGCGCGATGCCGTTCCTCTGGGTGGCGTGGGCGAGCCATCACGCGCCCCCCAACAGGAGTTCTGACGCCGGTAGGGTGACGGGCGGTGCGGATCGCCGTCCTCGCCGACATCCACGGCAACTCACCCGCCCTGCGCGCGGTGCTGAGCGAGCTCGATCGCGAGCCCGTCGACGCGATCGTGGTGGGGGGAGACGTCCTCGGCGGTCCGCTGGTGCGCGAGGCGCTCGAGCAGCTGGTGGACCGGCCTGAGCCGTTGCACTGGATTGCGGGCAATTGCGAGCGCGAGACGCTGGCCGTGTACGACGGAGCGCCCGTATCCGACGACCCGCCGGGGCGGGCCGCGGCCTGGAGCGCCCGCGCCCTCGACGAGCGGTGGCGCGCCGAGCTCGGGGCGTGGCCGATCAGCCTCGCCCTCGACGGCGTCCGCTTCTGCCATGGGTCGCCGCGCCGCGACGACGAGATCCTGACCCGCGCCACGCCCACGGACGCGCTCGCCGAGGCGCTCACCGGCACCTCGGAGCGGCTCGTGGTCGGCGGCCACACGCACCAGCAGATGGTTCGCGAGCTCCCCGGCGGGCGCACGTACGCGAACGCGGGGAGCGTGGGAATGCCCTACGAGGGTCGCGCGGGCGCGTTCTGGATGCTCGTCGAGGACGGAACCGCCGTGCCCCGCGTGACTAGCTACGACCTCGACGCGGCGCTGAACGAGCTCCGCCGCTCGGGCTTCCCCGACCTCGACGAGCAGCTCGCGGAGTCGCTGGTGCGCCCCGTCGATCCCGATTGGGTCGCGGCCTACTTCGAGCACGGCGCCGGCCGGGGTGAGGATCCCGGAGAGCCACCGCGAGCCGACGACTAACGCCGCGCGCACTACCGCGAATAGCGACGCCCCCAGCCGACCCACCGCAGGGTCGCGCGCGGCCCGGGGCACGCCTCCCACCCCGGGTCGTTCGCATCGGTCAACCGGTCGGCCGGCCGGGTCCGGCTCGTCCTCGGCCCGGCTCGTCTTCGCTCAGCCGCTGCTCGAGGCTTCGCAGGGCGCGCGTGACCTGATCGAGCTTGTTCTGCGCGTCCTCGACGAGCTTCGCAATCTCCCCAACCTGGTCGGCCGGCGTCTTGGTGTCGTTGCTCACCGCGTGACGCGTTTTACCAGGCGATGATTCCCGGCGTGCCGACCTTCGAGCTGCAGTTCCCGGCACGGGAGATCGAGGCGTTCGCCGGGCGCTTCCCGGGCTCGGACGACAGGCGGCTCGTGACCGTCGGCACGTCCGTGCGCCGCCGCGGTCACTACACCCGGGCCGAGTTCATCGAAGTTTGCGCGTGGAAGACGCCCCGCAGCCGCCCGAAGGTCGCGGCCAACCCCGAGGCGGCGGTCGTCGACGCCACCGGCCGCGCGCTCCGCGCGGATGACGAGGCGATGCGGATCGGCGCGCTGCTCGAGTTGCAGGGTGTCGGCGTGCCGACCGCCTCGACCCTCCTGTTCGTCGCCTTTCCCGAGGACTATCCGATCCTCGACGTGCGCGCGCTCGAGTCGCTCGGCGTCAAGCCGCGTTCGACCTACCCGGTGAGCTTCTGGCTGGCCTACCTGGAAGCCTGCCGCACGCTGGCGCACCAAGCGGGGGTCAGCCTCCGCACCCTCGACAAGGCGCTGTGGCAGCGCTCCAAGGAGATCAGCCGGGCGTCTCCCGCCGCCGGCGCGGGCGCTGAGCGTTCCGCGTGAGCGACATCAATTCGTGGACGCGGTCGACCGCGCGACGATCCGTCGCGACCGTACTGGCTCCGACCCGCCGTGTTTCCTCGTAAAGGCGTCCAAGCTGGACGCGCGCCATGCGCTCCAGCCGCTGCACCCTCGGAATTGCCATCGATACCTCCTCGGCTCAGGGCCCCTCTGTGCCGTTCAACCGTCGGTCTAGGTGTAGCACTCCGGATCGGACCAGACAACCGCGGCGTTCACAAATCGAGCGGGCGAGAGTCTCAATAGGCTAAGCGCGTGCAACCGGCGGACGAGGGTTCTGAACTACCGCCGCTCGCCCACCTGACGGCGATGATCCCGTTCGCCGCCACGCTCGGGATGGAGCTCGTGTCGGCGAGCGCGGATGAGGTCGTCGGCCGCCTGGCCTGGCGCGCCGAGCTGTGCACCACCGGCGGCGCGCTCCACGGCGGCGCGCTGATGTCGCTCGCCGACAACCTCGGCGGCGTGTGCGCTTACCTGAACCTGCCCGCCGGCGCCACCACCGCCACGATCTCCTCGTCGACCAATTTCATGCGCGGCGTCCGCGACGGACACGTCACCGCGTCGGCCCGGCCCCTGCGCGTCGGCCGATCGGTGATCGTCATACAGACCGACCTGCGCGACGACGCCGGCCGGCTCGTGGTTCAGACCACGCAGGCGCAGGCCGTCATCGGGTCATAGCCGGCTCGACCCCAAGCGCCCGGAGCGTCTCCTCGAAGGCGACGATGCGCGCGGTGTCGACGTAGAAGTCGTCGTGCTCGACGATCCTCCCCCAGCGCGTGCGCACCGTCATCGCGACGTGGTTCGCGTACAGCTCCTCGCCGTCGGGACCGGTGGCGCGATCATCGAACCGCACCGCCATCGTCATTGCCCAGGGCGGTCCGGCGAGCCAGATCTTGCTGATCTCGCCCCGCACCCCCGCCTTCGTGAAGTTCTGCAGGAACCGCTCGATCGCGGCCTTGCCGCGGTGCTCGCCCGACCACCGGTGCGGGCCCTCGTTGAAGCGGAGGACCGCGTCGTCGGCGTAGCCGGAGAGCAGCGAACCGTAGTCGCCGTCGTTGAGCTTCCGGACGTCCCGGCGCAGCTTGAGCAGTACGACGTGCGGAAGGAGCGCGCGGCCGGCGATCGCCGCGCCGGCGCCGATGAGCATGCTGCGCTTGTCGATCATCTCGTGTCCTCCTGGATGGCCTCCTCGAGTGGCGCCTTCTCGACCAGGGCCACCGCCGACGCCGCGCACGCTGCCATCGGCTCCACGCTCCGCAGCGAGCGGCTCAGCAGGAACGCCCCCTCGAGCAGCGCGAGCATGCTCAGGGCGAGGCCTCGCGCGCGCTCGGCGGCGATTCCCGCCTCGACGGCATCCTCGGCTACGGCGGCGAGCCAGGACTCGAACACGTCCGCCGTTGCCTCGCGCAGCACCGGATTCGTGCTCGCGACGTCGCCGGCGACGGTGGCGATCGGGCACGCGTCCGCGTAATCCGTGGCCTCGAGCGTCTGGGCCGCGCCGGCGAAGAAGTCGCGCACGGCGCTCCCCAGGTCGGGCGCGGCCGCGGCGATCGACTCGTACAACGCGAGAAAGAAGCGCCCCCCGGCTCGGAGCACCTCATCGGTCAGCTGCTGCTTGCCGCCCGGGAAGAAGTGATAGACGGACCCGAGGGTCGCCTCGGCCTCGGTCGCGATCTGCTTGAGGCCGGTGCCGGCGTAGCCCTGCCGGCGGAACAGCTCCGCGCTCGCGTAGACGATGCGCTCGCGGGTCGAGACGGGGTTCTCGGCGGTGTCGGTGGCGCTGGGCATCGAGAGCAGCACCCTACTACAAATAGAACGTTCTATCTACAGCGCAGCCGGCCGAGGGAAAGACGGATCGAGGGAGAGCCAGGCCGTCGTGCAGCTCGCGCCGGCCACACGCCAGGTGGCGCTCAGCTTTCGAGCCGGAACCCGACCTTGAGCATCACCTGGAAGTAGGCGACCGAGCCGTCCTCGTGCAGCTGGCCGCGGATCTCGGTCACCTCGAACCAGTCGAGGTGGCGGAGGGTCTTGCCGGCGCGCTGGAGGGCGTTCCGGATGGCATCGTCGATCGTGCCGGGAGCGGATCCGACGATCTCGCTGACTGAGTACACGTGATCGGACACTTGGCCTCCTTTTGATTGGGAACCCAGCCGCGGGGCGCGGCCGGGGCAGCCTACCAGCGCTTGCTATTTGCTGCTAGACTGCAAGCGCTGCAAACGCACCGATCCAGATTGCGCTTGCACGCTTGCTTGATATCTGCTAATCTGCAAGCACACCACGACTCCGACATCTCAACTCCTGGAGACAAAATCATGGCAACCACCACTCACACCAAGACCGGGATTCCCTCGTTCGACACCGCTTTCGAGCAGGTCCGCGAGAGCAGCGAGCAGGTCCTGGCGGCCACCCGCAAGGCCAGCAACCTGTATCTCGACACCTACGAGAAGACCGTGGACCGCGCCACGGACCTCCAGCTGAAGCTCGCCGGGCTGACCCAGCAGGAGTGGCTCAAGAGCCTGATCGAGGCGCAGGTCGACATCACTCGTGAGCTCGCCGGCTCGTACACGACGACCGCGCGCAGCCTCCTCAAGTAGGGTTCGCCGGCATCGGTGACTGGTAGAAGCACCGGTGGGAATACCGCCGGTGCTTCGTCGTTTTTTGAGGTGCTTTGAGGTTTATTCGCAAGGAGAAGAACATGAGCGCTTTCCCGCAATCCCCCCCGGTCCCGGCTCCCGGCCTTGGCTCGGGCCTCTTCGACAGCTGGCTCGAGGGCTACTCCAGCGCGTTCGAGGGCATTGGCCGGATCTGGACGACCGCGCTCCAGCGGGGTCCCGGAGCGCTCAACCTGCCTCGCTGGGTGGTCACCGCGACCAACCGGCGGGCGCCTGGCTGGACCACGCCGAATGAGATCGTGTTCGAGGCGCCGCTCGCCCGCCTGCGTGATTTCTCCACCTCGAAGCGCCGCATCACGCCCACGCTCGTGCTCCCGCCTCAGGCCGGTCACGACTCGTGCATCGTCGACTACTCGGCCGAGCAGAGCCAGATGGGGACGATCATCGAGGCCGGGCTCGAGCGGGCCTTCTCCCTCGATTGGGTCGGCGCCACCCGCGAGACCAAGGACGCCTCGATCGAGGACTACGTCGAGCTGGTCGACCGTGCCATCGAGCACTGCGGCGGGCGCGTCAACCTGATCGGTGACTGCCAGGGTGGCTGGTTGGCGACGATGTACGCGGCGCTTCGTCCCGAACGCGTGAACACGCTGACGATCGCCGGCGCGCCGATCGACTTCCACGCCGGCGAGCCGGTCATCCACGAGATCGTTCGGCGGGTGGCGCCGAACGGCGACCTGCACTTCTACGAGGCGCTCGTGGCCATCGACGGCGGCGTGCTCAAGGGCCGCCACATGCTGTCGGGGTTCATCATGATCCAGCCCGCCGCCGAGATCTCGCGCCAGATCGACCTGCTGCTGCACCTCGACGACGACGCCCACGTGGCCCGCTACCGCGAGTTCGAGGACTGGTTCAAGCACACCCAGGACGTCCCCGGCGGCTTCTACCTGTGGGTCGTTCGCCACCTGTTCCGCGACAACGCGCTGATCACCGGCGCGCTCGAGGTCGGCGGCGAGAAGGTCGACCTGGCGCGGATCGACATGCCGCTCAACCTGATGGCCGGCGCCACCGACCACATCACCCCACCCGACCAGGTGTTCGCGCTCGCCGGCTACGCCTCGACCCCGGCCGAGCTCATCACCCGCCACGTCTCCAGCGGCGGGCACCTCGGCCTGTTCATGGGCCACGAGGCGCTCCGCGAGCACTGGCCGCGCGTGCTGGCCGACGTCCTCAAGCACTCGCGTGCGTCGCGGCGCGCGACCGCGGGTAGCCATCGGTAAAGACCCCGAACCAGGGAGGACCGATGGGCGACAGGACGCAGCGAGTCAAGGGCAAGGCCAAGAACGCGGTCGGCAACGCCCGCAGCGCGGTCAAGAGGTCGACCCGCTAGGCGCGGACGATCGAGGCGGGGTCGACCCCGTCGAGGCGGGTCATCGTGACGCTCGCCTCGAGCGCGGCGGTGGCGCTCCCGCGGTAGACGCCCTTGATCGGCGGCACGTCGGCGTAGTGGCGCCCGTGGCCGATCTTGACGTGATTCTCGCCGGCGAGCCCGCGGTTGGTGGGGTCGGCGCCGACCCACACGGGCTCGCCCTGCCCGGGCACGGGCAGTAGCGCCTCAAGCCACGCGTGGGTGTCGACCTCGATCGACTCCTGCCCGCCCGAGCTTCCCAGCGCGAACAGGTATCCCGAGACGTATCGCGCGGCGATCCCGTGGTGGCGAAGCAGGCACACGCCGAGGTGGACGAAGTCCTGGCAGACGCCGGCGCCGCCGTCCAGCAGATCGCGGACGGTCGAGTCGACGTAGGTGGCGCCCTGGCGGTACTCGAACCGGTCGGGGATCAGCTCGGAGATGAGTATCAGCATCCCGAGCGGCGAGTCGGCCGCGCGGGTGGTCGCGAGCAGCTCGCCCAGCGCCGGGTGCTGGGGAGCATCGTCGGTCTGTAGGAGGAACTCGCCGCCGGCCTCGCGGTAGGCGGGCTCGTCGAGCGCCTCCCAGGTGGCGTGCGGGGCCGCGGCCGCGGGCCGGGTGCTCACCCGCGCGCGCACGTCGATCGTGAGCTGGCGGTGCGGGCGCGAGACCTCGAACTCGACCACGTCGGTCCCGAAGTAGTCGGTGTGGCGGTGCAGCCGGACCTCCGGGGCGAGCCGGACGCTGAACTCGTCGCAGCGCTGGCGGGCGGTGGTCGCCGGCTTGACGCGCAGCGCGTTCAGGTTGTCGACGACGTCGCCGTCGTACTGGTAGCTCGTCAGGTACCGGATCGCGAAGTTCATGGGGAGCGGCTCTCAATCATGGCGCCACCTACAGATGTACCGCCGCCAGCGCGGCGATCGCGAAGTAGCGGTCCCCGATGTCGCGGTCGATCAGCTCGAGCTCCCCCTGTACCCGCTCGAGAATCCCGCCTAAACCGAGCCTGCCCTGGGGCGTCCGGCGCTGGAGCTCGAGCTCGGCGATCAGCCGCTCGAGGCGCAGCACGGGCGGCGAGGAGCGCGGATGCGCGTCGGCCTCCAGCAGCGCGTCCCGGAGCGCCGCAACGGACGAGGCGACCGAACCCGGGTACGAGCTGTCGTAGAGCAGGAAGCGGACCACCGGGACGACCGTGGGGGCATCGCGCACCGCGCGCCGGTAGGCCTGCGCTCCCCCGACCGCCTGCAGCAGTGCGATCGCCTCGCTCTCGTGTCCGCCGCGGGCTGATTCCGCGGGGACGGTGACTAGCAGCATCCGCAGGACCATGTCGGCCTGCTCGATCCGCCCGCCGGCCTCGAGGAACGCCCGCCCTTCGTCGTGGAGCATGGTCCGGTCGACGAGGCCCCAGAACAGCGCGCAGCGCTCCTTGACCTCCTGGTAGACCGAGTACGGCCCCGTCTGCAGCGCCGCGGCAAGGTCGTAGCGGCGCAGCGACAGGTAGAACGAGTTCAGCGCCTCCCACATCTCGGTCGAGATCACGTCGCGCAGCGTGCGGCCCCGCTCGCGGGCGCGGGTGACGCAGGAGACGATCGAGGCCTGGCTCTGGACGTCGAGGGTGAGGAGCCGCGCCGTCTCGCCGCGCCCGAGCGGCCGGCGCTCGGCGCTCGCGGCCTCGAGGACGTCCTCGCCGGGCATTGGCGGCTTGCCGCCGATGATCGTGAGCACCGCGTCCCAGGTGAGCGAGATGCTGCGTTCGTCGGGCGCGCCGGCGACGTCGGCGTGAAAGGCGCCGTCGAGCGTGCGTGCGGTGTGCTCGGCCCGGGTGAGGTCGCGCCCCAGCCAGAACAGCTCGTGCGCGATCCGGGCCAGCATCAGATCAGCGGCGGCGCCTGACGGCGGCGCCTTAGCTGCTGTTGTTGCTGCTGCGACTGCCCGTGCCAGCCTCCGTAGCGGACGTCGGGCAGGCGCGGCGGGCGCTGCGCCGGGAGCGTCCCCGGCGCGTGGTCGATCGAAGCCCCGTCGTCGAGCACCCAGGTGTCCTTGGAGCCGCCGCCCTGGGAGGAGTTCACGATCATCGACCCCTCGTCGAGCGCGACACGCGTGAGGCCGCCGGGAACGATCCGGATCTCCTCCCCGAACACCGCGAACGGCCGCAGATCGACGTGGCGCGGCGCGAGCCTGCCGTCGCCGCCCTCGGTGGGAACGGTTGACAGGTGGACGAGCTCCTGCGCGATGAACCGCTCGGGCTGTGCCTCGATCAGCCGGGCCTGGCGCTCGCGCTGCTCGGTCCCCGCCTGGGGGCCGATGAACACGCCCTTCCCGCCCGACTCGGAGGTCGGCTTGATCACGAGCTCGTGGAGTCGGTCGAGCACCTGCCTGCGCACGCGCTCGTCGGTGAGCAGGTAGGTGGGGACGTTGTCGAGGATCGGTTCCTCGCTCAGGTAGAAGCGGATCATCTCGGGGACGTAGTGGTAGACCGCCTTGTCGTCGGCGACCCCGGTCCCGATCGCGTTGGCGATCGCCACCGTGCCCGCGCGGTAGGCGCGCACCAGCCCGGGGACGCCCAGCAGCGAGTCGGGACGGAACTCGAGCGGATCGATGAAGTCGTCGTCGAGCCGGCGGTAGATCGTGTGCACGCGCTGCAGGCCGCTCGTCGTGCGCATGTAGCAGACCGCGTCGCGCACGACGAGGTCGCCGGCCTCGACGAGCTCGATCCCCATCTGCCGCGCCAGGAACGCGTGCTCGAAGTAGGCGGAGTTCATCGGGCCGGGCGTCCACAGCACGACGGTCGCCTCGCCGGCGTCGACGCCGGGCGCCACCGAGCGCAGCGCGTCCAACAGCAGCGACGGATAGTTGTCGACGGCGCGGATCCGCTGGCCCTCGAACAGCTCCGGCATCAGTCGCGTCATCGCCAGCCGGTTCTCGATCACGTAGGAGATTCCACTGGGCGTCCGCACGTTGTCCTCGAGCACCCGCCAGCGTCCGTCGCCGCCGCGAACCAGGTCACAGCCGGAGACGTGACAGTAGACGCCGCCCGGAGGCCGCACACCGTGCACCGGGCGCGCGAACTGGGGACGGCTGACGACCAGCGACCAGGGCACGATCCCGGCCCGGACGATCTCGTGCGCGTGGTAGACGTCGTCGACGAACGCGTTCAGCGCCCGGATCCGCTGGGCCAGCCCGCGCTTGATCGCCGTCCATTCGGCCGCGGTGAGGACGCGGGGGATGAGGTCGAGCGGCCACGCCCGGTCGCGGCGCTCGCCGTCGCCCGCCGGCACCTCGAAGGTGATCCCCTGCTGCATGAAGATCGTGTCCCGGCGCCGGCCGGCGGCGCGCAGGCGCTCGGGCCCCAGGCGCGCCAGGGTCGTGAGCAGCTGCGCGGCGTGCGGGAGCGGCGCGCCGTCGGCGCCGACGAGCTCGTCCCGGCAGCCCGTCGGGACCTGATAGTGCTCGAGTAATCCGTCGCCCGGGGTGCTCATGACCTGCGAGGTTTATCGGGTCTCGGCAGGGGCCGCTACGCCCGACGGGCCAACCCGCACGCCGACGGCTTGTCCAGGTGGCGCATCGGCTGTCCTCACTCGGCCACGTAGTGGCGCTCGCCGGCCGGATCCACCCACACGCGCATCACCTTGCGCGTGCGCGGGTCGCGAAACCGCTCGCCCGTCGGCTGCCAGTCCGCTCCCGGCTTGTCGGCCTCGCCGTGGCCGCGGCCCCAGCCCGGGCGGCGCTCCCGCGCCGGGACGGGATCCAGCGGCGGAAGGCCGGCCAGCGCCTCCGCCGCGGCCTCGCGAGTCGGGGCCTCGGCCACGATCCCCACCCGCCGCTCGAGCTCGGCGACGTCGAGCCGGCCTTCGGCGGCGTGGCGCTTGAGCGTCTCGTAGAAGAGCTCGCGATCCGCGTCGCTGAGGAGCAACCGGTGCCCCTCCCGTCAACGTTCAGCTCGCGGCACTACATCCGGTCGGCCTTGACGGCCGTTCCGTAGGCCACGATCTCGGTGAACTGGTTGCCGATCTCCGAGGAGTCGAAGCGCACCCCGATGATCGCGTCGGCGCCGAGCAGGCGGGCGTTGTCGCTCATCCGGTCGATCGCGTGGCGGCGCGAGTCCTCAAGCAGCTGCGTGTACTCGGGGATCTCACCCCGGCGAAGGGCGCGGAACGACGCGGTCATGCCGCCGATCGCTCCCATGCTCCTGACCACGAGGCCGTAGCAGACGCCGAGGTTCCCCGTGATGCGCATGCCCGGGACCTCGAGGGCGGTGGTCATCGGTAGGTCGGCGGCGGGCGCGGATTCGCTCATGGGCGAGCAACTTACCACCGCCATGCGCCGGTACCGTTGTCCGCCGAGATGGGACCACGCCGCGTCTGCACGCTGATCCTGCTGCTCGTCGCCTTCCCGCTGACCGCGTGCGGCAGCTCGAGCGGCAGTTCGAGTGCGAGCGCATCGCCGAGCGCGTCGAGCAGCTCCACGCCGGCCTCGACGCAGAGCATGACGGCCTCGACTCCGTCGGCCGGCGGCCAGTCACCCGGACCCGAGGGCATCCCGCTCGAGCAGGGTCCGGAGCTCGCGCCCGCCTCGACCACGACGCCGGGCACGCCGGTCGACGGGATCAAGTGCGCGCCGATCGAGCAGCTCGCCTACCACATCCACTCCCACCTCCAGGTGTACGCGAACGGCCAGCCGCGGACGCTGCCGGCGGCGATCGGGCTGATCGGCCCGGTCTACGAGCAGACCCCGTACGGGAAGTTCTATGGAGCCCGCACCTGTTACTACTGGCTCCACACCCACGCCAGCGACGGCGTGATCCACATCGAGTCGCCGACCGTGCGGATCTACAGCCTGGGCAACTTCTTCGACGAGTGGCGCCAGCCGCTCGGGCCGGATCAGGTGGGCCCGGCCAAAGGCAAGGTCACCGCGTTCTTCAACGGCAAGCCCTGGAAGCAGAACCCCCGCGCGATTCCGCTGATCGCCCACAGCTCGATCGACCTCGACGTCGGTACGCCCGTCGCAACCGCCCAAGGTGATCTCGTGGGCGGGCACCAGCCTGTGAGCAGCTAAGCAGGCTTGCGGCTGCCGCGGCGCCGCCGGCGGGCCACCTCGAGGCCGACGCCGGCGGCGACCAGAAGGACGAGGCCGACGACGCTGACCCAGCCGATGTCGGACACGATGTCGAGCACCGGCGGGCCCGCGTAGTAGGCGCCCAGCCCGATCCCGACCGCCCAGATGACCGCGGTCATCTCATTGACAACCAGGTATATGACGGTGTTGACCCGGTGGATGCCCGCGACCCACGCCGGCGTGAGGATGATCGCGGTCACGGTCCAGCGCTGGAACACCTCTTCGCCGCGCTCGACCGCCCTCAGACGCAGCTTGAGCAGCGGACCCGGAGCGGTCATCACGGCGCGCCCGCCTAACAGCCCGGCCAGCCAGCCCGCGATCCCGCCCAGGCTGGCCCCGACGAACGCCCAGGCCAGAACCGGCTTGATGTCGAGCTTGTGCTTGGAGGCGACGATCGCGGCGGCGATCAGCAACGGCTCGCCCGGTCCGGGAACTCCGGCCCAGCTGGCGAACGCCGCGATCGCCAGCGCGGCGTAATCGATCGACGGGGCCGGGACGCCGTGGTGAATGAGGTGGAGGTGCAGGTGGATCAGCTGGAAAATCAAGTTCTTCGATCCTGGCACAGCAACCGGCTTACACTCGCCACGTGCTGATCCTGCCGCCAGGCCACGCAGACGCCGTCGCCGCCCACCGGCGCCTCTCCGGGCGCGAGAGGTGGATCCTGGGCGGGGTCCTGGGCGCGGTCGTCGCGCTCGCGCTCGTGCTCGTGATCTCGCTGGCCAGCGGCGGCCCCAGCTCGAGCCGCGGCTGCATCTACGCCACGATCCCGGCCGACACCGGCGCCCAGCAGGTTCACCAGTGCGGCGCTCAAGCGCGGGACACGTGCCAGTCGGTCTACGCCCCGGGGGCGTTCACCCGGCAGGCGGCCGGCGCGATCGCGACCGAGTGCCGCAAGGCCGGGCTGCCGGTCGGCTCCGAGCAGTAGCGCGCAGGGTCAGGACGAGCCTCCACTGGTCCCATGGACGCCGCCGAAGGCGGCCCAACAACACGATTCCGCGTCGCAAAATCGCCGGAAATTGACGTAATTGCGGGATCGGCTTATCCCAATGTCCAGACACCCCCTCCATTTGCTGGACGTGAGGACATGGCCGCTCCGTGGGCTCGAGACCAGACTCGCTCATGCAAATTGGCGTCGCCAGGCCCTGCCGCGCGGCGTACCCAAGCACAAGGAGATCCAGTTGCCACTCGAAGCACCAAGCTGGCTCAACTCGGGCGACACGGCGTGGCAGGTCACTGCCGCGACGCTCGTCGGCCTGATGAGCGTGCCTGGCCTGGCAGTGCTCTACGGCGGCGTGATGCAGAAGCGCTGGTCGATCAACAGCATGATGCTGACGTTCGCCACGTTCTCGGTCGTGCTCGTCGTGTGGGTCCTGTGGGCCTTCAAGATGGGGTTTGGCTCCCCGTTCCACGGCCTGTCGGACAGCGGCTTTTTCGGGAACTTCATCGGTAAGCCCGGGCCGGTTCTGTCGCACACGGAGCTACAGCACCAGTCGAGCATTCCGTTGATCGGAACGCAGTCGTTCCCGAAGTCGGCGCTCGTCTACTTCCAGTTCGTGTTCGCCGCGATCACCCCGATCCTGGCCCTCGGGTCGGTGCTCGGGCGCGTGAACTTCAAGGCGTGGCTCCCGTTCTGCGTCCTGTGGATCACGTGCGTGTACGCGGTCGACGCGTTCCTGCTCTGGGGCGGCGGCTTCTTCGCCCAGAAGGGCGCGGTCGACTTCTCGGGCGGCTACGTGATCCATCTCTCCGCCGGCGTGGCCGGGTTCGTCGCGGCGGCGGTGATCGGACCACGATTGCAACGCGACCGCGAGATCGACGCGCCGAACAACGTCGCGATGGTCGCGGTCGGAGCCGGCCTCCTGTGGCTCGGCTGGAACGGGTTCAACGGCGGAGATCCGTACGCCTCGAACATGTCGACGGCGGCGGCGGTGCTCAACACCAACCTGTGCACCGCGGTCGCGCTGCTTGTCTGGATCGCGTGGGATTACCTCACCGGACGCAAGCCGTCGCTGATCGGCACGGTCAACGGCATGATCGTCGGCCTGGTCGCGATCACACCGGCGGCCGGGTACGTGAACGGCTGGGGGGCAATCGCCTTGGGCGTCATCGCCTCGACGATCGTCTACTTCGCGCTCAACTACCTGAGCCGAGTGCGGCCGTTCCGCAACGTCGATGACACGCTCGGCGTGGTCTACACGCACGGGTTCGCCGGTCTGGCCGGCGGGCTGCTGGTCGGGATCTTCGCCGACCCGCAGATGGCGATCGGCTACAAGACCAGCAAGCACGGACTGATCGCGACCGGCGGTGTCGCCGGCGTGGTCCACGGCAACTGGACACTCCTGAAGTGGCAGTTCCTGGCCGCGTTGTTCGTGATCTGCTGGACGGCGTTCTGCACGTTCGTCCTGCTCAAGCTGGTCGGGCTGTTCATCCCGCTGCGGATGTCTGAGAAGAACATGGAGATCGGCGACGTCGCCGAGCACGGCCACGAGGTCTACCCGTCCGACGTTCCGTCGCTCGGGTACCCAAGCGGCATACCCGGCATCGCCACTGGAGCCGGCCACGCCACGCCGACGTCCGTCTGAGGTGAATGATTGGGAGCCCGCCCACCCGCACGGCAGTGGGCGGGTGGGCGCCCAGTCAAACCCGCTGACCATCGTCTCTAGCGCAGTCGCGGGCGACGGGATCGAACGCGTTGCCCGCACTGCGTCCGAGGCGCTCGGGTATCCCGTGGCGATCATCCTGCCTTCCGTGGGCGCGCCCGTCGTATGGCCGGCGGGCGCGCTCGCGGCCGACGTGCTCGGGGAGCTGATCGATCACGCGGTGGCGCTGGCGGCCGGCGGAGTGGGAGGAGTCCCGATGGCGGTGGCTCACATCGAGCCCATCCGGATCGGGCGCGAGGTAGTCGGGATCGTGGCCACCACAGCCGGCGTACCGGCCAACGGCGGCGGCGGGGGCCAGGCCGACTGGCTCGAGGCGACGGCCGCGGCCGCCGCGGTCACCCGCCTCATGCACGGCGGACCGGACAGCGACGAGGCCGACTTGGTGCGGGCCTTGCTCGGCGCGCTCGTGGTCTCGTCACCCGCCGACGTCCGGACGTTGCTCGCCGATGGGCATCGGCTGGGGGTCGACCTGAGCGCCGGCGCGATCGCGATCTGCGGCCGGGGGCAGGCGACCGGCGAAGTTCTCGAGGAGCACGGGGCGCTTCTGGCCGAGGTCGGGACCGGGCGCATGGTCGGCCTTGTGACGCTCACCGATGAACGGACCGCCGAGCGCCGGGCCGCCGCGCTCGCCGAGCGGATGTCGGCGGACGGCGTCGCAGTCGGGATTTCATCCCCGCGCCGGCAGCCCGCGCTGTTGCACGAGGCGCTTCGCGAGGCGATGCTGCTGGCCGAGCTCGCCGGCGCGCCGGAGGCGGCGTTCGCCGGCCAGGAGGAGACCTACCGCTTGTTGATCGGCGTGCTGCTCCGAGACCCCGACGAGGTCGAGCTGCTGCGCACGCGCACGATTTCGCCGCTGGCGGCCTACGACGCCGAGCACGACACCGAGTTGCTGATCACGCTCGCGACGTTTCTGGCCCACCACGGCTCGACCACCGAGACTGCCGAGGCGATGCGCCTGCACCGCCACACGGTCGGCTATCGCCTGTCCCGCGTCCAGGAGGTCTCGGGGCTCTCGCCGTACGAGTCCGACGGCCGCGAGCGGCTCAGCCTTGGACTCAAGGCCGCCCAGATATTGGCGGCAGAAAAACGACTGTCACAACCCGGATAGGCTCGCGCCTATCGAGACTCAATGAAGGAGGAAACCGTGGCCACCACAGAGAGCGAACACACGGCGATGGCGGCGGGCGCGACCAGCCCCGCCGATGTGCTCGAGTTCGCCACCGAACGCGGAGTCGAGATGGTGGATTTGAAGTTCGTCGATCTGCCGGGGACCTGGCAGCACATGACGTTGCCGATCGGCGCCATCGACGCCGACGACTTCGAATCCGGCCTGGGCTTCGACGGCTCCTCGATCCGCGGCTTTCAGGAGATCCACGAGTCCGACATGCTCCTGATCCCCGACCCGGCGACGGCGTTCATCGATCCGTACTACACGCGCAGCACGCTGTCGCTGATCTGCTCGGTCGCCGATCCGGTGCTGGGCGAGCCCTACGCGCGCGATCCGCGGTTCGTCGCCCACAAGGCCGAGCAGCATCTGGTCGCCACCGGGATCGCCGACGTCGCCTACTTCGGCCCCGAGGCCGAGTTCTTCGTGTTCGACCACATCGCCTACGAGCAGGTCGAGCACCGGGCGTTCTACGAGGTCGACTCGGCCGAGGGCTTCTGGAACACCGGGGCCCCGACCAGCTCGAAGCCGAACCTGGCCTACAAGCTGCGCCAGAAGGAGGGCTACTTCCCGGTGCCGCCGGCTGACTCACTGGCCAACCTGCGCTCGGAGATGGTGGCGACGATGGAGGCACTCGGGATCCGGTGTGAGTTCCACCACCACGAGGTGTCCTCGGGCGGCCAGGGCGAGATCGACATGCGCTTCCAGCCGCTCCTGCGGATGGCCGACCAGATGATGATCTACAAGTACGTGGTCAAGAACACGGCCTACGCCGCCGGCAAGACCGCGACCTTCATGCCGAAGCCGATCTTCCAGGAGAACGGGTCGGGCATGCACGTGCACCAGTCGCTGTGGAAGGACGACGACCCGCTGATGTTCGGCGAGGGCGGCTACGCCCACCTGAGCGACCTGGCCAAGCACTACATCGCGGGTCTGCTGACGCACGCGCCGGCGCTGCTGGCCTTCTGCGCCCCGACGACGAACTCGTATCGGCGCTTGGTTCCGGGCTTTGAAGCACCGGTCAACCTGGTGTATTCGGCGCGCAACCGGAGCGCGTGCGTGCGGGTGCCGATGTACCACGAGACGCCCAAGTCCAAGCGGATCGAGTTCCGCTCGCCCGACCCGACCGCCAACCCGTATCTGGCGTTTTCCGCCTTGATGCTGGCGGGGCTCGACGGGATCAAGCGCCAGCTCGACCCGGGCGACCCGCTCGACGCGGACCTGTACGAGCTGCCGGCGGAGACGCTGTCCAACATCGCCACCGTCCCGTCATCGCTCGAGGCCTCGCTCGACGCGCTCGAGGCGGACAACGCCTTCCTGCTCGAGGGTGACGTGTTCACGCCGGGGCTGATCGAGGCGTACGTGCGCTACAAGCGCGAGGAAGAGGTGGACGCGATCCGGATGCGGCCGCATCCGTGGGAGTTCGCGCTGTACCACGACGCCTAACCTAAGCGTCTTTGGGGGCCGTCGTCCCCTTCGCCCGCCCGTGCGCCGTTCTCTCCTCCGCGGTTAGCGACGGTGGTCGGGCGCAGGGGATTGACGGCCCCCTTTGGCGTGCTTTTGGCGTCGTGGCGCCAGGGCGCGCGGTCGCCACGGATGCGGCCGCGGCCCGGCTCCGCGTTGGGTGAAAGCTGGGCGTCCGAGCCCCACCGGGTCTTCCCCCGACGATCCGCATCGCCCGACACGCGGCCACCCCCTGCAAAAGTCGCCAAGACTCCCGCCGCGCCACCGCCCTGGCGACATAAGCATGTCCACCATGCTCATGTCGCCAAGACGGGTGGCCAGAGCGCACTTTGCTGCGTTTTACGGGTCCCGCGGATGCCGCACGGCTCGGCACCCCCGCTCGTTAAACCCGTTCCCGCCGCCGGACGCGCGCCACCAGCCGCTGCCACGCGCTTGGCTCGCGGGGCTGGGCCTTTAGCCACTCCTCCCGGGACGGAAGCTTGCCCGCCCGCCTGGCGGCCAGGACGCATTCGGTGTGGGCGTGCCGGCGCCGGCTGCGATCGCCCTCGGGGAACATGAGCATGTGCTCAGTGAGCGCCGGCAGATGGCGGCCGCACAGCGGGCAGCGGTAGGTCGCGGGCTTCAGGTTCTGGGCGCGGCGGACGTACCACCAGCGGGCTTGCGGGCGCTCGGCCATGTGTCCAAGGATTGCAGCCGCCGGCGAGGACGAACGCTATCTTCGAGGCGCATGGAGCACCGCGACGAGCGGATCGTGGTTGAGACCGACCGGTACCGGATCTCCGGCGTGCTGCGGCTGCCGCGCGACGGCTACCGCAGCCGGCTGACCGACTATCTCAACTCCTCCGAACGTGTGTTCGTGCCGCTGACCGACGTCGAAATAGTCCCGTTTGACGGCGGCGAGACTCAGCGCCAGCCGTTCCTGGCGGTATCGCTCAACCACGTCGTGCTGGCGATGCCCGACGGCGAGCCCGTGGACTGAATACCGCCTTTGGCCGGACCGCCGGCCCTCGCCCGGAGCAAGATCTGCGTGTTACCACGGAGCGGCTGCGAGGTATCGTGTTGGTATGGCCACACGCCGTGCCGACGACCTCGAGGGCCTCAGCCGCAGCGAGATTCTCCGCGCCTCGCCGCGGATGTTCGACTCGAACCTGTTCGAGAAATTCTCGCGGGTCCACTGGAGCGTCCCCCCGATCATCTTCGTGCCCGTCATCGCGGTCCTGCTGATCGAGGGCTTCGTCCACGGCGTCGGCTGGTCCGCCGTCTACTGGATCCCCGCCGGTTATCTGTTCTGGACGCTGACCGAGTACTGGCTGCACCGGGTGGTCTTCCACTTCGAACCCGACAAGGGGATCGGCGCGCGCCTTCACTGGATCATCCACGGCGTCCACCACGACCACCCGAACGACCCCCTGCGGCTCGTCATGCCGCCGGCGCTCAGCGTCCCGCTGGCTGCGCTGTTCGTGTACGTCTTCTACCTGGTGATTGGTAGCCCGGGATTCCTCCCGTTCGGTGCGGCCTTCCTCGCCGGCTACCTGGGCTACGACATGCTCCACTACCACGTGCACCATCACCGTCCCAAGACCGCGCTCGGCAAGCGCCTGCGCGAGCTTCACATGCGACACCACTTCCAGAACCACGAGCGCGGCTACGGCGTGAGCGCGCCGTTCTGGGATCACGTGTTCGGGACCGCCCCGAAGAAGACCCGCTAGCGGCGGCGCAGCGGTTCATGGGCGTCGGCCGGTGAACGTCTGAGCCGGCTCGCCGCGGACGCCCGCCGGCGCGCGCTCGAACGAGCCGGAATCGAACCGCAGGAGCTCGACCTGGTGCCGCTCCCGACGTCGACCGCCGAGGAGATCACCTCTAACGCCCGGCGCCTCGTGGCGGGCCTGATCGGCGCGGACCGGAGGGGAGTACGTCGATCGCTTCGGCAACGCCTCGACGGCGACGCTCCCGATCGCGCTGACGGTGGCGCAGTCCGAGGGGCGGACCCGCCTCCGCGACCGCGTGCTGCCGGCCGCGCTCGGCGGCGGGCTCGCGTGGGGTCCGACCGTGGTCCAGTGGAGCGGACGCGCATCCGGGCGGGGCTCCGCGCCGACCGCGCGTCAGCCGAGCGTGATGCCCACGGTGTAGTAGGCGCCCTTGCGCACGTGTGCCGTCGGGATCTGCCTGATCACGCGCAAGGTGTGACTCTTGCGGATCAGCGGGTCATCGTGGACCTTTCCGAGATGACAGTCCTGCTGCAGCAGCGCCGCCTTGACCTGAGTCAACGTGTTGTGGATGAGGTACGGCACGCGACACGGGATCGCGGAGAACGGCACCAGCCCGCGATCATCCACGCGCACGGCGCCGGGCGTGACCGTGACCAGGTAGCGGTTCTTCGGTCCGAAGCGCCAGTAGGCGCCGGAGGGTAGGCCCTCGACCGTCGTCCCGATGGCCGGCCGGTAGACGATGCGGGCCAGCGGGTTCCATTCGTTGGCCAGGTCCCACGGATCAACCGTCACCGATGGCTGAGGGCCTCCGAACACCTTCCAGTTCGTGACCGCGATGGGCGCCCCGCCGGCGACGCGATAGTTCAGCCCGGTCAGGGTGCTCAGGAAGGTGCCGTTCACGGGCTCCGCGTTCAGGCGGGACAGCGGATTGCCGACGTTGTCGATGTCCCACTGATCGACCAGCACCGGGGTGATCGCTCCAAACGCGGTCGGGTCGGCGATGTACATCGGCGCGCCGCCGGCCACGCGGTACACGGCGCCGGTATCGGTCGTAAGGAAGGTGCCGTTAGCGGGGACCGGGTCGAGCGAGTCGAACTGCTGCTGGGTGATCACCGTGTAGGTCTGGGCGCCTCCAACGTCGCTCCAGTTGCTGACGAACAACGGCGCGCCCCCGGCGATCTCGTAGAAGTCCGGTGATCCGCTCACCTGTACGAATGTGCCGTTTGGGAAGAGGGCGTCCCCGGCGGCGCCACCGGCGTCGACGTAGTCGCTGTCGATGTTGATCGTCGCCCCGTCGTAGGTCTCGTTGTGACCTCCCCGGTACTGATGCAGGCGCTGGTGGTTCGGCCAATCAGTGCTGGGCACGTAGGGATCGCTGGTGGTCTCCTCGTCGTTCCAATCGGCGATCCAGATCTGGTCTGGCTCGACATAGCCGGTGCCGACCTCGTTCACCAGGTCGGTGATGCCGGAATTCGAGCTGCTGTAGACGCCGGAGACATAGCCATGGGCATGCAGCTCGGTCGTCCACGCGCTCAGGAAGGCCAGCACGGCGGTCGTATTGCTGCTGGTGCGGCTGTAGGCCTCCATGTCGTCGTAGATCGGATTACCGGGACCGAGACCGAGCGCCTCGGCCTGGTCGATGGCGTCGTCGGCCGCGGCCGTGCCCTCGGCCGAGGCCTGCGAGGCGTTGATCGCGGCACATCCACACCCGTTGCTCGGCGCCTGCAGGCCGACGTAGATCGGAAGCAGCGTCCACCCCGCCGCGGATTCCTGGTCGATCCACGACGAGTTGAGGTTCGGCTGCGCGCACGCCTCGTTAGCGCCACCGATGTAGAAGCCGATCGCCCGGTAGGGGGAGGCGCCCCAGGCGGACATGGTCGAGAGGCTCGGGGTCGAGCACGCGTCGAAGCCGGGTCCGGTGTAGATGTCCCCCGTCCGGTGGGTGGCGGCGGGCCGAGCCTCGGGCCGAGCTGCTGTGGCTGCGCCGGCCGCCGCCGCGGAAACGGAGGACTTGCCGAGCGCCCGCGCCACCAGACCGGGCTTGCTGCTCCACGTCGCGGTGACGATCACCCCGGCGGATGGGACCGCGAGCTCGCTCGACGATCCCCCGGCCGGCTGGGCTTGGGGATCGGAGACCGGCGGCAGCGCCGGACCGCTGCTTTCCTGTGCGCGCGCGCCGTGCGCGGCCAGCGGCGAGACCAGGATCGCCTCGGTACGACCAACCGCGTGGGCCGGGCAGCGCTGGCGCGAGCTGGGCGTGCCCAGGTAGACGGCGTGGTGGTCGAAGCGAACACAGGCGGTCGGGTCGGTGGCCAGGTCGTACACGGGCCAGTTCTCGGGCACGACCACCTTGAAGCCGTGGTAGCGGACCACCTTGGTCCGGCCGCCGGCGGTTCCGGATCTCGCTTGATGCCTAGCCGCGGCTGCCGAGGCGGCGCCACCGCCGATCCACGCAAGCGCCAAGAAAAACGCAAGCGAGGCCATAACGGCGAATGCAGCAGGCTTCAGTCGAGGTCGGAATCGGCTCAATGAACGCATGCGGACGGCGCCGACGCGCCGGCCCGCGCTCAGCAAATCGATCTAGCCCGCCTGCACCAGCGGGCCACGTACCCGGTGAAACCCATCGTAACGAGATTGGTTGCGGCGTGCCAGGTACTTAAGCCGGTTCTCAGCGGGAAGCGGAGAGGGCGGGATTCGAACCCGCGATGGAGTGTTAACCCCATACTCGCTTAGCAGGCGAGTGCCTTCAGCCACTCGGCCACCTCTCCGTGGGTCGCTGTGGCGCCAGTCTAGAGCCTGATCACCCGGCAACGGCGGGGACCCGGCGGTTAGCATCGTGTGGGCCGCGTCCCCCGGAGGGGTGGCAGAGCGGTCGAATGCGCTGGTCTTGAAAACCAGAGTCCGGCAACCCCGGACCGCGGGTTCGAATCCCGCCCCCTCCGCTCCTCAGTCGGACAGACCGGCGGCGTTCGGCTTTTTTCCTAGCAATCGGTCGAGCCCGCGATTAGCATCGACGCATGACCGACATCGCGATCCCCGCCGCCCCGCCTGAGGCTCAGGCTGTGGCGGCCCCACCGGGACCCATTCACATCCCGGACTTTCAGATCGTGCCGCGAAGGGGGCTGGTGCTCGTTGCCGTCGTACTCGTCGCTCTCATCGTGGCCATCGCCGCCAACAACCTGTGGCCGCTGATGTTCTTCCACGTGGCCGGCGGAGCGTCCTGGACCATCATCGACCTGTTCCTGGGTCTGGTGCTCGGCCCGATCATGGGCAGCATGTCGATCCCGGCGCGGATCGAGTTCACGACCAAGTTGATGCCGAAGATGCTGCTGATCATGCCGGTCGCGGTGACGGCGACGCTAGCCGCCGGCTGGCAGCTCGGCGTGCATGAGGGCACCGTCCTGACGAGCTATCCCCAGCATGGCTGGGTAGTGGCGAGCTTCATCGTGGTGGGCGTGATGGCGGTGCTCGCGTTGGGCCTGCTCGAGCCGGCCAACATCGCGGTGCTCGTCGAGTTGAAGAAGCCCCGCCCGAACCCGCACGTGATCGAAACGCTGATGAAGCGCTTCATCTACTGCGCAGGGGTCCTCGGTGCGATGCAGGTTGCCACGCTCGTGATCATGACCAAGCTGGCGTCGTCATGAACGAGCGCCAGCTCCCGCCGGTCACCCAGCTCGGCATGCTGTCGCTGGGGCTGATCGTTGCCGGCGGCATCTACCTCTCGTCCCACCTGCCCGACCACGTACCCCTTGGTCCCGCGGTGGCGCTGCTCGCGGCCTCGGTCGTCGTGCTCGCCGTCAACGTCTTTCTGCTCTCGCGCGTGAGGGACTTCGACTGGGCGCGGTTCTTCGAGGTAGGCAAGTGGTCGCTTCTGGCCTACGTGGTGATCGCGGGGATGATTCTGTATGTGTTCCTGCGCAACCACGTCAGTGGCGGTCCGCTCGTCGTGCTCACCCTGTCACTCGTCGTGTTCGCAGTCCACGTTCCCATGCTCGTCGGCTTCACGGTCGCTCGCTACTCCGACCGCGAGGCTCGTGTGGCCGCCTGAGGCGCTCGAGTTCCTCCGCGAGCTCGAGGACAACAACGAGCGGGAGTGGTTCAAGGCCAACCGCCGTCGGTACGACGAGCACCTGCTGGCACCCGCGCGTGAGCTCGCCAACAAGCTCGGCGAGCTCGGCGCCCCCCATTTCTTCCGCCCCTATAACAACCTCCGCTTCCGGCCCGGCCCACCGCTCAAGGAGCACCTCGGCGTCGCGATCGGCTACGGGGCCGCCGGCGGCTACTACTTCGACCTCTCGCTCGACGGCCTGCTCGTGGCCGCCGGACTGTGGCGGCCGGCGCCCGACCAACTCGAGCGCTTCCGGACCGCGCTCGACGACGACCGCAGGGGACGTGGCTTCGAGCGCGGCCTCGCCACCGCACGCCACGGCGGGCTGGCGCCACCCGAACCCGACCTCAAGCGCCCCCCGCGCGGCTACCCACCCGACCACCCTCGGATCGACCACTTGCGCCGCAAGCAGCTGACCGTCTCCGTCCGCCACCCGCTCGAGTCGTGGCTGCACGAGCCCGCCTGCGACGAGCGGGTGCGCTCCGAGCTTCGCGCCGGGCGCGCTCTGGTCAAATGGCTCGCCGAGACGGTCGGCCCGTCGACTCGGGCGGCGCGCTCCTAGCGCCGTCGGGCCTCGGGCTTCGATCGCCGGTTGGACGCTACGATGGTGCATTCGCTGGCAGCAGCAAGCGCCCGTAGCTCAGCTGGATAGAGCGTCGGTCTACGGAACCGAAGGTCGGGAGTTCGAATCTCTCCGGGCGCGCTGATAAACCAGCTGGAAACACTGGGTTTTTCTATGGGGTAGGTAGCTGCCGAGGTGCCCTGGGG